>NZ_CP051666.1:147500-861250 GCF_012848475.1 Marinobacterium sp. LSUCC0821
AAAAGAAATCAACCGAGATTCCCTTAGTAGCGGCGAGCGAACGGGGACCAGCCCTTAAGCTTGATTGGTGGTAGTGGAACGCTCTGGAAAGTGCGGCCATAGTGGGTGATAGCCCCGTACACGAAACTGCCTTTTAAGTGAAATCGAGTAGGACGGGACACGTGTTATCCTGTCTGAATATGGGGGGACCATCCTCCAAGGCTAAATACTCCTGACTGACCGATAGTGAACCAGTACCGTGAGGGAAAGGCGAAAAGAACCCCTGTGAGGGGAGTGAAATAGACCCTGAAACCGTGTACGTACAAGCAGTGGGAGCCGACTTAGTTCGGTGACTGCGTACCTTTTGTATAATGGGTCAACGACTTACTTTCAGTAGCAAGCTTAACCGAATAGGGGAGGCGTAGGGAAACCGAGTCTTAATAGGGCGTATAGTTGCTGGGAGTAGACCCGAAACCGGGCGATCTATCCATGGGCAGGTTGAAGGTTGAGTAACATCAACTGGAGGACCGAACCGACTACCGTTGAAAAGTTAGCGGATGACCTGTGGATCGGAGTGAAAGGCTAATCAAGCTCGGAGATAGCTGGTTCTCCTCGAAAGCTATTTAGGTAGCGCCTCATGTCTCACCTTGGGGGGTAGAGCACTGTTTCGGCTAGGGGGTCATCCCGACTTACCAACCCGATGCAAACTCCGAATACCCAAGAGTGCAATCATGGGAGACACACGGCGGGTGCTAACGTCCGTCGTGAAAAGGGAAACAACCCAGACCGCCAGCTAAGGTCCCAAACTTCTAGTTAAGTGGGAAACGATGTGGGAAGGCTTAGACAGCTAGGAGGTTGGCTTAGAAGCAGCCACCCTTTAAAGAAAGCGTAATAGCTCACTAGTCGAGTCGGCCTGCGCGGAAGATATAACGGGGCTCAAACTAGAGACCGAAGCTGCGGATGCTGTAAAGCATGGTAGAGGAGCGTTCTGTAAGCCGTTGAAGGTCAAGCTGTAAGGCAGGCTGGAGGTATCAGAAGTGCGAATGTTGACATAAGTAACGATAAGGGGAGTGAAAAACTCCCCCGCCGGAAGACCAAGGGTTCCTATCCAACGTTAATCGGGGTAGGGTGAGTCGACCCCTAAGGCGAGGCTGAAAAGCGTAGTCGATGGGAAGCAGGTTAATATTCCTGCACCTCACATAACTGCGATGGGGGGACGGAGAAGGTTAGGCTAGCACGGCGTTGGTTGTCCGTGTTTAAGGATGTAGGTTTAGGGCTTAGGCAAATCCGGGTCCTTCTAAGACTGAGATCTGATGACGAGTCGCTATATGCGATGAAGTAGTTGATACCAAGCTTCCAGGAAAATCCTCTAAGCTTCAGGTTATGTGGGATCGTACCCCAAACCGACACAGGTGGTCAGGTTGAGAATACCAAGGCGCTTGAGAGAACTCGGGTGAAGGAACTAGGCAAAATGGCACCGTAACTTCGGGAGAAGGTGCGCCGGTTTTGGTGATGGGACTTGCTCCCTAAGCTGAGGCCGGTCGAAGATACCAGGTGGCTGCGACTGTTTATTAAAAACACAGCACTCTGCAAACACGAAAGTGGACGTATAGGGTGTGACGCCTGCCCGGTGCTTGAAGGTTAATTGATGGGGTTAGCGTAAGCGAAGCTCTTGATCGAAGCCCAAGTAAACGGCGGCCGTAACTATAACGGTCCTAAGGTAGCGAAATTCCTTGTCGGGTAAGTTCCGACCTGCACGAATGGCGTAACGATGGCCACACTGTCTCCACCCGAGACTCAGTGAAATTGAACTCGCTGTGAAGATGCAGCGTACCCGCGGCTAGACGGAAAGACCCCGTGAACCTTTACTATAGCTTCACACTGGACTTTGACCTTACTTGTGTAGGATAGCTGGGAGGCTTTGAAACTTGGACGCCAGTTCGAGTGGAGCCAATCTTGAAATACCAGCCTGGTAATGTTGAGGTTCTAACTCTGGTCCGTAATCCGGATCGAGGACAGTGTGTGGTGGGTAGTTTGACTGGGGCGGTCTCCTCCCAAAGAGTAACGGAGGAGCACGAAGGTACCCTCAGCATGGTCGGAAATCATGCAATGAGCGCAAGAGTATAAGGGTGCTTGACTGCGACACAGACACGTGGAGCAGGTACGAAAGTAGGTTCTAGTGATCCGGTGGTTCTGTATGGAAGGGCCATCGCTCAACGGATAAAAGGTACTCCGGGGATAACAGGCTGATACCGCCCAAGAGTTCACATCGACGGCGGTGTTTGGCACCTCGATGTCGGCTCATCACATCCTGGGGCTGAAGCCGGTCCCAAGGGTATGGCTGTTCGCCATTTAAAGTGGTACGCGAGCTGGGTTTAGAACGTCGTGAGACAGTTCGGTCCCTATCTGCCGTGGGCGTTTGAGATTTGAGAAGAGTTGCTCCTAGTACGAGAGGACCGGAGTGAACGAACCTCTGGTGTTCCGGTTGTTTCGCCAGAAGCATTGCCGGGTAGCTACGTTCGGACGGGATAACCGCTGAAAGCATCTAAGCGGGAAGCCTCCTTCAAGATGAGATCTCACTGGGGCCTTGAGCCCCCTAAAGAGCCGTTCAAGACTAGGACGTTGATAGGCTGGGTGTGTAAGCGTTGTGAGGCGTTGAGCTAACCAGTACTAATTGCTCGTGAGGCTTGACCATATAACGCCAAAGCTGTCTGAGTGCATAACATCAGATGAACAGCTGAATGGTAACGTAAGATCGCAAGATCAGATCGATCCGGTTGTAGCTTGTATGATCGATACAGACAATTGATTACAGTTTCAAGGTTAACGTGAAAGCGGTAACCAACCAGTTTTGCCTGGTGACAATAGAGACATGGAACCACCTGATCCCATCCCGAACTCAGTCGTGAAACGTGTCATCGCCGATGGTAGTGTGGGGTTTCCCCATGTGAGAGTAGGTCATTGCCAGGCACCTAATAAACAAAGAACCCCAGTACCGAAAGGTCCTGGGGTTTTTTGTTTATCATGGGCAATGCCCCACTCTGCACTACAACGGGTCCATGTGACAAACCGATGCTCTGCAAGAGCAGGTTTGGACGTTGGCTATGCCAACGCCCGTAGGGTCAGAACCATAGGTTCTGATCATTGTAGGTCATTGCCCACTCCGTTAGACAAACTTGGCGCCAGTCCATCATTTTTATACACCGCTGCGCGGTGATCGCGGGTTACT
Organism: Marinobacterium sp. LSUCC0821; assembly: GCF_012848475.1. Taxonomy (NCBI): domain Bacteria; kingdom Pseudomonadati; phylum Pseudomonadota; class Gammaproteobacteria; order Oceanospirillales; family Oceanospirillaceae; genus Marinobacterium; species Marinobacterium sp. LSUCC0821. The sequence continues at coordinate 150,709 of NZ_CP051666.1, forward strand.
CGGGTAAAACCCTCGCCCTTCGGGCCAGCTAAAGCTGTTCAAAACTGATTGATCAGTTTTGTTTCCGCTTCGCGTTAATGCGCTCCTACGTCCGAGCGAAGTAGGGAGGCTCTGCCAACTGCACCAGCAGATGACAGGATAAATCCTGTCACCAATACACAACCATCCCAACAGCTAATGGTGAATCCACCAGTTTTAGACTACACTTCACACCTCTTGAAAATCACCTTTAATGGAGTATGTGTGGTGTACAGCGAAGAGGCTATTCGTCGTTTAACGTGGCAAGCTAGGCGTGGGATGTTGGAGTTGGATGTCCTGTTTGTTCCCTTTATGGAGAAGGCTTTTCGTGGTTTAGAAGATGATGATAAGGATCGCTTCGTTAAACTTCTTGAGTGTGAAGACCAGGATCTATTTATTTGGTTTATGCAGCGTGGTGTGCCTGAAGACCCGGAATTGGCTAAGGCAGTGAAAATGGTCTTGGCCTTTGTTCAGTCCAAGTAAGTTCCAGCTACAAAGTCCACCCATAGAGCGAGTCTCTTTACTCGCTCTGATAGTAACTATCACTGCTGTTTATTTACTATCATCAGTTGCTCTATTTTCACTCGTTGTGATCGTAGCATTCGCAACACTCATCTATCTTCTTTATCCGATTGGGCGCAGTCGATATCTCGAGCTTACCTGGAATCCCGTTTCATCCTCAGTTGTTCTTTTTGATCAGAAAGGGGTGGCCGCTCAGGTTGAAGCCTTAGAGCAGGTTATACGCTTACCCTGGTTGGTGGCTCTAAGGGTTAGAGTGTTGGGCAGGTACCAATCAGATTGGATTTTTTGTTGGCGTTTTTGTTGTTCTGATAATGAGTGGAGAAAGCTTCAGGTGTTGGCGAAGCTATCCCCACTGTTTGATCAAGAGCTGACAGGCCAGATGTAATTTTCAGGCACTAAGACAGTGTCGTATAGGTCTGGTGAACTCTCTGGGTAATCGATTGTATAGTGCAGACCGCGCGATTCCGTACGAGCCATCGCGCAGCGAATAATTAGCTCTGCAACTGTCACTAAGTTTCGAAGTTCAATTAAGTACTTACCTACTTTGTAGTTGCTGTAATAGTCGTTTATCTCTTTTTTAAGTAGTTCAACGCGGTGTTGGGCGCGTTCTAAACGCTTATCACTCCTTACAATACCAACGTAGTCCCACATGAAACGTCTCAATTCATCCCAGTTGTGTGAGATCACAACATCCTCATCTGAATCTGTTACCTGAGTCTCATCCCATGCCGGGACATCCGGAAAAATGATCTCGCTCTTAGCTAACTCTTCAGCGATGCGCTTGGCTGCTGATGAACCGTATACGACACACTCAAGCAGAGAGTTAGATGCCAGGCGGTTGGCACCATGAAGCCCTGTAAAAGATGTTTCTCCGACTGCGTAGAGGCCATCAATATCTGTTTTGCCGTCAATATCGGTCATAACGCCACCACAGGTGTAATGTGCTGCTGGAACGACAGGGATCGGCTCTTTCGTTATGTCTATGCCGAGCTCTAAACAGCGACTATAGATAGTAGGAAAGTGCTCTTTAATAAACTCTGCAGGCTTATGAGAAATATCTAGGTGTACGTACTCACAGCCGATACGTTTCATCTCATGGTCGATAGTGCGTGCCACTATGTCTCGTGGCGCTAGCTCTGCTCGCTCATCAAATAGGTGCATGAAACGAGAACCGTCAGGAAGTTTCAATAGGCCGCCTTCACCACGTACCGCCTCCGAAATCAAAAACGCTTTCGCTTTTGGATGGTAGAGGCAAGTGGGATGGAATTGGTTGAACTCCATATTTGCGACCCGGCAGCCTGCACGCCAAGCCATGGCAATACCATCACCGGATGCTGCTCCATCTGGGTTCGTAGTATAGAGGTAGGCCTTCGAGGCACCGCCAGTCGCTAATATGACGCTTTTAGCTAGGAATAGATCTACCTGACCTGTCGCTTGGTTATGGATATAGGCGCCAATACAGGCGTTTTTACCAAGACCAAGCTTGCGGCGGGTAATGAGATCGACGGCGATACGATCTTCAAAAAGCTCTATATTACTAGCTGCTTTTGCCTGTTGAATTAGAGTTTGTTGGATTGCTTGGCCTGTAGCATCAGCTGAGTGAAGGATGCGTCGATGAGAGTGCCCACCTTCTTGCGTGAGGTGGTAGTGGTCATCCTCTTTTGTAAAGGGTACGCCCTGGTTGATGAGCCACTGAATACTCTTTGGGCCATCTTTTACGGTGTGTTCAACGGAGTCATGATGGCTAAGTTGTGCGCCGGCAACCAGTGTATCTTGAATATGATTTTCAGAGCGATCTTCATCCGAGAAAACGCCCGCAATACCACCTTGCGCATACCAGGTAGCACCCTGTTCAAGCTTCCCTTTACTTAAAACTTGTACCCTTAGATGTGATGGAAGGTTGAGTGCTGCTGTCAGACCTGCTGCGCCACTTCCTATGATCAAAACATCTGATTCAAATCTTGCCATTTAGTTATCAATACTTCCGTGAATTGGGGCTCTATTATGCGAAGAGATTAAGCTTTACGTAAGGTTTTTTTAAAAAAAGTCGAAATACTCGGGAACTTTTTCGAAAAAATACAATCTTAGTAGGTGTAAGGCACTGATTAGGTTGAAATTACGCGGCAATAACCCCGATACTGTATGCCTCTAGCCGATCTTCGGCAACTATAGGAAACGGTGTGACGGATTCGAGCCACAAAATTACTGATCAGATGCTGGTTGAACGTGTTCAAGCAGGGGATCAGCGTGCGTTTGATCTACTTGTTAAACGCTACCAGCACAAGATTATTGGGTTGGTTCAGCGTTATGTACATGATCATAGTGAATCACATGACGTGGCACAGGAAGCGTTCATCAAGGCCTACAAGGCCCTAGCGAATTTTAGAGGTGAGAGCGCCTTCTATACTTGGTTGTATCGAATCGCCATTAATACGGCAAAGAATTACCTAGTATCGAAAAGTAAGCGCCCACCTGGCACAGATGTAGATTTAGATGATCTTGATTCTGTAGCTGAGTTAACAGATCTCGATACGCCAGAAAATAATCTGTATCGAGATGAGATGCTCGAGGTGATGAATAGAACCCTCGAGAATCTTCCTGAAGAGCTTCGAGTTGCATTGCAACTGAGGGAGCTTGAGGGGATGAGTTACGATGAAATTGCTGAAGTGATGGGGTGTCCAATTGGCACTGTTCGTTCAAGAATTCATCGAGCTCGTGAAGCGATTGATAATGAATTGAAACCGTTGCTCTCCAATAATTGAGAGCGTTGAGGACCTAAGATGGCGACCAATACGGAAAATTTATCTGCACTAATGGATTCTGAACTTAATGAGTTCGAATTGCGTCGTACGCTTAAGCGTTGCGATGAAAATAGTGAAGATGCTGATACCTGGCGTCGTTACCACCTTGCTCGTACGTTGATGCGTGAGCAAAATGTTAGCTCAACAATCGATATCTCTGCAGGCGTAATGGCTGCAATCACTGAGACAGAGCAACGTGAAGTTTCAGAGACTCCACGTTCTAAGTGGACATCACTTACCAGCATGGGGCTTGCAGCATCGCTCACACTTGCTGTCATGATCGGTCTTAACAACAGTAATTTCACGGATGTGAATACGTTGAGCCAGAGCGGTGTTATTGAGCGTTCAAACAGTAACTCTAGCCTGATGCGTACATCTCTTTCGGGTGCTGAAACTATAAATGATTCGGCTCCATCTCTAGAGGTCATTCGACTCTCAGAAGGGTTGCGTGGTCAGATAGATGAGCATAAGGCGCTTCTTGCTGGCTCTAATGCTGAGTGGCAGGTTGATTGGCTGCCAGCAGGTTTTGAGAAGGTATCCGATCGTGTAGCGCAGGATTCTCAAGCGATTCTATTCAAAAAGGGTAATCAATCGCTGACTGTGGTTGTTAAACCGCTGACGGAAGCTTCTCCAGCAGAGGGTGCCTTTGTTGAACAGGGTGTTGTTGCTGTAGGTCGCGCAGTTGATCAATACTTCGTCTCTGTAGTTGGTGATCTTACTTTGAGTGACGCCGATCGCGTGGCTGCTAGCGTGGTACACAAATCACTTTAAATGATCGAAGAAACAGCTCTAGTCTCTCAAGTCGATGGATCGCGTGTTTGGATAGAAGTTGATCGCCGCAGCGCTTGTGCTGCTTGTGCCTCCGCTGATGGCTGTGGTCAAAAGCGGATTAACGACTGGTTCCCTTCCAAACGTGTCACAGTTGAAGTTGATAATCCCAACAACCTAATTGTCTCTCCTGGCCAAACTGTCACAGTGGGTCTTGAAGAGGGGGCTTTAGTGAAAGCTTCTCTCATACTCTACCTATTACCGCTTTTAGGTTTAATTCTCTCCCCAATCCTAATATCTATTTTTGGTTTTTCAGAAATTTTTCAGATACTCAGCGCTATCCTTGGTTTCAGTGTCGGGCTGCTATTTACCAGAGCTCTCGGCCGCAAAGGTGTTGCAGCGGGTGACTTACGTCCACAACTGCTTCACTGATTAAGTTGGAGATTTTTCTCCCTTATTTGAAACATTGAGGAAGTTGTTATGTCCCTTTTTCGATCATCAATATTTATAGTAACGCTGTTTGTATCTTCTATCGGTTGGGCAAAGGATTTGCCGAACTTTACCCAGCTCGTTAAAGATCTATCCCCGTCGGTTGTTAACATTAGCTCTATTCAAAATGTAAAACCGAATAGCGAAATGCAGATGCAAGGCCCAAATGGTGAGCAGATTCCTGAGATGTTCAGGGATTTCTTCCGAGGTTTTCAAAACCCGGACCAGCCTAGAACCCATCCGCAATCCTTAGGCTCTGGCTTTATCATATCTGCCGATGGTTATATTTTGACCAATCATCACGTAATTGATCAGGCCGATCAGGTGTTAGTGCGACTCAATGATCGTCGTGAAATAGAGGCCAAGATTATTGGTTCGGATAAGCGCTCAGATGTCGCCCTTCTTAAAGTAGATGCATCGGATCTTCCAGCGCTTAAAATTGGTAGCTCCGCTGACCTTGAGGTGGGTGAGTGGGTGCTTGCGATAGGTAGCCCCTTTGGTTTCGATTCAACAGTGACTGCAGGGATCGTGAGTGCTAAAGAGCGCTCTTTGCCAGGCGACTCATATGTACCATTCATTCAAACAGATGTAGCCATAAACCCAGGAAACTCGGGTGGTCCGCTATTTAATATGGATGGTGAGATTGTGGGTATTAACTCACAGATCTACACCCGTTCTGGTGGATTTATGGGTGTCTCTTTCTCGATTCCAATTGATGTGGCTATGGAAGTTGCAGATCAGCTGAAAGAGAAGGGATCTGTTACCCGTGGTTGGTTGGGCGTTGGTATTCAAGAGGTGACGCGCGATTTGGCAGAGTCCTTTGGTCTAGATAAACCAGCGGGTGCATTAGTGGCGCAGGTTATGCCGGATAGCCCAGCACTGGCTGCAGGTTTTGAAGCGGGTGACGTTATTTTGAAGTTTAACGGTCGTGAAATTGGTCTCTCTTCTGAATTGCCAGCTCAGGTTGGTCGTGTAGCGCCAGGTGAGAAAGCGAAGGTAGAGATATTCCGTGCCGGCAAACACAAAGTTATGACGGTTGAGATCGGTGAGTTGCCATCACAAGAGGTGCTCGCGAGTTCTGCCAATCCGCCAGAGCCTAAAGCGACAAAGAGCCTGGGGTTAAATGTTCGTGATTTAGATTCACAGTTATCTGAACGTTTAGGCGTCTCTTCTGGGGTATTCGTTGAGCAGGTCTCTAGTGGTCCTGCTGCGAACGCAGGTATTCGTCAAGGTGACGTTATAACCTCGCTGGCGGGTAGCGAAATAGATTCGGTTGAAACACTGAGTTCGGTTGTGGCCGATCTGCCTTCTAACAAACCTGTTCCGGTTCGTGTGCTGCGTGCTGGTAACCCAGTCTTTATGGCGATTCGAGTTGAATAAATCTTGCGTTAGCTAACTGCTACCGTTTCTATCTATAGGGCGTGATTTCTAGTAGAATCACGCCCTTAATTTATTTAGTGCTTGCATCTCTAAAGGTTCTTATCCGAGTGAGTAATTTAGATCACATACGTAACTTCAGTATCATCGCCCATATCGACCACGGTAAGTCGACTTTAGCTGATCGTATTATCCAAATTTGTGGTGGTCTTTCTGACCGTGAAATGGCTGCGCAAGTCCTCGATTCGATGGATATCGAACGTGAGCGTGGTATCACAATCAAAGCTCAAAGCGTGACGCTGAATTACACTGCGCGTGATGGTAAAACTTACCAGCTAAACTTTATCGACACGCCAGGACACGTAGACTTCTCTTACGAAGTATCTCGTTCACTTTACGCCTGTGAAGGTGCGCTTCTTGTTGTGGATGCTGCGCAAGGTGTTGAAGCTCAGTCTGTTGCAAACTGTTATACAGCGATTGAGCAAGGTCTTGAAGTACTTCCAGTCTTGAACAAGATGGATTTGCCACAGGCGCAACCTGAAGTTGTCCGCCAAGAGATTGAAGAAGTTATTGGTATCGATGCATCGCATGCAGTGCCTTGTTCAGCTAAGACAGGCATGGGTGTTGAAGATGTTCTCGAAGAGTTAATTACCGCTATTCCACCACCTAAGGGTGATCGTGAAGCACCATTGCAAGCGCTTATTATCGACTCATGGTTTGATAACTATCTTGGCGTCGTGTCATTGGTGCGTGTTACTCAGGGTACTCTGCGTCGTAAAGATAAAATCTTAGTTAAATCGACCGGTCAGAGTTACTTGGCCGAGATGGTCGGTGTATTTACTCCAAAACAGACAACGACTGATCTTCTACAGGCGGGCGAAGTAGGTTTTGTAGTCGCAGGTATTAAAGACATTCATGGTGCCCCTGTCGGTGATACGCTGACGCACCAGAAGACCCCTGACGTAGATGCGCTACCTGGTTTCAAAAAGGTGCAGCCGCAAGTCTACGCAGGTCTCTTCCCAACGAGCTCAGATGACTATGAAGATTTCCGTGAAGCGCTTGATAAACTGACGCTCAACGATGCTTCGCTGTTCTTCGAGCCAGAGACATCTGATGCTCTGGGCTTTGGCTTCCGTTGTGGCTTCTTAGGCATGCTACATATGGAGATCATCCAGGAACGTCTTGAGCGTGAGTACGATATTGACCTCATCACCACTGCTCCCACCGTAGTGTACGAAGTAGAGATGAATAACGGCGACGTGATCCACATAGATAGTCCATCAAAACTGCCGGATCCAGGCGGCATTCGCGAGATGCGTGAGCCTATCGTTGTAGCGAATATTCTAGTGCCACAGGACTATCTAGGCCAGGTAATAGGTCTCTGTGTAGAGAAGCGTGGCGTGCAGAAAAACATGCTCTTCGTCGGCAAGCAGGTACAGCTTCAGTATGAACTACCGATGGCGGAAGTGGTCCTCGACTTCTTTGATCGTCTGAAGTCTGTCAGCCGTGGTTATGCATCGCTTGAGTACAACTTTGTTCGCTTTGAAGCTGCTAAGTTGGTTCGCATGGATATCCTAATTAACAATGAGAAAGTAGACGCACTTGCGGTTATCTTGCACAGAGATAACTCGATGTACCGCGGCCGTCTTCTTTGTGAAAAAATGAAAGACCTTATTCCACGTCAGATGTTTGATGTTGCCATTCAAGCGGCGCTGGGTGGAAAGATTATTGCCCGTACAACCGTCAAAGCTCTTCGTAAGAACGTACTAGCGAAGTGTTATGGTGGTGACGTGAGTCGTAAGAAGAAGCTTCTTGAGAAACAGAAAGCGGGTAAGAAACGCATGAAGCAGGTCGGTCGCGTGGAGATTCCTCAGGACGCCTTCCTTGCAGTTCTTAAAGTAGATGGCTAATAGATATGAATTTTGATTTTGCGCTAATCCTAGTTGTTGTCACGCTGGTTACCGGTATTCTTTGGGCCGTTGATCTTCTCTTCTTCGCTTCTAAACGCAATCGAAAAGATGGCGCTTTAGGTGATAACAGCTTAGGCGGTGAAGTGGCTAAACCTTACTGGGCTGAGTTTTCGAGTTCAGTTTTTCCTGTATTAGCTGCAGTGCTTGTATTGCGCTCTTTCATCTATGAACCCTTCCAAATTCCTTCAGGTTCAATGTTGCCTACCCTAAAGGTTGGTGACTTCATTCTGGTAAATAAATATCACTACGGGCTGCGCACACCGGTTGGCAATATCAAGTTTCTAGATAACAACGAACCACAGCGTGGTGATGTGATGGTGTTTAAATATCCAAAAAATCCAAGCATCTACTATATTAAACGTGTGATCGGTCTGCCTGGTGATGAGATTGTTTACAAAGACAAAATGCTGTTTGTAAACGGTGAGCTGCAGGCACAAACCCTGTTGGCACAGATGCCGCCAGTTGAACCTAAGCGTCTGTTGGTTAATGAGAATCTTTCAGGCGTTGAACATGAGATCTACCGTGATACTCAGGCGCCTGTTATGTCTGGTGGATGGAAGGTGCCTGAAGGTCACTACTTTATGATGGGTGATAACCGTGATAACAGTAACGACAGTCGTTACTGGGGTTTTGTTCCTGATGAGCTAATCGTTGGTAAAGCGGTAAGTGTCTGGATGCACTGGCAGCAACTTCTTAGCATTCCTGATTTCACGGTAATGCGATCGATCCAATAACGAAACCTTCTGGAGGTCGTGATGAATCGAAATAGCCAAAAAGGTATAGGTGGTTTAGCGCTAATGGTACTCCTCTTTTTAGGGGGTGTCGTATTTAGCATGGGGATGAAACTTTTCAGCCCCTATACCACTCACGAGACGGTTAAGTCTGTTGTTCAATCTGTATCTGTGGATCCAACAGAGCTTGCCAAACCCAACGCTGAAATTCGTCGTGATATCGAGCGTCGTTTCACAATCAATCAGGTCAAGTTGCCGGATCGTGATTCCCTACAAATTATTCAGAACGAGAGTGAACTTACATTCTTGCTCGACTATGAAGTGCGCGTCCCAATGTTTTTTAACATTGATGCCGTTGTGATGTTTAAAGAAGAGTTTAAAGCGACTAAACCTTGATCCGACCAGTAACTGAACTTTATCGAACCCTAGGGTACACCTTCAAAGATGTAACCCTGCTTGAACTTGCGCTAACTCACAGAAGTTGTGGCAAGCGCAATAATGAGCGTCTCGAGTATCTAGGTGACTCGATTCTTAACTTTGTTATAGCTAACGCGCTATTTCATAAGTTTCCAGAGGCTAAAGAGGGTGAGATGAGCAGGCTGCGTGCCAAGCTCGTTAAAGGTGAAACACTTGCCGTGATTGGTCGTGAGTGGGGATTGGGTGATTACTTGCGTCTTGGCTCTGGCGAGTTGAAAAGCGGTGGTTACCGTCGGGACTCTATTCTTGCAGATGCAGTTGAAGCTATTATCGGATCTATTCACGAAGATGTTGGCTTCGATGAAGCTGCTTCATTTGTCCTTGCCCATTTTGAGAAGCGTTTAGACGAGTTGGATCTGCAAACTTCCATTAAAGATTCTAAAACGCGCCTTCAAGAGTTTTTACAATCGCGTCGTAAACCTCTGCCAGAGTATCAGCTCGATAAGGTAGAGGGTGATGCACATGATCAAACTTTCTTTATTAGCTGTAACGTGGCTCTGCTAAGTACACCAACCAAAGGTGTTGGAAGCAGTCGTCGCCAAGCTGAACAAGAGGCTGCAAAAGCAGCGCTTAAAGCCCTGGATGTGAAATAGGTATGGATAATCAAACTCGTTGTGGTTATGTGGCTATCGTTGGTCGACCTAACGTTGGTAAAAGTACCCTGCTTAATAGAATTCTTGGGCAAAAGCTCAGTATCACATCTAAAAAGCCGCAAACAACACGCCACCAAATTCTAGGTATCAAAACCGAAGATGAGTTGCAGGTTATCTATGTGGATACACCTGGGTTGCACAATGACACGGGCGGTAATGCACTCAACCGCTACATGAATAAAGCTGCCAGTGAAGCGCTGCGTCATGTTGATCTTGTGGTCTTTATTGTCGATCGCACCGCCTGGACAGATGAGGATCAGATCGTCCTTGAGAAGCTTGAACATGTTAAATGTCCGGTGATTTTGGCTGTCAATAAAGTCGACATTCTTAAGGAAAAAGAGAGTTTATTGCCTTGGATTGAGTCGTTGAACACCAAGCGTGAGTTTGATCAGATCATTCCTATCTCGGCACACAAAGGGCATAACGTTGATCAACTTGAATCTGCAGTAGAGAGCTACATGCCTGAAGGGATGCACTTCTATCCTGAAGATCAGATCACCGATCGCAGCTCGCGCTTTGTCGCTTCTGAATTAGTGCGCGAGAAACTGATGCGTAACCTCGGAGATGAAGTTCCTTACGGTACAACTGTTGAGATCGAAGAGTTCACCCAAGACGAACGTGGTCTATTGACCATCAGTGCTCTCATTCTTGTTGAGCGTGAGGGACAAAAACGCATCGTGATCGGCGATAAAGGTGAGCGTATCAAAGTGATTGGCCGTGATGCGCGCTTGGACATGGAGAAGATGTTCGACGCCAAAGTGATGCTTAATCTTTGGGTTAAAGTTAAGCGTGGTTGGGCTGATAATGAGCGTGCCCTTGCTAGTTTAGGCTACCGTAACGACTAATTAATGGCCGCTTATCCGGATCAAGTTGCAGCCTATGTGCTGCACGTTAGACCCTATCGCGAAACCAGCGCACTCGTAGATTTACTGACGCTTGAATTTGGAAAAATTTCTGTTGTTGCTAGAGGTGCTAGGCGCCCTGGTTCCCAGCTGCGTCATACTCTGCAGCCATTCAACGCACTCTCTATCCGTTTTTCTGGTCGATCAGACTTAAAGACCCTCAACCAAGCAGAGTCTGTTGAGGTTTTGCCTACTTTAGCAGGTGATGCACTTTTATGTGGTCTCTATGCCAATGAGCTTCTAGAGCGATTACTGCACCCAGCAGAACCCATACCGCAACTTTTTCTCTATTACCGTTATCTGTTAAATGAATTGCGTTCGGGTGCTTCAATTGAGGAGACTTTGCGTATATTCGAGCAGAAGCTTTTAAAAGAGCTTGGGATCTGGGTCGATCTATCAGGGTGTAGCGAAGCCTACTATCGTTATGACGCTGGTTTAGGGCTAAGGGTCGCACTTGATAGTTCTTCGGCTCACTATACGGGAGAGCAGCTTCGCGCCATTGAGATTGGCGAGTATACTGAAGCAACGACTAAACGTGCCGCTAAAAAACTGATGCGGGCATTAATACAGGAACAGTTGGGTGATCGCCCATTAAGAGCTCGCGAGTTGTTCAAACCGCGAGTAAGAGAAGTCACAGGAGATAACTAGGTGCTACATCCAAACCGCATTCTGCTCGGTGTAAATATTGATCACATCGCAACACTTCGCCAAGCACGTGGCACTCAATACCCAGATCCAGTTTATGCTGCATCGATTGCAGAGCATGCTGGTGCTGACGGTATCACTGTTCACCTTCGTGAGGATCGTCGCCATATTCAGGACCGCGATATTCGCCTGCTTGCGCAAACGCTGCAGACTCGAATGAACTTCGAGATGGCTGTGACTGACGAGATGGTCTCCTTTGCTGAAGAGATTAAGCCTGCACACGCCTGTTTAGTTCCAGAAAAACGTGAAGAGCTCACCACTGAGGGTGGTTTAGATGTGATTGGTAATGAACAAAACATTGCTAAAGCCTGTCAGCGCCTAGCTTCAGTGGGTGTAGAGGTCTCTCTCTTTATCGATCCAGATAACCAGCAGATTGATGCCGCTAAGCGCTGTGGTGCACCAGCGATTGAACTGCATACAGGTGCATATGCAGACAGTGAAGGCGCAGAACAATTGGCTGAATTTGAGCGTATCAAGGCAGCCGCTGAGTATGCATTTTCAATTGGTCTAATTGTTAATGCGGGTCACGGTCTGCACTACCAGAACGTTGAACCGATCGCTGCTATTCCAGAGTTGAACGAGCTTAATATCGGTCATGCCATTATTGCTAGAGCGCTATTTACTGGTTTGGATCAAGCGGTTCGTGAAATGCGAGACCTAATGCTAAATGCACGAGCGATGGCGGAGTCGTTGTGATTAAAGGGATTGGCCTCGATATTGTTCAGATAGATCGTATCGAGTCTGCTCTTACTCGCACAGATGGCTTTGCCGCACGCATCTTAAATGATCGTGAGCAGCTGGAGTTTCGTGTTTCGAAACAGCCCGCACGCTTCTTAGCGAAACGTTTTGCAGTCAAAGAGGCGGTATCTAAAGCACTGGGTACCGGTATTGGTCGTGGTGTTAGTTTTCAAGATATTGAGCTAATGAAGCGCGAGACTGGTCAGCCTTATATTGAGCTTTCAGGTGGTGCTCAGGAAGTCTCTGATAAGCTGGGTATTAGTGATTGGTTCATAAGCTACAGTGATGAGCAAAATTATGTAGTTGCTCAGGCGGTAGGTGAGGGGCATTAATATCAAGCTTTGCCCACTACATACTGATAAAATAGCTATAAAAGTATTTACACATATAAGATTTTGATATGAAAAGCAGCGATTACCCAACTATTGCACAGTGCGTTGGCAATACTCCACTCGTTCGGCTTCAGCGTATTGAAGCGGCTAACAACAATATCATTCTCCTCAAATTGGAAGGCAATAACCCTGCTGGTTCCGTAAAGGATCGTCCTGCGCTCAGTATGATAGAGCTAGCTGAAGAGCGTGGTGATATTAAGCCAGGTGACACGTTGATTGAGGCGACGTCAGGTAATACCGGTATAGCCCTAGCAATGGCAGCTGCAATCAAGGGTTACACACTCAAATTGATCATGCCAAATAACATGAGTGAAGAACGTAAGTCAGCGATGAGTGCCTATGGCGCTGAGCTGATCGAAGTGACGCAGGCTCAAGGTATGGAAGGTGCTCGCGATCTTGCGGATGCAATGCAAGCGCGCGGTGAAGGTAAGGTGCTTAACCAGTTTGGTAATATGGATAACCCAGAGGCGCACTACCGCACAACCGGTCCAGAGATTTGGCAGCAAACCCAGGGTGAAGTCACCCACTTTGTCAGTTCGATGGGTACCACGGGTACCATTATGGGCACTTCACGTTTTCTGAAAGAGAAGAACCCTGCAATACAAATTGTAGGATTGCAGCCATCTGAAGGTTCACAAATCCCAGGAATTCGTCGTTGGCCTAAAGAGTATCTACCAACAATTTTCGAAGAGAGCCGTGTCGATCAGGTACTTGATGTCTCTCAGAAAGAGGCGGAAGATACAATGCGTCGTCTGGCGCGTGAAGAGGGAATCTTTTGTGGCGTCTCGTCAGGTGGTTCAGTTGCTGGCGCATTGCGTCTAGCTGAAACGGTTAACGATTCGGTGATTGTGGCCATTATTTGTGACCGTGGTGATCGTTATCTCTCCACAGGTGTTTTTTCAAAATAACGTTTTACTCGTTACACGTTATTCAGAGTTGGACTGTAGTTTGAGTCCGCTACTCGGTGTTGTTAGGAGTAGCCAAGAATGGTTAAGGTTCGCGAAGAGCAACCAATACGTCAGGATGGCTCGGTCGATTTAGATCTTTGGATTGACCGCCTTCCAGATGATTTTAGTTTTGAAGATGAAGAGCGCTTTAGATCAGCCTGTTCACTTGTAGAGTCATCTCTAGCTGAAGAGAGTGAAGCAGGTGAGGCCTGGGCTCCTGGTCAGAATGCTTTTGTTACTGGGCTTGAGATGGTCCAGATTCTAGTCGATCTTCAACAGACCGAAGAGACGCTATTAGCTGCGCTACTTTACCGTGCAGTGCGTGAGCGTCGTATTCCCCTCGAACGTATCAAAAACCGTTTCGGCAAAGAGGTTGCACACCTAATTGATGGTGTGTTGCAGATGGCCGCTATTGGCACTCGTAAAAATCCTCGTGGTGAAGATGATGTACTCGGTAGTGGCGCAAGTCAGACGGATAACGTCCGTAAGATGCTTGTAGCCATGATCGATGATGTACGTGTAGCGCTGATCAAATTGGCTGAACGTACCTGTGCTATTCGTGCCGTCAAAGACGCAGATCGTCGTAAGCGCTTTATTGTTGCCCGTGAAGTATTTGATATCTATGCCCCGCTGGCACATCGATTGGGCATAGGTCATATCAAGTGGGAGCTGGAAGATCTATCCTTCCGCTACCTTAAGCCAAATGACTACAAAGGCATCGCTAAGCTTCTTGCAGAGAAACGTCTAGATCGCCAGCAGTACATCTCAGATGTGGTATCACTCCTTAAGGATAAACTTAAAGAGGCGGATATCGAGGGTGAAGTTTCGGGTAGGGCGAAGCATATCTACAGTATCTGGCGAAAGATGCATCGTAAGAACATCGATTTTAGCCAGGTATATGATGTGCGCGCCGTGCGTATTCTGGTTCCAGAAATTCGTGATTGCTATACGGTGCTCGGTATTGTGCATGGTGCTTGGCGTAATATCCCACACGAGTTTGATGACTATATCGCGTCACCTAAACCAAACGGCTATCGCTCGTTGCATACCGCTGTTTTCGGTCCAGGGTCACAGGCGCTCGAGATCCAGATTCGAACCTTTGCTATGCACGATGAGGCTGAGTTAGGTGTATGTGCCCACCACCTTTATAAAGGTACAGATACTCGCTCTCGCTCGGATGGCTATGAAGAGAAGATCTCCTGGCTACGTCAGGTACTTGAGTGGCATGAGGATCTGGGTGATACCGAAACCCTTGGTGAGATGCTGCACTCTGATGTGACTCAAGATCGTGTCTATGTATTTACACCTGATGGTCACGTTATCGATCTCCCTGTTGGCGCTACACCTGTTGATTTTGCATACCGTGTCCATACTGAAATAGGACATCGTTGTCGTGGAGCGCGCGTATCGGGTCGTATCGTTCCGCTAAACCGCCCATTAAAGACGGGCGATCAGGTTGAGATTATGACCACCCAAGAGGAGAGACCAAGTCGTGACTGGCTCAACTCAAACTTGGGTTATGTCACCACCTCGAAAGCGCGTGCGAAAATCGCCCATTGGTTCAAAACTCAAGCAAAAGATCAGAATGCTGATGCCGGTCGTGACATCATTATTCGAGAGTTTAAACGTCTTGCTCTCAATGTAGCTGATGCTGATTTGTCCTCAATTGCTAAGCGCCTGCGCCACAAGAGTGCCGATGATATGTATGCGGCTTTGGGTGCGGGGGACCTTCGTATAGCGCAAATCATATCTGCTGCTCAAGCTAGAGAAGAGGAGGCACAGCGTGACTCCCAGCTCGATCTCAATGTGCCTGCTACGCATGACAAATCAACGAGTTCGAAAGCTGCTAACTCTTCAGGAGTGCAGGTTCTGGGTGTTGGTAACCTGCTGACCCAATACGCGAGCTGCTGTAAGCCTGTGCCTGGCGATGAGATTATTGGCTTTGTTACCCAAGGCCGTGGTGTATCGATACACCGTGAAGATTGTCGTGATCTCCAACGACTCCGTGAGAAAGAGCCTAACCGAATTATCCAAGTGGATTGGGATGATCAGGCTGAAATTACATACCCGGTAGATATTGTTATAGAAGCTTATGACCGTTCTGGTCTTCTGCGTGATGTCATGATTGTGTTAGCAAACGAGCGAATCAACGTGCTCGCAGCTAATACGTTGACGGATAAGCACAATAACCAAGCCAACCTTGCACTGACATTAGAGATCAGTCGACTTGATAAACTAGGCAAAGTGATGGATCGCATTAATCAGATCCCTAACGTAAGTGACGTACGTCGTGAACGGTCGGGAGCGCATTAATGGCTAACTATACACTCAAGGATCTTATCTACCTTATGGAGCGACTACGTTCTCCTGAGGGTGGATGTCCTTGGGATCTTGAGCAGACCTACGCCACGATTGTTCCTCATACGCTCGAAGAGGCCTATGAGGTTGCCGATACGATTGAGCGAGAGGACTGGAGTCATCTTGAGGATGAGTTAGGGGACCTGTTGTTTCAGGTTGTTTTCTATACTCAGCTAGGTCGTGAAGATGGCCGCTTTAACATGGACACTGTGATACAAGGTTTGTGCGAGAAGTTGGTTCGTCGCCACCCGCATGTTTTTCCTACAGGGGAACTCTATGCAGATAGCAGTGACGTCGCCATTGAGGTTAGCGCTGTAAATCAGCAGTGGGAAGCGATAAAACAGCAAGAGCGTGACAAAAAAGAGCGTGCTCGCATACTTGATGAGATTCCACTCTCACTCCCAGCTATGTCGCGTGCTGTAAAGCTTACAAAACGCGCTTCTAAGGTGGGTTTTGATTGGGATGACGCCTCAGGTGTTTTAGATAAAATTGAAGAGGAGTTGCTCGAGCTTCGTGAAGCGATGGCTATTGGTAACTCCCAAGAAGTGCGTGAAGAGTTAGGCGATCTTATCTTTGCTATGGCCAATCTGGCTCGTAAGCTCGATGTAGATCCTGAAACAGCAGTTCGCGAAACCAACAGTAAGTTCGAACGTCGCTTTAACTATGTTGAAGATCAGGTACTCGCTTCTGGTAAAGAGTGGGCAACATACGATCTACAACAGTTAGACCTCTGGTGGGATGAAGCCAAGGAGAAGGGACTTTAATTATAAGGCGCTTTAATTAACTAATTGGCGAAGAGAGGGTCCAATGAGTTCACTTCATGAAGATTTACGAGATGATGTTAGACGTCTCGGTGATAGTTTAGGTCGAACAATATCAAACGACCTTGGTCCTGAGATGGTCAATACTATCGAGCAGATCCGTCAGCTCGCTAAAGAGGGGCGCTTAGAGGATGAGTCTGGGCCTCTGCAAAAGGCGTTAAAGGCTCTCCCAGATCAGCAAGTTCTTCCTGTCGCTCGTGCATTCACTCAATTCCTGAACTTAGCCAATATTGCTGAAGAGCATCACAGGGTAAGACGTCATCGTCAGGCGCAAGGAAAAAAACGCCGTGAAGATATCGAAACCCTTGTCGCGGGACTTAATTTAAAAGGGATAGACTCAGACGCTATCCATCAACAACTGTGTGATCTCGATGTTGAGCTTGTGCTTACAGCTCATCCAACTGAAGTCAATCGTCGAACCTTAATCAACAAGTACGATCAGATCACAGAGTGTCTAGAGATGCTCGATCATGGCATCGATAGCTCATCTCGCCTTGATGAGTTAATCAATCAAATTTGGCATACAGACGAGATTCGAAAGCAGCGCCCAACGCCTGTCGATGAGGCTAAGTGGGGCTTCACAACGATTGAAAACTCGTTGTGGAGTGCTGTTCCTGCATTTTTAAAATTGTTAAGTCAGCAGATGGAGAGCTCGCTTGGTAAGGGGCTACCTCTGCATAAATCTCCGGTGCGGTTCTCCTCTTGGATGGGTGGCGACCGAGATGGTAACCCTAATGTGACAGCCAAAGTGACAGAAGAGGTGTTGTTGCTGGCGCGTTGGCAGGCGGCCGACCTCTATTTTAACTCTGTGGATGAGTTGCGTTCAGAACTCTCCATGAGTGCCGCATCAAGTGAACTACTTGCTACGGTTGGCAATGTTTCAGAGCCTTACCGTGCGCTATTAGGCACTCTTCGCTCTAAGTTGTCTGAAACACGCCAGTTACTTCAGCTAACTCTCAAAGGAGAGTTAGAAGATCCTGAATTACCAATTACAACATCAAGTGATCTACTTGAGCCTCTCATGCTCTGTCATCGATCCCTAGCTGATTGTGGGATGCATTTGATCGCTAAGGGAAAATTGGAGGATTTGATTCGTCGTGTCGCCTGTTTTGGTGCAACACTGATTAAGTTGGATATTCGTCAGAACTCAGAGGTTCATGCGGAACTTTTAAATGAGATCACAGAGTTTTATCAGTTGGGCTCTTACCTCGATTGGAGTGAGGAGCAACGTCAAAGTTTCTTGCTAAAAGAGCTACAAAGTCAGCGTCCAATTTTGCCCAAGAGCTGGGCTCCTTCGGCAGTTAGCCAGGAGGCGATCGATACCTTCAGGGTCATTGCAAAAACAGCACCAGAAGCGTTAAGTACCTATGTCATATCAATGGCTAGTCAGCCTTCAGATGTTCTGGCTGTAATACTGATGCTTCGCGAGTTTGGTACTCAACATAATTTGCCTGTCGCGCCACTCTTTGAAACCCTTGCCGACTTAGATAATGCTCCTGCAGCGATTTCAGCGCTTTTGGATATTCCTTGGTATCGGGATTATATCCAAGGTCGACAACAGGTGATGATTGGTTACTCAGACTCATCAAAAGATGCCGGGCAGATAGCTGCGGCTTGGGGGCAGTATCGAGCTCAGAAAGCACTATCGGCTCTCTGTCATGAACGAGCAATTCAACTGACGCTGTTCCACGGACGTGGTGGTACTGTTGGGCGTGGTGGTGGTCCAAGTCATACTGCAATTCTGGCTCAGCCACCGGGTTCTGTTTCTGGCAGCCTTCGCGTGACAGAGCAGGGGGAGATGATTAGGTTCAAGTTTGGTGTTCCTGATCTAGCTATTCGTAATCTTTTCCTCTACACGGGTGCCGTATTAGAGGCGAGCTTATCTCCTGGCCCAGAACCTAAGGATGCTTGGGTAGTCTTTATGGACCAGATGGCGAATGATGGACTGAAATCCTATCGTGCAGTGGTTCGTGATGACCCTATGTTTGTTCCATATTTTCGTGCTGCCACACCAGAACAGGAGTTGGCTAAACTGCCGTTAGGTTCAAGGCCAGCCAAACGTAAGGTGGATGGTGGAGTAGAGAGCCTGCGCGCTATTCCATGGATTTTTGCATGGACTCAAATTCGCCTCATGCTTCCCGCTTGGTTGGGTTCCGATGACGCTCTTGGGAACGCAGTCGCTGCTGATAAAGGTGAACTGTTACGGGATATGTATAAGAATTGGCCATTTTTTGCCGCTTATGTTGACCTGTTAGAGATGGTTTTAGCCAAGACGGATGCAGGTATTTCAGAGTACTATGAGCACCGTTTAGTTTCTGCAGAGCTTCGTGTTTTGGGCTCAAGCCTTCGACAGAGACTAGAGAAGTTAACCGAACTGCTGCTTAGCCTCAAAAGTGAGAAGAGTTTGTTAAGCAGTGCACCAGTGATTAAACAATCGATAGAGGTGCGTAATCCCTACTTGGATCCACTGCATCTGCTGCAGGCGGAGTTGCTATTCAGAGATAGGAATCAACCAGACTCAACCCTTGAGCAAGCGTTGATGGTCTGTATGGCCGGTATATCTGCCGGAATGCGAAATACAGGTTAACAATTTCTTATGACAAAAATGCCCGCTAGGCTATGGTCGTATGGTATTTTAGCGGGCAATAATTTAACGTCAGTTACAGAATTTTTTGGTGTCGCACTGGCTGCGGCCTTTTTATTTTTAAGGAGTTACTTTAATGCGAATTATTCTTCTCGGAGCACCAGGTGCCGGTAAGGGGACTCAAGCTCAGTACATCACTGAGAAGTACGGTATCCCACAGATCTCCACTGGTGACATGCTTCGTGCTGCGGTAAAAGCTGGTACCCCGCTGGGTATTGAAGCTAAGAAGGTAATGGACGCGGGTGGATTGGTATCTGACGATATCATTATCGGTCTTGTTAAAGAGCGTATCACCGAGTCAGACTGTGCTAACGGTTTCCTATTTGATGGTTTCCCACGCACTATTCCTCAAGCAGATGCATTGAAAGAAGCGGGTGTAGAGCTAGACGCAGTTGTTGAAATCGACGTTGCTGATGAAGAGATCATCAAGCGTATGTCTGGTCGTCGTGTTCACCCTGGTTCAGGTCGTACCTACCACGTGGTATTTAATCCACCAAAAACTGAAGGTAAGGACGATGTCACAGGTGAAGACCTAGTACAACGTGAAGATGATAAAGAAGAGACAGTTCGTCTACGTCTAAACGTATACCATGATCAGACTAAACCACTGATTAGCTACTACCGTGGTTGGGCAGAAGCAGAGGCTGCAACAGCACCTCGTTACATTTATGTGCCAGGTGTAGGTTCAGTTGATCAGATTCGTGATAACGTATTTGAAGGTCTAGCTGGCTAAGTTACCTCATATATCATTAAAAGCCGCGATTAATATCGCGGCTTTTTTGTTTCTATCTGCTCTTCAGGGATGTGCCTTGCTTGGCGTTTATTGGATAATAGAGCTCAATTAATTGGAGCAGTTATGAAATTCGAAATGGTCTTTGGTATTCACGCAGTCACTACACTTCTTAGTCGTGACCCAGAACGTGTGAAAAAGTTGTTTGTTGTACAGGGACGACTGGACCAAAAGATTGAGTCTATTCTGGATCTGGCTGCTGGGCAGGGAATCAGCGTCGAGCGTGTCAATAAAAACCGTTTAGACGATCGAGTACAGGGTGTGCACCAAGGCGTTGTAGCTGAAGTGAAACCTATGCCACAGTTGGGCGACAAAGAGCTTGATAACCTGCTTGATCAAATTTCAGGAACACCGCTACTTTTAGTTTTGGATGGTGTGACGGATCCACACAACTTAGGTGCATGTTTGCGAACGGCCGATGCGGCGGGTGTTCATGCAGTGATCGCGCCCCGTGATAAATCAGCACCATTAAATGCAACCGCTTCTAAAGTGGCTTGTGGTGCTGCTGAGGCAATTCCATACTTCCAGGTAACCAACCTTTCAAGAACACTGACTCAACTTCAAGAGCGTGGTATTTGGATCGTTGGAACAGCGGGCGAAGCGGATGCAACGATCTACCAGTCAGATCTTAAAGGTCCTTTGGCGCTTGTGATGGGTGCTGAAGGGAAGGGGATGCGTCGTTTAACGCGTGAGAACTGTGATCTGTTGATCAACATTCCGATGGCGGGTGAGGTATCAAGTCTGAATGTTTCGGTTGCAACCGGTGTGACACTATTTGAAATTGTGAGACAGCGCCTAAGCTAGGGCTGTCGCATATTTCGCAAGCATCCACTCCTCATCGGTAGGGACGACCTGAACCCTAACCTTTGATTCAGCAGTAGCGATCTCTATTTGGTTGCACTGATTAAGCTCGCTATCTATCGCTAATCCTAGCCATTCAAGTTGATTACACACTTTTTCACGGATAAGAGGGGCGTGTTCACCCACGCCACCAGTGAAAATCACTCGATCTAAACCACCTAAAATCGCCGCCAAACGGCCGATTTCTTGGGTAATGTGATAGCAGTAGTAATCGACGGTAAATTTCGCTTCCTCTAGATCCGATTCGAGCAGCGTTCGCATATCACTGCACAGGCCAGATAGACCTAGCCAGCCGCTCTGTTTGTAGAGAAGTGTTTCGAGCTGATTTGCATCCATCCCTTCACGCAACAAATGAATCATTACGCCTGGATCTAAGTTTCCAGTACGTGAACCCATGGGTAAGCCGTCGACTGCTGAGAAGCCCATGCTGGATGCTTTCGACTTGCCGCCCATCATTGCACAGGCAGAAGAGCCTGCACCCAAATGCAGTGCGATGGTTCTCTCATTTGAATTTATAGCGAGCTGCTGTGACTCAGAGATATAGGCATACGATAGCCCATGAAAACCATAGCGACGAATACCCATATCGCGAATCGATTTAGGCAGCGCATAGCTGGTTTCAAGCGCTGTTTGGCCAGCGTGAAACATCGTATCAAATGAGACAATATTGAGTGACTCAGGGTGTGCCTCACGAACCTGCTCAATCAAACGAATATTGAATGGTTGATGCAGCGGTGCGAGCGAGTTGAAGCTCTTTAATTGCTCAAGAATTTCATCATCAACCACTTCAGATTTAGAGAAAATACCACCACCATGCACTACGCGGTGTGAAACGACTAATGAGTCATCCTGTAGTTTAAATCGGTTAAAAAGAAGCTCCACAACCTGCGCATGAATCTTTGCAGGATCTGTGAGATCTACATTCGAAATATCGATGCACTCTCCATCTACCTGAAGTGATAGATGTGGAGAGCCAACTCCCGTCAGCGAAGCACTGGCAAGTTTGCTTAACACGCCATCCTGCTCTTTATAGAACGCAGCTTTTAAACTGGATGAGCCTGCATTGAGGGTGAGGATATTCATGATTAGATCTTGCGGCGGTGATGCACCATGTATGATGCCAATGCACAGCTTGCTAAGCGAGCTACTACACCATCTGCACGGCTTGTTAGAATAATGGGAACACGAGCACCTACTGCAATTCCTGCTGACTTAGCACCAGCAAGATAGATCAGCTGTTTAGCGATCATGTTGCCGGCCTCAAGATCAGGGGCTACTAGAATATCGGCCTCCCCAGATACCGGAGAGTTGATATGTTTATCTATGGCAGCTTGGCGAGAGATGGCGTTGTCGAAAGCGAGTGGGCCATCGATAATTCCGCCGGTGATCTGTCCACGATCTGCCATCTTACAAAGTGCAGCAGCATCTAGCGTGCTCTGCATGTTGGCTTTAACTTTCTCTACTGCAGCTAGTACGGCAACTTTTGGGTTCTCATTACCTAGAGCATGAGCAAAGTCGATTGCGTTTTGTACAATGTCACGCTTCATCATCAGATCAGGAGCGATATTAATTGCAGCGTCGGTGATGATCAGAGGCTTGTGATAGCTAGGGACATCAAAAACAAAAATGTGACTTAAGCGTCGTTCAGTTCGCAAGCCGCTGCGTTTATCGAGGACTGCTGAAAGTAGTTCAGAGCTCCCAAGAGAGCCTTTCATCAAACTATCGCCTTCACACTGCTGTATCAACTGACATGCGACTTCAGCCGCTTCATGACTGTGTTCTGTATCGATAAGGCGAAAAGCCTTGATATCAGCATTGAGCTCCTCAGCAGCAGCTTCAATTTTGGCTTTAGGGCCAACCAGCGTTGGCTCTATCAGACCTTGCTCTGCGGCCTCTAAAGCACCGCCGAGACCATTGCCATCAACCGGATGCACAACCACCGTTCTAATAGGCTTTGCATGTCGCGCCTGTTCGATAAAGAACTCTAGCTGATTGTTTTGTGGCAGGTCTTTAATCACAGTCATTTTAGATCCTATAGTGGCGTCTTAAGGGTGTCAGTGTATGGCGGCCATCCCATCGCTTTACCACCTAGAAGGTGAAGGTGAATGTGGTACACCGTCTGACCACCATGATCGCGACAATTGATGACAGTTCGGTAACCATCTGCAGAAAATCCTTCCTGACGTGCGATTTTTGCAGCCGCAATGTTCAGATGGCCAAGTACTTCTGCGTCTGCATCGGTGGCGTCATCAAGAGTCGAGATATGTTTGCGTGGAATCACTAGACCATGAAAAGGGGCCTGTGGGTTGATATCCATAAACGCGATGACGTGTTCATCTTCGTAAACGCGCTTGGCTGGAATTTCACCAGCGACAATTTTACAAAACAGACAATCCATGCCTAACTCCTTATTAAAGTGTTGCAGTAGACAATACCAGACCGGCCAGTATCAGTGCACTCCCAGATGCCCGATTTAGCCAGGCTCTTCCTTTTGGATCTTGAACAAACCTACGCAGACGTGCAGCGATACCCGAGTAACCGGTCATCACTATCCAATCAACTAATACAAGCGTCAGGCCAATAATCCAAAGCTGAGGTGCTTGAGGCTCTGCTGGATTCAAAAATTGCGGTACTAGAGCTAGTAGAAACACCATGCCCTTAGGGTTGGTGATATTAACTAAATAGGCGCGAATGAAGCGCTCTCGCTTCTTAAGAGGCTCAGCATTATGAAGTTCGAGCTCAGCCTGCGAACGGATAATCTGTATACCCAGCCAAATAAGGTAGGCGGCACCTATGTATTTAATGACTGTGAATAGAATGGGTGAGGTTGCAATGAGTGCCCCTAAGCCAAGTGATACCACCAGCATCTGGGTGCCATAGCCACAAATAAGGCCAAACACAGCTGGTGCTGCACCTCGTAAACCATTTGAGAGCCCAAAACTCACAGCGGTAGCAAAGCCTGCGCCAGGGGATAGCGAGATCATGATGGCTGCGCCTAATAGGGCAAGCCAGAGTTCAAAGGACATAGAAATTGCTCAGTAGTTAGAGCGGATAATTTAGGCTGTCTCGCGACGGTAGTCGAGTACCCTGTCAGTGATACCAGCACTTAGCCACATGAAGAACAGTGCGACCCAAGCGGTGAGGGCCATAACTGCACCACCAGTAACACCTGCGCCGACTGCGCATCCGCCTGCAAGCATGCCACCAAATCCCATGAGTGCTGCGCCGACCAAGTAGCGTGTTAAGCCTGTCTGCTCCGTAAAGGTTTGAATAACAAACTCTTTAGTCAGCCATGAAGCGAGGAAAGATCCTGCAAAAACACCCAAAACAATGCCGATATCAAAAGAGAATGGGAATTCAGGTTCGTTAATCAGTGCCATCAATGTATCGGCAGAAGGGCCCGTAAAGCTGACACTCTTGACAGCGATAATGTCGAAAGAGTTGGCTGCATGCCAAGAGGTGAGCCCCCAGCCAAGCGCGATACTACCGCCAACAACGACAGCGCCAAATTGGTAGTACCCCTTGGTTCTGTTTTTGATGGCTAAATAGATAGCGGCGATAAATAGAAGTACTCCCATAGCGATTGCACCATACTCTGGAAGGTACATTGAAAGGTCGCGCGAACTCCCCTCTACTAGCCACCATGAAGAGGCTTCGCTTCTAGCGGGTGAAAGAATGCCGCGCAGAGCAGCCTGGGAAACAATCGTAACCACCAGTCCGGCAACCAGTGCGCGAAGGTTGCCTGTGGCAGAGAGAACAAGAAGACGACTCGCACAGCCGCGAGCCATGACCATTCCGATGCCAAATAGCGTACCACCAAGGATAGCTCCGGACATTGAGCCTGTGGTCACGAGTTGACGAATACTGCTCTTCTCAAGATTGCCATTGAGCATCAGCAACTGAGTCAAGATAAGCGCCGTAGAGAAGGTGAACAACCAAATCGAAAACTTAGCACCTGGTTTATTGCGCCAAAATTCAATACAGGCAGCGCGCAAACAGAAGCGACTCTGTTGCGCAAACGCCCCGAATATCAGACCTGTTACAAGTCCTAAAAATAGCGCGACCTCTTCGCTGGTAAACTGTTCAAAAAACTCTGGCATCACTCAATCTCACAGGTGTTTGCGCCATTTTGCCTTGGCTGATGTAAGAACGCGAATTAATTCAATTAACAGTTGATGGTGATCAATTTTGGAGCCCTGTGATCACTAATTAAGGAATTATCAGTAATTCCTATTCAACGGCTGCTCACGACCCAAAACGGTCCATTAGAAGGTCAATATTTGGCCCATAGGCGACGGTTCTATCGAGCCTCTATACGCTATACTTATTTTTATATTATTTAATAAAAGGATCACGCTTTATGACGGCTAACACTGGTTCCGTGAAACTTCATAGGATTCTTAGAGCACCTGTATCTCTTGTATTCAAAGCATTCACAGATAGGGGGGCGTTGGAGCGTTGGTTACCACCACACGGTTTTACAGGCTCAATTCACGAATTCGATGTCCGTGTAGGAGGAGGCTATAGAATGTCCTTCACCAATTTTGGGACAGGGAGTTCTCATTCTTTCAGTGTCAGTTACACTGAGTTAACTCCCAACGAAATGATTCAACATACAAATAAATTTGATGATGAAAACCTAAAGGGGGAAATGCTTGTAACTATCCACTTGAAATCCGTTTCTTGTGGTACGGAACTTTTAATAACTCAAGCAGGTATTCCCTCAGTTATACCTGAAGAAGGGTGTTATTTGGGATGGCAAGAATCCCTTGATCAACTTAAAAATCTTGTTGAGCCTGATATCCCTGATCACTAAAAAGGTATTAAGTAGTGAAGTGCCAATACGTCAAGAATGTGCCGTTAAGCGAAGCTTAGCTGAGCGGTCAAAGACGACCCATGGCGGACTCTAAGAGAGCCAAATTTACCAATAATCTGTGCTCGTTGTTTGGGTAAGGAAAGAACTTTCTAAATGATCAAGAAATAGAGCAGTTCTGGTTGCTAGCCTAGCTTTCTGTTGATACACAGCATAGATATCTGCTGCAGGAGTTTCATAATCTTCTAACACTAACTCAAGTGCTCCCTCACGGATGTGCTTGGCTAAATCCCATTGCGCGCGCATCACTAGGCCATGTCCATCTATAGCCCACTGCAAAGCGACCTGGCCATCATTACTGCTAAGTTTTACAGGCACCCTAATACTATGAACATCATTACCTTTAGAAAGTCGCCATAAATTTGCTGTCTCGTCATTCTGACGCAGAGCTATAGCTTTGTGATTTAGAAGATCGTTTGGTGTCTCAGGTCGTCCAAACTGATCGAGATACTTAGGACTCGCACATATAAAACGCCTGTTTGGTGCGATCTTTCTTGCAATCAAGCGAGAGTCAGGAAGTTCACCAAATCTAATTAGGATGTCTACAGCGTCATCTGGTGGCAATACATGCTTATCGCTCAGTGTTAGCCTGACTGCTAAGTCGGGATGCAAGTCAGAAAATTCAGATACTAGAGGGGCTATATATTTGCGTCCAAAACCCAATGGTGCATGGATGTTTAATTGCCCAGCTGGATTTGAGCTTTGGTTGCGAATGGCTTCCTGCATTAAATCCATATCACTGACTAGCTTTTGGGCATAGCTCAAATAGATTTCCCCCTCTGGCGTCAGCGAAATCTTCCTTGTTGTTCTATTGATTAACTTAACACCCATCTGATCTTCAATTGACGCCAATTTTTTTGTGGCAGCAGAAGGAGTGATATCCATTTCCAAAGCTGTTGCTGACAATGATCTTTTTTGACAGAGGCTGATGAAGAATCTCATCGATGCTGCAGAGTCCATTATTTCCTCAAAAGAAATTCTGTTGTGAGTAAAAGTAATATTATCTGAGAAATTCACTCTTTAATATGACCAAACACAATAATTATCGAAGAAGCGAATTGAATGCTTCTTTAAGCAACGAGGAAATAAGCGTGGATAGAACTGCTGCTACTGAGTCGCTAACTGACACTCTGGCTAAGTTTACTGCCTACATCGGCAAACGACTCCCCACTGATGTTAAGCAAAAGCAAGCTGAATTAAGAAAGAAAGAAACCAATCCCATGGCGATTGAAATCTTTGATGTTATGGCTGAAAACCAAGAGCAAGCTGACAAGCTTGATAGACCTAGTTGTCAGGATACTGGTGTTATTCAGTATTTCATTCAGGCAGGTTCAGGCTTTCCTATGCTTGGTGAACTCGAGACTATCCTAGAAGGTGCTACTCGAGGGGCAACCGAGATTGGTCCACTTCGACACAACGCAGTTGAATCATTCATCGAGAAAAACACAGGAACTAACACAGGTTCTAAAATTCCTTGGTTAGACTGGGAAATTATTCCTGGTGAAGATTACGCGATCATTGATGTCTACATGGCAGGCGGCGGCTGTACTTTACCTGGTGCTGCAACTGTATTGATGCCAGGTCAGGGGTACGAAGGCGTTGCTGAATTTGTACTCGATGTAATGACATCTCGTGGTCTAAATGCATGTCCGCCACTACTTGTTGGTGTGGGCGTTTCTACCTCAGCTGAAACGGCAGCAAGGCTTTCTAAGAAGGCGATTCTTAAGCCTGTTGATGCGCGCAATCCCAACGAACAAGCAGCTTTGCTAGAAGACTTGCTTACCGATGGTATCAATGAATTAGGTATCGGTCCTCAGGGTCTAACTGGTGACAACACTGTAATGGGTGTGAACATTGAGTCGTCTGCTCGTCACCCATCGACTATCGGTGTTGCAGTGTCTACAGGTTGCTGGGCTCACCGTCGTGGTCGTATCAAGATTAATGCCGACCTCTCTTACGAAATCCTATCTCATGAAGGCGTACAGCTATGAAAAAGATCCTAAAAACTCCGATCTCAGCAGAAGATTTAGAAGATCTTAAAGTAGGTGACGTTGTCTATCTAGACGGCACTTTGGTGACTTGTCGTGACGTAGCACATCGCCGATTGATTGAACTTGGTCAGGAACTGCCAGTTGATATTAGAGGCGGTGCTATTTTTCATGCTGGACCAATCGTGCGTGAAAAAGAAGATGGTTCCTACGAAATGGTTTCCATTGGGCCAACTACCAGTATGCGTATGGAAAAGTTTGAACGCGAATTCATCGCTCAAACAGGGGTGCGCTTGATCATCGGTAAAGGTGGAATGGGGCCAGAAACTGCAGCAGGTTGTCAGGAAAACAAAGCAGTTCATGCAGTATTTCCAGGTGGATGTGCAGTGGTAGCAGCGACCAAGGTTGAGGCGATCGAAGGTGCTGAGTGGAAAGATCTTGGTATGCCAGAAACTCTTTGGGTTAACCGAGTTAAAGAATTCGGTCCTTTGATTATTTCGATCGATACCCACGGCAACAATATCTTTGAGATCAATAAGAAAACTTATAACGAGCGTAAAGCTGGTGTTCTCGCCAAGATCAGCGAGAAAGTTAAGTTCATTAAATAATTTGGTTGAGGGTGCCATTCATCCTCGAAATTTTGTTTCGGACCACTAGGAACGTAACATTAACTCTAAAACTCGCAATGGAGAGTAATATGACAATAATGAAAACTCTTAGCATGTCAGTGGCTTTAGCAGTCGCTTCAACTTCTGCACTTGCTGTTGATAAATCTGGCTGGCCTGATAGCTTCACTGTCGGCACAGGATCGCAGGGTGGTACTTACTTCGGTTATGGTACTGCTTGGGCGAACATCGTTGCTGAGGAAACTGGTGTTCCTGGTGGTGCAGAGGTTACTGGTGGTCCAATGCAGAACATGGCTCTAGTTCATACGGGTGATAACTCATTCGGTATGACTACTATGGGTCCTGCTCGAGAGTCTATCGATGGTAAAAACGCTATTGCTCCAGGTCTGCCAATGACCAATGCATGTGCGATGTTCCCTATGTATCAAACTCCATTCTCAATCACTACGCTGAAGTCTTCTGGGATTACTAAGGTTTCAGAAATTCCTGCTGGTGCGAAAATTGGTTTTGGTCCAGCGGGTTCAACTTCTGATACGTACTTCCCACGTATGATGGATGAAGCTCTTGGAGTTAAGTTCGAACGTCGTAATGGTGGTTGGTCTGATCTAGGTGGTCAGCTTCAGGATGGTCTTCTTGATGTTGTAGCATTTGCTGCAGGTGTTCCAGTTCCTGCTGTAAGTCAGCTGGAAGTGCAGACTGATATTAATATCATTGAATTCACAGAAGAGGAGCAGGCGAAAATTACTGCAGCCTTCCCTGTGTCTAAATTTGATATTCAGCCAGGTGCATACAAAACTCTAACTAAACCAGCTCGCTCTGTTTCTATGTGGAACTTTGCGATTGCTAACTGTGACCTCCCTGAATCATTCGTTTATGAAGCTGTTAAGGCTGTAATGGGTGATAACGCACGTATGGTTAAGGCGCATAAAGCTGCTAAAACTACACTTGCAGAACACTGGGATAAAAACGGATTCATGCCATGGCACCCAGGTGCTGCTAAGTGGTTCAATGAAAACGGCGGTAACATTCCAGCTAGTCTGATCCACAAATAATAGATCCACGACCTACAGTTCGGTTTCTTGACTAAGCACCTGGAAACCGAACTTTCTTCTTAATCTTGGTCGATATTGTTCGACGTGAAGGTTTAGCCATGACTGATAAGAATAACGCTCTCCCAGACGATGATCATATGATTGCTCACGGTGTCGATGATGAACCCGTAGAATCGAATCGTCGAATTTATACTGGAAAATCGTTCCAATTTGTTACGTTTGCAGCTGTTATTTATGCTGCATTCCATATGCTGGCACTTAATGGTGTTGGGATTAAAGCTCTTACAGGTGGATTGGTTGATATACCATTCTTACCAGATTTCCCAATTGAAACTTGGAATTTCCGTATTGCCCACGTAGCGGGTGCACTGATTCTTGGCTTCTTGATGTTCTCTTCAACTAGATTCCCTGAAGAGGGGGAGAAGTCTAACAAGGGCGTTAGATTTTTAGCATACCCTCTGCTTGTTAGCGCATTGTTTTCGCTTGGTATGGCTTTGTACTTCGCTTGGGAAATTGCTTCTGGAACCATGTGGAACGGAATCGACAAGGGTATTCGTTTTAACGAAATTTGGTTATTTGGTACTCCACTATGGATTGCTACAGCTGGATCAATTCTCCTCTCATGGTTCGATCGTCAAAGTCGTGGTCGATTTGCGCCACATGACTTTGTGTTGGTTGTTTGTTGTCTTGCAGTTGCAACTTACCTAATCACTATTTATGGCACTTTAATGCGCAACTCAACAGGTACTGCCTTTGCTCCTGTGGGTATATCTATGGCTGCTGTAGCAGGTACGGCTCTGATTATGGAGCTTACACGCCGAGTTGCGGGTTTGGCACTTGTTGCGATCGCTTCAGTATTCCTGGTTTATGTATTTATTGGTGAGTTCCTACCTGGCTTCCTAACTTCGCCTCCTATTTCGTGGGAGCGCTTCTTTAGTCAGGTATATACCGATGCTGGCGTACTTGGGCCAACGACATCAGTATCTTCAACGTACATCATTCTCTTTATCATTTTTGCTGCTTTTCTTCAGGCATCAAAAGTGGGTGATTACTTCGTTAACTTCGCTTTCGCAGCTGCAGGTAAGGCTCGTGGCGGTCCAGCTAAAGTGGCAATTTTTGCCTCTGGTCTAATGGGTATGATCAACGGGACATCAGCAGGTAACGTTGTTGCGACTGGATCTCTTACTATCCCGCTAATGAAAAAGGTTGGATATCACAAGAACACCGCAGGTGCGATTGAAGCGGCGGCATCTACTGGCGGTCAGATTATGCCTCCGATTATGGGTGCGGGTGCATTCATCATGGCAGAGGTAACTGGTATTCCTTACTCGGATATCGCAATCGCTGCTGTTATCCCAGCCATTTTGTACTTCGTTTCAATCTACTTCATGGTGGATTTTGAAGCAGCCAAAATGGGTATGAAGGGTATGCGTGAAGATGAGCTGCCAAAAGTGGCTAAGCTGGCTAAGCAAGCCTACCTATTCCTTCCTATCTTAATCCTGATAGTTGCTTTGTTCATGGGTTACTCTGTTATTCGTGCGGGTACTCTTGCAACAGCTGCTGCTGCCGTTGTGAGTTGGTTCTCTCCATACAGAATGGACCTCAAGCGAATCTATAGTGCATTTGAAATTGCAGGGCACATGTCTATTCAGATCATCGCTGTCTGTGCATGTGCAGGCATTATTGTGGGTGTTATCTCACTTACAGGTGTTGGTGCTCGCTTCTCAAATGTTCTTCTAAGCCTCGCTGATGCATCACAATTGCTAGCCTTGTTCTTTGCAATGTGTATTGCGATCTTATTAGGTATGGGTATGCCAACTACCGCCGCTTATGCAGTGGCTGCTTCAGTAGTTGCACCTGGCTTAGTTGATTTGGGTATCCCACTGCTGACAGCACACTTCTTTGTGTTCTATTTCGCAGTTGTGTCTGCAATTACTCCTCCTGTAGCACTAGCGTCCTTTGCAGCAGCAGGTATTTCTGGTTCGAATCCGCTTCAGACATCTGTAGCGTCATTCAAAATCGGTATTGCAGCGTTTGTTGTACCATTCATGTTCTTCTACAACTCAACTTTGCTAATGGAAGGTGAGTGGCTACATGTACTGCGTTCTGGTACGACTGCAATTGTAGGAATATTCCTTCTTGCTGCAGCTGTGCAAGGCTGGTTTATCGGAGCACGTGCAAATAACTTCTACCGCATACTTTTAGTAGCCGCAGCATTTATGATGATTTCAGGTGGTCTTATGACCGACCTAATCGGAGTGGCAATAGCAGTTGGAGTTGTGTTGCTACAGCGAGCTACTCGCGACCGAAATCAAGCAGTCGCTTAATCAAAGTCGTCTTTAGGACCTCGGTCTTAAAGACGACTCTCCCCAACTAAAAGGCAGATTTTATGGCTTTTCGTATAGCAATAATTCCTGGCGATGGCATCGGTAAAGAAGTAATACCCGAAGGTATTAAAGCTCTGAACGCTATTTCAGAAAAATATGACGTGATATTTGAGTTTCAGTCATTCGAATTCTCTTCATGTGAATATTATTTGAAACATGGAAAGATGCTTCCAGATGATTGGAAGGAAATACTTTCAGGTTTTGATGCAATCTTTTTTGGGGCTGTGGGTTGGCCTGAAGCAGTTCCTGATCACATCTCATTATGGGGATCTCTTCTTAAATTCAGACGAGAGTTTGATCAATACGTTTGCCTTCGACCTGTCAGGTTGATGCCTGGAGTGGTATCACCATTGGCGGGCAGGAAGGTGGGTGATATTGATTTCTACGTTGTTCGTGAAAATAGTGAGGGCGAATACTCCAGTGTTGGTGGTGTTCTATATGAAGGGACTGATCATGAGACGGTGCTGCAGGAATCCATTTTCACTAAGCGAGGAGTAAACAGAATTCTCAGTTACGCCTACGAATTAGCGATGAAACGAGAGAAAAAGCATGTAACTTCTGCAACCAAATCTAACGGGATCTTTCACTCCATGCCATTCTGGGATCGGTGTGTAGAGGAGTTTGCAGAAATCTATCCTGAGATCACAACGGATAAATATCATATCGACATTTTAGCGGCACAATTTGTAATGAACCCTCAGCGTTTTGATGTGGTGGTGGCTTCAAATTTGTTTGGAGATATCCTTTCAGATTTAGGTCCAGCTTGTACGGGCACAATAGGAATTGCCCCGTCGGCCAATATTAATCCTGAACGTGATTTTCCGTCCTTATTTGAACCAGTACATGGTTCAGCTCCTGATATTTATGGGCTCGGAATTGCCAACCCTATTGGTCAAATCTGGAGTGGCGCGATGATGCTTGATCATTTAGGGCTGCCAGAAGCTGCCGCAGATGTAGTTACGGCAATAGAGCAGTGTTTAGTGAATGGAATTAAAACCCCTGATCTTGGTGGTACATCCACAACACAAGAAGTCGGATCAGCAATAGCTGAAACGATTAAATCTATATAGGAAGGTCAACGTGTCTACATATCCAAATATAAATAACAAAAAGAATTGGATTGGGTTAGTGAATAGTCTGAGTTCAGTCAACCTCAATGTGATAGAAGTAAATATCACTATGGGCTCAATGCACTTGCTTGGTCAGAATCCAGCTAATATGCACACTTCAAATATTTATGATTTGATTATGGAACTAGAGGGAGACTTAAGATCATCATTTAGTGATTTCTTAATGTCGCAAAGTTCTGTTCTCGAACTTCGAGTATGCTCAGATGAAACTGATTTTAGGAATGTGTATCTAAAACTAACATCAACTAATTCTTTTGAGATTAAAGGTTTTCAAAAAAATCTGTTAATAATCGAAGATGTAACTGATAAAAAAGAAGCAGAGCTAGATGCGCTACAGATGGCTTGTTGCTAACAATATTTCTAAAATGTAATACCTATTTGACGGACATGGAGCGTTCTAAATGACCAATTTTTCCCGCTTAGTTAATAGCATCGATGGTTATGAGCTCTTGGCTTCTTCATACAATCCCATCGTTGCAAGAATGGCACGTGATACTGGTTTTACATTCGGCATGATTGGTGGCTCGATTGCTTCAATGAGCACAATTGCAGCTCCTGACTTAATGCTCCTCACCTCAACTGAATTAACCGATCTTGTTAGAAGAACTTGTCAGGCGTCAGATCTAAAGATTGTCGTAGATGGTGATGGTGGTTACGGGAATGCGTTAAATGTTATTCGTACTGTTCGTGACTTGCAGATGGCTGGAGCTACAGCAGTTACTCTGGAAGATACATTGCTACCCATCACATATGAGCAAAATGGTGTTCGTGTCATATCGATTGAAGAACAAGTTAACAAGCTTAAAGCAGCATTAGACACTCGACTTGATGATTCTTTTGGAATCATAGCTCGCACCCAAGTCCTTCCCAATGACTCAAGTGAATCAATAGCATCACGTGTGGGGCAATATGCTTCTACTGGGGTGGACATGATGTGTATAGCTGGCAGTGTTAATTCAGAGCAGCTTAGGGTTATTGCGGAAGCATCCAATAAGCCCATTATGATGATTACTTACGGACAATCATTTGATTTCACGGATGATTTTTTGAATGAGGTTCAAGTTAAATTTTTGCTAACAGGACACACTCCATTTGAGAATGCGATGATCGCAAGTTACAACGCGTTGGTAGACCTGGCGGGCATCGGCGAGCATGTTTCGCGTGATGGATATGCCCAGTTTATTCGTAAATATATTGATCAGGATAGATACGGAAGTGCTACTGAGAAGTATATGAACATAAAGGCTAAGTGACGGCTTTGTGCCGATATGAGACAAAAAAGGAGAGCATTTGCTCTCCTTTTGTTTTACCTGGTTAGGTGTTTACGCTTTTTCGCGGGCGATCGCTCTGTAAGCGATATCGGTGCGGAAGTAGGCGTCTTTCCAGCTTACTTGCTTTAGAAGTTCGTAAGCACGAGCTTGTGCGTCTGTCACTGTGTCGCCAAGTGCGGTCACACAAAGAACACGACCGCCGGCTGTCACAACATCATCACCATTTAAGGCTGTGCCTGCATGGAAGATTTTGCTATCAGCTGGAAGGGACGCAGGAAGTGAAATCACATCCCCTTTATTGTAGTCGCCAGGGTAGCCGCCTGCAGCCATAACAACACCAATTGATGGGCGTGGATCCCATTTAGCTGTGGTTTTATCTAGCTCGCCACGAAGGGCTGCTTCGCAAAGTTCAACAATGCTCGACTGAAGACGCATCATGATAGGTTGCGTCTCTGGGTCACCAAAGCGGCAGTTGTACTCAATCACTTTAGGTGTGCCATCGGCAGAAATCATGAGGCCTGCATATAGGAAGCCAGTGTATCGGTTACCTTCTGCAGCCATACCGCGAACGGTTGGGTAGATCACTTCGTCCATGATGCGCTGGTCGATTTCTGACGTTACGACTGGAGCAGGGGAGTAAGCTCCCATACCGCCGGTGTTAAGGCCAGTATCGCCATCACCCACACGTTTGTGGTCTTGGCTGGTTGCCATTGGAAGTACGTTTTCGCCATCGACCATGACAATGAAAGATGCTTCCTCTCCATCAAGGAACTCTTCGATAACAACACGGCTACCAGCATCGCCAAAGGCGTTGCCAGCTAGCATGTCTTTAACAGCATCTTCAGCCTCTTGCAGTGTCATCGCAACGATAACGCCTTTACCAGCTGCAAGACCGTCGGCTTTAACAACGATTGGTGCGCCTTTCTCACGAAGGTAGGCCAGTGCTGGCTCGATCTCTGTGAAGTTTTGGTACTCTGCAGTTGGAATCTGCTGGCGTGCTAGGAAGTCTTTAGTAAACGCTTTAGACCCTTCAAGCTGTGCAGCGCCCGCTGATGGGCCGAAAATTGCTAGACCTTCTGATTGGAAGTAATCCACTACACCATCTACAAGAGGTGCTTCAGGACCTACGATGGTCAAAGCAACGCCATTCTCTTTGGCGAAGTTGGCCAGTGCAACTTTGTCCATGACATCGATAGCGACGTTTTCAATACCAGCTTCAATCGCTGTGCCTGCATTTCCTGGAGCAACAAAGACAGTATTTACACGTGCATCTTTAGCAGCGCTCCAAGCTAGAGCATGTTCACGGCCACCTGAGCCAATCACTAGAATATTCATATCGTTTAATCCCTTTAACGCTTAGTGGCGGAAGTGGCGCATGCCAGTGAATACCATCGCCATGCCATGCTCATCAGCAGCATCGATAACCTCTTGGTCACGCATTGAACCGCCTGGCTGGATAACGGCTTTGATACCCGCTTCAGCTGCTGAATCGATACCGTCACGGAATGGGAAGAATGCATCAGATGCCATCACTGAACCAGCAACCTGAAGGCCTTCGTCATCTGCTTTAATACCAGCAATTTTCGCCGAGTATACGCGGCTCATCTGGCCTGCACCGATACCGATAGTCTGGCCATCACGTGCGTATACAATTGCATTCGACTTAACGAACTTAGCAACTTCCCAGCAGAATAGTAGATCACGGATCTCCGCTTCAGTCGGCTGGCGCTTAGTGACGATCTTAAGATCTGATGCGCCAACCATGCCAAGATCACGGTCCTGAACAAGAAGACCGCCATTAACGCGTTTGTAGTCGAAAGCAGCGCCAGGTTGTGCTGCAAACTCACCACACTCAAGTAGGCGGACATTCGGCTTAGCTGCAACGATGTCAGAGGCTTCTGCAGTGACTTTAGGTGCAATGATTACTTCAACAAACTGACGGTCAACAATCGCTTTAGCTGTGTTGGCATCTAATTCACGGTTGAACGCGATAATGCCGCCAAATGCTGAGGTTGGGTCTGTCTGGAATGCGCGGTTATACGCTTCAAGAATGTCGCCACCAATAGATACGCCACATGGGTTCGCGTGTTTCACGATTACACAAGCTGGCTCTTTGAAAGATTTAACACACTCAAGTGCTGCATCTGTATCAGCCACGTTGTTGTAAGAGAGTTCTTTACCCTGCAGCTGGCGAGCAGTTGATACGCTCGCTTCCGTTGCGTTCTCTTCAACGTAGAAAGCAGCGCGCTGATGCGGGTTTTCGCCGTAGCGCATATCCTGAACTTTAACGAACTGTGTGTTGAAGGTGCGTGGGAATGTCTCTGGCTCTTCAACGCCAACACGAGCACCAAGGTAGTTAGCGATCATGCCGTCATATGCAGCTGTGTGTTCAAATGCTTTAACTGCAAGGTCGAAACGAGTTGCGTAAGTTAGACCCTGGTTCGATTTTAGCTCAGCAACAATTGAGTCGTAGTCCGATGCGTTAACCACAATCGCTACATCTTTATGGTTTTTAGCAGCAGAACGAACCATAGTCGGGCCGCCGATATCGATGTTTTCGATCGCCATAGGTAGGTCACAATCTGGACGAGCTACCGTTGCTGCAAATGGGTAGAGGTTAACAACAACCATATCGATTGGATCAATACCATGTTCAGCCATTACAGCATCGTCAGTGCCACGACGACCAAGAATACCGCCGTGTACTTTTGGATGTAGCGTCTTCACACGACCCGCCATCATCTCTGGGAAGCCTGTGTAGTCAGAGACTTCAGTCGCGGCGATTCCCTCATCGCAAAGAAGCTTGTAGGTACCGCCGGTAGAGAGAATCTCAACACCGATTGATACCAATTCGCGAGCAAACTCAACGATACCAGTTTTATCAGATACGCTGATCAGAGCGCGGCGAACAGGGGAGAATGTTTGGTTAGACATTTTCAGTTCCATGCAAAGGGGATTTAAAGAAGACCGTACTGTTTAAGTTTTTTGCGAAGAGTGCCGCGGTTAAGGCCGAGCATCTCAGAGGCGCGTGTTTGGTTGTCACGGGTGTAGCGCATCACAGCTTCAAAAAGAGGCGCTTCAACCTCGTTTAATACCATCTGGTAAACGTCAGTGGCGTGTTGACCATCTAGAGTTTTAAAGTAGCTGTTTAGTGACTCCTCAACGCTGTCGCGAAGGCGGGTTGATGCTACTGGTGATGCTGCTGGTGTTGACTCTTCGAATTGCATTACTTCTCTACTA
This sequence comes from Marinobacterium sp. LSUCC0821, assembly GCF_012848475.1. Classification (NCBI taxonomy): domain Bacteria; kingdom Pseudomonadati; phylum Pseudomonadota; class Gammaproteobacteria; order Oceanospirillales; family Oceanospirillaceae; genus Marinobacterium; species Marinobacterium sp. LSUCC0821. The sequence continues at coordinate 188,240 of NZ_CP051666.1, forward strand.
CTCACTTCAGATTTACCTTGTACTTAAGCTGCTTGGTAGCGGTTGAAATAGGCTTCAATCGCATCAAGCTGAGCTTGCGGTGTTTCTAGTTGATTAAAATTGTTTCTAAACTCACGACCCGCTGGGTCCGATTGCAAATACCAGCCCAGATGTTTACGGGCAATACGAACTCCCATGACGTCTCCATAAAAGTTATGGAGTTCGAGGATGTGCTTGCGAAGAATAGCGAATACTTCATCCTGGGAAGGCGAGGGTAATAGCTCGCCTGTTCGCAGGTAGTGATCAATCTCACGGATCAACCAGGGTCTACCCTGTGCAGCACGGCCTATCATCACGGCATCTGCGCCAGTGATATCTAGGACCTGTTTTGCCTTCTCAGGGGAGGTGATGTCACCATTTGCGATCAATGGAATCGATATCTGATCACGAACCTGTTTAATGGTTTGATACTCTGCATCACCAAGATATTTGTCAGCGCGGGTGCGGCCATGGATTGTCAGTGCGGCTATGCCTGCTTGCTCTGCAATCTTTGCGACTGTGACAGCGTTTCTATTCTCTGGAGACCAGCCGGTACGAATCTTTAAGGTGACAGGTAGATCAACTGCGTCGACAACCGCGTAGAGGATCTCCTCAACAAGCGCTTCGTCTTTCAGAAGTGCAGAACCAGCCGCTTTATTGCACACTTTTTTAGCAGGGCAACCCATGTTGATATCGATGATTTGGGCGCCGCGTTCAGCATTTAATCGTGCTGCCGTTGCCATCATTTCAGGATCGCCACCAGCAATTTGCACGGCGCGTGGTTCAGCTTCACCTTGATGGTTTAAGCGGTAGCTCGACTTTTTAGTGTGCCATAGTGATGGGTCTGATGTGACCATCTCGGAAAAGACCAAGCCTGCTCCAAGTTCACGACACAACTGTCGGAACGGACGATCGGTAACCCCGGCCATAGGTGCCAGTGCAACTCGTGTGTCGAGATTGTAGGGGCCGATCTTGAGCATCAAAAACCTGTCTCTTTTCGCATGTTTAGTGAAACATGCGGGTGTTTGAAAGGGGCGTAATGATACTCTTCTGAGCCTCCCCCTCCAAGGTTTTTTTGAATAAAAAATGATCAATTTGCCGTTGACAGCGGCTCAAATATCAGCGTGTTTTGGGTTCTGCTAACGCTGCTTGGTAGCTAGCAATTGCATCCGCTGGTTTGGTGACAGATAGCTCTATCTCCAGAGGTAGTTTGGATCTCAGTGTTTTGCTGTAAGAGTCGCTCATGTATTCATCAGGTTCATAGGTGCGACGGCTTATCAGATTACCCTGAAGGTTTTTGAAACTGAGCTCTAGGGCTGGGTAGGGCTGATCAAAGGCGGAGCTGTTCTCTACCCTCACTCTTACCTCTAGCATCTCTGAATAGCGGGGGTGGTCTCGGACGATTGTGTCTGAAACCTCAAGAAGTTTCAGTCCCTCTTTTGAGGAAAGCTGACAATCCACTTGGTCACATAGGTGCCAGTAGATGGGTCTAAGTCTGATCTCATTAGCTAGTGTAGCTCTCTCAAACCATAGGTACTGCCCGGCAAGGAGAAGGACTGAACTGGCGATAAGTAAAATCAACATCGCTGAAATAATTGGGGAGGGTGAAGATTTATATTCGCGATGCAGAAGTATCGGCTCTGCCTTAAGTAATGGCGTGCTTTCGATAGGCTCATTCGCTAATTCTGCCGAAATATCTGTCAGTTCAGTTTCAGTAATTTTGGCTGCAATATCGGTTACTACTTCAGGGTTTTGCGCATTAAAAACAGTTAAACAGTGCCCACAGCGAACTTTTCCTTTCGCCAGTCTCAGTTGACCATCTGTCACCCTAAAGGTGGTTTGGCAAGCGGGGCACTCGGTAACTTGCATCGATTATCTCTTGGTACCTGAAAGTCTTATCCAGTCATCTTTTTGAGCGGCTGGTTCCATATCGAACCACTCTGAGTATGTCGTTAGCAGTGCTTCAGCCTGTTCAAAAAGTAGGCCTGAAAGCACGATCTTTCCACCTGATTTAACCAGTTTGGCAAGGCTTGGGGCAAGCTCTTTGAGCGGGCCTGCAAGGATATTGGCGATAACCAGATCAACCGCCTCAGCTTTAAAATCTTCTGGGAAGAATACGGGCATCTTATCAAGTGAAAGATTGTTTCTACCTAGGTTATCTTTGGTTGCTTGTAGCGCTTGTGGGTCAATATCAACGCCAGATACGTTTGTTGCTCCCAATAGAATAGAGGCGATGCCAAGAATACCGCTGCCGCAACCGTAATCGATTACAGAACGCCCTGTAAGAGGCTCTGTAGCCAACCACTCCAAACAGAGTGCTGTTGTTGGGTGGGTGCCAGTACCAAACGCCAGGCCTGGATCTAGCATTAGATTGACAGCGTTGCTATCTGGAACATCACACCAGCTTGGACAGACCCAAAAGTTAGGGCCGAACTGCATTGGGTGGTAATGGGTCATCCACTCACGCTCCCAATCCTTATCTTCAAGAATCTCAGCTTTAAAGTGGGTCTTCTCACCTGAACTGATCTGCTCTTTTGCCTGGTTCAGAAGTGCGAGAGTCTCTTCAAGATCGTGTTCAGCAGCAAATAGACCGGTAATGGTTGTCTCTGACCAGAGGGGTGTAGTCCCTAACTCAGGCTCAAATATTGGTTGGTCTTTTGCATCTTGATAGGTAACAGCAGCACAGCCGGCAGCGAGTAATAGGTCTTCGTATTGCTCTGCGACATCGGGTGAGGTGGTTACATTTATCTGAAGCCAAGGCATAGTTTTGTCCAGTAAGTAAAGATAGAAAAGCCCGCTACTGCGGGCTTTTTCAGTGCGGCTATTATAGCCCTAATTTCTTCTCGAGGTAGTGGATGTTAACACCGCCTGCTTCGAAGTGGGTATCACGCATGATGTCATGGTGAAGAGGGATATTGGTGCGGATACCATCAATAACCATCTCATCAAGAGCATTGCGCATACGTTGCATTGCTACGGCACGATCTTCACCGTATGTGATCAATTTAGCGATCAACGAATCGTAGTGAGGAGGTACGGTGTAGCCAGCATATAGATGCGAATCTACGCGGATACCATTGCCGCCAGGTGCATGGAAGTTATTCACTTTACCTGGTGATGGCATAAATGTTTTTGGATCTTCAGCGTTGATACGACACTCAAAGGCGTGGCCTTGGAGTTTCACATCTTCCTGTTTAATTGAAAGTGGAAGACCTGATGCAATACGTAGCTGCTCTTTTACGATATCGACGCCAGTAACCATCTCTGTCACTGGGTGCTCTACCTGAACTCGAGTGTTCATCTCGATGAAGTAGAAGCCGCCATCTTCGTATAGGAACTCGAAGGTACCAGCGCCGCGGTAACCGATCTCAATACACGCATCGACACAAGCCTGAAGCACTTTAGCGCGCGCTTCTGGATCTAGATGTGGTGCAGGTGCCTCTTCTACAACCTTCTGGTGACGACGCTGTAGTGAGCAGTCGCGATCGTAAAGGTGGATAGCGTTACCCTGACCGTCGGCAAGTACTTGAATCTCTACGTGGCGAGGTTTCTCAAGGAACTTCTCCATGTAGACAGTGTCGTCGCCAAAGGCTGCTTTCGCTTCAGACTTGGTTACCTGAACTGCGTTAACGAGGTGAGCTTCAGTATGAACAACGCGCATACCACGACCACCGCCGCCTGCAGCAGCTTTGATGATGACCGGGAAGCCGATACGTTGCGCAATCTTGTGAAGCGCTTCGTTATCGTTCTCTGGTAGTGGGCCGTCAGAACCTGGCACGGTAGGTACACCGGCTTTCTTCATCGCTTCGATTGCAGAAACTTTGTCACCCATCAGGCGAATAGTATCTGGACGAGGGCCAATGAAAGTGAAGCCAGAACGCTCAACCTGCTCGGCAAAGTTAGCGTTTTCTGCAAGGAAACCATAACCAGGGTGAATACCAACAGAATCTGTAACTTCTGCAGCAGCAATGATTGATGGAATGTTTAAGTAGCTCTGCGCAGATGAAGCAGGGCCGATACATACGGCTTCGTCAGCAAGACGAACGTGCATAAGGTCACGGTCTGCTTGCGAGTGAACAGCTACTGTTTTAATGCCTAGCTCTTTACAAGCTCGCATTATTCGCAAGGCGATTTCGCCTCGGTTTGCGATGAGGACTTTATCCAGCATGATGGAAGATCCTTTCTTGAAAGTTAGGCAATTACAACGAGTGGCTGATCAAATTCAACCGGCTGACCATCTTCAACAAGAATGGCTTCGATAACACCTGATTTATCAGCTTCGATCTGGTTCATCATCTTCATCGCTTCCACGATGCAGATAACGTCACCTGCTTTAACTGTTTTGCCTACTTCGATGAATGAAGGAGCGCTTGGAGCAGGTGAGCGGTAGAAGGTGCCGACCATTGGAGAGTTAACTGTGTGGCCTGCGATTGCTGCTGGCGCTGCTTCTACTGCTGCTGGAGCTGCCGCTGGAGCAGGTGCCGCTGCAGGTGCTGCATATTGAGCTGGAGCCATCATTGGAGCAGCCATTGCTACTGAACCACCGCGGCTAATGCGTACAGATTCTTCGCCCTCTTTGATCTCAATTTCGTTGATGTTTGACTCTTCAAGAAGCTCGATCAATTTTTTTACTTTGCGAATATCCATGTGTTCCCCCGGTAAAGCGCTGAAACTGCTAACTTGTGGCTAATTTAGCGCTATATGTTGTGAAATTGCGTTTAAAACACTGCTAATTAAACTGTTGGTTAGTTTGCAATAAATGCAGCCGTTTTGTCTAGTTAGTTAGTCGAGTAAAATCGCTATTTTCTGGTATTTAGGCAGTTTTTGCCGACAATTTCCGCTAATTTGGTTAATTAATGTCCAAATTCTTATGGTGCCTAAATTATGCTGGTGAATAGTCTAATTGACCGCTGTTTAAAGATTGTTCATAGTGCAGTGCAGCATAATGTTTTGTGAGGTTTTTTATGCGTTCTATTTACCGTGCGTTTATTGATTTTTTGGATCGTATCACCAGCTCTAAAGGCGGTGTCATCGCTAAGGTTGCGCTATCTCTATTTACCCTCTATCTAGTTGGTGCAGTTATTGTCGGTATCTACTGGAGTTGGACGCCTGATATCTACTCTGTGAAAGCTGATACAGATGCTAAGTTGAGTGCGCAAAACCAGACTACAGTTGTCGGAAGTTACACGACCGGTACGTTAATTACGTTGACTGAAACGCTTTTGGATAAGCAGGGCGGCTATCTATCAAACGACCGTTTCCCACCTGGGTTATGGCTAGATAATGTCCCTAACTGGGAGTTTGGTGTATTGGTTCAGATTCGTGATTTGAGCCGTGCAATGCGTAAGACGCTGAGCCGTTCGCAATCGCAATCGACTGAGCAGGCTGATCTAGCAAGTGCTGAACCTAAACTCCATTTTGATAACAACTCATGGCTGATCCCTTCAACTGAGAGTGAGTACCGTGATGCACTGATCCATTTAAAGGCTTATCAGTTGGCTTTAGCTAAGCAAGATGAGTCGCAGGCGCAATTCTATGCCCGTGCAGACAATCTAAAAGATTGGCTGGGAGATGTTTCAACTCGCTTAGGGAGCCTCTCACAAAGATTGAGTGCAAGTGTAGGGCAGCGTCGCATCAATACAGATTTGGCTGGTACAGAAGCTGCTGCACAATCTACTTCAACTGCGGCTGAGATTGAGATTCAAACACCTTGGCTTGAGATCGATAACGTGTTCTATGAAGCGCGTGGTACGGCATGGGCGTTAATTCATATCTTAAAAGCGGTTGAACTCGATTTTGCGCAAAGTCTGGAGCGTAAAAACGCAGTGGCAAGTTTGCGACAGATTATTAGAGAACTAGAGGCGACTCAGGCAACTATTTGGAGCCCTATGATTCTCAATGGGACAGAATTCGGTCTATTGGCTAACCACTCGTTAGTCATGGCTTCTTATATATCGCGTGCAAATGCGGCAATCATTGATCTTCGCGATCTACTTTCGCAGGGGTAATTATGCGTAGAGTTGTATTTAACCAAAAGGGTGGTGTAGGTAAATCGAGTATTACGGTTAACCTCGCTGCCATTAGTGCAAATAGGGGGCAGAAAACCCTCGTCATCGATCTCGATCCGCAGTGTAACTCAACGCACTACTTGCTGGGCGATGATTCTGATAAGCCTGAGCTCGATATCTACAACTTCTTCGACTCGACATTGAGCTTTCAGCTCAACAAGGTTGCTGGCGCAGATTATTGCTACGCTACTCAGTTTAAAAACTTAGATATCATTCCAAGTAACCCCAACTTAGGTGACTTGCAGTCTAAGCTTGAGTCTAAGCATAAAATCTACAAGCTACGCGAACTGTTAGATGAACTTGCTGAGCAGTACGATGCAATCTATATCGATACTCCGCCGGCATTTAACTTCTTCTCGCTATCAGCGCTCTGTGCGGCGGATCGCTGTCTGATTCCATTTGATTGCGATGAGTTTGCTCGCCAGGCCCTATATAGCCTTCTCCATAATATACAGGAGACGCGGGAAGATCATAATGAGTCGTTGTTGTTGGAGGGAATTGTAGTGAACCAATTCCAGCCTCGGGCATCGTTACCGCAGAAGATTATCGATTCGTTAGTCGAGCAGGACCTTCCTGTGCTGCAGAGTAAAATCCCAGCATCAGTGAAGATGAAAGAGTCGCACATGGTGGCTAAGCCACTTATCAACTTTGCGCCTAAGCATAAGTTGACCGAATCCTTTGTTGATCTGTTCGATGAGTTATCTAAATAGCTGTAAGTTGATATAAAAACGCCCAGCTATTGCTGGGCGTTTATGTTTAAAGACCTTTGACTGCAAATATGCCTGGTGCGTTTCGCCAGTAGCCTTTGTAATCCAAGCCGTATCCGAAGATGTAGCGATCAGGAATTGTTAGGCCCGTGAAGGCTGCTTGCATTCCAGGTACTGCTTTGCGGTCGTGGATTTTATCGATAAGTACCACTGACTCGACGCTCTTAGCGCCGCCATCTTGTAGGTGCTTCATCACTTCGTGCAGGGTGTGGCCCTCATCAAGAATGTCATCTACGACTAGGACATCACGATCTTTGTAATCGATCATTGGTGGAACTTTCCACTCAAGTTCGTGACCTGAAGTGGTGTTTCGGTAGCGAGTAGCGTGCAGGTAACCAGCTTCAAGTGGGAAATTGAGGCGAGTTAAGAGCTGACCACAAATCACAAGCCCACCGTTCATAATCGTAAAGATGACAGGATCACGATCAGCATACTGCTCTGTGATCTCATTCGCTAATTTGGTGATGGCTGCATCAACCTCAGAATTAGAGAAAAGTAGATCGGCTTCGATGTATACGCGTTTGATCTCTTCTAGATTAGGGCGACTCATTTTGTGCTCCGGTCTTTAAAAGCTGACTAAGCAGGCAATTTTACCTGTTTAATTAAAAAAAGCCCGACCCACTTCAGCAGGCCGGGCTCTTTTTAAGTGTTATTTATTTAGCGGCTTCGTATGCTGCTGCAGATTTCATGATTGCATCACGAGCTGCTGCTGCATCTGACCAGCCTTCAACTTTAACCCACTTACCTTTTTCAAGTTTCTTGTAGTTCTCGAAGAAGTGAGAGATCTGATTTTTAAGAAGATCAGATAGGTCGTTAACGTCGTGGATGTCGTTGTAAGCCTGGCTTAGTTTCTCGTGAGGAACTGCAACTAGCTTAGCGTCTTCGCCAGCTTCGTCAGTCATGTTCAAGATGCCAACTGGACGACAACGGATTACAGAACCAGTCATTACAGGGTGTGGTGTAAGAACTAGAACGTCTAGTGGGTCACCATCGTCTGCAAGTGTGTTGTTTACGTAGCCGTAGTTCGCTGGGTAGAACATTGGTGCAGCCATGAAACGGTCAACGAAGATTGAATCAGAATCTTTGTCGATCTCGTATTTTACTGGAGAGCTCTCTGCTGGAATCTCGATAATTACGTAGATGTCGTTTGGCAGATCCTTACCTGCTGGTACTTTTTCAAAGCTCATGCTTAGTCCCTGTTAAAAGTTAACAAAAATATTTGCGCGCATTATATGCACATTTTGCGTTAAGCGGAATTCGACTTAGCGCTAGTTTTTCTTACCTTCGCGGTGGTAGGCCTTTAGGGTCTCTACCTCCTTAATTGAGCCTAGAGCAACGGAAACGCGCTGGTGAATATGCTCTGGCTGAACGTCTAGAATGTCGTCGTAGCAAGTGGTTGCGCCACCGCCGGCTTGTTCAATTAGAAGGCTCATTGGGTTGCCTTCATACATCAGACGAAGTTTGCCTGGTTTAGACGGGTCACGGTTATCCCAAGGATAAGTAAAGATACCGCCTCGGGTTAGGACACGGTGAACTTCAGCCACCATTGATGCTACCCAACGCATGTTGTAGTTCTTTTCACGAGGACCTTCGGCTCCAGCAATTAGGTCGTCAATGTAGGACTGCATCGCTGGCTCCCAGAAACGGCGGTTTGACATGTTGATGGCAAACTCAGAGGTCTCTTTAGGGATGGTGACGTTCTCTTCAGTAAGAATGAAGTCGCCAGTGTGGGCCAGCGTGAACATGTTCACGCCTTTGCCTGTGGTGAGTGCAAGCACTGCAGATGGACCGTAGAGAACATAACCGGCAGCAATCTGTTTGCGGCCTGACTGTAGAAACTCTTCTGTCTCTTGTTTCGCCCAAGGTTTAGGCGCTTCAATGATTGAGAAGATGGTACCTACAGATACGTTAATATCGATATTCGATGAGCCATCCAGAGGGTCGAAGGTCACTAGAAAACGACCGTCGCGATCACCCCATACCGGCTCATCTTCCTCTTCTGATGCAACGCCACGCACCAGACGGTTATCTAGAAGTACCTTTTTAATGATATCGTTCGACACGATATCCAGTTTTTTCTGAGTCTCACCTTGTACATTGGTGAGTGTGCTTGTGCCGAGTACGCCAGCGAGTGCGCCTTCACGAAGTTGAAGGGCAACCTCTTTACAGGCAATCATCAATACTTCGATAACCTCGACTAGGTCATCATCCGTTTTGTTGTGTTTCAAGAAAGAGCTTAGTAGCTGCATATTCAGCGCCTCGGATAGCTTAGAATAAAAAAGAGAACCAAATTATAGGCAAATTGGTGACTTTTTGCATTTGCGTAATGGAAAATTACTTTAAAATTACCAATAGTTTGATGAAATTACAGAATTCAACGAAGAGATAGCAAAGTGCACATTCATTTTCTCGGTATTTGCGGCACATTCATGGGGTCCCTTGCGATCTTGGCGAGAGAGCTTGGTAATAAGGTGACCGGCTCAGATCTTCATGTCTATCCTCCAATGAGCACTCAACTGATTGATGCGGGCATTGAGATCATTGAGGGGTATGCCCCATCGCAACTCGATAGCAAACCTGATCTGGTTATCGTTGGTAATGCGATGTCGCGAGGTAACCCTTGCGTTGAAGCGGTTCTGGAACGTGGTATCCACTACACATCTGGTCCGCAATGGTTGCACGATCACCTTCTACAGGATCGATGGGTGTTGGCGGTTTCAGGCACACATGGCAAAACTACAACCGCTACCATGTTGGCTTGGATTCTAGAGTATGCCGGAATGAAACCGGGGTTCTTGATTGGTGGTGTGCCGCTCAATTTTGACTGTTCAGCTCGCTTGGGTGAAACGGACTTTTTCGTTATTGAGGCGGATGAATACGACACAGCCTTCTTTGATAAGCGCTCTAAGTTTGTTCACTACGCACCTCGAACATTGGTGATTAACAACCTTGAATTTGATCATGCTGACATCTTTGATGATCTTGCAGCGATTCAAAGACAGTTCCACCACCTAATGCGACTTCTCCCTCCCTCAGGGCTTGCTATCTATCCGGATGAGCAGGTATCGGTTCAAACAGTGATTGAACAGGGTGCTTGGTCTTCTCTGCAGAAAACTCATGCTGTTAAGGGGCAGGATGGTGGCTGGTTATCCGCGTTGAATAACGCGGGGGATCGATTTGAGATCGGCTTGAGCGAAGCGGGTGAGGTGGTTGATCAAGCAGTTGTCGAGTGGTCACTAAGTGGTGAGCATAATCAGCGTAATGCCCTGCATGCAGCTCTTGCCGCACGCCATGTCGGTATACCCTTTGCTACCTCTGCTGAAGCCTTGTGTAAATTTCAAAGCGTCAAGCGTCGCATGGAGTATTTGGGTGAGTTTGGCGGTGTGCATCTTTATGATGATTTTGCCCATCACCCAACTGCAATCGCCACTACGTTGGAAGGCATGCGCGCCAAGGTGGGATCTGATCGTTTATATGCAGTGATAGAACCCCGTTCCAATACGATGAAACGAGGTGTGTTTAAAGACTCATTAGCAGGATCTGTCGCTCAAGCTGATGCAGTATTCTGGTATCAGCCAAAGGATCAAAGCTGGTCTTTGCTGGATTCATTGTCCACCGCTGGTGATAATCAAAGTGTATTTGATGAACTAGAGCAGTTGATCAACAGAGTAGTCGTCTCGGTTGAGCCGGGGGCGCATGTGGTCATCATGTCTAATGGTGGCTTTGAGGGTGTCCATCAACGACTAGCGGATGCTTTTAAGGGGAAGTGATGTCTACTAAGTTCGAAAAAAGAGTTTCTCTCGCATTCACAGGAGCCTCGGGGCTGCAATATGGCTTGCGACTGTTAGAGGTTTTGCTGGCGCAAAATGTTCAGGTCTATTTGATGATCTCTAAAGCTGCGCAGGTTGTGGCAGCTGCAGAGACAGATCTTAATCTGCCAGGAACCCCTGAAGCGCAGCAGCAATATTTGGCCGAGCTTTATAATGCGCAGCCAGATCAGTTGAAGGTATTTGGTAAAGAGCAGTGGTTCGCGCCTGTCGCATCTGGCTCGGGTGCACCTTCTGAAATGGTGGTCTGTCCTTGTAGTACCGGTGCCTTGTCGGCTATTGCGACGGGAGCAAGTAACAACCTGATTGAGCGTGCTGCTGATGTGGCGCTTAAGGAACGTCGTAAATTGCTTTTGGTTCCACGTGAAGCCCCGTATTCGGAAATCCACCTGGAGCATATGTTGAAGCTGACGCGTATGGGCGCAGTTGTTATTCCAGCCTCTCCCGGTTTCTATAACAAGCCGCAAAGCGTGCAAGATATGATCGATTTTGTCGTTGCGAGAATTCTATCTCAGCTCAATATTGATCACAGTTTAATGCCTCGTTGGGGCGAAGATTTAGCCTGATTTTTAAGGATTTTTATGGCCAATATATTGGCACTGGATACATCGACGGATGCCTGCTCTGTTGCGTTACTTAAAGGTGAAACCGACTTTGTGAAATTTGAGATAGTTCCACGCCAGCATACCCAACGGCTTCTGCCGATGGTGGAGGAGCTGCTTACAGAAGCTGCAATCAAAGTTTCCGATTTGGATGTGATCGCATTTGGTCGAGGCCCTGGCTCCTTTGCTGGTATTCGCATCGCTGCTGGAGCTGCACAAGGGTTAGCGGTGGCTTTTGAAACCCCTATGGCCCCTCTGTCGACACTAGAGACACTGGCTTATCAGGCTTTGGCTATCTCTCCTGATAGTTCATATATTCTTGCGACCCTCGATGCTCGAATGGACGAGATCTACTCTGCACTTTATGCGGTTGAAAATGGCACGTTAGTTGCAGTAACCGATGAGATAGTTTGTGCTCCCTCGGCTTTAGAGCTGCCTGAGAGTGTCTCAGGCTGCTTTGCGGTCGGTGGTGGTATGAACTACTTCAGTGATCTTACTGCAAAGGTTCAAGGACAAATAGCTAAGCATGATGCGACCCTATATCCAGATGCGAAGCAGATGTTGAGTTTGGCTTTGCAAAAGTTTGATCAAAATTTAATCGTTCCACCTGAAGAGGCTCTGCCTGTTTACGTTCGTGAAGGCAGTTGGAAAAAAAGGAGTGAGCAGTGACGCTTACAGATTGGATACACACCGTACTTTTAGCTCTTATCCAGGGGCTTACAGAGTTTTTGCCTATTTCAAGCTCTGCTCATTTGATACTGCCGTCGCAACTCCTAGGTTGGGAAGATCAGGGATTAGCTTTTGATGTTGGTGTTCATGTGGGAACCCTTGTTGCGGTTTTGATCTATTTTAGACGTGAAGTTACCCAGATAACGATTGCATCTTTAGCCTCTTTAACGGGTAAGCGATCTGATGATGGGCGCCTTGGTTGGATGGTTGTCTTGGCAACCATTCCTGCAGTTGTAGCGGGTTTTCTACTTGGTGATCTGGTCGATCTTTACGGCCGTTCAATACTCGTCATTGCAGCGACCACTATTATCTTCGGTCTTCTTTTGGGGTGGGCTGATGCAACGAACCGTGCAACCCGAGTCATGCAAAGTTTGGGTTTGAAAGATGCTGTCATTATCGGTTTTGCTCAGGCTATTGCACTGATTCCCGGTACATCGCGTTCAGGTATCACGATTACTGCAGCTTTAGCTTTAGGCTTTGATCGCCAAAGCGCTGCTCGTTTTTCCTTTCTTCTATCGATTCCTGTCATTCTAGGCGCCGGTTTGCTGAAAAGTATGGAGTTGTTAGGTGCAGGTGCTGACGCTAATTGGCAAATGGTTGGTTCTGGAGCTGTTCTTGCTGCTCTAAGCGCCTGGGCGTGTATTCATATCTTCCTAGGTGTGCTTGATCGTGTCGGCATGAAGCCGTTTGTAATTTATCGATTGTTACTGGGCATCACACTGCTTGTTGTTTGGGCTTTGGGATGAAAATCGCTCTCCTCTGCAGTGATGATGATCTAGCTATTGAAGCAGAAGGGTTGGCACAAAGGCTTCAATTACCCCTTGTTTCAGTCGCTGAAGATTATGATTTTCTGCTAGAGGTGCAGGCCTCAGGTATTGGTCTAGTGCAAACAGGCCCTAAAGCGCCGGGTGCCGTGCGTGTAGATTTCGATTCAGGTGCCGTTGCTCACCGTCGCAAATTTGGTGGGGGTATGGGGCAGCAGATCGTCAAGGCTTGTGGTGTAAGCTCATCATTCAAACCCTATATTGCAGACCTAACTGCGGGTTTAGGACGTGATAGTTTTGTACTCGCAACAGTTGGTTGCAGAGTTCAAATGGTGGAGCGCTCTCCAATTGTACATACTCTATTAGAAGATGGTTTGCAGCGAGCATCTTCTACTGATGACTCCGAACTTGCAGAGATTATCGCTCGCATGTCTCTGCAGGCAGGGCAGGCGACTGACTTTTTGAGTAATACATCAGAGAAATTTGATGTGATCTATCTCGATCCGATGTTTCCGCACACTGATAAAAGCGCACAGGTTAAAAAAGAGATGCTCGCTTCTCGCTCTGTTGTAGGGGCTGATGAAGATAGCGCTGCTTTGCTTGAGGCTGCGCTGGCTGCTGACCCCTCGCGGATTGTCGTGAAACGTCCTCGCAAGGCTCCGGTTATTGAGGGGCCAAAACCCAGTTACTCGTTGGAAGGTAAGTCTGGGCGTTTTGATATCTACGCAAAACGTAAGCTGGGTTAATAGTGCGGTGGTGGCACATTAGCCTCTGGTGCTGCGCCTGAATTGTCACCATCTTTAATCTGTTCGTGCAGGATTTTGACCATCCGTTTTAGCTGATCTATCTCCTTGGCTTGTAGAGCAACCTCTTCGCTCAGTTTGTCGATGCTATCTTCCTGAAAAGCCACTCGAGCTTCTAAATCGTCTAATTGAGAGCTATTACTCATTGCAATCTCTAGTAAGTTGTTGAAAAAAATTAACTAATACGCTATATCTGACGTTCTTCTGAGCCAATAGTTTACGGCGAGGAAGAGTGTGCAACAGCAAAATAGTAAGAAAAAGTTTATAGGTGGTAAACCGGTGATTAAAAATATCATTATCAGTATTATTGCGGCAGCTGTCATTGCGGCAGCGGGTCACTTTTTTAAAGCTGAGTCTCATTACCTGCCAGTTCTGGCAGTTTCATTCATTACAGTGTTAGTTAGTACTATCATTGCAGGCTCTGGAGCGGGTTCATTCGGTGGCTCTTATTCAGGTGCGCGCGTTAATGGTGCTGATGAAGAAGATGATGTCGATGATGGTCGTGAAGTTGGAACAGTTAAATGGTTCAACGTAGCGAAAGGTTTTGGCTTCATTACACGTTCTAACGGCGATGATGTGTTTGTTCATTTCCGTAATATTCGTGGACGTGGTCATCGCTCTCTTAATGAAGGGCAACGTGTACGTTTTAATGTGCATGACAGTGATAAAGGTCTTCAAGCAGAAGACGTTTCTATTATTCGTCAGTAATTTTAGAAAATCACAAAAAGGCAGCTTCGGCTGCCTTTTTTGTCTCTGTTAAGTTTCAGTTCCCTATAATCTTCTAAGTGGTTTGTTACACTTTGCTGAGCGAGGTGAAAAATTTGAAATATCTTACGTTTGTAGTTTGGTCTCTGTTATCTGGCACGTTAGTCGCGGGCGAGTGTCACAATAGTTTTCTGACTTCAGCTGAAGGGAGTCACGACTTCAAGGTATCGTTCAACGGTATCTCGGGTAGTGGCGAGGTTGGATTAAAGCGTCAGAGTGACGGGAGCTATCTATTCAAGCAAGAGTTAGGTCTGCTTCTTGGTACCCTTAAAGTCGATAGCCGCTTGGAGCTCTCGAATGATCGCTTGACGCCTCTCTCTTATCGGGAGGAGCAGAAGGGGATGGGTAAGAAATTGACCACCATGACGTTTGCAGATGGCCGGGCGGACATTCAGCGTAAGGGGAAGAGCTACAGCTTTGATGTTCCCAGTCAGTTCCAAGATCAGTTGAGTCAAACACTACATTTGCAAATGACTACGGCCTGTTCGCCTGAGCTTACTCAAATTGAAATGAGTGTTGCCTCCCCTAAACGCCTCAAGCAGGTCACGTACCAGCGTAAAGAGGATGTGTCTTTATCCCAGCGGTATAACGGTTTAACGGCGCAGCAGTGGGTCTATGAAGAGGGCGAGACGCGGGATACGTTATTGCTGTTACCTGCGCTCAACAATCTCTTGGTGCTGCTTGAGCACCAAGATGAGGGTGATGTTACGCGTCTGGAGTTGAAGGAGTTGCCTCCGGGTTAAGCTTCTTCTGCTCGGCTTCATAAGCTTTGAAAGCCGCTAGCTCTTCGCTATAGGTATCCCATACGCAGGGCTCGCATCCGCTTTCGCAGCACTCGTAATCTGCAGGAGGGGTTGGCTTTTCCATCTTTGCTCCAGTGGATCTATTAGATAATTTTTCCTGGGTTTAGAATCCCTTTAGGGTCTAGTGCAGCCTTTATTGCTCGCATTACATCAAGCTCGGCATCTTGTCTGCTAAGATGGATGTAAGGTTTTTTGCTCAAGCCTATACCGTGCTCTGCTGATACTGATCCTTTGTACTTAGCAAGGATTGCATAGACAACCGTGTCGATCGCTTTCTTATCTTTAACCGGGCCGACACAGAAGTGAATGTTGCCATCACCTAAGTGACCAAAGGTGAGGCAGGTTGACTCTGGGAACTGCTCAGCTAGCGCTTCAGCCACTTCATTGGTATACGCTTCCATGTGACGTAGAGGTAGGCTGATGTCGTATGGGATTAGAGGGCTAAACGCAGCAACCATCGCCTCTATGTCATCACGCATCGCCCACAGTGCGTTCGCCTGTTGTGAGGTTTCTGCAATTACTGCATCGGCAATGACACCCTCTTCCATGAGCTCCCCAAGTACCTCGATAAATTGCTCTCGGCCTCGCTCCTCATCAACACACTCAGATTCTACCAATACATAGTAGGGGAGTGAGTCATCGACAAACTTTTGATGATTGCCCGTGTCATGCACCATAAATTTGTAGAAGCTGCTCCATAGTGCTTCAAATGCTGAGAGTTTGCCCTCTAAACGCTGCTTCAGCGCGTTCAAAAGCGTAAGCATCTGGTCAAAGCTCTCTACGCCAACTAATGCTGTTTGGCGAGCGGGTGCAGCCGGCCAAAGCCTTAAGACAGCGCGTGTGATGATCCCTAGTGTGCCTTCAGACCCAACAAAAATCTGTTTTAGGTCGTACCCCGTGTTGTCCTTGATGGTCTCTTTTAGATTGGTGAGAATGCGGCCGTCGGCAAGAACGACTTCAAGTCCAAGTACCTGGTCGCGCGCCATGCCGTAGCGAATAACTTTGTTACCACCTGCGTTTGCACCCAGCATGCCTGCAACCTGCGCTGAACCGCGTGCACCCCAATCAACGGCAAAAAGAAGGCCTTTCTCAGCAGCTGCATTTTGCAGATCTTCAATTACGACCCCTGCTTGCACAAGTGCGGTAGAACCTTTCTCATCGATAGATTCAATCGTTCGCATACGCTCAAGGGTTAGTACGAAATCACCCTCGGTCGCTTTGGTTGCATCAGCAAGGCCAGTCATACCCGCTTGCGGAATGATGGTTTGGCCAGCTTCATTACAGAGCGCCAGTACCTGCGAGAGCTCTTCCGTAGACGCTGGGCGAATAACTGCAGCAGCAGGGCAAGAGCCTTTGCTCCAGCTCTCGTTTGGGCGCTGTGCGACACGTTCGTCTGTTATTAATCCGTTATCGCCAACAATCGAATGTATCTTGCTTAGAAGTTCGCTCATGGAGTTTGCTCTTTAATGGGTAAATTTTAATTTTAGGGCAGTGTAGCTGGTTTGGTAAAACAAAAAAGCTCGGATCAACCGAGCTTTTTAAAGCTTATGCAATTAGTCGCAGAGAGCATCTAGTTTCTGTTTGAGCATGCCAGTTACCGCACCAGGGTTTGCCTTGCCGCCAGAAGCTTTCATGACCTGCCCCATAAAGAAGCCGATCATTTTGCCGCGTTTATCAGGTTCAGCCGCTTTGTACTGATCAACCTGAGGTGTACAGCTGGCAATGACGTCGTCGATGATCGACTCGAGTGCACCAGTGTCGGTCACCTGTTTCATGCCCTGGGCTTCTATTATCTCATCTGCAGTGCCGCCATCCTTCCACTGGATCTCAAACACCTTCTTAGCGATGTTACCAGAGATGGTGTTGTCCTTGATGCGCACTAGCGTGCCGCCAAGTTGTTCAGCGGTTACAGGACACTGTTCAATTGTTAGATCTTCAGCGTTTAGGTTTTTAGCTAGTTCGCCCATGACCCAGTTTGCAGCCAGTTTTGCATCTTCACAGACCTTAACAACCTCTTCGAAGTAGTCGGCCTGTGAGCGGTAGGCAGAGAGAACACCTGCATCGTACTCAGAGAGCCCATACTCGCTAACAAAACGCGCTTTGCGAGCGTCAGGTAGTTCAGGCAGTGTGGCGCGAATCGCTTCAACATATGCATCATCAACAACCACTGGCAGTAGATCTGGACAAGGGAAGTAACGGTAGTCGTTCGCATCCTCTTTAGATCGCAAACTGCGTGTCTCGTTTTTATCTGGGTCGTAGAGACGTGTCTCTTGAACGACCTTGCCGCCATCTTCGATTAGATCGATCTGGCGTGCTACTTCTGTATCGATAGCACGCTCAATAAAACGGAACGAGTTGATGTTTTTAAGCTCTGTACGCGTACCTAAGGTCTCACTTCCTTTAGGGCGAATTGAGACGTTACAGTCACAGCGCATCGAACCTTCCGCCATGTTGCCATCACAAATACCAAGGGTAGTGACGATTGCATGGATTTTACGTGCATACTCTGCCGCCTCTTTCGAGGTACGCATGTCAGGTTCTGATACGATTTCAACTAGCGGCGTTCCCGCACGGTTTAGATCTATCCCAGATTGACCATGAAAATCTTCGTGAAGCGATTTACCAGCATCCTCTTCAAGGTGTGCATGGTGAATGCGGACGCGACGCGGGCCGCTCTCTTCGGTCTCAATATCTACATAACCTGCTCCTACGACCGGCGCTTCCAGCTGTGTTGTCTGGTAGCCCTTAGGCAGGTCAGGGTAGAAGTAGTTTTTGCGCTCAAATACAGCACGTTTACCAATCTCCGCGTTGATCGCAAGGCCAAACATGATCGCCATGCGCTGAGCACCTTCATTGAAGACGGGCAGGGTGCCTGGAAGTGCTAAGTCAACGGCGCAAGCTTGAGTGTTTGGCTCTGCACCAAATGCAGTGCTAGCACCTGAAAATATTTTTGTGTTGGTCGCGAGTTGAACGTGAATCTCAAGACCGATAACTGTTTCCCATTCCATATCGCTCTCCTTAGACCTCAACCGGTGACTGTTTGTGCCAGCTTGTCGCTTGCTGGAACTGGTGAGCGACGTTTAGTAGACGCGACTCATCGAAGTAGTTGCCGATAAGTTGAAGGCCGACTGGTAGGCCATCGATTTGTCCGCATGGGACTGACATACCTGGAAGTCCTGCAAGGTTGAGTGAAAGTGTGAAAATGTCCTCCATGTACATAGAGACTGGATCGTCACTCTTTTCACCAATCTTGAACGCTGGAGAAGGTGTGGTTGGGCCTGCAATAACATCAACCTCTTCAAAAATACGCATGAAGTCCTGTTGGATCAGTCGGCGTATCTGCTGAGCTTTGCGGTAGTAAGCATCGTAGTAGCCGGCACAAAGTGCATAGGTACCAACCATGATGCGGCGTTTAACTTCTGGTCCGAAACCTTCACCACGTGTACGTTTGTAAAGATCCTCAAGATCCGCAGGGTTGTCACAGCGGTAGCCGTAACGTACCCCATCAAAGCGTGAAAGGTTTGAAGATGCTTCAGCTGGCGCAATGATGTAGTAGGCAGGAATCGACATACGGGTGTTAGGCAGACTTACCGATTTTACGGTGGCTCCTAATCCTTCAAGCTCGCGAATTGCGGCTTCTACCTGCTCAGCCATCTTTGGATCAAGATCTTGGCTCATGAACTCCGCTGGAACACCGACGCGCAAGCCATTGAGCGGTTTGTTGAGTTCTGCGCTGAAGTCTGGAACATCTTTCGCGGCAGAGGTTGAATCCATAGGGTCCTGACCCGCCATGACATTAAGCATCAGTGCACAATCTTCTGCGCTACGAGCCATTGGGCCGCCTTGATCTAGTGAAGATGCATAGGCCACCATACCGTAACGCGAAACTCGACCGTAGGTCGGTTTGATACCGGTGATGCCACAAAATGCAGCAGGCTGTCGAATTGAGCCGCCAGTATCTGAACCTGTAGCGCCAGGAACTAATCGGGCTGCTACTGCTGCTGCCGAGCCACCTGATGAACCGCCTGGAACACGATCTGTGTCCCATGGGTTGCGGCAAATTCCATAAAATGAGGACTCATTCGATGAGCCCATAGCAAACTCATCCATGTTGGTTTTGCCCAACATCACAGCACCAGCGCTCTTAAATTTAGCGGCTACAGTTGAATCATAAGGAGATGCGAAGTTATCGAGCATTTTTGAACCACAGCTCGTCTTCACATTTTCAGTACAAAAGAGATCCTTATGGGCAATTGGAAGGCCAGTAAATAGGCCTGCATTTCCCGCTGCACGGCTAGCATCAGCAGCTTTGGCTTGCTCAAGTGCTAACTCAGGTGTCTGGGTAATAAATGTGTTGTAGTGTGAATCAGTCGCGGCAATTCGATCGATATACGCTTGGGTAATCTCAACGCTGCTAATTGCGCCACTCTTCAGATCGAGCGAAAGCTCAGAAAGTGTCTTTTCAAACATAGTATAGGGTCCGCAATGTCAGCTTATTCAATAACTTTTGGCACAAGGAAAAGGCCGTTTTTAACTGCTGGTGAAACAGCTTGAAGCTTCTCGCGCTGATCGGATTCAGATACTTCATCAACGCGCAGACGTTGGACCGCATCCAGTGGGTGCGCCAGTGGTTCAACGCCGTCAGTATTGATCTGCTGCATCTCATCAACGAGATGGAGAATGCTGCTAAGATTTTTGGTGTAAGCGGGAATGTCCTGCTCGTCCAGCGCTAGGCGCGCTAAGTGAGCAATACGCTCTACGTCAGATCGATCGATTGACATAATTAACCTTTAAATAACATCGTTAGAGGCAAACTAAAGGGGTCGAGTGCTTCGCGAATATCGAAGCGCCCTCTAGTAGAGAAAACCTTTCAAAGGGCAGTAATCTAACACATTTGCGCCTTGCCCAAAATCCCCACCGTTGCTAAGATTCTCTGATCATAAAACTTGCGTTAAACGCTTGGCTGTAAAGAAGGTTTTTTCTCTGATGTTTAAAAAAATTCGTGGGCTTTTTTCTAGCGATCTTTCGATCGATTTGGGTACTGCCAACACACTTATCTACTTACGTGATAGTGAAATCGTGCTCAACGAGCCCTCTGTAGTAGCAATTCGTACTCAGGGGAACCAAAAAACCGTAGCAGCTGTTGGTATGGATGCTAAACGTATGCTCGGTCGTACACCGGGTAACATCACAGCTATTCGTCCACTAAAAGATGGCGTGATTGCCGATTTCCACGTTACAGAGAAGATGCTGCAGTATTTTATCAGCAAAGTACATAACAACAGTTTCTTGCGTCCAAGTCCTCGTGTACTTATCTGTGTGCCGTGTAAATCTACGCAGGTTGAACGTCGTGCCATCAAAGAGTCCGCTTTGGGAGCGGGTGCTCGTGAAGTTTATTTGATTGAAGAGCCAATGGCTGCTGCTATTGGTGCAGGCCTTCCTGTTGATGAAGCGACCGGCTCAATGGTTGTCGATATCGGTGGTGGTACTACAGAGATTGCTGTTATTTCACTGAGCGGTATTGTCTACTCTGAATCTGTTCGTGTAGGTGGTGACCGTTTCGATGAGGCGATTGTGACCTATGTTCGTCGTAACTACGGCTCTTTGATTGGTGAAGCTACTGCTGAGCGAATCAAACAGGAGATTGGTGCAGCTTACCCATCTACTGAAGTGCTTGAAATCGATGTTCGTGGCCGTAACCTCGCTGAAGGTATCCCTCGGATGTTTACCTTGAACAGCAATGAAATTCTTGAAGCGCTGCAAGAGCCGCTACAGTCAATCGTACAGGCAGTTAAAGGTGCACTTGAGCAGTGTCCACCAGAGCTAGCAGCTGATGTGGCTGAACATGGTATTGTATTGACCGGTGGTGGTGCACTGCTGCGCAACCTAGATCGACTTCTTACCGAAGAGACCGGCTTGCCAGTGATCGTTGCCGAAGATCCACTAACCTGTGTTGCTCGTGGCGGCGGTAAAGCACTTGAGATTTTGGATAATCAGGGCTTCGATCTCCTGTCTCGTGACTAATCTGTATTAAGCGCGGAGTAGCCAGTCATGATCTTTCGTAATGGGCCTTCGCGTATTCTCCTTGTGCTGCTGGTAATCGTTGCTGCAGCACTTATCACTCTTGATTTAACATCCGATAAATTCCGTGAGGGCAAATCTGTTGCAGGCGTCGTAGTGACCCCCTTGCAGTGGTTCATAGATGTGCCGACACGAATAGCAGATTCGGCATCCAATCTGTTGGTGGGACGTGCGAGTCTACTTGCTGAAAATGATTCGCTTCGCAAAGAGGCGCTATTGCTTGAACAGCGGGTTTTACAGAACTCATCGTTGGCGACAGAGAATCGCCGATTGCGTGCGTTGTTGAACGCTCGCTCTAAAGTCACTGATGATGTTCAACTCGCGGAGCTTATTGGGGTCAGTTCTGATCCATTTCGTCATGAAATATTAATCAACCTAGGTGTAGAGGAGGGGGTCTTTACTGGCCAACCTGCGCTCGACGCTGGGGGTGTGATGGGTATGGTGACTTCGACAGCACCCGTTACTAGTCGAGTGATGCTGCTAACAGATTCAAGAGCTGCCATTCCTGTTGAAGTGTTGCGTAATGGCTACCGCACAATTGCATTAGGTACTGGCTCTGTAGATGAGTTGAAACTCGATCATATTCCTAATACTGCGGATATTCGTGTCGGCGATCTCCTCATTACTTCAGGTCTTGCTGGTGCCTTCCCACGTGGCTATCCCGTTGCTGAAATATCACAATTCACTCAAGAGCCGGGGCAGCAGTTTGCTGTTGTTCGTGCAACACCTGTTGCGGATCTAAACAAAAGCCGATATCTCCTTCTTGTGAAAATGGTCAACGATGCAGTCTCAGAAGAGGTTGTAAATGAGTGATGATCGATCTGGTAATGGTGGTTATTTAGTCACCTTCGCAACTTTTATTGTTGCGATTGCATTGAGTGAAATTCCTCTCCACCCATCTCTACAGTGGTTTCGTCCAGACTGGCCGCTCTTGGTTTTGTTATTTTGGGTTTTATGGGCCCCTAATCGAGTTGGTCTGATTACCGCATTTTTGGTTGGTCTACTACTTGACCTCATTCGAGGTGGACTGCTAGGGCAGACTGCGCTAACTCTGACTATACTGACTTTTGTAGCGCAGCTTCTATACCAGCGTGTGCGTGTATTTCCTCTTCTTCAGCAGTCGATTGTTGTTGGTTTGTTAGTTTCTCTGAACCAACTTTTCTACTTTGGAATGCAGGGGTTGTTTGGTAACACAGGTGACTCTTTGATGTTTTTAGTACCTGCGTTAACCAGTGCGATTGTATGGCCACTGCATTTTATGCTGATGCGAAAGCTAGCTCGGGCTTTGGATCTCAATTGATGTTGGTTTTAGCTTCTCAATCTCCTCGCCGAAAAGAGCTGCTTGAGCAGATTGGCGTTATTGCAGAATCTGTTCCGGCGGATATTGATGAAACTCCATTAGCAGGTGAGTTGCCCCAAGCCTATGTTGAGCGCCTAGCTCGTGAAAAGGCGGAGTGTGTAGCAGAGATTAAACCAGGTCGAGTGGTGCTGGGATCTGACACAACTGTTGTATCCGATGGCAAGGTGTTGGGTAAGCCCGAGAGTTTTGATGATTTTAAGTCGATGTTCAGTGCATTGGCGGATAATGTCCATCAGGTTATGACGGCGGTTGCCGTGACCGATGGCTCTACTACTCGATCACAAGTAGTGATCACTGATGTTGTATTTGGTCCTGTTAGTGAGCAGCAACTGCGAGCCTATTGGGATTCTGGTGAACCGCAAGATAAAGCAGGCGGTTATGGTATTCAGGGCTTGGCTGCCATTTTTGTAAAGCGAATTGAAGGGAGTTACAGCGCAGTCGTTGGACTTCCATTGTCTGAAACAGCAGAGCTTTTATCTATTTACTCTGTTCCTGTTTGGCAAACTGAGAAAAGTAAGGAGTTTTAGGTGGGTGAAGAGATACTAATTAACTTCACGCCGATGGAGACTCGCGTGGCTGTTATCGAAAACGGCATGCCACAGGAGATCTATGTTGAACGCACTAAGCGTCGTGGCATATTGGGTAACATCTATATCGGCCGTGTTGTACGAGTTCTTCCCGGCATGCAAGCTGCGTTTGTTGATATTGGTTTGGAGCGAGCTGCTTTCATCCATGTTGATGAAGTTGTTTCGCAACAGCTTACTCAAGAGGAGCGCGCCTCGCTCTCGATTGCTCAAGTATTGCGTGAGGGTCAATCGTTAACCGTGCAGGTTACGAAGGATCCAATTGGCAGCAAAGGAGCACGATTAACAACTCATCTTTCTCTCCCTTCCCGTTATATCGTATTGATGCCTGAAGCGGGTCATATTGGTGTTTCACAGCGTATCGAAGATCCAGAGGAAAGAGATCGACTAAAGTCCTTGCTGACCTCATTAGTATCGACACCAGAAACATCAGAGGCCAACTCTGGTTTTGGATACATTCTACGTACAGTGGCTGAGGGTGTCTCCGATCAAGAGCTTGCGGCTGATTTGAAATTCTTACACCGTCTTTGGGACAACGTGCAGACACGTATTCAGGGAGCTAAGGCACCTGCAACTGTATACGAAGACCTTCCACTGAATATGCGCGCCTTGCGTGACATGACCCACTCTGAGGTAGAGCGTATTCGTATCGACTCAAAAGAGACCTATCAACGTGCGATTAGTTTTGCTCGCTCTTTGGTTCCAGAGATCGAAGAGAAGCTGGAGTACTACCCAGGTGAGCGCCCGATCTTCGACCTCTTTAGTGTTGAAGAGGAGATGCAGCGTGCCCTGGGTCGAAAAATTGAACTGAAGTCTGGTGGCTATTTGATCTTTGACCAGACTGAAGCGATGACCACCATTGACATCAATACCGGAGCATTTGTTGGTCATCGAAATCTTGAAGAGACCATCTTTAAGACTAACTTAGAGGCAGCAACTGCAATCGGTAGACAGTTACGCCTGCGAAACCTTGGTGGCATTATCATTATCGACTTTATCGATATGGAAGATCCTGAGCATCAGCGTCAGGTGCATCGCACTCTTCAGCGCGTATTAGAGAAAGATCACGCCAAGTGTAAGGTGACAGGTGTTTCGGAGTTGGGTCTTGTAGAGATGACGCGAAAACGTACGCGTGAAAGTCTTGAACAGGTGCTCTGTGAAACCTGTAACCAGTGTCATGGTCGTGGGACTATTCGTACGCCTGAAACCGTTTGTTATGAGATCTTCCGAGAAATTCTACGCCAGCATCGCGCTTATGATACCGATTCGTATCTAGTGATTGCTGCACGAACAGTAGTGGAGTATCTGATGGAGGATGCATCGGATCATGTCGCTGAACTTGAGGCGTTTATTGGTAAAACAATTCGCTTCCAGAGTGATAATTTCTATAACCCTGAACACTTTGACGTTGTATTACGTTAATCGAGAGTTGATAGCTAGATGGTAAAGCATACCTTTTGGGCAGGATGGTGGAGTTTGGTGATTGGAGCTGTGCTCGCAATCATTCTCTCGGCTATCCGTTTTGCTTTTCCGTTGTTGGGCCAATACAAACCCTATTTAGAAGATCAGATTGGCCAGTTTGTCGGAACTGAAGTTTCGATTGCAGAGCTCAATACCGGCTGGAATGGTCCATTTCCTCGATTTGAAGTTAGAGGCTTCAAAACTCAAGTTGGCGGACCGCTCAATCCACTACTAGACATTAAGGTCGATTCAGTCAGTTTTGAGATCAATCCTTGGCAATCTCTAATCGATCTTGCCCCCATCTTTCAAAAAGCCACTATCGATGGCGTTAATGTAAAGTGGAGTCAGCAGCAGGGGCTGTGGACGTTTAGTTCAGGGGAGCAAAAGTCGGTAGATCCAGATGCCATGGCGCTGCTAGCCCTTCTGGTTCTGGAGCAGCCTGAAATCCTAGTGACCAATGCCCAGTTGCATCTGAAGCCTGACTCAGGACGTTCTCGCTTTATCAATCTTGATAAGATGCAGGTTGAGAGTAGTGAGACAGAACATCAACTGAGTGGCCAGTTTTGGATGCCGGTACTGGGTAAAGATACCCGTATGGATTTCGCACTGCGCTATGATGGCAAACAAGATTCAGGTGTTGATCTTTTTCCCTTCTATTTGAAACTCAACCACCTAGGCCCAGAGCTACCGGCGCTTTTTAATCTAGAGTCCAATTTGAGCTCGATGTCTGCTGATGCGGAGCTATGGGGCACGCTTCGAGGAGCTGCGCTGCAGAGTTTGAACGGCCAGATTAGAGTTGCAGATTTTGTCTATGGGGATAGTAATAATGGCGTTCTATTTTCAGAGGTTCAATCTAACTTCTCCCTGCAATCGATTATGGGGGATTATCAGCTCTTCTTTGATAATTTAACCCTTGCTCAAACAGGCGATCCCGTAACCATTCCGCCGATTGCAATCGATATTCACAAAGGTATTGATGGTTGGGTACCGAATCGTGTTCAGTTGCCCTCTTTATCCATCGATGATCTTTGGAGCGTAACTCAGTATCAGCCATTACCTGAAAAAATGATGGGTATCCTGCGTGATATGAATCCCCAGGGTTCATTAAGTGCTGTATCGGTCGACCTTTCGGGTGGCTTGGGGGCTTTATCATTGAGTGCCAATCTGGATAACGTCTCCATAAAACCTTGGCATGGTGTGCCAGGTGTTCAGAACCTTAATGGTACCTTGGCCTTATCACCGCAGGGTGGCAAGGTGGAAATTGGGTCTAACAATACGGCTTTTCATTTTGCGTCTGTCTATGAAGAAGCGTTGATGTTCGATCAGGTGAATGGATCTGTGCGATGGTCGCTTGATGATGTTGGCGCACGGGTGAGTGCAGATCATCTGAATATCGTGATCAATGGCTTTGATGCCAATGGTGCATTTGCGATTGACCTACCTTATGAATCAACCGAACAGGCGATGTTTAATCTTGCCATAGGTTTAAGGGGTGCTAAAGCGCGTGATGCACTAACGTTGACTCCAAAAAATGTTGTGGGTGAGAAACTCTACACCTGGATGGAAAACGCACTAATTAGCGGTGAGGTTCCTGAAGCGGGTTTAGTCCTAGTTACACCAACACGTGACGTTGAAGATAGGCCAACCCCACTCTCTGAGCTCTATGTAATTACACAAGATGCTCAGTTAGATTATCAGTCACCTTGGCCACAGCTCGAGCATGCTGATTCAGTGGTGCACATTCGTGATGGGGATGTGCGGGTTCAGTTGCAACAGGGTATTGTTGCAGGTACCGAAGTCGCTTACGGTGAAGCATACAAATCACAAGGCTTAGATGAACTCTCGGTCGATCTATCACTAAATGGATTCGCATTCCCTCTTAATACGTTGCTTCGTTCAGGGCCTCTCAATGAGAGCGTTGGTAAATCTCTGACAGATTGGCAAATTTCGGGTGCCCATCAATCGCTTGTGCAGCTCAGCTTGCCGCTCTCTAAGGGTGAGCCAACCATTCTTGTTGATTCTAAAATTAGCGGTGGCATCTTCGCTTCGCAATCGAATCGAATTGCGGTCACTGATATTGCTGGTGAGCTTAAGTTTGATAACCGTAAGGGGCTTTCAGCGAATTCACTCTCTGCTCATCTTCTAGGTCGGCCGGTTACGGCGGATATAAAAAGTAGTGACACCAAGACCGAAGTTGAGATCTCAGGTCGCATGGATAGTACCTATCTTCTCCATTGGGTTGGCGCGCCATTAGAGCAGATCATTACAGGAGAGATACCACTCTTCTCTACATTGACCCTCTGTAAAGCTAAGGGCTGTAGCTCATCGCTACAAATAGAGTCTAACCTTGTTGGTACAACGGTGGATGCGCCTGCATACCTCTATCATGACCCCAAAGATAAGAGTCGGTTGAGTCTATTGGTCTCCTTGGATAAAGGATCACAGTTACAGCTCAACTATGCAGATCGATTACGTGGTGATCTATCAGTAGGTAGTTCACTTTCTGGTAATTTGCGCATCGGTGGCAAACCTGCCTCTGGTAAAGATGTTTCAGGCCTATTAATCGATGGCCAGTTGCCAGAATTAGATCTTTCAGAGTTGTTGACCTTTTTGGCTAACCTAACCCCTAAAGACACCAACTCTAGTGAACCCTTGAAGGTTACATCTGAAGTAACTATTGATAAGTTGGTAGTATCTGAGTCGATTGCATTTGAAGGGATTCATAGCTCTGCACATCAACAAGAGGGTGCATGGGTTGTCTCATTGGATGGCAAACCGGTGCAAGGTGTAATTAATTATCAGCCTGTTGATAACGCCATGGCAATCAACTTTAAACATCTCGTATTAACCACGCCTGAGAGCGAAACTGACGTTGTTGAGTCTGAAATTCCACTCCCAGAACCGACTGATCCATCCCTTTTAGATCAGATCCCTCAAGGTGCGGTGACAATTGATCGTTTAGTTTGGAACGGCGAAGATTGGGGACGCTGGCAGGCTAATATCTCACCTAAGTCAGACCGTGTTGTTCTTGAGGAGCTAACTGCAGATGTTGCGGGGATTAATCTAGCTGGAGAGGTGCAGTGGATTCTTTATGATGAGCGTACCGAACTCAACCTTACTGCAACGGGTAAAAGTTTGGGT
Source organism: Marinobacterium sp. LSUCC0821 (assembly GCF_012848475.1). Classification (NCBI taxonomy): domain Bacteria; kingdom Pseudomonadati; phylum Pseudomonadota; class Gammaproteobacteria; order Oceanospirillales; family Oceanospirillaceae; genus Marinobacterium; species Marinobacterium sp. LSUCC0821. The sequence goes on from NZ_CP051666.1 coordinate 216,013, forward strand.
AACTATTTGGAGGCGATGGGTGATCCACGCTTTATAGAGACAAAAGAGCTTTCTGGTGCAGTTGATCTTAAATGGCCGGGTGCTCCATGGTCATTTAGTAAATATCGTCTATCTGGCCCAATTAAGTTTGATCTTCGCAACGGGCAATTGACTGAAGCTAAGGGCAACTCAGATTTGCTACGTCTCTTTAGTATTTTGAACTTTGATGCGCTGTTTAGACGTTTGAAACTTGATTTTAGTGACCTATACAAACAGGGGATATCCTTCGATAAGTTGGTCGGTAATTACCAGATTGATAAGGGCGTTGCACACTCATCTCAGCCTCTCTTAATGCGTGGTCCATCTACGGATATGAAAGCGGAAGGCTCGATAGATCTTATCCATAAAACCTTGGATAAACGGGTTGATATCATTCTGCCATTGGTGGGCACTACACCTTTGGCGGCAGTGCTTCTTGGTGCGCCACAGGTTGCTGGTGCGCTTTGGTTAATTGATAAAGTGATTGGCGACAAAATTAACGAAGCGACCAAGATTAGCTACACCCTAACAGGTCCTTGGAGTGAACCTGCTCTCGAGCTTGTAGAGAGAGCGAAGTGAAGTCTCTGATTGCCGTAGCGCAGCTCTGTTCAGGTACATCACCCGAAAAAAATCTAGCCAAAGCGATCTCTTTGATAGAGCACTCTGCTAGTTCTGGCGCTTCGCTAACCTTGCTGCCAGAGAACTTCATTCTTTTTGATTCACTCAATCTAATTAAGTTTGGACAATCGGATGAGGCAAGAATATACCTTGAGCAGTTATCTAACTTAGCGCTTACGCTCAAGCATTGGATCGTATTGGGTAGTTTTCCAGTGCCGTCGAACGATGGCAGAGTCTATTCGCGATCTATGGTTATATCGGAGCAAGGTGAAATTGTAGGTGCTTATGATAAGCGCCATTTGTTCGATGTGATCGTAGATGATGCTAAGGGTTCTTACCTAGAGTCAAAATTTATAGCACCAGGGGACGCACTTTCGGTTGTTGATACGCCTATCGGTCGATTGGGATTAAGTATCTGTTATGACTTGCGCTTCCCTAACCATTACCAGGCGCTTCGCGATTTGGGTGCTGAAATCATTACAGTTCCAAGTGCATTCACCGCAGTGACAGGGGAGGCGCATTGGGAGCTTCTGTTGCGTGCCAGAGCCGTTGAGACACAATCTTACGTATTGGGTGCCAATCAAGTTGGCGAGCACGGTGCAGGTCGGTTTACCTATGGTCACTCTATGATTGTAGATCCATGGGGTAGAGTGGTTGCATCGCTTAAATCTGAGATGGGTGTAGCATTTGCAGAGGTAGATCTCTCTTTGCTAAATAAAGTTCGAAGTGAAATGCCGCTTTTAGCGCAGCGTCGTTAGCTGCACTAAAAGCTGAGAATATCTTAAACGGTCTCGTCGAGAGTTCGCAGGTACTGGAATAGTTTTCTAAAGCTCGCAGGTGGTTTGTTATGCTCTCGCTCTTTTTGCGCATTTCTAATCAGCTGTCTGATATGTTGGATATCACAGTCTGGATAGGCCGCAAGAGTCTCATTCATCGCAGCTTGGTCACCGTCAATTAAGCGCTCTCGTAGACGTTCAAGTGCGTGGAAGCGTTGGTTATGAGCATCGCTCGCTGAGTCAAATCGCTCAATAGCGACTTTAATTGCCTCTTCATCCTCATGCTTCATCAGTTTCCCAATATAGTTGAGGTGACGTTTCTTCGCCCCATGCGAGCTGATACGCGCCATCTCTTCGACAGCCTCGGCTAGTACCTCAGACATAGGTACCTGTGCCTGCTGATCAGGGCGAAGCTCTGTAATCTTTTTGCCAAGATCTTGAAGCGCCTCTACTTCACGCTTCATCTGGCTGCGACTGACGTATTCGATCTCTTCTTCAGGTTCGATATTTAAATCTTTTTTTCTCATAAACTATCCGTAAAAAAATGTCGCTAGGCCAAGAAACGCAAAGAAACCGACCACATCGGTGATTGTCGTCAGCAAGACGCCGCCAGCGAGGGCTGGGTCTATGCCTGCCTGTTTTAAAAACATCGGTAATAAGCTGCCTGCCATTGCGCCTGCCAACAAGTTAATGACTATAGCTAACGCAATGACTATTCCGATGGTGGTATCTTGGAACCAAAGCATAGAGACTGCCGCAACTACGGCAGCCCAAATTATACCGTTTATAAGGCTTACCACCATCTCACGATTGAACAACCAACCGATATTGTGACGTTCAATGTGGCCAAGAGCTTGGCCGCGAATAACCAGAGTCAGCGTTTGGCTGCCAGCGATACCGCCCATTGAGGCGACGATAGGCATCAAAACAGCAAGTGCAACGACACGATCAATGGTGGCCTCAAATAGCCCAATCACAGCTGATGCTAGAAATGCTGTCAGTAGGTTTATACCTAACCAAACTGCGCGTCTGCGGCTGGTACGCATCACAGGAGCGAAGGTGTCTTCATCCTCATCAAGACCCGCCATACTCATCAGTGAGTGATCGGCGTCTTCACGAATAACATCGACGATGTCATCGATTGTGATACGGCCGAGTAGCTGACGCTCCTCATTGACTACCGGTGCAGAGATCAAATCTCGCTGCTCGAATATACGAGCAACATCGAGTTCCGGCATCTCAGCAGGGATCGCGTGGTCTTGCTCTGTGCGCATGATTTCACGAACCAGCATCTGTGGATCTGAAATCAGCAATCGAGTGATTGGAAGTACACCGATTAATGTGTTTTTACGACGGCTTACAACGAAAATGCTGTCAGTATTATCCGGTAGTTCACGGTGACGGCGCAGGTAACGTAGGGCTGTCTCCACTGTGATATCAGGACGCATGGTCACGGTATCAGTATTCATCAGACCGCCAGCTGTATCCTCTGGATAGGATAGGACTGCTTCAACGCGCTCACGGTTTTGAAGGTCCATGTTCTGAAGCATCTCCTGCATGATCGTGTCAGGCAGTTGCTGCAAAATATCGGCAAGGTCATCAGTATCGAGTGATTCTGTCAGAGCTAGAAGCGATGCCGCGTCCATCTCGCTAATGATCTCGGCCTGAATGTCTTCACCTAGGTGCTGTAGAACATCACCCTCATTTTCAGAACTGATAAGGTTCCAGAGAATACGTCGCTCACGAGGCGGTGTTTTTTCAAGAAGGTGTGCTACTTCAACAGGACGCATGCCTTTATTCAGCATGTAGCGTATCTGTTTGAGGTTTTCTGATTGGAGTGCTTCGCTCAGCGTATCGAGTGCGATGTGTGCGCTATCTGTGCTCATCTGTGACTCCTAGCTGATCGAGATTAAAGAGGAGTGTTACTCCTCCTCATCGAAACGGTTGTTAATTAGCGCGACGACTGCATCCATCGCTTCGACTTCGTCTTCACCTTTTGTGGTGATCTTAAGTTCAGTGCCAATAGAGGCTGCAAGCATCATAACGGCCATAATGCTCTTTGCATCGACCTCACGGCCCGCTTTGTCGAGACGAATATCTGCACTGAATCGACTCGTTGTCGCAATCAGTTTCGCAGTCGCTCGTGCGTGCAAGCCCAATTTGTTGATTATAGTAACGTTTTTTTCGATCATTGCGAATTCTAAACCGACAATTCCCTATGGCGAACCTGCACATTTTCCATTTTTTTGGTAAAGATGTCTGCTAGCTGCTCAGCGATAAATACGGATCGGTGCTGTCCACCGGTACAGCCGATGCCGACTGTAACATAGCTACGGTTATTATTTTTAAATTCTGGTATCCAGTCGCTGATAAAACGCTCGATGTCCGCAATCATTTTTTGCACTTCTGGTGAGCTATTTAGAAACTCTTGAACTGGTTTGTCCTTGCCCGTCAGGGAACGTAGTTCAATAAACCAATAGGGGTTCGGCAAAACTCGAACATCAAAGCTAAAGTCCACATCCAGCGGTACGCCATGCTTAAAACCAAAGGATTCAAATTGCAAAGAGAGCGCCTGCTCCTTACGTTGTGCAACCCTTAACTTAATGGTGTCTCTAAGTTCATAAAGAGATAGTCGCGTGGTATCGACCCGCATGTCTGCAGAACTAGCTATCGGTTCAAGGAGGGTTCGCTCACGATGGATAGCCTCCTCTAAGCCTATTTCGGAAGTGCTGAGTGGGTGCTTACGGCGCGTAGCACTGTAACGTTTAATAAGTGTTGCTTCTGAAGCATCTAGAAAGGTGATCTCTAGTGAAATTTCAGAGCGTTTTCTTAGGGTGCTGATGATTTCAGGAAATGCAGCAAGATCACTATCGAGGTTACGCGCATCGATGCTGACAGCAATTAGATTTGTCTTGTCACGATTTTGCCACATCTGCTCCATCAACGATGGAAGTAGGGTGGCAGGTAAGTTATCAATGCAGTAGAAGCCTACATCCTCTAGGGCTTGTAGCGCGGTACTTTTACCTGAACCGCTTCGACCGCTAATGACAACAACACGCATGATAAATGGTCCTAGGAGAACTGATTAATAGTTTCAGTAATCATCTCTGCCGTTGCACATTCGCGAAGTGCCGCAAGTGCTTCTGGTTTGTTGAATAGTTCAGCAAGCCCACCCAGAGTTTGTAAATGTTCATCATTGCCATCATCTGGAACAATCAGCGCACAAATAAGATCAACTGGTTTTTGATCGATCGCATCATAATCTATCCCCTCTTCAAGGGTGATTAGTGCGGCAGTAGCTTTCTCTGCGCCAGATAAACGGCAGTGGGGAATTCCAACACCTGATCCTATTCCTGTGCTTCCAAGTCGTTCACGATTGAGTAGGCCGGTAAAAATTTCATCTTCAGTAACGCCTCCAACGGAAGTGGCCAGCTTGGAGCTGGCCACCTGTAGAACGCGTTTCTTACTGTTTACAGACTCGCGACATGCGATAGCGTCTGTGGTCAGTAGTTCACGTAGTTGCATTGTTTTGGTCGATTATTTGTGTGATTTCATTTTTTCTTTGTGACGAATAATTTGTCGATCCAGTTTATCAACTAGGTTGTCGATAGCTGCATACATATCGTCATTCTCATCTGATGCGACTATCTGTCCACCCGCTAGGTGTACATCCGCTTCAGCTTTTTTACCTTGCTTCTCAACGCTCAGTGTTACTTGTACGTTCTGAATGTTGTCGAAGTGTCGTTCAAGTTTGTCGAACTTCGTGCGAACGTATTCACTGAGAGATTCAGTCAGGTCCACGTGATGGCCAGTGATGTTGATCTGCATATGACTTCTCCTCGTCCAGGGCGGGGTAGAAAATGAGGCCGCCCACCTCAATTAAACCAAACGTTTTCGTTCATTAGAAGGTGGAATGTTCAGTGCTTCGCGATATTTTGCGATTGTTCTACGAGCAACATTAACTCCTTCCTCTTCTAGCAGTGTAGCAAGTTTGCTGTCACTTAGAGGTTTTCTTGGATTTTCTTCTGAAATTAATTTTTTAATGATGGCACGAATCGCTGTAGAAGAGGCCGCGCCGCCATCTGCAGTCCCTACATGGCTTGAGAAAAAGTACTTCAACTCAAAAACACCACGCGGGGTGAGCATATATTTCTGGGTGGTCACACGAGATATGGTCGACTCGTGCATCTCAACCGCATCAGCTATATCGTGAAGCACGAGAGGCTTCATACCTTCATCACCAATATCTAAAAACTCTACCTGCCTAGCAACTATTTCGCTAGATACTCTTAATAAAGTTTCATTTCGGCTCTGCAAGCTTTTTAGAAACCAACGTGCATCCTGCAGTTGATCTCTAAGAAATTGCTGGCCCTCATCACTAGAGTGCTCATTAATGAGGGCGGAGTAGGTCTCATTGATTCTGATTTCAGGCGCCGCATCAGAGTTAAGGATTACTATCCACTCACCAGAACGCTTTCTAACGATAACATCTGGGATAACGTAGTCTGTTCGGCCAAGGGATAGTTGTTCGCCAGGTGTTGGATTTAAACTTTGTATCAATTGAATGACACTGGTGAGCTCGTGCTCTTTGATTCGTAACCGGCGGACTAGTGTTTTGAAATCACTAGCACCTAATAGGTCAAGGTAATCAGTGACTAGACGAAGTGCTTCAGCGCGCCAGGGAGTATCCTGAGGAAGTTGGCGAAGTTGTATCTTTAAACACTCTGATAGGTCGCGTGCACCAACGCCTGGAGGATCAAACTGCTGAACACGATGCAGTACAGTTTCGACCTCATCAAGCTCTACTTCGAAAAAGAGTTCTGGTAACTCCTCTTGGCAGCTCAAAAGGATCTCATCCAGAGCGGTTGTTAAATAGCCACGCTCATCAATCGAGTCGATGATTATTTCAGCCACGTGGCGATCGATATCAGAGAGTCGAGTTAAATTTAACTGCCAGCTGAGGTGGTCTTGAATCGTTTCATCGGCACTCTCATTATCGCCTGGCATCCAATCATCATCACGACTACTGAAGTCGCTCGACTGGTAGGTGTCATCCCACTGACTATCGGTGCTTAGATGCTCTGGTATCGCATCTGACCACTGTTCATCTCCAAATTCTTGAGAGCTATCTTCATTCTGATTATCAGAGAGTAAACTCTCGTCGTTGAATGAAGGTGAATCAAACTCTGATTCGAACTCATTTGATTCGGAGTGATCGATCGATTGCTCTGACTCACTCTCAAAATCATCAGTTGATTCGACAGATTCGTTCTCCTCTTCCTCTGCAAGCTCTAGCAGCGGGTTGTTGTCGAGGGCATTCTGAATCTCTGTTTGGAGTTCTAGCGACGATAGTTGCAGCAGTTTGATTGCTTGCTGCAATTGTGGGGTCATGGTCAGGCTTTGCCCGATCTTTAATTGAAGTGAGTGCTTCATGACTTAACAATGACTCAAATAAACAATCTTTTCCATCCTTATAAACGGAAATCTTCGCCAAGATAGGCGTCACGTACAGCACGGTTTTCCATGATCACAGAAGGCGCGCCCTCAGCAAGGATAGTTCCCTCACTGACAATGTAAGCGCGCTCACATATGTCAAGCGTCTCACGGACGTTATGGTCTGTTATAAGTACCCCGATACCACGCTCTTTTAAATGGCGTATCGTCTGTTTGATATCGCTAACTGATATTGGGTCTACGCCTGCAAATGGCTCGTCCAGCAGGATAAACTCAGGGTCGTTGGCGAGTGCACGAGCTATCTCAACGCGTCGACGCTCACCACCGGAAAGAACCATGCCTTTGCTGTCGCGGATGTGAGTGATGTGAAACTCTTGCAGCAATGCTTCAGCTTTCTCATCACGTTCAGTTTTTGTCAGATCTTTACGATTCTCAAGGATCGCCATCAAGTTGTCGTAGACACTCAACTTTCTGAATACCGACGCCTCTTGAGGAAGATAGCCTAATCCGCGAGCGGCCCGTTGATGGATAGGCATGCGGGTGACATCATCTTGATTCAACCGAATGTTTCCCTGGTCTGCTCTAATGAGTCCTACGATCATGTAGAAACAGGTGGTTTTACCAGCACCATTTGGGCCTAAAAGGCCGACAATTTCACCACGTTCGACACGCACTGAAACATCTCGGATGACAGCGCGCCCTTTATAGCTCTTAGCTAGGTTTAATGCTTCTAATGAACTCATTTTTTCTTATCTGAACGTGGCTGCAGAACCATTTGTACACGCTTATTCGAACCGCTGTCGCTAAATGCTTTAACCTTCGCGTTAGCCATGTCGTAATTGATCTTTGCGCCCGTAAAACTATCTGCACCCTGAGTAACTTTGGCATTATCTGAAATGACAAGGAACTGTGAGCTGACGGTGTAGTCCAGCTTATTGCCAGTCGCATAGGTCACTTTCTGATCGAGTTGTGGTTGTTGCTGGAAGTGCGCCGGCTTACCAAGTGAAATAATTTGGTTGATGTCTCCGGCGTCATCACGGTAGAGCTCTACACGGTCGCCTTTTAAGATCATGCTGCCCTGTGTGATCTTTACGCTGCCTGTATAAACCGTAATCCCCTTGGCGTCATCAATTGAGGCCGCATCAGCTTCGACATAGATAGGTTCTTCTCTATCTGTTGGCAACGCAGAAACTTGGCTAGCGAATAACGATGAAATTAAAAGAGCTGGAAGTGTCAGCAAGTGAAAAGATTGAATTGAAAAAAACTTAGTTAGTCGTTGCGGGTACATAGGTGCCTCTAACTTTCGTCAAAATGTCGAGCTTCTGTTGTTCAGTATCAAGTTTCATACCGACACCTGTTGTAATGCCTTGTTGATTCAAAAACTCAACAGCAACATCACTGGTTGCTATGCCGGTATCTGGGAAATAACTCAGGGCTTCTGCAAATAGCGCTGTATCACTCTCTGTCTCAGGATTATGGTGAAGCTCTACTTCCCCTGCAAGGTCGAATCGACTGTTATCATCGAGAAGCGTCCCTTTTTTTGCAGAAAGGGTATGGTCTACGCTGCCCTTGGTTGTAAAACCAACACTGTACGGGGTGTCGATCAGCATCACTTTGCTGTTGGGAAGGTGTTCTGCATATGGGGTGTTTGTAACCGAAACCAGTGAACCTGTTTCATCCCAGCGTCTTAGTGTTCCATCTGTAACAAAAAAATCGATCTGTTCAGTAGCGGCAGTGGTCGGCTTTTGGATTGTTTCTCCCTCTTTTTGCCAAAAGAAGGTGGTGGCAAGGATCGCTGCGACAAGTGCAGTCGCAATGACTATCCGAAGTTTTGACCGCAGGTGTCTGATCAAAGGTATTGCCCCAGAGCTGAATCAAGGTTTCCTTGTGCGGCCATGATCAGTTCACAGATTTCGCGAGCCGCCCCTTTTCCGCCTTCACTTGTTGAGATCCAGTCGGCGTGTTCTTTAATCAACCAGTGTCCATTTGGCACTGTTGCACCAAACTGTACTGCTCGAATCGCGCTTAGATCTGGGAGATCATCGCCCATGTAAGCTGTGTTTGAAGCGTCATATCCCGTGCGCTCCCAAAGCTCTTTTAGCGCAACTAATTTATCTTCGCGACCCTGCTGGGTGAAATTAATCCCAAGGGATTCTGCGCGCAGTGTGACCTGAGGCGAGCTTCTTCCGGTAATGATGGCTGTCTCTACACCGCTAGACATTAATAATTTAAGACCTAAACCATCGAGAATACTGAAAGTTTTAATCTCAGTACCATCAGCAAGAAAGCTAAGCGTTCCATTCGTCAAAATACCGTCCACATCAAAGACCATTAGTTTGATTTTGGATAGCTTTTCAACTTGTTCAGAAGTGGGTGAAGGACGCATTAGATTACACCTGCTTTAAGCATGTCATGCATGTTGAGCGCGCCTGTGACCTGTGATTGATCATTAAGAGCAATTAGTGCATTAATTTTCTTATCTTGCATGATTTGAAGTGCTTCAGCGGCAAGCATGTTTGGCGTCACGGTGGTGAACTGTTTTGTCATCACAGCATCAATAGGGGTGTTGTAAAGATCAACGCCCTGGTCAATTGCACGACGCAGGTCACCATCAGTAAATATACCAAGTGGCTGATCATTCGCATCAACCACGGTTGTCATACCCAAACGCTTACGAGTGATCTCAAGAAGTGCATGTTGAATGGTGGTTTGTGGAGATACGCGAGGGATCTCGTCACCACTGTGCATTAGATCTTCAACCTTAAGGAGAAGGCGACGACCCAATGCTCCACCTGGGTGAGAAAATGCAAAATCTTCAGCACTAAAACCTTTCGCCTCTAAAAGGGCGGTCGCCAAGGCATCGCCCAACACCAATTGCGCTGTTGTGCTTGAGGTAGGCGCAAGGTTAAGTGGGCAGGCTTCTCTTTCAATAGGAATGTTGAGTTGTACATCTGCAGCTTTAGCTAGTGAGGAGTTTGGGTTAGCCGTGATTGAGATAAGACCAATGTTTTTTCGTTTGAGTAGCGGCAGTATGGTTACAACTTCTGCTGACTCACCAGAGTTTGAGAGTGCAATAACCACATCTTGCTCAGTAAACATGCCGAGGTCGCCGTGGCTGGCTTCACCTGGGTGTACAAAAAATGCCGGAGTTCCGGTGCTGGCAAGAGTCGCCGCAATTTTGGTGCCGATATGGCCTGACTTGCCCATACCTGTCACTATCACTCTCCCTTTGCACTCGATCATCAGCCGGCAAGCCGCATCAAATGATTGATCTAAAGAGTTGAGAAGGTCGTTAATGGCCTCTTGTTCAAGCTGGATAGTCCGCTTGCCTGCAGAGATGAAGTCAAAATTGGCGTATTGATGATTGCTCACCCGATGAGGCCTCTTAAGTTAGTGTTAATGCACTATAATTTACCCTAACACTTCGAATTTATCGACGGAGAAGGGCGAGTTTTCCCCTTCATAATCAATAAAATGTGCCTTTATTGCTGTATCTAGCCTTTTTATTGCGCGAATTGTTGATAATCCCAGTTTGCAGACTAAAATTCACTGCAAGATTAATAACCCATAAGCGGACTGATGATGCCTGAACAGCAGAATCACATCGATGTTGAAAATTTGACCTTCTCAAGAGGTGAAAGAAAGATCTTCGATCAACTTTCACTATCAATTGAGCGGGGCAAAATTACCGCGATTATGGGGCCTTCCGGAACCGGTAAAACTACCTTGCTTAAACTCATCGGCGGCCAGTTATCTCCAGATGCGGGTGAAATTCGAGTTGAAGGTAAAAATGTTCACAAGCTTTCTCGCTCGGATCTTTTCGCTTTACGAGCAAAAATGGGGATGCTTTTCCAAAGTGGTGCCCTTTTTACCGATATGAGTGTTGAGGAGAATGTAGCCTTCCCTCTGAAAGTTCATACAGACCTTCCTGAATCGGCAATCTTTGATCTGGTGTTGATGAAGTTGAATGCCGTTGGTTTGCGCGGCGCTTTCAAGCTTAAACCTGCTGAGCTATCAGGTGGCATGGCGCGCAGAGCTGCTTTGGCGCGTGCTATTGCGCTAGATCCTGAGATTCTGATGTATGACGAGCCGTTTGCCGGTCAAGACCCAATCGCCATGGGTGTTCTCATTAATCTGATTGCACGGTTGAACAGAGCGCTAGGGCATACTTCAATTATCGTCTCGCATGATATTCAAGAGACGTTAAGTATTGCGGACTATGTTTACCTAATTGCAGACGGCAAGGTCTTAGCTCAGGGGCGGCCGGATGAGCTAAGTAGCTCAGAGGATGAGCGCGTACTTCAATTTATGAAAGGTCAGCCTGATGGGCCTGTACCATTCCATTATCCTGCTCCAAATTTCATGACACAGCTGTTAGGTGAGTAATTAGATGTTAAATGTTCTCCAGCGTCTGGGTCATCAGTTCTTTAATCGTCTCTCTGCACTTGGACGGGCAGGCCAGTTATTATTTCAATCCCTGATTGCAAAGCCTGCGCCATTGATGATGCTTCCACTATTGGTTCGCCAGCTCTACTTTGTAGGTGTTTTGTCATTAGTCATTATTGTGGTCTCAGGTCTATTTATCGGTATGGTTTTAGGGCTTCAGGGATATACGATTCTGGTAGATTATGGCTCTGAGCAAGCAGTGGGGCAGATGGTGGCATTGTCGCTCGTGCGAGAACTAGCTCCTGTAGTAACAGCGCTTCTGTTCGCAGGTCGTGCAGGTTCTGCCGTGACAGCAGAAATTGGTTTAATGAAAGCCACTGAGCAACTGGCAAGTTATGAGATGATCGGTGTGGATCCTATGCGCCGTATTATTGCACCAAGACTTTGGGCGGGTTTTATCAGTATGCCTATCCTTGCGGTGATCTTCTCAGTTGTTGGTATTTGGGGTGGTTCACTTGTCGCTGTCGATTGGCTAGGTATTTTTGAAGGTAGCTTCTGGGCCAACATGCAAGCTTCTGTGAATTTTTATGATGATGTCGTCAACGGCATTATTAAATCTGTTGTGTTCGGGTTTGTTGTGATCTGGATCGCAGTTTTTCAGGGTAATGATTGTGTGCCAACCTCTGAGGGTATATCTCAGGCGACAACGCGCACGGTGGTTTACTCATCACTGGCTATACTAGGGTTAGATTTCTTACTAACCGCAATGATGTTTGGGGAGTTGTAATGCGAATTCGCACACTCGAAATTAGTGTTGGTGCTCTAATCCTAGCGGGTTTATTAGCGCTTGTTGTTTTAGCGATCAACGTCAGTGGTTTGAATGTTGCTGATCAGGGACAGGGTTACAAAGTTGTCGCTCGATTCGACAATATCGGCGGTCTAACTGAACGCGCTAAGGTCTCTCTATCAGGCGTACAGATTGGTCAGGTATCGGCTATACGAATCGATAAGAAACGACTGATGGCTGAGGTGGAGATGACTATTTTCTCCGATGTAAATTATCTCTCTTCAGACAGTTCCGCACAGATTTTGACGGCTGGGCTTTTGGGTGAAAAGTACATTGGTATTACACCAGGCTTTGAAGAGGAGCTGCTGAAAGATGGCAGCACCATTGAAGATACTCAGTCAGCACTTGTGCTTGAAGAGATAGTTGGTAAGTTTCTGTTCAACAAGGTGAGCGAGTAATGAATCCTTTGAGTATTGCTAAAGCTCTTTTGCTGTCACTCGCATTCATCAGTTTCAATGCGAGTGCAAGCTATGATGATGCCAAAGCGCTTGTTGCAAAAACTACGCAAGAGATGTTGGGGCTTGTGAGTAATAAAGAGCTTCGTCAGCCAGAAAATATTGATCAGTTAATTGATGGTATCGATAACGTGATTGGCTCTTTTGTCGATTTCCAGTACATCGGTAACTCTGTTATGGGTAAGTACTATCGTCGTGCCAGTGACGGCGAAATTGAGTCATTCGCTGGAGTCTTGAAAACGACACTGTTAAGAACTTTTTCAAAGGCTATTGTTGGTTTTGAGTTTCAATCATTTGAAGTTGTAGATCCAGCTGAAGCAAGTCCTGAAGAGGATAAGCAGATTGTCTCAGTGAATATGACCTCCACCAATGGCACCGTATATTCTGTGGTCTACTATCTTGTTCTAAAAGACGGGCAGTGGACTCTGGTGAACGTGGTTGTGGATGGCATTAATTTACGCATAACGTTCCGAAATCAGTTCGCTAGCCTTATGGAGCGTTTCGGAAAGATATCTGTCGTGATTGATCATTGGGCAGAAGCGATGTCCGACAGTTCAACCAAGGCTGGCGCTTAATGGCTGAAACGTTAAAGCTTCAGGGTGACTTAACCCGTGTGAGTTATACCCAGCAGTTAACTCTTCTAGAGTCTGCCGCAAAGCAAGGCTGCCAAACTGTTGATTTATCTAATGTGGGTGCAATCGATAGTACGGCTGTAGCACTTTGGGTGGAATCGAAACGTCGTTTCAACTCGGTAAAATGGGTTAATTTGCCAGTTCAAATGGTAACCATCGCTGAGCTTGTGGGTGTCGATTTAGAGTAAATTTTCGGTTTTATCTTTGTAGTTGATAAACCGGTCAGGAAAAAGGGCCTTGATAGATGCTATCAAGGCCCTTTTTCGTTATTATACGTGGCTAAATTTTGGTTATAGGTTACGGAGATAGAGATGCACGCTGAAGAGGTAAAACAGCTCGTTGAGAGTCAGTTAGATGGTTGCACAGTGCACACGGCTGGTGAGGGTTGTGATTTTCAGATTACAGTTGTTGGCGATCTTTTTTCGGGCATGAGTCCTGTTAAGAAGCAGCAAGCTGTCTACGCATGTCTAAATGAACAGATCGCATCGGGTGCTATCCATGCAGTCTCTATTAAAACCTTCACTCCTGAACAGTGGGAAGCGCAGCAGTAACGTCCGCTGTACAGAATCGAAAGGCTGATTGAATGGATAAATTATTAATCGAAGGCGGTAAGACGCTTAACGGTGAAGTTTGGATTTCTGGTGCAAAAAACTCTGCACTACCTATTCTGGCTGCGACTCTAGTTGCAGATGAGCCAGTTACCATCTGTAACTTACCTCACCTTCACGACATCACCACGATGTTGGAACTGCTTCGTCGTATGGGTGTCGAGCTAACCATCGGTGATAAGCTGAGTGTTGAGCTCGATCCAACAACAATCACTGAATTTACAGCTCCATACGAACTAGTTAAAACGATGCGTGCATCGATTCTAGTGCTTGGACCTCTGCTTGCGCGTCATGGTCAAGCTCAGGTTTCACTGCCAGGTGGGTGTGCGATCGGTAGCCGTCCTGTTGATTTGCACCTTCGTGGCCTAGAAGCGATGGGTGCACAGATTACTGTTGAGAACGGCTATATCGATGCCCGAGTTGATGGTCGTCTTAAAGGTGCTACCGTATTTTTTGATACGGTAACTGTTACAGGTACTGAAAACATTCTTATGGCTGCAGCGTTGGCCGATGGCGAGACCATCATTGAGAATGCAGCGCGCGAGCCTGAGGTTGTTGATCTAGCAAACTGTCTAATTGCTATGGGTGCAAAGATCACCGGTGCTGGTACCGATACGATACGTGTACAGGGTGTTGAGTCGCTTAAAGGGTGTACATACTCTGTAATGCCTGACCGTATTGAGACAGGAACTTATCTTGTAGCAGGTGCGATCACCTCGGGTCGTGTTCGTTGTCGTAACACCCGTGCAGATATCCTTGAAGCTGTGCTGAAAAAGCTTGAAGAGGCTGGCGCTAAAATCACTCATGACGATGATTGGATCGAGCTGGATATGGAAGGTCGTCGACCTAAAGCTGTGAACATTACAACAGCGCCTTACCCTGCATTTCCAACTGATATGCAAGCTCAGTTTGCTGCACTGAATGCAGTGGCTACGGGCGTAGGACGTATCAAAGAGACTGTCTTTGAAAATCGCTTTATGCATATCCAAGAGATGATTCGACTGGGTGCTAAGGTAGCGATTGAAGGTAATACAGCGATTATCGAGGGCGTTGAAAAACTTAAAGGCGCTCCTGTAATGGCGACTGACCTTCGTGCATCTGCCAGTCTAGTATTGGCTGCACTTGTTGCAGCAGGACAGACTCCAATTGAGCGTATTTACCACATAGACCGTGGTTATGAGTGCATTGAAGAGAAGATGCAGTCTCTTGGCGCAGTGATTCGTCGAGTTCCGGCGTAACAGGATTAGATTAAATGAAAGAGCAACTCACCATTGCCTTGTCTAAAGGGCGTATCTTGGAAGAGACCCTGCCGCTATTTGCTGCCGCTGGGATTGAACCGACGGAAGATATTTTCAAAAGTCGCAAACTCATCTTTGATACTAACCATGAAAACATCAAATTAGTTGTTATTCGTGCGACTGACGTACCGACCTATGTTGAGTATGGCGGTGCTGATATGGGTGTTGCCGGCAAAGATGTGTTGATGGAACACGGCGGCGCAGGCCTCTATGAGCCGTTGGATCTTGAGATCTCTACCTGCCAGCTTCGCGTAGCTGGTATGAAAGGTGCGAAGCCTGTAGAAGGGCGTATGCGCGTTGCCACTAAATTTGTAAACGTGACGCGTGAGTTTTTTGCTCGCCAGGGTCAGCAGGTCGATATTATTAAGCTTTACGGTGCGATGGAGCTGGCTCCAATTATGGGTTTAGCAGATCGTATCGTTGATATAGTTGATACCGGAAATACACTGCGCGCGAATGGTCTTGAGGCGATGGAGCATATCGCAGATATCAGTTCGCGTTTGGTAGTTGGTCAGCCATCGATGAAGATGAAGTATGACCAAATTCAACCAATTCTAGATCGACTAACTCAGGCTGTGATTGCTAAGCGGAGTGCATCGTGACATCGAAAATTACGATTAAGCGACTGGTTAGTAGCCAGATAGATTTTAATCAGCAACTCGATCAAATGCTGGCTTGGGAATCAGTCTCTGACCAAGCGGTAAATCAGCGAGTTGATGAGATCATTGCGGCTGTTCGTGCTTCTGGCGACAGTGCAGTTGTTGAGTTAACGAACCGTTTCGATCGTACCCAGGTCAGCTCATTCGCAGAATTGGAGATGAGTAAGGATCGCCTTCAAACAGCTCTTACTCGCATATCTCCCGAACAGCGTGAAGCACTTGAGGTTGCGGCTAATCGTGTGCGTAGCTATCACGAACGTCAATTAAGCCACTCTTGGCAGTACGAAGAGGCAGACGGCACGCTATTGGGTCAAAAAGTGACACCGATGGATCGTGTAGGTATCTATGTCCCAGGTGGTAAGGCAGCTTACCCATCATCGGTGCTTATGAATGCAATGCCAGCCAAAGTGGCCGGTGTGGCAGAGATAATTATGGTTGTGCCAACACCTGATGGAGTGGTCAATGAGATGGTACTTGCTGCTGCGGCTATTGCCGGTGTTGACCGTGTATTTACCATCGGTGGTGCTCAGGCCGTAGCTGCATTGGCATACGGTACTGAGACTGTTCCACGTGTCGATAAGATAGTTGGTCCTGGTAATATCTATGTCGCAACCGCTAAACGTGCTGTTTTTGGTGCTGTAGGTATTGATATGATTGCTGGTCCTTCAGAGATTCTTGTGATCTGTGATGGTAAGACAGACCCTGATTGGGTGGCGATGGATCTCTTCTCACAAGCGGAGCATGACGAAGATGCACAGCCAATTCTTATTGCGACTGACTCTGCCTTTATAGATCAGGTTGAAGCAAGTATCGCTAAGCTTCTTCCGACTATGGAGCGTGAACAGATCATCACTGCATCTTTGTTGGATCGTGCGATTCTTATTGAAGTTGCTGATCTTGATGAGGCAGCTGCGATCTCAAATCGTATCGCACCAGAGCACTTGGAACTTTCAGTTGAAGATCCGATTGGTTTGGCCGAGAAGATTAAGCACGCAGGTGCAATCTTTATGGGACGTTACACAGCTGAAGCGCTGGGGGATTACTGCGCAGGGCCTAACCATGTGTTGCCAACCTCTGGTACTGCTCGTTTTAGCTCGCCTTTGGGTGTGTATGACTTCCAGAAACGCTCATCACTCATCATGTTCTCTGCTGATGGTGCTTCAGAGATGGGTAAGGTTGCATCGGTATTGGCCCGAGGCGAGGGGCTTACCGCTCACGCTCGTTCTGCTGAGTACCGAATCAAAGAGGATTGATCTGTTAGGTAGGTTAGGTAGCCTATGCTTACCTAGGCTACCTAACTAAATACTTGGCAAATCCCAATGAAGGCTTTATCGGCTTCTTGGGCGCTCAGTCGTCGTGATCTGAATCTCTTTTTCTGCTTTATCTCTAAATATCGTAAAGTTCGTCACATCGCCCGGTTTTACTCGGGCGATTTTGTTCATGGCATCGATACCTGAGCCGATGATCGGTTCGCCATCTATTGCTAATAACACATCGCCTGGTAGTAGGCCTGCTGTTTGAGCTGGACTATCTTTGTAGATGCCTGAGAAGAGAAGTCCGCGAGTCGCTTTATCAAGGCCTGCAGCTTCAGCCTCAGCTGGAAGTATGATTCTAGCTTCAACACCGACCCAGCCACGAATTACACGTCCATAGCGGACTAGGTCAGACATTACCTGAAGTACTTGATCCGAGGGAATTGCAAAGCCTATACCTTGAGATCCACCCGATTTCGAGAAAATAGCCGTATTGATACCTGCTAAATCTCCCATGGCTGTTACTAGTGCGCCACCCGAATTGCCCGGGTTGATTGCAGCGTCAGTTTGAAGAAAGTCTTCGTAGGTGTTCAGCCCTAAACTATGACGATCCATTCCGGAGATAATGCCTTGGGTCACTGTCTGGCCAACCCCAAACGGATTACCAATAGCGAGCACCACATCGCCAATAGAGAGTGCTTTGCTTGGAATTAGTGTAATGGCGGGTAGTTCGGTCGCATCAATTTTAAGCAGTGCTAAATCTGACTCAGGGTCTGTTCCAACTACCTTGGCTAACAATTCTCGTCCATCACGCATAGAGACAAGGATCTCATTCGATCCACTCACAACGTGGTTATTGGTGACTACAAAACCATCTTTGGTGAGGATTACACCGGAGCCCAAGCTCTGTGGGATAACCAGTGCATCCTTTTGAGGGTCGGTCTCGGTTCGGCCATAAATACTGACAACAGATGGTGCAGCCTTCTCAACTGCATCTGCGTAACTAGTGATAAGCTGAGCGCCTGCCTGATCTGCAGTAGCCGGAAGTACTTGAATTTCAGTCTGCTTAGAACCGGTTAGCTGAGGAAAAAATTGTACGATGAGGACAGCCGCCAGTATCCCTGTAAGTGTCGGCCAAACAATCGTATTTAGTGTTTTGCTCATCTTTCTATTCCTAGCTCATTTACAGCTACTGATTATAGGGATAGAGGAGGGTAAGATGTAAGGCTTGTTAAAGTTTTATTGGGGCGTGTATGTCGGTAAATCTAAAAGAGCTGGTCAATTTTGCAAATGAAACCCTGTCTGTCGAGCGTTTCAAGGATTACTGCCCAAATGGTCTGCAGATAGAAGGTAAGTCAGCCGTTACAAAAATTGTATCAGGTGTCACTGCAAGTCAGGCATTGATTGATGCCGCTATAGCAGCTAATGCTGATCTTCTATTGGTGCACCATGGCTACTTTTGGAAGGGTGAATCTGAACCTTTAGTTGGAATAAAAGGGAAGCGAGTTAAGGCGCTGATGCAAGCGGATGTAAGCCTACTTGCCTATCATCTACCTTTAGATGCACATCCAGAGTTAGGAAATAATGCTCAGTTAGCCAAGATTTTGGATATAGAAATTGAGTCAGGCATGGAGCCTGGAAACCCTTTTAGTGTTGGAAATATAGGTTCGCTATCCGAAGCTATCAGCGCAGAAGATTTCACTCATAGGGTGACTACACAATTGGGTCGTGAAGCAACCCTGATATCCGGTGGTGATCGATCAGTAAAACGTATTGCCTGGTGCACGGGTTCAGCAGATCGAATGATCGAGCAAGCTGATAAATTAGGTGCCGATCTATTTCTCAGCGGCGAGATTTCTGAGCCTGTAGTGCACTACGCGCGGGAGGCGGGTATTCATTATCTATCTGCAGGACATCATGCGACAGAACGCTATGGTGCAAAAGCTTTAGGTGAGTTCTTAGCAGACCGTTTTGGTTTGGAGCATCAATTTATCGATATTGATAATCCGGTTTGATAGCAGCTTGCTGTACTAAAACTGGAAATAAAAAAGAGCGCTTAAGCGCTCTTCTCATGTTTGCTGTAAACCTTAGCAGGATCTGCCGGGTTCTCTACAATTTCAGAGTGTAGGCCGAAACTGTCTGAAAGCGTTCCAGGCTCATCGTTGCTGCGCTTTGGTGCGTAGTCGAGAGGAACGTGAATTGCACTGCTCTCCTGAGGACTAACGCTAGCTGAGCCGTTCTGGTTCTCAATCTGCATGGTTGCAGAGCGCTGTAGGCTCGCAACGAGCTTCTCATCACGAACTAGCTGACCTGCGCTCTCAGCAAGATGCTGGTGTACCTTTTGGTACTGAGTGGTTAAACCATTTACGAGTTCTGCAGTTTTAGAGAAGTGCTCATTAACCTCATCTCGGTATTTAGCAAGTTCTAACTGAGCTTTTTCCAACTCATTTGCGAGTTGAACCTCTCGACTGCCATTGCTACCGCTGCGACCAAAGAGGAAGCCAAGTAGTACACCGATAACTAGAGCAGCAATTGCAATTACCCAAACAGAATTCTGATCCACGATTTAACCCTTGTTGTATCTATCCATGAGCCTTAAGAATAAAACAAAGATTCAGTGTTGCCCATGCTAAGATTCAATTTCTTAATGAAAAAACTGACTGTGGGCAAAATGTTTCGAGTTCTTACTGCTCTCTTACTCTCTTCTCTGCTTTCGATTGATGCGTTTGCGGCTCGATTCGTCGTACTTGCTCCTGATTTAACTGAAAATATGTTTGCTATAGGTGCAGGGGAGTCGGTAGTAGGTCGTGTTGAATCAGCGGATTTTCCATCAGAAGTTACCTCTATCCCGGTAGTTGGAGACTTTCAATCTATTAATGCTGAATTGATTCTTTCACTTAAACCCGACTATGTATTAGCTTGGCAAGGGGGGAATCCCGAGAGGCATTTGCAGTATCTGGAAGGGCTTGGATTGAATGTGGTGCGTCTAAGTTCTCAGTCAATTCTAGATCTGCCCGAGCAGCTTAGATTATTAGGAGAGCTGAGTGGTCAGATTGAAGTAGCTAATAAACGTGCAGTTGAATTTGAAACCGAGCTGCAAGGTCTATCTGAGGGGCGTAAAGGTCGAAATTTACCGATCTTCTATCAAATTTGGCACTCTCCATTGATGACTATTAATAGCTCTTCATGGATTACCGAGGCTATCACCTATTGCGGTGGCTTGAACCAGTTTGCGGATAGGGCAGAGGCTGTACCGCAATTAACGGTAGAATCGATAATTGCCGCTAATCCAAAGCTGATTATTGCAGGCAGCGGGGCGGATCAAAGCTGGGTCGAATTTTGGAAGCCTTGGGGTATGATCGATGCTGTGGCTAATAATCAGCTCAAGATAGTGGAGGCTGACTATCTTCACCGTTTGACTATGCGAACTCTGTTGGGGATGGAGCAGCTGTGTCAGACAATTGATTCAGCTGCAGAGGTTTATCATTAGGGTTAGTTAGACTCTTTTTTCATTCCGTTTAAGAAGTCTTTTGTTTTATCCCAAGCATTCTCACCCATCTCTTTAACCGAGTCTGAGGTCAGACCGTTGATAAAAGACTTGGAGTCTTCAAGAACCTCTTTGCCAATATCGGTCGCTTTATCAGCTCCAACTTTGGCCGAGCAAACCGCGCGCTCTGCAACGCATCGTGATATGCAGCCGGCTTGTTCTGCGTCATTCGTTACAAAACGAACTTTGCAGGTCGCCTCACACCAATTCTGCTCCAATGCACAGTCTGCATTGGCTAAAGGTGAAACTAGAGAAAGGGCTAGAACAAACCGATACATCATTAACTCTCACGCTGTTTAGATGGCTGCCAGAGTACTTCCTCTTCGCCATTACGTCGAGCGAAAACCCTCGCAATCACAAATAGCAGATCTGAAAGTCGATTGAGATAGGCTACTGACTGCGGGTTAATCGTTTCGCTTTGAGCAAGCTCCACTAAACGACGCTCTGCACGGCGACAGATGCTGCGCGCTAGATGCGTCTGCGCAGCACTTGGCGTGCCGCCCGGTAGTATGAAGTTCTCAAGCGGCGGTAGTGCTTCGTTGTATGAGTCCAATGTCTGCTCTAAACGATCAATCATAGCTGGCGTAATAGCCTGATATTCGTCGCTTGCCATCGCCAACTCACCACCTAGATCAAATAGATCGTTCTGAATCTGACGCAGCACAGGCGAGAACGCATCCTCATAAGAGAGATGTGCATCAATAACGCCAATCAGACAATTAAGCTCGTCAATATCGCCCATCGCTTCAATGCGAGGGTGTGTCTTATGCACTTCAGTGCCAGTGGCAAGTCGGGTAGTCCCCTTGTCGCCAGTGCGTGTGTAGATTTTGGTGAGTCGACTCATTGTTTACTCAAAGTAATATTTTGCAGTTATTGAAAGGTTTCTTTCAGTAATGGGATAGTAACCAATTGTGCTTCCAGATAGGCTAGCAGTATTGACTGATTTTTTGTCGAATATGTTGTTTAGCTTGAAGCTAAATTCCCAACTTTTTTGTTTCAACAAACTGCTAAAGTTGAACGTGCTGTATCCTTTTATTTTATCGTAATTATTCAGGAAGTCCGCACCAACATAGCGTTCCCCAATATATTTCCAGTTTAGGTCGTTGATCAATCCGTTGTTGGTTTTCCAGGTTACCCCAGCATTGGCTGAGTGTTTTGCAGTTAAGGGGATGGTCTTATTGTTAAAGTCTAATGTTGTTCCGTAGTAATCAATTACAGCGTTTTCGACCTTCGCATTCAGATAATCATATCCAAAATTAAGGTCTGTTAATTCATTGATGCTTTTCTTAAGTGAAATGGATATGCCATTTCTCTCAGTCTTTTCAAAGTTAGTTGTTAAATAATTAGCGCCATCATAAATCAACTCATCATCTAGTCTTAACGTATATGCTTGAATTTGAGCAGTAGTTCCTTGTTCCTCAAACGTCAGAGCTGCTTCATAAGAGTTGCCAGTTTGGGTTTTAAGTGTGCTTGTTGAGCCTGCGTATAGATAATTGTTGTGCTCATCAACCAGTGCGAATCTGTAATTTTGGTCAGCCCTTAAATCAACACTCCAGTTTGGTGATATGTGTAATGTTAATCCTATATTGCCAACGGTTTGATTGTCGTTATTCTTTTGAGACAACGGAGATGTATGGGTGTTGCCAATATGAGTATATTCCATATACGCATGGCGTAATCCAGTGTTGATTGTGACTCTGTCGTTTATCTTGTGATCAAGAACCCCGTAAACGGCATATATGTTTTGATCAATGTTCATCGGACCAAAAGAAGACGAAAAAGCATAGTCTGTGTATGTATAGTCAATGCCTGTAAGAAGGTTTGTGTCTTCGTTTAGATTGCTTATAACTCTTGGGCTAAACGAGACGCTCTTTCTGTCTTGAATGGTGTTATCAACAGAGCCGCCAATGTAAGCATTTGCATTAGTTTTTTCACTATTTACAAATGCATCGACGGTAAGGGTATTAATACTGTCTATTGATTTTAAGTGATTAAGTTTAATTGAGGTCCCTTTTTTATCGTACCAATCATCAGCATAAATATTTTGTGAAACGGTAGGATTGTTTAGAACATCGTTCACCGAACTTAATGGACCGCTGTTAAGCCAGTAATCTTCAATTCTTTGAATCGAAATTTGTGTATCACCCAACTGACTTTTTTTCTGAAAATTAACATTAAATTTCTTTAAGTCTGAGTCATTGTGGTCTCTAAAATTATTAGCTTCCGTTCTCTCTAGTGTGAGGTTGAATGAACTGTCTTTTGATAAATAGTCACCAATTGACGCTTTTACGGAGCTTCTATCAAAACTTCCAACCTCAACTGATGCGCTGTTATGGCGTCTGTTGTTCTTTTTGGTGATGATGTTAATAACTCCGCCAACCGCCTCATGGCCATAAAGTACTCCAGCACTACCTTTTATGATTTCAATTCGGTCTATCTGTTCTAGGTTGAACATATTTAGATCTATGGATGATTGGTCTGCAGCGCGGTTGATCTTTTGACCATCAATTAGAATTACAGTATTGAAAGAGCTGAATTCACCAAACCCTCTCATATCTATGTTCCCTTTGCCGTTCACTCCAGAACTGTCAGTGATTTGAATGAAGCTCTGTTGGCGAAGAATATCGGTTAAAGTAGAAGCACCACTATTCAAAATTTCATCTGATGTAATTACAGTCTTAGCAGCAGGAATTCCGATTGTTGATGATTCCATTCGGCTCCCTGTCACGAAAACCGTAATTGGATTTGCTAAGGCAAAAGAAGAAACAGTCGACGCTGCTAGGATAAGGGTCGTAAGTAATTTCATGATCTCTCTCAATGCGCCCACCGCGCATGGTTGGATGGTATTGAGAGTGGGCCGGTATCCGGGCTTGGAGGTCTCTATTTCAACGCCTTCCCAGCTGTCGCCAGTGGCATGATGTTGAAATAACCTTCCTTACCGTTGCGGGGGCAGCGTCAGCTTCTACTGATCTTCCCGTTTAACGCTCAAAAAAGCGCACCTACTCCATTAAGGGGCGGGATTTTAGAGATAAGAGGGTAGTTTCACAACCGAAAGCTTTTCAGCTCTCGATGAAAGCAACTCAAGCTAGTCTTGAACTATATGAAGGTCTGCCTTTAGGCTCTCTTCGAGGATGGTCTTGGCATTTAACAGGTCATTTCCCTCAATCTTTGTCTGAGCTTCTTTAGGGCTGTACCCATAACTCAACCAGCGATCGAGGAGTCTACTTTCAATTGCTTTAATGGATGGAGCAAGAAAAACTGTTAGATCAAACAGGGGCCTTAGCTCTCGCCAATAATCTCTGTTTAACAGTAGGTAGTTGCCTTCAACGATAACCACTTTGCATTTAGCATCGAGTTGCGCGCCATTGGGCACAGTGCATTCGTTTGAGCGATCAAAAGTTGGGTAGTGGACGTTAGTATTTGAGTCTTTTAATTGAGAAACCAGCTCGACAAAACCTTTAGCATCGAAGGTCTCGGGTGCACCTTTGCGACTCAAAAGCCCCATCTCAATCAACTCTGGATTATTCAGGTGGAAGCCATCCATCGGTACCACCGCACTTTGATAGGTTGGGTATTTGAGGTTCCACTCTGAAACTAAGTGCTCTGCAACAGTTGATTTACCGGATCCAGGAGGCCCTGCTAAAGCGATAAGAGTTCTATTCTCATTGTCCAATGACTCTATCTTTTCAATGATGAGTTTTACTTCTTCATCCAGTGTCATCTTGCTTTCCCGGTTAGCCGTTTGTTTCTAAATCGATGATCAATTTTAAAAGTGATTGGTTATGAGGAACTGCTAAACCTGATTGCTCTGCTAGGTCACAAAGTGCACCTGTAATTTGTCGAATCTCGGTCCGCCTTCCTGCACGTATATCTTGCAACATAGACGATATGTTCCCTTGAGTTGTTCGTGCAACTAGTTTGGCTTGATCCAGCAAAGGGGTATCGAATAAATGTTTCTGAGTAGCATTGCTGATGGCTTCGAACTCTGACGCGATAATAGACATCTCTGCCATTGCGCCCGGAATATCCAATAACTCGCCATTTCGACAGTTGTATTTCACAGTTAATGGGTTGATACAGCAGTTAATGGCCAGCTTTCGCCAAAGGATTAAGTCTATATCTTCGGTTGCCTCGATCTGCGGAAGCGCCTCCCACTCCTTAGGAGTCTTTGCAGTGCCTTTAATGCTCCCGACAAGTGTTTTGCCTTGGCCTGCCCAAACTGTCTCAAACTCTCCGGTTTTATAGCCACCGTCGGTCGTGCTGGCGAAGGTGAAAATCAAATGAGGAAATTTGGTCTGAAGCTCCTGTTGCACACCATAGCCATTGATCATGACCACAATTGTGCTCTCCGCTGTTAACCAGTTACTTAGAGTAGTAATAGCGCTTACGGCATCAAAGGCTTTGGTTGCGACAAGCAGGTTTTGAATAGGGGTTGTCAATTTGTTGGCTGTAGTCGCTAAACATTGAAATTGATCCAGCCCCTGATCGCTTCGAACAGACACAAGATTGCCAGTAGTTGCAAAGCTGCCTAATCGCTCTTCATCCCGAAAAATAAGCGTAATGTCGAGATTTAGGGAGTTAAGTTTACTGGCCCAAATCGACCCTATCGCTCCTGATCCTAGAATATGCCACATCTTTGCTAACAGCCTTGCCAAAAAGAGGTATCATACCGGTCATTGTTAGTTTCAAGAAATAGGAGAGGGCTATGCCATCTTTCGATATCGTATCTGAAGTAGATGTTCATGAGGTGACCAACGCAGTTGATCAGGCTAATCGTGAAATCACAACACGATTTGACTTCAAAGGCGTGGATGCTGGTTTTGAGCGCGATGGTGACAACATCAACATGCACGCAGAAGCTGAGTTCCAGCTGCAGCAGATGATTGATGTACTTCGTGCAAAACTTGTTAACCGTAAGGTAGATCCAGATGCTATGGACCCGCAAAAGGTTGAACAAAATGGTATGCAAGCACGCCAGAAGATCGTTATGCGTCAGGGTCTAGATCAGGATGCAGCTAAGAAGATTACCAAAATCATTAAAGAGTCTAAGTTGAAAGTTCAGACCCAGACTCAAGGTGAGCAGGTTCGTGTCACTGGTAAAAAGCGAGATGACCTGCAAGATGTTATCGCACTTTTGCGTGAGTCTAATGTTGGCTTACCGCTGCAGTACAAGAACTTCCGCGACTAATCTAGCTTTGAACCAAAAGGCGAACTCGTGAGTTCGCCTTTTTTGTGTCTCTGGTCCCGTTCTGAAATAGGTGTCCTGACCTAGGTTAGATCTATTGAGAATCTTGACGTTGATTATGCTCTAGGGTTTTCGCTTGTGCAGCTTCTAGCTTGTCACGAAGAAGCCAAAGCATAACCAGAGACGGGATCACCATTAGCGTTGTAATAATGAAGAATAGACTCCAGTTACCTGCGAGACTGTCCACCATGCTGCCACTGAAACCTGCTAGGGTAGTGCGTCCCAAGTTTCCTAGGGATGCAAGTAGAGCATATTGGCTGGCACTGAATGCCCTGCCCGTTAACGCTGTTAGGAATGCGACAAAGGCGACGGTTGAAAAGGCTGTAGTGAAGTTGTCAACAATGATGGTTGCAGCAAAGAGCCACTCGATGGGTCCCATCTCTGCTATCAGAGCAAACATTAGATTAGACGCAGCCATGGCGATACCGCCAATCATCAATCCCTTCAAAACACCGAAGCGAACGTTGATGGCACTACCGATTAGCGTGAAAAAGACGGTTGCAACCCAACCGAGCATTTTGGTGTATTCACCTATCTGCTCATTGGTAAAGCCAATCTCTTTGTAGAATACAACTGACATTCGGCCGAGGAAGGCCTCGCCAATTTTAAACATAAAAATGAAAGCGAGAAGGGTAATAGCAACACTCAATCCGTTACGGCGAATGAAGTCGGCAAAGGGTTCTACAACCGTTACTGCGATCCAGGATGCAAAGCGTCCTAAACCATAGCGCTTCTGATAGCTGTTCTCCATGTCGTTTTGAATGGCAGAGCGGCGATCCTCAGGTTCACCCACGAATAGGGTGAAAATCATCAACAGCGCCATAATTAAGGCCATTGCGGCATAAACACCGTTCCAGCCAATTGCATCGGCATTAACAAACGCGAGGTAACCAGGAAGTGAATATCCAGTCCACCAGCCGACGACAGCCATGGCTGATGCTGGTGGCATCTTCTCTGTCTCATTGACATTGAATTGATCGATACGGAAGGCGTCAATGGCGATATCTTGTGTTGCAGAGGCGATAGCGATAAGCAGAGCAACTAATGAGATAAACATCATGCCAGGGATTTTCCCAGCCTCTGTGGTTGGAGCCCCCATCGCTTGGTAGGCGCCGCCTGGATCTGCCTGAGTAATTGCCAGAATCATAATGAGCATGATTCCCTGACAGAGGAAAATCCAAGATCTACGCTGGCCTAGTCGCCCTAAAAGCGGGAGACGAACACGGTCGACTAGTGGCGCCCAGAGAAAATTGAACGCATAGACTGCAAAGATAGAGCCAAAGAAACCAATCGCAGTACGAGAAAGGCCTTCATCCTTGAGCCATCCACTCATATTGGAGCCGATCAATACCCATGGGAAACCGGAGCTACAACCCATAAGGAAAACCCAGAGAAGGCGTTTATCTTTATAAACACGAAAAGTATCAATCCACTTAGAGATCATCGCTAAATCCAGTCACAGTTAATCGCCATAAATTAACAGGCTAAAACTGAATAGTGAATGAAGTGGGCATAAAAAAAGCCGGCACAGAGGCCGGCTAATCTAATGACTAGTTTTAAGTTAGATGCGAAGACCGCCATCAACCTCAAAACAACGACCAGAGATGTAGTCGTTTTCGAAGATGAACGCAGCTGTGCGTGCGATCTCTTCTGGCTTACCTAGACGTTTAGAAGGGATGCCAGCCGCAATCTTCTCGCGAGCTTCCTCTTTCATTGCCATAACCATCTCAGTACCGATGTAACCCGGTGCAATTGATGCAGCACGGATACCGTAGCGAGCAAGTTCTTTAGCCCAGGTTACTGCCATTGCTTCTACGCCTGCTTTAGTTGCAGTGTAGTTTGTCTGACCCATGTTGCCTGAACGTGAGATCGAAGAGATGTTTACGATACAACCTTCCTGCTTATTCTTGATCATCTGCACAGCAGCTTCACGAGCACATAGGAAAGTACCTGTTAGGTTTACATCCATAACTAGGTTCCACTGATCCATAGACATCTTAGAGACGATTTCGCCATCTTTAACTTTGATGAATAGGCCGTCACGTGTGATACCGGCGTTGTTAACTACACCGTTAAGTGCGCCGAAATCGTTGTAAACTTTTTCAAATAAAGTTTCTACTTCAGCTTCTTGAGCAACGTTGCACAGGTAAGTGCGACCATCGCTGCCTGCAGCTTTAACTAATCCAAGAGTTTCATCTAGATCGGCTTGGTTAAGGTCGACAAGTGCAAGCTGAGCACCTTTGCCTGCGAATTCCAAAGCCATTGCGCGACCAAGACCGCGGCCGCCACCAGTGATTACGATTACTTTACCGTTGAGTTCCATCAAAGGACTCCTTATTTGTATTGTTCTTTATATCGTTTAACGATGCTGCACTGCAGCTTTTGCACTGCATCAAATTACGTAGATTTAATGTGGAAATCTATTAGTCCTTTGAATCATTTGGGAATAAAAATATTTTTTTTAATTACTAATATCGAATTTTTGCGTTTTACGTCTTATAACCTATTGATTTTATAAGGCGGATATCTAGATGGGTTTTTCTGCTTTCCTTATTAGACATAGGTAAAAGGGATGTGCACAAAAATCGGATTTTTGATGCATGGCAAAAAATATAAGCTGTGCAAGTGCACAAGATTGAGGTGTTTGTGTGCTGCTTTTATGAAAGGGAGATGCCTGTTACATTGTTCTTACAGTTCGCTTAGGAGTTAGCATGCCAATTCTATTTATTCTTTTTGTTGTCATCCCCGTCATTGAAATCACCATATTGATTAAAGTAGGGCAGGCAATAGGTGGTTGGTACACGGTCGGCTTGGTTCTTCTTTCTGCTTTTATTGGCGTTAATATGCTCCGCTACCAGGGTGTCACCACGCTCATGCGGGCGCAGGCAAAAATTCAATCAGGTGAAATGCCGCTCTCTGAGATGCGCGATGGGATTGTTATCGCCATTGGTGGAGCGCTCCTCATTACTCCCGGATTTGTAACTGATGCCATCGGTTTTGCCTGTCTACTTCCCTTTACCCGTGGATTGTTTTTCAAGATCTTCGGCGAAAGGGTTGCTTCAGCTTTTGTTAGTCGCGGTGGATCTGCTCACTTCTACTCACAGAGTGATTCATCCTTTGGTGAGTCAAATAGATCATCGGGTGATGACATAATTGAGGGTGAGTTTGTTGATGTCGAAGATTCAAATAAAACTGACGATCGTAAACGCATCGAATAATTTTTTGCCAAATCCAACTTTTTTTTCAATTTGCAGTTGAAATAGTCCAACTCCTCCCCAATTTACTTTTTCACAAGATAAAGACTCCCGGCTCAAATGGGTCGGGTTTTTACTAACAAAAACCAACATCGCATTGGATC
Organism: Marinobacterium sp. LSUCC0821; assembly: GCF_012848475.1. Lineage (NCBI taxonomy): Bacteria > Pseudomonadati > Pseudomonadota > Gammaproteobacteria > Oceanospirillales > Oceanospirillaceae > Marinobacterium > Marinobacterium sp. LSUCC0821. The sequence goes on from NZ_CP051666.1 coordinate 245,167, forward strand.
CTTAACTCAGGAGAAAAATAGATGACTATTCGTCCACTACATGACCGTGTTGTTATTCGTCGCAGCGAAGAGGAAGCAACCTCGGCTGGCGGTATCGTTCTTCCAGGTTCGGCTGCAGAAAAGCCAAACCAGGGTGTTGTTGTAGCTGTAGGCCCAGGCCGTGTGGCTAACAACGGTGAAGTAATCGCTCCTTCTGTTAAAGAAGGTGACAAAGTTCTTTTCGGTCAGTACGCAGGTACTAACACCATTAAAGTTGATGGTGAAGAACTACTGATCATGCAAGAGAGCGAAATTTACGGCGTGTTAGAAGCTTAATAGCTCTAACGTTTTAGATTTATAGACGTAACTATTTAAAGGATTTTGAACAATGGCAGCTAAAGACGTACGTTTTGGCAATGATGCTCGTCAGAGCATGCTTGAAGGTGTAAACATTCTTGCTAATGCGGTTAAAACAACTCTTGGCCCTAAGGGTCGTAACGTTGTACTCGATAAGTCATTCGGTGCACCTACAGTAACTAAAGATGGTGTATCTGTTGCGAAAGAGATCGAACTTAAAGATAAGTTCGAAAACATGGGCGCACAGATGGTTAAAGAAGTTGCTTCTAAAGCCAACGATGTAGCTGGTGACGGTACAACTACTGCAACTGTTCTAGCTCAGGCTATCGTTAACGAGGGTCTTAAGTCAGTTGCTGCTGGCATGAACCCAATGGATCTTAAGCGTGGTATCGACAAAGCTGCTGCTGCAGTTGTTGAGAATCTTCGCGCTATGGCTGTTCCTTGTGCAGACACTAAATCAATCGCACAGGTTGGTACTATCTCTGCAAACTCTGATGCAGAAGTAGGTAACATCATCGCTGAAGCGATGGAGCGTGTTAGCCAAGATGGCGTAATCACAGTTGAAGAAGGTTCTGGTTTTGATAACGAACTAGACGTAGTTGAAGGTATGCAGTTCGATCGTGGTTACCTGTCTCCTTACTTCGTAACTAACCAGGATACTATGGTTGCTGAGCTAGAAGATCCGTTCATCCTTCTAGTAGACAAGAAAATTTCTAACATCCGTGAACTTCTTCCAGCACTTGAAGGCGTAGCTAAAGCTTCACGTCCACTTCTACTTGTAGCTGAAGATGTTGAAGGCGAAGCGCTTGCAACTCTAGTTGTAAACACTATGCGCGGTATCGTGAAAGTGTGTGCTGTTAAAGCTCCTGGCTTCGGTGATCGTCGTAAAGCGATGCTTCAGGATATCGCTATCCTAACGGGTGGTCAGGTTATCTCTGAAGAGGTTGGTCTAAGCCTAGATACAGTTGAACTTGAGCACCTTGGCCAGGCCAAGCGCGTTCAGGTAAGCAAAGAGAACACAACTATTGTTGATGGTGCTGGCGCTAAAGAGGCGATCAATGCACGTGTTCAGCAGATTCGTGTACAGATGGAAGATACTACTTCTGAGTACGACAAAGAGAAGATGCAGGAGCGTGTCGCTAAGCTTGCTGGCGGTGTTGCGGTAATCAAAGTAGGTGCTGCAACTGAAGTTGAGTTGAAAGAGAAGAAAGCGCGTGTAGATGACGCTCTTCACGCAACTCGTGCAGCTGTTGAAGAGGGTATCGTACCTGGCGGTGGTGTTGCACTTATCCGCGCACTTCAGCAGGTAGAAGGTCTTGAAGGTGATAACCACGACCAGACTATCGGTATCCAGCTTGCGCTTCGCGCTATGGAGTCACCACTACGTCAGATCGTTGCTAACTGTGGTGGTGAGCCATCAGTAGTAGTTAACGAAGTACGTAACGGCAAAGGTAACTTCGGCTTCAACGCAGGTACTGAAGTTTACGGCGACATGCTAGAAATGGGCATTATTGACCCAGTTAAAGTAACTCGCTCTTCACTTCAGGCTGCTGCTTCTATCGCGGGTCTTATGATCACAACTGAAGCGATGGTTGCTGAAATTCCAGAAGATAAACCAGGCATGCCAGACATGGGCGGCATGGGTGGTATGGGCGGCATGATGTAATCATCCTCCCTGTTCCAAATAGAGACCCCGCACAAGAAATTGTGCGGGGTTTTTTATTATGTGAAATGAGCTAAGTTATTAGGTTATAAGGCTTTATTCCTTGCAAAGAGAAAGGTTATAGCCCTCTCATCCATTGGTCTAAATCATGCTTTAGTGGGGTTGAAGGTTTGCTCTGAGTATCCTAACTTGTCCATTCCGCTTGTACATAACAACAAATTAACAACGGAGTTAATCTAATGACTGATAAGAAAACTGGCTACTCTCGCCGTACGGTACTTAAAGGTACTGCTGCGTCGGCTGCAGCCATCGCTGTACCAAGCTTTTACATCCCAACTGCATCTGCTGCTGGTTCGTTCCGTAACGACCCAGCCGCATCTGGTAAGTGTGTCCTAGGCTTTAACGTGCCTCAGACTGGTGCTTACGCAGACGAAGGTGCAGACGAACTACGCGCATTCAAACTGGCTGTTAAACACCTAAACGGTGAAGGCGACGGCGGTATGATGAACACCATGAAACCAATGAATCTTAAAGGTAACGGTATTCTTGGTATGAAAGTTGAGTACGTAACAGGTGATACTCAGACTAAGTCTGACGCTGCACGTGCATCGGCTAAGCGTATGATCGAGAAAGATGGCGTAATCATGTTCTCTGGTGGTTCATCATCAGGTGTGGCGATCGCTGTACAGGCTCTAGCTGAAGAGATGGGTACCATCTTCATGGCGGGTCTAACTCACTCAAACGATACAACTGGTAAAGACCGTCGTCGTCACGGTTTCCGCCACATGTTCAACTGTCACCAGTCAGCACTTGCTCTTCGTCCAGTGCTAGCTAAAGAGTACGGTGCAGATCGTCAGGTTTACCACCTAACGGCTGACTACACTTGGGGTTGGTCACAGCAGGACTCAATCGAGAAAGGTATGGCTGCGGAAGCAAACTGGCAGACAGTTGCTAACGTTAAAACACCAGTAGGTGCAGGCGACTTCTCTCAGTACATCACACCAATTCTAAACTCTGGTGCTGATACCCTAATCCTTAACCACTACGGCGGTGACATGGTTAACTCTTTGACTCAGGCGATTCAGTTCGGCCTGAAAGATAAGCAGGTTAACGGTAAGGACTTCCAGATCATCGTTCCTCTTTTCTCTCGTCTAATGGCGAAAGGTGCGGGCGACAACATGAAGGGCATCCTAGGTTCTACGAACTGGAACTGGAAGCTGACTGACGAAGGTTCTAAAGCATTCGTTAAGTCGTTCGGTCAGGAATATGGTTTCCCACCATCACAGGCAGCTCACACTTGTTACGTTCAGACTATGCTTTACGCAGATGCTGTTGAGCGTGCAGGTTCATTCGATCCGCAGGCAGTTATTGCTGCGCTTGAAGATCACGAGTTCGATGGTATGGGTAACGGTGCTTCTCTATACCGTAAAGCGGACCACCAGGTTATGAAGAATGGCCTAGTTGTACGCGGTAACATGAACCCAACATCTGACTTCGACCGTCTTGAAGTTCTTGATGTGGTTTCTCGTGAGAAGCTTACTTACGATCCAAACGAAGGACCATTCGCCGGCGGCGCTCAGTGGTCTTAATCCAAGTGTAATTTTTTATTACACCTTGGCGTGCGAAGGGGTCCAAGGGACCCCTTCGTTTTATTAGCATTTTTGGAGATTCGTAGCTGTGGATGCAATAATCCTCCAGATTTTGAACGGTCTAGATAAGGGTGGTGCTTATGCGCTGATTGCCCTGGGTCTAACGTTGATTTTCGGTACCTTAGGCGTCGTGAACTTTGCTCACGGTGCGTTATTCATGTTGGGTGCTTTCGTCGCAGTATCAGTTCGCGAAGTACTTACAATTTCAACAAAAATTAAAGATGAATCGGTAACATTCTTTGAAGCATTCAAAGAAGTACCATATCTTGAGTTATGGCTTGGAGATACTGGTAAAGCGATCATAGATTGGTCCGTACCGATATCTATACTCATTGCAGTTCCGATCATGTTGGCGATTGGCTTGATTATGGAGCGCGGTCTTATCCGTCACTTCTATCGCCGTCCGCACGCTGATCAGATTCTTGTAACCTTTGGTTTGGCAATTGTCATTCAAGAGATTATCAAGGCTATCTACGGTGCTAACCCAATTCCACAGCCAGCACCTGAAATATTCGAGGGTACAGCTAACATAGGTGCGCTCTTTGGATTAGGGGACAATATTGTCTACCCTAAATGGCGTCTTGTTTACCTCGGTTTTGCAGGCTTAATCATAGCTGCTGTGTTTGCATTCTTGCAGTTCACCACCTTTGGTATGGTCGTGCGTGCAGGTATGGCTGATCGTCAAACGGTTCAGCTCCTAGGTATTAACATTACCAAACGCTTTAGTATTGTCTTTGGTCTTGCCGCTGTCGTAGCGGGCTTGGCTGGTCTTATGTATACCCCAATACTCTCACCTAACTACCACATGGGTATGGACTTCTTGGTTCTCTCCTTTGTCGTGGTTGTAGTCGGCGGTATGGGCTCACTCCCTGGTGCAGTAGCGGCTGGATTCCTCCTAGGTATTTTGCAGTCATTCGCGTCAATGAATGAAATTAAGAGCATTATTCCAGGTATCGACCAGGTCATCATTTATCTTGTAGCTATGATCGTACTGCTTGTTCGTCCACGCGGTCTCATGGGTCGTAAAGGTGTGATGGAGGACTAACATGCATATTGAAAAATTTACCCCTAAATCGGACATGATGCTGTTGCTTGGTTTCTCAGCATTTGTCCTTCTAATGCCATTGTGGATGCAGCCTTTCGGTGCAGCTTACCCAGACTTGATGCAGCGTTTCGCTATCTTCGGTCTATTTGCAATTGGCTTTAACATTCTCTTTGGTCAGACGGGTTACCTGTCATTTGGTCATGCCGCATTTATCGGTATGGGCTCGTACACAACGGTTTGGATATTCAAACTGTTTACACTCAATATCATTCCGGCAATGGTTGCAGGTGTAGTGGTGTCAGGTATCTTTGCTCTGTTGATTGGTTTTATCTGTCTTCGTCGTACAGGTATCTACTTCTCAATTCTGACTCTTGCATTGGCTCAGATGTGTTACAACCTTGCGTACTCTGTACTAACCCCGCTTACTATGGGTGAGACAGGTCTTCAGGTTGAAGCAGCAGATCCGCGTGCTTGGGATGCTCCACTAGCGGCAGGTGAAGTACCACGTACACACCTCTTCGGTATGGAGATGACAGATATGGGCGGCCTAGCAGGTTTCTACATCTGTGCAGTCATTCTGATTATCGGTTTCTACGTCGCGCTACGAATCACACGCTCTCCTTTTGGTTCGATGCTGCGCGGTCTTAAAACTAACCAGAACCGTATGGCGTACACGGGTTTGAATACACGTCCTTATGCACTAGCGGCATTTGTAATCTCTGGCATGTATGCAGGCCTTGCAGGTAGCTTGATGGCAGCAATGGACCCACTTGCGGGCGCTGAACGTATGCAGTGGACAGCATCAGGTGAGGTTGTTCTTATGACCATCCTAGGTGGTGTGGGTACGCTAGTCGGTCCTTTCCTAGGTGCTGTTTCAATCAAGTACTTCGAGAATATCTTCTCTGCTATCGATGGTGCAGTGCTTACTAGCATGTTCGATTTCTTACCAGATTTTCTTGTGTCAGCGATTGTTCCAGTACTCTCGTTGTTCGTAGGTAAAGGGTGGCACCTAACACTGGGTCTCATCTTTATGCTAGTGGTTATCTTCCTGCCTGGCGGCATCATGGAAGGTTACCGTCGAATCAAAGCTCGCTTTACGAAGTCGGCTGAAGAATAACTTAAGCTAACAGGATATTGATATGTCAGTACTAGAAATCTCTGGCGTAAACAAAACATTCGGTGGCTTGAGAGCACTGGATGACGTCAACTTAAAAATTGAAGAGAAAACTGTGCATGCGGTTATCGGACCGAATGGTGCAGGTAAATCAACTCTACTAAACGCAGTTATCGGTAAGCTGATTCCGGACAATGGTTCGATCACTTTTGCGGGTAACAGCATGATCGGTCTAAAACCGCACAAGATTAACCAGTTGGGTATCTCTCGTGTATTCCAGACTCCTGAGATCTTTGCAGATCTCTCGATTATGGAAAATATGATGATTCCTCTGCTTGCGCACCGTGATGGCGAATTCAAGCTTAACGCTTGGAAACGTTCTGATACGGATGCTGATCTGCAAGATAAAGCAGCTAAATACCTTGAGTATGTGAACATGCTCGGCAAGTCAGATGACCATGCGGGCAGCATGAGCCGTGGTGATAAACGTCGCCTTGAACTTGCTATGTGTCTCTCTCAAGAGCCAAAACTATTGCTACTTGATGAACCAACTGCGGGTATGGCTCGTGCTGATACCAACAACACCATCGACCTTCTTAAGAAGATTAAAGCGGATGGTATGACCATGGTTATCATTGAGCACGACATGCACGTTGTATTCTCGCTTGCTGACAAAGTAAGCGTTATGGCTGCGGGTCACGTAATTGTGGAAGGTTCACCGGATGAGATTAAAGTTAACCCTAAAGTTCGTGAAGCGTACTTGGGAGGAGCAGAAGTATGACAAACTCTGTAGCAACTGAAGCGGTACTTACCCAAAATTTGGGTACGCCGGTTACTTACTGTTCAATACACGATATCCACGGCTACTACGGTGAGTCTTACATCGTTCAGGGTGTTAGTTTTAATATCCACGAAGGTGAAATTCTTGCCCTGTTAGGCCGAAACGGTGCGGGTAAGACCTCTACACTTCGTACAATTGCACGTTGTGATGACCCAGTTCTTAAAGGCGGTGAGATCTGGTTGGATCACCAGAATATCCATGAAATGACAGCATACGAGGCATCACAAGCGGGTATCGCACTCGTGCCTGAAGATCGCTGTATCATTCCAGGACTTACTGTTGAAGAGAACTTGCAGCTCGCTCAAATTGCCCCGCCTAAGGGTTGGAGCATTGAGCGTATATACGAACTCTTCCCACGTTTGGGTGAGCGCCGCAACCAGGAGGGTGTAACTCTCTCGGGTGGTGAGCAGCAGATGCTTGCCATTGGACGTGCACTTTGCCGTGACATTAAAGTCCTTCTTCTTGATGAGCCATATGAAGGTTTGGCTCCAGTAATCGTTCAAGAGATTGAACGTACCCTGAAAGAGATTAAGGGTCTTGGTATCACTACAGTTATCGTCGAGCAGAACGCCATAGCGGCACTTAAACTTGCCGATCGTGCTGTTATTCTAGATACAGGTAATGTGGTATTTGATGGAACTGCACAGGAGGTGCTTGAAAATGAAGCACTTCGAAATGAGTACCTCGCGATCTAACATTTGTTGTTAGATGCAAGTGGAACTAAGTGCCCGGCAATTGCCGGGCACTCTTTTTTGAACTCGCCAAAACTGCTAGTGTTAGCACATCTTTTTACTGATTATAGATTTAAGCAATGTCAGAACGTCGCGAACCCGGTTTCAATATTGATCAGCTTAATGATCCAGTCCCTACACTGGAGCCTTCGGCACCTACTAAAACTCAGTCCAAGCCAAAAGCGCTTAGAGCATCTGAAGCTCCAGTACCCGCGCGTGGCAATGGTCTGTTAGTGGGTTTGGTAGTAGTGTCGTTAGCTGCAACGGCTGCCATCGGATTTCTTAACTATAAGATGCAGCAAAAATTAGATCAGCAGTCCTCATTGATCGAGCAGATGAATCTCTGGCTTGAGAGCACCGATGCGAACCTAGCAAAAACTTCAACTACAGCATCACAGTCAGGTGAGACCCTTCAGTCACGAATGGAGCAGGTAAGTCAGCGCCTTGAAGATCGTATCAAACACTTCGACTCTGAAATCGCTAAGCTGTGGACTGTCTCATACCAGAGAAATAAGCCGCAACTTGAAGAGCAGGGTAAACTTTTGGATGCGCAGACCAGTAAGCTAGATAAGCTAGCCGCTACGGTTGAGGTTCAAAGCAAAGAGCTGCAAAAGCAGATTGCTACCGTCGGTGGAATTCAAACCGCCAGTGACACTGCCGCTAAAGATGCAAAAGAGGCCCTCAATAAGGCTTCAGGTGTTGATAAGCAGCTTAAAACGCTTTCGGATTCCCTAGCTAAATTAAGTAAAGCAAATAGTGCGCTACAGAAACAGCTCACTCAACTCACAAGTGACACTGAATTCCAGTTGTCGATTGAGCGTGACGAGCGCGCCAAGCTAGCTGATCGTATTCAAAAGGGGGGTGATACCCTGCCTATTGAGCGTCGCCTAGTGACTATTGAAGAGCGACTTGCTTCTATCGATTCAAGTAGAAAAACAGTTAACGATGAGTTGCTAAAAGTTAAACAGCAGGTCAATACCTTGCTGTTAGAGGGAGCAATCCGTTAATTTGAAAAGTTTTCAACTGATCAATACTTGTTCACTTCGTCTCGAATCGGCACAATACGCGCCACGCGTGAACGTGGGACAAAAAAGTTTTGAAACTTAGGACTTTTTTTGCACTCAGGGTCCCGGAACGATTAGCCAGAGATCTGGCTAACTTTTCGGATGAGCTCTGTGAATATGATCGTGGCTTGGATGCCCTATGGGTCGATTCGAGCGGTTACCATCTCACCTTGAGTTTTCTAGGTGATATCGATCTCGATCAGGTTGAATTGCTTGAGTCACGTGTGAGAGATATTTCACTCGGACCACGATTCGATGTCCAGCTTGACCATATTGGTTACTACGCTGTAAATCCTTCACTATCTGTTGTGGCTGCAATGACAGCTCAGCAAGAGGAGCTGATTTGTTTACAGCAGAGTCTAGTCGATATAGCGACTGATGTCGGAATCGAGTTAGATGATCGAAACTTTATGCCCCATGTCACACTTGCTCGTTTGCCATCGCAAAGTCGTTTCGCAATAGAGTCAGAATTACCCAAGATCGATAAACATCTTCCAGCTGATTCAGTAGTTCTTCTGCAGAGTCGGCCAGGTGAAAAAGGGTCGATCTACACGCCGCTGTTTGAAGTTGAATTGCCGCGGTCAGATGTTTAACCAAAATTTGAGAAAGTAATGCGTAAGCCAGAACTTCTATCCCCTGCGGGAACCCTTCGTAACATGAAGTACGCCTTTGCGTACGGTGCTGATGCTGTATACGCAGGACAGCCACGTTACAGCCTTCGTGTCCGCAACAACGACTTTACCCACGAAAACCTTCAAGAAGGTATCAATATCGCTCATCAGTTAGGTAAGAAGTTTTTTGTGGCAAGTAATATTTTGCCGCACAACTCAAAACTCGGTACCTACATGAAGGATATCGATCCCGTTATTGCGATGAATCCAGACGCGATGATCATGTCAGACCCAGGTTTGATTATGATGGTTAAGGATAAGTACCCAGATCTCCCAATCCACCTATCAGTTCAGTCAAACACTATGAACTGGGCGGCAGTGAAATTTTGGGAGCGTGCTGGTATTGAGCGCATCATCCTATCGCGTGAATTGAGCCTCGATGAAGTTGAAGAGATTCGTCAGCAGTGTCCAGATATTGAGCTTGAAGTATTCGTTCACGGTTCACTCTGTATTGCTTACTCTGGTCGTTGTCTGCTCTCTGGTTACATCAACCACCGTGATCCTAACCAGGGTACCTGTACTAACTCTTGTCGTTGGAAATACGATGCGCATGAAGCGAAAGAGGATGATTCAGGTGATGTGGTTGCCGTTCAAAGCTTTGATCCTGTAGCTGAGAAGAAACCAGCGCTGGGTGAGGGTGAACCAACTGATAAGATCTTCCTGCTTCAGGAAGAGACTCGTCCTGGTGAATACATGCCAGCGTTTGAAGATGAGCATGGTACTTACATCATGAACTCTAAAGACCTGCGAGCTATTCAGCACGTACACCGTCTTGCTGCGATGGGTGTGGATTCACTGAAGATTGAAGGTCGTACGAAGTCGCACTACTACGTAGCGCGTACAGCTCAGGCCTACCGTCAAACGATCGATGATGCTGTTGCTGGTCGCCCGTTTGATAAGGGTTTGATGGATGTTCTTGAGAACCTGGCAAACCGCGGTTACACCGAAGGTTTCTACCGTCGCCATGTGCACGATGAGTACCAGAACTATGAGACTGGTAGCTCTGTTGGTGTACACCAGCAGTTTGTTGGTGAAGTTGTCGAGCATGATGCGGCTGCAGGCAAGCTCGTTATCGATGTTAAGAATAAGTTTGAAGTGGGTGATACGCTTGAACTGATGACCCCTGTTGGTAACCGTCGCTTCAAGCTAGGTGAGCTTTACGATAAGAAAGGTGCTTCAATCGAAGTTGCACCGGGTTCTGGTCACCGCGTAACCCTGCCACTCGATTTCGCGACTGATATGGAATATGCACTTCTGATGCGTGACCTGCCAAACGCCCCAGAGCGAGGCTAACAAATAAATACCGGCACCTGTTGCCGGTATTTTTTATCTAAATTTATCCCAATTCGTTATGTAAAAAGGTCTTTTCTTAGACCAACGGTGGCATCCAAGCTTTGCTGCAATGCGTTATAATGCGCACCACATTTTGGGTTCTTTATTCATAACCCTTTGCTTTCACCTGTAAATGGAGTCTTACAATGAGCGTAATCCGCCAGGACGATTTGATCAGCAGTGTTGCTGATGCACTTCAGTTTATTTCGTACTACCACCCGATCGACTTTATCGAAGCGGTAAACGAAGCGTATTTACGAGAAGAGAACCCTGCCGCTAAGGATGCGATGGCTCAAATTCTTATCAACTCACGTATGTGTGCAGAGGGTAAGCGTCCAATCTGTCAGGATACTGGTATCGTTACCGTCTTCCTGAAAGTGGGTATGAATGTGCAGTGGGATGCGACCATGTCTGTAACCGATATGGTTAACGAAGGTGTACGTCGTGCCTACATGAATCCAGATAACGTGCTGCGTGCCTCTATTCTTGCAGATCCAGCAGGTAAACGTCAGAACACCAAAGACAACACGCCAGCGGTTATTCACTACGAAGTGGTACCAGGTGATGAGGTTGAAGTGCACGTCGCAGCGAAAGGCGGCGGCTCAGAAAACAAATCTAAGATGGTCATGCTTAACCCATCAGATAGCATTGTTGACTGGATTGTTAAAACAGTCCCAACAATGGGTGCAGGCTGGTGTCCGCCAGGTATGCTGGGCATAGGTATCGGCGGTACTGCTGAGAAAGCTGCAGTCATGGCCAAGGAGTCTCTAATGGATCCAATTGATATCCATGAGATTCGCGCACGTGGACCGCAGAACCGTATCGAAGAGCTACGTCTTGAGATCATGGATAAGGTCAATGAGTTAGGTATTGGTGCTCAAGGTCTTGGTGGTCTTACAACCGTGCTTGATGTGAAGATTATGGACTACCCAACCCACGCAGCTTCGCTGCCTGTATGTATGATCCCTAACTGTGCGGCAACTCGCCATACTCACTTCAAACTTAACGGTTCAGGTCCTGCGGTTCTAACTCCGCCAAGCCTAGATCAGTGGCCAGATGTAACCTTTGAGGTGGGTGCAAATACACGCCGAGTTAACCTTGATGAGATTACCCCTGAAGATGTCAAAGATTGGAAGGTAGGTGAGACAGTTCTTCTTAACGGCAAGATGCTAACTGGTCGTGATGCTGCTCACAAACGCATGGTTGAGATGCTAAACAACGGTGAAGAGCTTCCAGTAGATCTGAAAGGTCGTTTCATCTACTACGTAGGCCCAGTAGATCCAGTACGTGACGAAGTAGTAGGTCCAGCAGGCCCAACTACCTCAACACGTATGGATAAGTTCACTCGCCAGATTCTTGAGTCGACAGGGCTGCTTGGCATGATCGGTAAATCGGAGCGTGGTCCAATTGCGATTGATGCAATCAAGGACAACCAAGCTGTTTACCTCATGGCTGTAGGTGGTGCTGCGTACCTTGTATCTAAAGCGATTACTGATGCTAAGGTGCTAGCCTTCCCAGAGATGGGCATGGAAGCGATCTATGAGTTTGAAGTGAAAGATATGCCAGTGACGGTGGCAGTAGATGTGAATGGTGAGTCTGTTCATACCACTGGTCCAGCTAAGTGGCACGACATCATCGTTAAAGCGAAAGGCTAAACAAAAACTCACTCTATGGGCCGCGTTTATCGCGGCTTTTTTGTCTGTGGAATATACAACACTTGCCGTGGGTCGCTAATCTCGCTAGAGTCCCATGATTACATGACTGTTTGGTTAAGTTTTAATGTCCCAAGTTTTACAACCAGCTACTGCGCTTCGTCTGGTCGATATTCATAAATCCTACGGATCCCTGAACGTTATCAAAGGGGTCTCACTGGAGGCGAAAGATGGCGATGTGATCTCTATTCTCGGTTCGAGTGGTTCGGGTAAGAGTACGCTACTGCGCTGTATTAACCTGCTTGAAAATCCAAGCAAGGGTGAGATCTACCTTGGTGATGAGAAGCTTGAGTTAGTGCCTTCCAAGAGTGGCGAGTTGCATGCAAAGAGTCGGAAGCAGCTTGAAAATATGCGTTCGCGTATTGGCTTTGTATTCCAAAACTTCAATCTCTGGCCACACCGTACGGTTTTAGAGAACATTACAGAAGCCCCCATTCAAGTTTTAAAACAGTCGAAAGATGAAGCGGTGGGTCAGGCGAAACTGATCCTACAGCAGGTCGGGCTCGTAGATAAGATCGATGCCTATCCGAGTCATCTATCAGGTGGTCAGCAGCAGCGTATTGCGATAGCTCGTGCTTTAGCGATGGATCCGCAGCTGTTGTTGTTCGATGAGCCAACCTCCGCATTAGATCCTGAGTTGGTCAATGAGGTGTTGGCGGTCATGCGTGATCTTGCCTCCCAGGGGCGCACTATGTTGATTGTGACCCATGAGATGCGGTTCGCACGTGATGTTTCAAGTCAGGTGGTCTTTCTTCATGAAGGGCACATCGAAGAGCAGGGAACACCAGAGAAACTATTCGAAAATCCTTCATCTGCAAGGGTGAAGGCCTTTATGTCGAGTCATCAATAGGACAGTAGATCCTAATAGGAGAAAATAATGAAATTAAAAAACCTCGTTGTTGGTCTTACTTTGAGTGCTGTTGCAGCCTCTTCAGCTTTCGCTGGCGATAAAATCCGTATCGCTACTGAAGGTGCATACGCGCCTTTCAATATGGTCGATGACAAAGGTCAGCTTCAGGGCTTTGACGTGGATATCGCTAATGCACTTTGTGCAGAGATGAAAGCTGACTGTACTCTAGTGGCACAGGATTGGGACGGTATTATCCCTGGTCTTATGAGCCGTAAGTACGATGCAATCATCGCATCAATGTCGATCACTGAAGAGCGTCTAAAAGTTGTCGACTTCACTAACCCATACTACTCAAACGTTCTCGCTTACGTGGGTCCTAAAGGTCAGTCTATGGGTGACATGAAGGGTAAAACCCTTGGCGCACAGCGTGCGACTATCGCTGGCCAGTACCTAGAAGACAACATGTCAGGTAGCGCGAGCGTAAAACTTTACGATACACAGGATAACGCATACCTAGACCTTGCTGCCGGCCGTCTTGATGGCATGCTGTCAGATAAGTTCCCAGCATACGACTGGCTGCGTACTGATGACGGTAAAGGCTTTGAATTCAAAGGCCAGGATATCGACATCGACGATAAGATCGGTATCGCAATCCGTAAAAACGATGCTTTAAAAGAGAAGTTTAACAAAGCTCTTCAAGCGATTGTTGATAACGGTACTTACGCGAAAATCAACGCTAAGTACTTCCCATTCTCGATCTACTAATCGGGACAGGCTGCTCCTAACGGGCGCAGCCACTATCTTACTCTATGTTTGATCTTCACGGCTTCGGTCACCTTCTTTGGGAGGGTGCCTGGGTAACTATTCAGCTTGCAGTCGTTAGCCTATTTTTTGGGCTGATTATTGGACTTGCTGGCGCCTCAGCAAAACTATCTTCGAAAGCGCCACTTCGCTGGTTAGCAACCGGATATACAACGCTGATTCGCGGAATACCTGAACTGCTTCTAGTGCTTACCATCTACTTTGGTGGTTCGATGCTGTTGATGGCTATCGCAGAGCGTTTTGGTTACACAGATTACATAGAGGTTGGTGCTTTTGCAGCGGGCGTCACTGCGCTCTCTATTGCATTTGGTGCCTACGCTACTGAAGTTTTTCGAGCTGCTATTCAAGCGCTCCCGAAGGGCCAGTGGGAGTCAGCCTATGCGTTGGGCTTACCTCGCCTGACAACCTTCTATCGAATTATTCTGCCCCAGGTCTGGCGTCTTGCACTGCCAGGTCTTGGCAACCTTTTCCAAGTACTTCTAAAAGATACCGCACTCGTCTCTGTTGTTGGTTTGAACGACATTATGCGACAGTCTTACGTTGCGACGGGATCTACCAAAGAGCCGTTCACTTTCTACATGGCTGCAGCTCTGATCTATCTTGGCCTGACGGCAATATCTACTTTTATAACTACTTATCTAGAGCGTGCATCAAATCCTGCTGATAAGAGGGTTGCTGCATGAACTGGTCATGGGATGTTATCTGGGAATATTTCCCGCGCCTCTTTGACGGCGTGTGGTTAACACTCGAATTGGTTCTCTATTCAGCGTTAGCGGGGCTAGCGATTGCTGTGCCTCTAGCACTGATGCGTGCCTCTAAAAACCGCGTAGTATCTGCGCTTCCTTGGGCTTACATCTATTTCTTCCGCGGCACGCCGTTATTGGTTCAAATATTTCTGATCTACTATGGCTCAGCGCAGTTTGATTTCATCCGAAACACATCCCTCTGGGAGATCTTCAGTGAACCCTTCTGGTGTGCACTGATAGCGTTAACGCTGAACACAGCGGCTTACAGTGCTGAGCTTATTCGGGGCGCAATCCAGTCTATTCCTAAAGGGGAGATTGAAGCAGCAGAGGCTTTTGGAATGTCTAAACTGGTTCAGATTCGGCGTATCGTCCTGCCTCGCGCATTTGGTATTGTGCTGCCTGCCTACGGGAATGAGTTAATTCTGATGTTGAAGGGGAGTGCGCTCGCCTCAACCATTACTCTGTTGGATCTTACCGGTATGGCGAGAACCATTATTGCTCGTACTTATACCCCGTTGGAGATCTTCTTTGCGGCAGGTATGTTGTATCTTGCTATCGCTGCGCTCTTTATTTTGGCGTTCCGTTTCATTGAGCGCTGGCTAAACCGCTACCAATATCCGCGTTAACTTTTATCGATTCTGAGCAGATCTTCTAACTGCTCTCACGTATAATTTCACCCTAACCATTAGATCCCTGGATTGATCATGCAAACCACTCCAACAATCACCGCGATTGCCCAGCGTAACGATGCGCCACATGCACCGTTTTTGCCGCTGTCTAAAGCTGAGATGAAGAAGTTAGGGTGGGACCAGTGTGACATCATCATTGTGACCGGCGATGCCTATGTAGATCATCCCTCTTTTGGTATGGCGATTATTGGTCGTTTACTTGAGTCGCAAGGGTTTCGTGTAGGCATTATTTCTCAGCCGGATTGGCAGAGTGCTGATGCTTTCAAAGCTTTAGGTAAACCGCGCCTCTTCTTTGGTGTTGCTGCCGGCAATATGGATTCAATGATCAACCGCTACACAGCTGATCGTAAGATTCGCTCTGATGATGCCTATACCCCTGGCGGTAAGGCGGGTAGTCGTCCTGATCGCGCTAGTATCGTCTACAGTCAGCGCTGTCGTGAAGCCTATAAAGATGTGCCTATTGTGCTCGGCGGTATTGAGGCGTCGCTGCGTCGCATTGCTCACTACGACTATTGGCAAGATAAAGTGCGTCGCTCTATTTTGCTCGATTCGCGTGCTGATATTTTGCTTTATGGTAATGCGGAACGTGCTGTAGTTGAGGTCGCCAACCGACTCGCACAAGGTGTGTCTATTGATCAGATTCGCGATGTGCGAGGTACAGCATTTGTTCGTACAGACACCCCTGATGGGTGGATGGAGATGGATTCAACGCGTATTGATAGACCGGGAAAGATCGATCGTATCGTAAACCCCTACGTCAATATGAAAGAGCTTGATGCCTGTGAGTTAGAGAAGCGAGCTAACCCACCCGTTGAAGATGATGGCGTACAAGTTCTCCATATTCAGCAGAAAGTACCTCTAGATCGATCTAAAACGGTGATTCGTCTACCTTCATTTGAGAAGGTGAGCAAAGACCCGGTGCTCTATGCTCATGCGAGTCGTGTACTGCATCTTGAGACAAACCCAGGAAATGCCCGTGCGCTTGTGCAACAGCAGGGTGATCAAGAGGTGTGGTTAAATCCGCCTCCGATTCCACTTACAACTGAAGAGATGGATTTCGTCTTCGGACTTGAGTATGCACGCATTCCGCATCCAAGTTACAAAGGTCTAGAGATTCCTGCGTACACAATGATCCGTTTTTCGGTCAACATAATGCGAGGATGTTTTGGTGGCTGTACCTTCTGTTCAATTACTGAGCATGAGGGGCGAATCATCCAGAACCGCTCCAAAGAGTCCATCCTGAAAGAAATTGAAGATATTCGCGATAAGGTCCCAGGTTTTACTGGAGTTATATCGGATCTGGGCGGTCCTACCGCGAATATGTATCGCATTGCTTGTAAGTCAGAAGCAATCGAGAAGTCTTGTCGTAAGCTCTCTTGTGTCTATCCAGATATCTGCCACAACCTTAATACAGACCACTCAGCTCTGACGGAACTTTACCGTGAGGCTCGCAAAACCAAAGGGGTTAAGAAAGTTCTTATCGCCTCAGGTCTGCGTTATGACCTTGCTGTTAAAGATCCAGAGTACGTTAAAGAGCTTGTGACTCATCATGTCGGCGGTTATCTGAAAATAGCGCCTGAACATACAGAGCGTGGCCCCCTTGATCATATGATGAAGCCAGGTATCGGTACTTATGATGCCTTTAAAAAGATGTTTGAACGTTTCTCAAAAGAGGCGGGCAAAGATCAATACCTCATTCCTTACTTTATCGCGGCGCACCCTGGCACAACTGATGAAGACATGATGAATTTGGCGCTCTGGTTAAAAAACAATGACTTCAAAGCGGATCAGGTTCAGGCCTTCTATCCATCACCGATGGCGACGGCGACGGCGATGTACCACACCGGTCGAAACCCATTAAAACGTCAGACCTACAAAAAGAGTGCTGAAAAAGTTGAGACTGTTAAGGGTGAGAAACAGCGCCGTCTACACAAAGCATTTTTACGTTGGCATGACCCAGAAAATTGGCCATTACTTCGCGAAGCTTTGAAAACGATGGGGCGTGCAGATCTTATCGGTGAGGGACCTAAGTGTCTGATACCATCGAAACAACCAGAAAGTGAAGCTTATCAAAGTCCTCGCAGAAAGAATTCGGTCGCGGGCAAAGGAGTGAAGCGAGGTCGTGTTCTTACTCAGCACACCGGTTTACCTCCAAGAGCGGGAAATAAGTCGCAGCATTCCAAATCTCGGAATACAAAAACGCGTCAACGTTAAATAATAGTTGTATTCGGCTAGGTTTGGACTAAACTGTCGTCAGCGTAAATAGTTACTAGCCTATCCGGCTCAGGGAAAAGTTTGCGAGAGAGTGTTTTTGTACCACCGGTTCTACCGTCTGATCAATCTTCCTCTACTGCTTCTGTTTTACTCTGCTGTACAGCTTAACTAGGAATGTTAGGCGACTGCTGTTGTAACAATTCTGTTACAGGCGTTCGTTATAAAGGTTTGGCTTATGTTCGCATAGGTCCAAAAAGCGACTTCGGTCGTAAGAAGGTTTAGCACATACGGTGTTAAACAGAATACCCCATTTGGGGCGCACAAATGTTCCACAGTGGAACACAGAAATAGAGGCAAAAGATGTCACAGATTCTTACCGGTACCGTTAAATGGTTTAACGATGAAAAAGGCTTTGGTTTTATCAAGCAGGAAAACGGCCCAGACGTGTTCGTACACTTCCGTGCTATCAACGGTACTGGCCGTCGTTCACTGGCTGAAAACCAGGAAGTAACTTTCGAAGTTACTCAGGGCCAGAAAGGACCGCAGGCTGAGAACGTTACTGTAGTAGCGTAAGCCACCTTGATTTGAAAGGGCGCCTTAGGGCGCCTTTTTGTTTTCTACAGAATCGATTTACAGGTGAATAGAGGGTATTGGAATGTCTAATCTATTGATTGCTGTTGGTACTGTTTATGGCTCAACGATAGATCTAGCAGAGGAGGCGATAGAGGTTTTGGCCGCCATGGGGCACTCGGCTGAGATGTTCATGGATTTCCAGACCAATCAACTCAACTCTGACTCAATTCTTTTGATTATGACCGCCTCCACCGGTATGGGGGATATCCCGGATAACCTGATGGGCTTCTATTGCGACCTTTTAGATGAAAAGCCCGATCTTAAGGATCAACGCTTTGCGATAGTGGGTTTGGGGGATTCTGGTTACGACTATTTCAACGGTGCAGCTAGACGTCTTAATGAGCTGCTCTTAGAACTTGGCGCTCAGCCTGTTGCCGAGACTCTGCTGGTCGATGCAAATGAGCACCCAGACCCAGCAGAACCTATCGCTAGCTGGTTGGCGACGTTTAACGCGTATTAAAACCCTGTCCGTTGAGTGATTTCATAAGGGTTGGTCGCGACTCTTTGCTTAGGCGTTTAGCCATCTGTTCACTCCAGGCTTCACTTACATCCCCATTGGTTCGTTCAATATAGTAGTCGCGCGTAGTCTTATCATAAGCGTTGCTATGCTCTGAGTAGCGATCGGCTTGGTAGCCATTGCTATGCAGTACCGCATTGAGTGGAAGTCGAGGCTTCAGGCCTGGGTCTTGATCTGGATAGCCGAGACACATTCCAAATAGTGGGTAGACATGCTTAGGAAGTGATAGCAGCTCAATCACTCGTTCAGGGTTATTGCGAAGTGCGCCAATATAGACCCCACCAAGTCCTAATGACTCCGCAGCGATAAGTATGTTTTGTGCTACCAATGCTGCATCAATCGATGAGTTGAGTAGCTGCTCTGCGTAGCCCGCATCTGGTGATAGACCAGCTTTTACTGCATTACCAATCAGACGGCTGTTATCAGCACAGAAGACTAAGAATCGTGGGGCTGAGCCAACATATGCCTGGTTGCTGGCACACTCCATCAGTCCGTTTCGAAGGGTCTGATCGGTGATGTCGATGATTGAGTAAGCTTGAATGAAACTTGAACTCGAAGCTGCCTGTCCTGCAAGAACGAGTTCCTGAAGTGTCTCATCAGAGATTGCATCAGGTTTGAATTTACGGATTGAACGGTGGCTCTTTAGGAGTTCGATTGTACTGTTCATGGCTGCTCTATATTGTAGATATATCGAAAGGTCAGATTAATTCTTGGCTGGCTTACTCGCAAGCGTTTTGGCAGTGCGTGTTGCCACTGTTGTTGCAGTTCAGGTCCCATGATTAGAAGGGATCCAGAGGCGAGCTCAATATCTATTCTCTGTTTTGGTGAGCGTCGATTTCGAAGTTGGAAGGTTCTCTCAGCCCCGAGTGAAAGCGAAGCAATCACCGGTGCGGCGCCTAACTCTCTCTCGTCGTCACTGTGCCACCCCATATGGTCTTTACCGTCTCTATAGAGATTCGCCAAAAGGGCGTTAAACCTTGAATTTGTAATAGATGAGATACGGTTTTTAAGTGTCTGAATGTAATCAGGAAATCCCGATCCATACAAAGTAAGACCAGAGTAGGTGTAGGTTATGCCCTCATCAGCAATAAATGCCTGCAGTCTGGGGATAGGGTATTGCTTACCATAGACACTGATTTTATCTTGGCGCCAGTCGATTGAACTCTTTAATTGATTAAAGAGCTGCTCGGCCTCGGACTGCGCTAGAAACTCTGGGATGTATTGGTAATCAGCTTGGTTGTTCAGCACGTTATTTTAAATAGTGGTTAATCTTCTCTGCCAAGGTGTACGTCAGATCCAACTTGTTAGATGAATGCGCAATGCTATTACAGGTAATCACTTCAGCTTTTTTAGCAAGTAATTTGTAAGCATCGCCAGCAAAAATCCCGTGAACCCCAATAATTAGCGCTTTAGGCATATCTGCACTTTCCAAGTGCTCTAGGGTCTTCAGCATGGTACGCCCACTGGAGATGATGTCGTCGACCAGTACCGGCCTGTGATTTGTCCAGTGGCTTAGATGGGGTGTTGAGACCTCTACATCGTAATCCCCAGAGCGCTCTTTAAGGAGAATCTCATACGGGAGTGATGCATCACTTGCGATCGTCGAAACCCACTGCTCACTTTCAGAATCTGGTCCGATCAAGAGTAGGGGATCATCTAGAGTTTTAAGGTATTCAACTATGACTTGGCGGGCAGTAGTGACCATCCCTTCAAGCGTGTATATGCAGTCAAGCGTTGGGTAACGATGAAGGTGAGGGTCAACGGTTACTAGGCCATCAAAAGCGAGTGAGAGGTGTTTAGCAAAATGGGCAGAGGTGATCGACTCTCCTGGATTAAAGCGTTTGTCTTGGCGCATGTAGGGTAAATAGGGGGTCACCAACAGGTTGCGCTTTGCACCAAGCTCACGGGCATTGTGTGCAAAGGTAAGTAACGGAAACAGTTTCTCGTTGGGTTGGTAAAGATCACAAAAAATGATCACATCCTGGTCAGTTACATCGGTAAGGATGCGCAAATAACTCTCTCCGTCCGGAAAAAGGCGCGTATCAAAGCTGCCGATGCTGGCACCAATATTTGAAGCTAATTTTTCACCAATCGGGTGGCCTGGGGATAGGTTAAAAAAGGTTCTTGGCAACATTTAAATCCCCTCGATTTTAACAATTGAAAGATGTTCAAGCAGGTAATCCACCGCGTAGTTTAGCTCTCCTACATGCTCTGCATGTACGGTTAGAAGGGGTTGGTCTTTAGCAACTTGATGTCCACACTTTACATGTAGATCAACGCCTGCGGCCAAATCTGCTGGCGCGCCTGCAAGTTTTGCAACCTTGGCAAGCAAGCGATTATCAATTTCAGAGACAACGCCTGCCACTTCGGAAAGCATCTCATATCGATAGTGGGCAACAGGTGGAGAGGTGAACTTCCCTTGAGCCTCACAGATCTTCACAAATTGGCTCCAGGCCTGTCCGTTTTTGATCAGTTCAAGCGCAAGGCCTTTCCCCTTGCCAGCAGCCACTTTCCCAGAGAGTTCAAGCATTGCACCCGCCAATAGGGTTGCTCGATCAAGTAGGTCTTGTGGTGCCTCCTCCTGGTTCTGCAGCACACGTAAAATATCGCGTGCTTCAAGTGCAGGGCCAATACCCTCACCAATAGGCTGCGATCCATCAGTTTTTAAGATGGCCAGTTTGATACCTAAGTTTTCGGCCACCCGTGAGAAGCTAGATGCTAATTGATCTGCCGCTTGTTGGCTGCGAACCTTAGCCGTTGGTCCGACTGGAATGTCGATGAGTACGTGCGTAGCACCTGCTGCGACCTTCTTAGAGAGTACCGAAGCGATTAGTTGACCTTCGCTGTCGATATCCAGCGCTCGTTCAACCTGAATGAGTAGGTCGTCGGCGGGGCTCAGTCTTACTGAACCGCCCCAGGCTAAGCATCCCCCTTGACTATTCACAACATCGCGCATCTGCTCCAGCGTTAGGCTGACATTCGTAAGTGTCTCCATTGTGTCCGCAGTACCAGCAGGTGAGGTGATGGCGCGAGATGATGTTTTGGGGATGGTGAGGCCGGCAGCCGTTAAAATTGAGACTACAATTGGAGTGGTCCTGTTACCCGGTAGGCCTCCAACACAGTGCTTATCAAGAACTTGATCCAAGCCCCAATCAATGGTGCTGCCTGCGTTGATCATGGCTCGAGTTAAATCTGTAATCTCTTGGTCATCGAGTTTGTCATCACCGCAAGCTGTGATGAATGCAGCTAGGTGGACGTCAGCATATCGCTCATCAACGATATCATTGATGATCTCTTGGAACTGTTCTGCATTGATACGGTGACCATACACTTTTGAGCGTACATAGGAGAGGGACTGCACTGGACGAGGGTGAGAGATCCAGATCGACTCTCCTCCTGTTAGCCCCATGCGCTCCCAGGCTGACTCAGAAAAGCCAACATGCCCCTCTTCAATGAGTGATTCTGTAACGATATTAAGTGTGGCGATGATGTGTTGAGATTCGCTGGCAACTAAAACTCGGGTCAGGCTATTAAAACCCTCCGACTTACAAACAGGGCTGTCACCTCTTAAGTAGATGTAGGGTTCATGATGGGTATCGATCCCTAAACGGCAAGCTCTAAGGGGATTCATCTTCTCTGGAAGCATGGCTTATCTCAACGACTTCTAACTCAACGACTAGCTTTCAGTGTAACTCACTCAATAAGATTAGCCAGTGACGTTTTTAAACTGTTTTCCCCAAACAAGCGCTGGTAAACTGTTAGGCCAATTTTGAGAACTGCCCATGCACCCGAACGAAAACCTACCTTTAACAGTCAATCCTCAGAAAGCACTCGCCTTTGGTGTCGAGAAAGCGCTGCTTGTTGAGTTGTTAGAGCAGTTCGCTGTGTTAACGCCAGATTCCCGTTTTACTATTTCTACCTCTCGGATTCAGCAACGTTGTCCTTTTTGGAGCAGCGCGCAAATCGCTCTGTACTTAGAGGAGCTTCTGCAGGCGGGAGTCTTTTCCGCATCGTCTGAGGGGGAGCTTTGGCACATCAGTTTCAATGATCAACTGCCTGTTCAGAGCGACTCTGTTGTAAGTTCACATCTTTCTGAAAATAGAGAGCGAGAGCCAGTTCTTAAGCCTGAACCTGTGGCTCCATCAGAAAAGATTCAGAAACCGCAAAGATCAAAAGTTCCGAGTTTTGGTGGCGGTTATCGTCGTTCTGCCAGTGAGTTGGATGAGATATTTGCCGCGGCAGAAGCGAAGAAGCGTCAGCAGATACGCATGGAGTTAAGCTGGCAGCCGACACAAGCATTTTTTGAACAACTGCAGATGCATGGCATTCAGAATGAGTTTGCCCAATCTTGCCTGCCAGAGTTCACGCTTTACTACCTGGATCAGTCTGATTCAGAGACGACTTGGAACCAAAAGCTTCTCGCTTGGGTGCGTCGTGCGGTTCGAGATGAGCAGAGCCGCACTTCAAAAGAGCAGCGTTTGAACAACCCTTCACATTCCGGTGGACACAATGAAAAAGGTCGACGAGATACTCGCGAGAACCGAAAGCGGGTTACCGCAGCAGTCATGGACCTCAAAAACCTCGACTGGTGATCTTTCCGAGGTAGCTGAAGAGTCTACTACACGTCGAGTGATCAGTGATCAGACCAAAGCCTTGGTCAATATGGTCTTTGCTCGCTTCATGGCTATCTATGGCCATAAGTTCAAAAGCGCCTTTGAGACTGAGCAAGAGATTATGCTCGCTAAGCGTGAATGGGCGATGAGCATTCAGCGTTACAGTGAAAATGAGCTGGTGGCTGCAGTAAATCGCTGTAAAGCAGAACTTGCTTGGATGCCCTCCATATCGGAATTTCTAAAATTGTTGAATGAGGTAGGTGGTGATCATGGCTTACCTTCTGCCTTCGCCGCTTATCAAGAGGCGTGCAAATCTGCAGAGCACCCTTTGCAGCACAGTTGGTCGCATCCCGCTATCTACTTTGCTGGTCGTGAGACGGGTTGGTTTGAGCTTCGTAGCGAATCTGAAAGTGAAATCTTTCCACGTTTCAGCTACCACTATGATCTACTCTGTCGACGCGTTCGCGAGGGTGAGCGACTAGATATCCCTAACCCTATTGCCATTGAGCAGAAGAGTGATGTGACGCAAGCTAACCAAATGCTTGAGTTTGCAAAGCGCTATCAGATTGATGAGAGTGAGGCGTGTCAATTGCTCTACTATTTGACCCTGCCTAAGGGCTCTAAAGTGCGCGCTCGTCAGTTTGCACTAAGTCAAGAAACTGCCAACACGCATGGGTGGCAGTTACCCACTGAGGCCTAACAGCCTCAGTTAAAATGCACTGCCGAACATTGCCGCCGTTGCAGACTTTAGCTCGGTGCTGGTCTCAGCTGATCGCAAAGCCTGAACAATCAATACACGATGTACCGGAAGATACATCAAATCCGCAAGAATTCGACTGAACCCCGTCTGCCCAGATTCCCCAACCGCTAGGCGCTCGAGGAAAAGTTTCAGCGTGCTAGGATCCATCAGGGCAGCTTCGCAGCGAGTCGCAATAGCTGATAGCACCTCTGCACTTTTTCCAGCTTCTGAATTCAGCACCTGTTGTAAGGAATCAATCAAAAGGGCGCTCACTTTGCTGCCGGAAAGTGCGCGCAGTAGCAGCGAAATTTTTATCGGATCACCACTGTTTTTAAGTGCATCTGTAAGGAGTTCAGCAAGCTTACTACTCAGTTCCTGGTCTGGTTGAGCATGTTCCAATAACGCTAGAATCTGAGCTGTTAATGCCTCCGGTAGGTTGGCAATTGAGCGCGCTAAGTTACTCTGATTATCAGTGGCATCGAGACGTACAATAAAGTCAGCGAGCCCCTGAAGAGATAGGTTTTCCCAGCCTGTAGTTAGCGTAGGATCTGCTATGAATTGTTGAACGGGTTCATAAAAAGCAGACGCAGCTAAGCCCTGATCGAGTGCCGCTTTTGCATGGAATATCGCCATCTTCTCATCCGATGGCTTGAACATGAATGGGTTCTCTTTAAGGCTGTCTTCAACTGGAACCCCATCAACACTATGTTGAACATTAGTCAGTAGACGATTGACAATATCATCGCGAACAGCGGGAATCATGAAGCCCTGTTCATCGAGAGGAAGCTTAAGGAACCAAACTGCGTTTTCACTGTTCTGCTTTGGATTCCATAGCACTAGAGCAATCCAGGCGTGGTGTAGATATGGAGTTGGGTAGGGGGTGGCGATCGCCTCTATACGTTCAAACTCATCGCGACCTAAACTGCGAATGCGACGCCCTAGGTCATAGATGCGCATTGCTGTTCCAGATTTGTTGAACAGTTCAGTTAGTGTGATCGCGTTTTCGCTCATCGCTCGACTCCAAATTCAGTGCCGGCGATTCTAACACTATCCAAAAACAGATGCAGTTTAGCCGAGCAAAAGTCGCTCTTCAGCAAGCTCAACTTCACTGGGTGAACCGGAGATGATTAGAGTATCTCCTGCAGCTAACACGCTTTGCAGGGAAGGGTTTTCTGTCTCTTCCCCTGCATGAATCAGTGCCACAATCGCTAGGTCGAAATCGAAATCTTCAATTCGCTTGCCACAGGCAAAAGCCGATTCACTGATCACAACAGCATGACGTTGGATGACCAAGCTCTCTTCGGTCGATAGCTTCTTCGAGTGGTCACCATGAACAAAACCGTGCAGGATTTGGTAGCGTTGACTACGAACCGTGCGAATACGCTCTTTGATCTCCTCTGTGGGTACGCCTAGAAGAGTCATGACGTGAGAGACGAGCATAAGACTTCCTTCAAGGGCCTCTGGAATCACCTCTGCCGCACCTGAACTTTGGAACTGCTCAAGGTGACTGTCATCTTGGGTTCTAACTAATACCGGTATGTTGCCAAATTCACGCTTAATGTTACGCAGTATCTCAAGCGCTGATTTAGGTGCAGGTATGGTTAAAATTACTAGTCGTGCTCGTTCCGTGCCGAGATTACGCAGAATATCGACACGCTTTGCATCTCCATAGTAAGCCGGCTCGCCGGCGGTAGAGGCCTCGCGGATTCTTACAGGATCAGGATCAACTGCTATGTAGGGGATATTCATCTGCTTTAAAAAGCGAGCAATGATCTGTCCAACACGGCCATAGCCACAGATGATTACATGCTTGTTAAGGTGAGCAAGTTTTGACTCAGATAGAGAGTCTACGCGCTCGATCTCACCATCCTGCTCAGTTGTGCTTAGAGGGAAAAATCTATTTGCCCAGCGTTCGGCCATATTCATGAGGGTAGGTGTTAACACCATAGATAGGATAATCGTCGAGACCAAAACAGCATTCAGGTCGGTATCAATCACCTGATAACTGAGTGCAACAGCCAGTAGTGCAAATCCAAACTCGCCACCCTGAGCAAGACTCACCGATGCTCGGAAAGCGGTGTTCGCTGGATGTTTAAAGAGTACGCCGACCATCAACACGACAACCAGTTTAGCGGTGATGAGAAGCAGGGTGGTTAAAACTACCCAATGTATATTCTCAACAAGAGCTGATAGATCGAGCTGCATCCCAACTGAGATAAAAAAGAGTCCGAGCAACACATCACGGAAGGGGCGTATATCACTCTCTAGCTGGTGTTTGAAATGGCTCTCGCCAAGCATCATGCCAGCCAAAAAACCGCCCAGCGCCA
Source organism: Marinobacterium sp. LSUCC0821 (assembly GCF_012848475.1). Classification (NCBI taxonomy): domain Bacteria; kingdom Pseudomonadati; phylum Pseudomonadota; class Gammaproteobacteria; order Oceanospirillales; family Oceanospirillaceae; genus Marinobacterium; species Marinobacterium sp. LSUCC0821. The sequence continues at coordinate 271,475 of NZ_CP051666.1, forward strand.
TTGATAAGCCTGCTGCGTGTGTAAGCCAGGCGGCACCCATCGCGGTAACAAGCGCAACTAGAACGAACAGCTCATCAGAGCGCTCACGAGCGATCTCGTTAAATAGCGCTGGCAGTAGCTTATGGCCTAAAAAGAGGAGAGTTAAAAGAAGCCCACCACCTTGCATGAACACTAACCAAAGGGGCTCTGCATTATCCTCTACTGCGCTTGTGCCAAGTGCAGGTACCAGAATGAGGAAGATGACTGCGGCTACGTCCTGAAATAGTAGAATACCAAAACTTAACTGACCATGCGGCTCACTGAGATGCTGCATGCGAATCAGCTCTTTGGTCACTATCGCTGTAGAAGATAGCGCTAGGGCGCCAGCAATAACGATTGAAGCGTTAAAGTCCATTCCCATGAGGAGACTCATGCCAATGAATACTAGTGATGTAAGTAAAACCTGTGCAGATCCTAACCCCAGTACGGTTCTCCGCATGGCGATCATTTTAGGCAGTGAAAACTCGAGTCCCAGCATGAAGAGCAGGAAAACCACCCCCATCTCAGAGAGGAGTGCCATATTGCCGGGGTGCGAGAGTTGCATCGCGAAGGGGCCAATAAGGGCACCCAGAGCTAGGTAGGCAAGTATAGGCGGAAGTTTTAGTCGTCTAAACAGTGCTGTACCAACTACTGCACCGATTAGCATTAAGAGAATCTGCTCAAAGAGCCCGTAATCTTCCAAGCTGTAACCCTACCTTAAGCGGATGTAGATGTGTCTGGCGTAGCGCTGCGAATGCCTTTCAATGTTTTGAAACTTACATCACGTGCGGTAGCAAGGAAATCTGTCATAAAGTCAGAGTTTTGTTGGTCCTCTCGGATAGCTGCATAGAGGGTGCACCATAGACCTTTCTCTCCAAGCGGCCTCGCTTGAATGAAGTCACGCTCTAAGTACTCATGCATTGCCCAGTTGGGTAGGGCGGCAACGCCTCGGCCACTGGCCACAAGCTGCACCATCATGACCGTTAATTCGGCAGTGCGAATCTCTGCGGGTTCCACTTCAGCTGGATCAAGAAAACGGCTAAACAGATCGAGTCGGTTGGTATCAACGGGATAGGTGATGAGTGTCTCTTCTGCAAGATCGTCAGGTTGAATGAACTTACGAGCTACCAAACGGTGTTGTCGACTTAAGCCAAGCAGCGATTCATAACTGAAGAGGGGTTCGTAAACTATGCCGTTGCGTGGTTCTGGATCTGAAGTAATAACAAGATCTATATCGCCACGTGCCAATGCAGGTAGGGGTTGAAAACTAAATCCTGTGGAGAGATCCATCTCAACCTCTGGCCAGTTTTGGCGGAAGTGATCGATGGTCGGCATCAACCAGTCGAAACAGCTGTGACACTCGATGCAGATGTTCAGACGACCAGCCTCTCCGCCAGCTAAGCGAGCAATATCCCGCTCGGCTGTTTTGATCATTGGCAGTATGTCATCAGCAAGAGTTAAAAGACGTTGGCCAGCTGCGGTAAAAGTGATTGGCTTGGTTTTACGAATAAAGAGCGAGCAGTCGAGACGCTCTTCAAGGTCTTTAATCTGGTGTGAGAGAGCCGATTGGGTTAGATGAACACGCTCCGCAGCTTCAACTAGGCTACCTGCATCACGCAGTGCGGCAAGTGTTTTGAGGTGGCGTAGGTCGATCATTTCTGACTCCGAGCAGGTTTCTCTGGTCAGTATAATATAGAAAAGGCGCGACGATCACGTTACGCCTTTATATTGTTTTGGATTATTAATACCCGACGAGCAGAAACTCGAGTAGCGCTTTTTGCGCGTGAAGACGGTTTTCCGCCTCTTGGAATGCAATGCAGCGAGGATCATCCATCATATCTTCACTAACCTCTTCACCACGGTGCGCAGGCAAGCAGTGCATGAAGAGTGCATCTTGGTTTGCAAGGTCCATAAGTGCAGGATTGACCTGGTAGCCGTCAAAGCGCTTCATGCGAAGACGCTCTTCATCCTCTTGTCCCATTGATGCCCAAACATCAGTAACAACAAGGTCGGCACCCACTACTGCGGTGTCTGGATCTTGGAAAATATTAACGCGATCTGCGTTCTTAGCCACAAGCTCTGCGTTAGGCTCAAAACCTTTCGGACAGGCGATATTTAGGGTGAAATCAAATTGGCGAGCGGCGTTGATGTAGCTGTTACACATGTTGTTGCCATCGCCAACCCATGCGACTGTCTTGCCCTTGATAGAGCCGCGCGCTTCGAAGAAGGTCTGCATATCAGCAAGTAGCTGGCAAGGGTGGTAGTCATCGGTTAGAGCATTGATAACTGGCACTTGTGAATTAGCTGCGAAGTTCTGAATCAATTCATGGCTAAATGTGCGAATCATCACGACATCGACCATGCTAGAGATAACGCGCGCACTATCCTCGATAGGTTCGCCGCGACCCAGTTGGGTGTCACGTGGAGAGAGGAACATCGCATGGCCGCCAAACTGTGCCATGCCTGCTTCAAATGATACACGTGTACGGGTTGAGGCCTTCTCGAAAATCATCGCCATAACGCGGTTTTTCAGAGGCTCGTAAATTTCGCCAGCATTGCGCATACGCTTAAGTTCGATGGCGCGCTGTATAACTCGGTTTAATTCTTCTGGCGTTAGATCCAAAAGGGTTAGGAAATGTCTGGTTCCCATAAAAAATAAAGCGCCAGCTGAATTCAACTGGCGAGTTCCTGTATAAAGTTTTATTTGCTAGCAAACAGCGTATGTACGATGTTCGAAAGTGACTCGATGAGCTGCTCTACTTCTGATTCAGAGATGTTAAGTGCTGGAAGTAGACGGATAACCTTACCGCCTCCGTTCACATTGATCAACAACTGGTTATCAAGAGCCAATTTTGCCAAAGGTGCGATGTCAGCGTTGAACTGACAGCCAATCATGAGGCCCTTGTTACGCACTTCAACAAATTCAGGTATGTCGGCAAACTTAGCACGCAATCCCTGGCACAGTTGTTCACTGCGCTGTTTCACGTTTTCCATTAGGTTTTCTGACTTAATGGTGTTGTAAACAGCAAGACCTGCGGCACATACAAGTGGGTTACCACCGTAGGTTGAGCCATGGTTGCCCGGACCAAAGATATCCGTTGCCTTACCTGAAACTAGACAAGCACCAATCGGTACACCGTTGCCAAGACCTTTAGCCGTTGTCAGAACGTCAGGCTTAAAGCCCTCTTGCTGGAATGCAAAGTAGGTGCCAGTACGGCCATTACCTGTTTGCACTTCATCAAGCATCAATAGCCAATCGTTTTGATCACAGATCTCGCGAAGTGCTTTTAGGTAACCTGCATCAGGTACATGCACACCGCCTTCACCCTGAACAGGTTCAACCAAGATTGCTACAACGTTCTTGTTGTTGGCAGCGACAGTTTTAACTGCTTCAACATTGTTGTAAGGCACGCGTGAAAAACCAGAAACGAGCGGTTCAAATCCAGCTTGAATAGCACGGTTTCCAGTTGCACTTAATGTCGCCATGGTACGACCGTGAAAGCTCTGTTCCATCACGATGACAGATGGGTTTTCGATGCCGCGGCTATTGCCGTATTTGCGAGCAATCTTAATCGCAGCTTCGTTAGATTCAGCGCCAGAGTTACAGAAGTAGATCGCATCCATGCCACTCTCTTGGCAAAGTTTTTCACCAAGCTGCTGCTGTAGGGTGATCTCATACAGGTTAGATGTATGGATTAACGTACTTGCTTGGTCTGCAATCGCTTTAGCAACAGCTGGATGAGCATGCCCCAATCCTGTTACTGCAATGCCACACAGAGCATCAAAGTAACGTCGGCCCTCAGTGTCGTACAACCAGCTTCCTTCGCCTTTAGCGAATGCGACAGGTAGTCGAGCATAGGTGGGCATTACGGGGGTCATTGTCATTGCTAAATCTCCAAAAAACGCAAAAAGGCAGCCGAAGCTGCCGCTGAGGGGTAATAGTATTTTGAGTTGGGCAGGTTGGCAATCACTGGAGTGGCTAAATTGTGTGAATTTTGAACATTTTTAGCTTTTGCTGATGTGGATTAAATAAACCTGAGTATCTTAGTTGGTTTTGAGGTAATATCTGCGCACAGACTTTTTGATCAATCCAAGATTTATGAGGTAGGAAATGAGCGTAGTCGATACGATCAAAGAACAGATTGATAGCAACACTATTCTTCTTTACATGAAGGGTACTCCACGTTTTCCTCAGTGTGGTTTCTCTTCACGTGCTGTGGAAGCATTGATGTCATGTAATGAGCGTTTTGCTTTTGTAAATATTCTGGAAAACCCAGAAATTCGTGCAGAGCTACCAAAGTATGCAAACTGGCCTACATTCCCACAGCTTTGGGTGAATGGTGAGCTAGTTGGCGGTTGTGACATCATTTGTGACATGGCTGCATCTGGCGAGCTTCAGACACTTGTAGCGGAAGCTGCAAAAGCGGCTGACGACCAAGCCTAATCCCGCGTGATGCCCAGCTTGTGTTACACATGAGCTGGGCGTTACGAATTTACTCCTCTGCTTCCTCTTCACGCAGAGCAAGAACCAAATCCCATCCCCCCATCTCTTTCCACTGGTTAACCACAGAACAGAAAAGCTCGGCAGTTTTGGTGGTGTCGTAGAGTGCTGAGTGCGCTTGTTTATTATCAAACGGGATGCCCGCAATCTGACAGGCCCTGGCTAGCACGGTGTGGCCGTAGGCCAGGCCTGCAAGGGTTGCAGTATCAAAAGTTGAGAATGGGTGAAAAGGGTTGCGTTTGATGTCACACCTTTCAGCAGCCTGCGTCACAAAGCTGTGATCGAAATTTGCATTGTGGCCAACGAGAATAGCGCGTTTACAGTCGTGCGCTTTCACCGCTTTGCGAATAGGCTTAAAAATTCTCTCAAGGGCAAATAGCTCAGGTTCCGCTTCACGATCAGGGTCCCAAGGATCTATTCCGGTAAAATCTAGCGCGGATTGTTCTAGGTTGGCGCCTTCAAAAGGCTCAATGTGAGCCTCGATCGATTGGTCGATCATTAGGTAGCCACTCTCATCCATAGTAAGAGTTACTGCAGCGATCTCGAGAAGGGCGTCAGTTTGTGCATTAAACCCAGCGGTTTCGACATCAACGACCACGGGTAGGTAGCCTCTGAATCGGTCTGCCATTGGATGGCGCTGATTCGAATTGGACACAAAGTTTCCTTAGTTTTGAGCCTGTGATGACCCAGTGTACCAAATCCGGCTGATAAGGGGAGTGCAAATCTAGATCGCTTCATAATTAATCAGCTATCCCTCTAAATTAATGGATCAATTTCTGCTATTATTTTGCGCCATAAATTTAAGAGTTCGATTTTATCGGGCTCATGCTAGGTAAAAACGCCCTGTATTAGGGTTATAAACGGAGTTGGAGACGGAAATGTCCGACATTAAAAAGGTAGTTCTTGCGTATTCAGGTGGCCTTGATACCTCTGTAATCGTGCGTTGGTTACAAGATGAGTACAACGCTGAAGTTGTTACTTTTACAGCTGATATCGGTCAGGGTGAAGAGGTAGAGCCAGCGCGTGCAAAAGCACAGGCGCTAGGTGTTAAAGAGATCTACATCGAAGATCTTCGTGAAGAGTTTGTTCGCGATTACGTTTTCCCAATGTTCCGTGCAAACACAATTTATGAAGGTGAGTACCTACTAGGTACCTCTATTGCACGTCCATTGATTGCTAAGCGTCTTGTAGAGATCGCTAACGAGACAGGTGCGGATGCTATCTCTCACGGCGCAACGGGCAAGGGTAACGACCAGGTACGTTTTGAGTTGGGTGCATACGCACTTAAACCAGGCGTGCACGTAATCGCTCCTTGGCGTGAGTGGGATCTTAACTCTCGTGAAAAGCTAATGGCTTACTGTGAAGAGCGTAACATCCCTGTTGATTTCTCTAACAAGAAGAAAAAGTCTCCATACTCTATGGATGCTAACTTGCTACACATCTCTTATGAGGGTGGTGTGCTTGAAGATCCGTGGACTGAAGCTGAAACTGATATGTGGCGTTGGTCTGTCTCTCCTGAAGAGGCACCAGATCAGCCAACTTACCTTGAGTTGACTTACCGCAACGGCGATATCGTTGCGATCAACGGTGAACAGATGTCACCTGCAACTGTTCTTGCTTACCTGAACAAAGTGGGTGGTGAGAACGGCATCGGTCGTCTTGATATCGTTGAGAACCGTTTTGTCGGTATGAAGTCTCGTGGTTGTTATGAAACACCGGGCGGCACAATCATGCTGCCAGCACACCGTGCTATTGAATCAATTACGCTAGACCGTGAAGTTGCTCACCTGAAAGATGAGCTAATGCCACGTTACGCTAAATTGATCTACAACGGTTTCTGGTGGTCTGAAGAGCGTAAGATGCTCCAGACAATGATCGATGAGAGCCAGAAGTATGTGAACGGTGATGTTCGCGTTAAGCTCTACAAAGGTAACGTTACTGTTGTTGGTCGTCGTTCAGAAGATAGCTTGTTCGATGAGAGCATTGCGACATTCGAAGATGATGCAGGTTCATACAACCAGAAAGATGCTGCAGGCTTCATTAAGTTGAATGCACTGCGTATGCGTATCGCAGCAAGCAAAGGTCGCAAGTTCGATTAATATAAGTCGACTTATCTTTGCTTCATAAGAAGATCCCGTGGATTAAGAAATCCACGGGATTTTTTTTGCCTAAAAAATTTGATCATCCGAAAGGATGGTCTGCTCATCCTCGTCCGGTAATCCCTCCTCTTTGCGCATAATCTTACGCAGTAGTTTGCGCTCCAGTAGACGCTCCTGTGCAGGATTCGGTAGATCCGTAAATCGGATGACACCACGAGCAATTAGTGTATCTACAAGGTCTTCAATAATACGGACGCTATCTGCATCACTACTGCGTAGCTGTGCCCCAGCAGATATATCCGGATTGGCTTTGGTTAGGAACGCCTTTACGGCTGGATCAGAGGTGTCGGCAATCGTAGAGCCATCAGATGGCTCGAGAGAAATTGCGATCACCTCTCCGTTAGAGTCTTTTTTTACATACATGTCACAAAATTCACAGCAAAAGTTTTTTTATGGTCTACATTGAAATCAGTATTGTAGCTAAACCCCAATAGGTCAATTTCTGATGTCGATAAACGACTCACTTTTACAAACGCTAGTCTCACTAACACACCATTTCCATAAACCTCTCACGGCTGAGGTGTTGGTCGACGGGCTTCCGATTAATGGCGATATCACGCCAGAGCTGTTTGTTCGCGCGGCGCAGCGGGCAGGATTTTCTGCAAAAATCGCCCAGAGAAATCTCTCAGAACTGAGCAACCTGTTAATGCCCGTGGTGTTATTGCATCAAGATGGCAGCAGCTCACTGCTTCGTGAACGCAGGGGTTCAATTCTAGTCTTAGAGCAGCCTGAGTCAGGTGGAGTCGTTGAGATAGAAGAGGGCGAGCTTCGCAAATTAGTCTCTGGCACTGTCATCTTTGTTAAACCTGAATACAGATCGAGCTTGGGTGTTTCTGATGTTAATAGCAAAAACGATAAGCACTGGTTTTGGGGAACCGTGTGGCGCTCTAAAGCGATTTATCGTGATGTTTTAATAGCTTCGCTGCTTATCAATCTATTTGTTATCGCCAACCCACTCTTTGTAATGAACGTCTATGACAGGGTTGTGCCCAATTCAGCTGTCGATACCCTGTGGGTGCTGGCTTTAGGTGTAGGTCTTGTTTACCTCTTTGATTTTGGTCTGAAGCTGTTAAGGGCCTACTTTTTGGAGGTGGCTGCTAAGAAGTCCGACATCCTATTATCCTCAACAATTTTCCAAAAAGTGTTGGGGATGCGATTTGATGTGATGCCTGCTTCGGTCGGTGCTTTCTCATCTAACCTGCGTGAGTTCGATAGCATTCGTTCGCTATTTAGTGCAGGCAGTGTTGCTCTGTTAATTGATATCCCCTTTATGGTGATATTTATCTTGGTGGTTTGGTATATCGGTGGCTCGTTAGCGATGATTCCAATGATCGCTGTTCCACTCATTCTGCTCTACACCCTTGCGGTAAAGCCGGCTCTTAGATCTGCCGTTGAAAAGAGTTTTTCAGCGACAGCGCAAAAGAATGGGGCGCTTGTAGAGGCCTTGACGGCTATGGAGACAGTGAAAACACAGCGTGCTGTGTCGCCAATGGTAAGTCGTTGGGATGAGGCTGTGGGCCATATTGCGCGCTGGGGACTTAAAGCTCGGATACTCTCACTCTCTGTAGGCAGTTTTTCGGGCTTAGTGCAGCAAGTTGCCTCTATCGCGCTCATTATTCTTGGCGTCTATCTGATCATTGAACAGCAGCTCACCATGGGGGCCTTAATCGCTTGTAATATTTTGGTGGGGCGTGCCATTGCTCCTATGGCCCAAATCTCGAGTTTAGTAATTCAGTATGAGCAAGCAAGTAAAGCGCTCAAAACGCTCAATAGCATCATGGAGCTTCCAGACGAGCGCGAAGCGACAAAACACTATGTGCATCGTGAGAATTTGACGGGGCAGATGGAGTTTAAAAATGTCGATTTTACCTACCCTAATAGCGAGGTGGGTTCGCTTAATGGTGTGAGCTTTTCGATAAAGCAGGGAGAGAAGGTTGCCCTGATCGGCCGTATTGGATCAGGTAAATCGACCATTCAAAAGCTACTGGCGGGCCTTTATAAACCTCAAAGTGGAGCTATAACTTTAGATGGCATCGATATCAATCAAATTGACCCGGTCGACTTGCGTCGCAACCTCGGTTATCTCCCCCAAGATGTACTCCTATTTGCCGGTACGCTGCGTGAAAACATAGTTATCGGTCTCCCGTCGGTCAGTGACGAGCGTCTCTTGGAAGTGGCTAAGCTAACAGGTGTCGATCAGTTCGTAGCCCAGCATCCACTTGGTTTTGATATGCCGGTAGGCGAGCGTGGTGCAGGGCTCTCTGGTGGGCAGCGTCAGGCCATAGGGTTGGCACGATCTTTGCTACATCAACCAAACATGCTGCTGCTTGATGAGCCAAGCAACTCGATGGATAACGCTTCTGAAGAGTATCTACGAGGGCAGTTGGAAGATTTTATTAAGGATCGAACCCTGTTATTAGTGACACATAAGGTCTCACTACTGCAGTTGGTAGATCGAATTATTGTGGTTGATAGAGGCCAGATAGTTGCGGATGGTCCTAAAGAGACTGTGCTGGAAGCGTTGCGACAAGGGCGTCTTCAGGTTCGTCGGTAGGTGAGATGGTTAAGCCAAATAACATTAGAAGCGAAGATTTAGATTACGCAAACAGCGTCAATCAAGCCATTTTGGAGCAGGCGCCGCGAGGTGCAACGCTGTTGCTTTGGGCGATGGCGCTCTTTTTAACGGCTGCAGTCGTTTGGGCTAATTGGGCTGAGCTTGATGAAGTAGTACGTGGTCAGGGGGAGATAATTCCCTCTAAACAGCTTCAGGTAGTGCAAAACCTCGAAGGGGGAATTGTCTCGGAGATTCTAGTACGTGAAGGGGATCTGGTTGAAGCGGGTCAGGTAGTCATGCGTATCGAAGATCAGCGTTTCTCTAGTTCTGTCCGTGAGAACGAGGTTCGCTATTTCGAATTGGCTGCAAAGCTAGCTCGACTTAAAGCTGAAGCAGATGGTGCTGAGTATCAATCCCCCATTGAAATGCCTTCAGAATATCGTTCGCTTGAGGTTGAAGAGCTGGCGCTAATGCGTGCACGAGCTGATGAGCTAGATAGCAACTTAGAGGTGCTAACCTCTCAACAGAGCCAAAAACAGCAAGAGCTGATAGAGGCTAAAAGCCGGCTAGCTCAGGTCTCTGATAGCTATCAGCTGCTGTTACGTGAGCTTGAGATTACCGAGCCTCTACTCAAAGAGGGTGTTATCTCGGAAGTGGAGTTTTTGCGTCTTAAGCGTCAGGTGAATGATCTTAAAGGGGAGCGTTCTTCAATTCAGTTGAGCCTGCCAAGGGTTGAAGCTTCTGTAGCCGAAATTGAGAAGCGTATTAAAGAGCTGGGTCATCAATTCAAAAGCACGGCTCGAAGTGAATACAACGAGTTACTGGCTGAGCAGACGCGTCTCGAGCAGGCTCTCAGTGGTATGCAGGATCGCATGCGTCGAACAGAGGTTCGTTCACCGCTTAAGGGTACCGTAAAAGAGGTGATGGTGAATACGGTCGATGGTGTGGTGAAGCCGGGTGATTCGCTTATATCGGTTGTCCCTTGGGAGGATAAGTTGATAGTGGAAGCCAAGCTTTCACCAGCTGATATTGGCCATCTTCGCGTAGGGCAAAAGGCGGTCGTAAAGGTCTCTGCCTACGATTTTTCTATCTACGGTGGCGCTCCTGCAAATCTCAACTATATTTCAGCGAGTACCTTCTTAAACGAGAAGGAGGAGGCGTACTTTCTGGTGCGTTTAGAGACTGAGAATAGTTATCTAAATGAGCAGCAGAAGCTATTGCCTTTGATGGCAGGTATGACGGTTGATGTGGATGTATTGACTGGCAAAAAGACAGTGATGGATTACCTGTTGAAACCCATTCTGAAAGCGAAAAATAGCGCATTAAGGGAGCCTTAATCGTGTCGCTTGAGGTGAGTTTATACGCAACTAACGCGCGTGTATTGAAACGTTGGAGTGACGCTCTAACTAGCTCTGTAAATGAGTTTGCAGTAACGCAAGCGAGGCAGGTTAATCGGGTAAGTAGATCAGCTATTCAGCTTGTGCATCTGCAATCGTTGACTGAACCGGAGCGTCTAAAGCTTTTAAGTGAGCCCTGCTGTAACACCGTGGTTATGAGTGATATGCCCGATGTTGCTGAAGCGAAGCAGATGATCCTCTCGGGGATAAAGGGTTATGCCAATACCTATATCCACGACACGCTGTTGCCCGAGTTGGTGGTGCAGGTTGAAGCGGGGAATGTCTGGGCGGTTCCGGAAGTTTTGCAAAGCATTTTGCAAAGCTTTTTGCAAAATCAGCCGCGAGAGGTGAGTCGCTATGACACCTCTGAGCTGACCGAGCGAGAGCTTCAGGTGCTTGAACAAATGCGAAGTGGCGCAGGGAACCGCTTAATAGCCATTGCACTAGGAATTTCCGAGCGAACAGTTAAAGCACATGTGAGCTCAATATTGAATAAAACCGGCGCGCCAGATCGCGTCAGACTCATAATCGGTAATAGAGGCCAGGATGAGACGTATGAACACTAAACTTAAATTAATCTCTCTTATTGTCACTTGCCAGGTTTCTATGGCCAATGCGGATGCTTTCAGCGAAACACTCTCAAACTCACTCTTTAAAGCACCTCAGGTGGTTGAGGCTGTTAATGCCTATCAGGCATCGATTCATGCGATTGAGCAAGCAAAATCTGGCTACAAACCTAAGGTAGATATGACGCTGGGTTCCGGTTACGAATGGACTAAGGATGCGACGGACGATGAGCTGAATCGCCGTGAAGCGCGCCTTAATCTTTCTCAAATGCTTTACGATGGTGGTGCGACAGGCTCTGAAGTAGATCGCCAGGATGCTAAATCTCGCTCTGCCTATGCTCATCTATCTGATGTGGCTGATGATTATCTGCTTGAGGCTGGCCGCGCTTATTTAGAGTTGTTACGTCGTCAGCAACTTCGAAACAGTGCTGCAGCTACATTGGCTAACCACCAGAAACTGTTTGACCAGATCAAGCGTCGTGCTGAGATGGGAGTGGGTGCTGAGTCTTCAGTTAATCAGGCTCAGGGTCGTCTCTCACTTGCTGAGGTGAACTCATTGGTTGCAGAGAATAACTACCTTGATGCACTTGCAACCTATGAACGCGTATTGGGTCAGCCAGCACCGACAGAAGTGAGCCCTGTGCCAGCTCAGATTGGTGTGATGCCAAAAACAGTTCAAGAGGGGTTGGAGTTACTTCGAACTCAGCACCCTGTGATGGCGGTTGCCAGTGCAGACTTGGAAGCGTCCCTCGCACAACGTGAAGCTGCAAAAGCCAAATATCAACCGCGAGTTTACTTTGAGGTGGAGCGTCGCTGGGATCACAATTTAGATGGTACAGCTGGCGCTAATGAAGACCTTACGGCCATGGTTCGTCTACGTTGGAATCTCTACAATGGTGGCGCTGATGAAGCTTGGGAAGCAAATACCATTAAGCAGATTGGTCAGGCTCAGGCGGTGCAAGATGATGCGCTATTACAGGCAAATCAAAGTCTTAAACTGAGTTGGAATGCCTACACTGTCCTAGGCAAGCAGATTGGCTTCCTAGCAGATCACCTCAAGGCGAGCCGCGATACACGCGATGCTTACCAGAAGCAGTTTGATATTAACCAGCGCACGCTGCTTGACCTTTTAGATACTGAAAATGAGGTATTTACAGCGCAAAATCAGTTGGTTGATGCGCAAACAGATCATCAAATTGCGCAGTTGCGCGTACTCAATTCGATCGGCGGTTTGGCGGGTGCACTCGATATCACAATCACTCCAGATAATTTAAAAACCTCAGATGAACAGACTGTATGGGTGACAGAAACTGTACAGGAATCACCTGCATCCTGAGGTGAATCAATTGCATCCATAGGGGTGGACCGATAAAATCCATCTAAACCTATCGATAACGAATAAAGGGTTGTTATGACAGCCCTTTTTTATTGGATTTTCAGCGGATGAAGACACATAAAATTCTCCAAGCACCCATCCCTATGCGTTGGGTTGGACCGATGAAACTATCGGGTCACATTATTGAGGAGAAGTTAAGCGTACCGCTGGCGACCTATGAGACGCCGCTTTGGCCTTCGGTTGGCCGTGGCGCGCGCATCTCCACACTCTGCCCAGAAGGGATTAAAGTCAGCGTTATTGATGAGCGTATGACACGTTCAATCCTACTAGAGGCTGCTGATGCATACGCGGCACATCTAGCGATTCAATCCCTGCAGTCCCGTATGGATGACCTCAATGCAGTCGTAGCTAAATCGAGTCGCTTTGCGAAGTTGATCGATATGCACTCGCAAGTGGTAGGGAATTTAATTTATCTGCGCCTCGAGTTCACAACGGGTGATGCATCGGGCCACAACATGGTGACCAATGCTGCGGATCATCTAATCCCTTGGATTCTAGAGAACTACCCGCACCTGCAATACAGCTCTATTTCGGCAAACTACTGTTCCGATAAGAAAGCGACTGCGGTGAACGGTATTCTGGGACGTGGCAAGTACGTGGTGTGCGAGATCATCATTCCGCGTGATATCTGCGAGCGTCGTCTTCATACTACGCCTGAAAAAGTGGTTGATCTAAACATCAAGAAAAACCTTATAGGTACCATGATTGCGGGCGGTTTGCGCAGTGCTAATGCCCACTACGCCAACATGCTCCTAGCCTTTTATTTGGCTACAGGTCAGGACGCGGCGAACATTATTGAAGGGTCGCAAGGTGTGGTACATGCCGAGGTTCGTAATGGCGATCTCTACTTCAGCTGTACACTACCAAACCTGATCGTCGGTAGTGTGGGTAACGGCAAAGGAATCGACTTTGTAGAAGAGAATCTCCATAAACTGGGCTGTAAAGAAGATCGTGAACCGGGCGCTAATGCGCGTCGTTTAGCGGCTATCTGTGGTGCTACGGTTTTGTGTGGTGAGTTGTCACTGTTAGCGGCACAAACAAACCCAGGTGAACTGATGCAGTCTCATCTCAAAATGGAACGTTAATGTCAGAGCAGACCAACGATCGTAAGATCGAGCATATTCAGGCGATTCTTAATGATCCCATGACGGATCGTGACGGCCGCTATTTTGATGAAATAATGCTGACACATAGGGCGCTGCCACAGCTCAATCTAGCTGATATCGATACATCGATTGAGTTTCTAGGCAAAACCCTGAGCTTTCCATTATTGATCTCATCCATGACTGGTGGGGATCATGAGGTCGTAAGAAAGATCAATCGCAATCTTGCCGAGGCTGCAGAGCGCTGCCAGGTAGCTATGGCGGTTGGCTCACAACGTGTCATGTTCACTGATGCACAGTCGCGTTCAAGTTTTGAGTTGAGAGAAGTCGCACCTACGACAGTGCTTATTGGTAATCTTGGTGCTGTGCAGCTCAATTACGGTTTTAGTGAAAAAGAGTGCCAAGAGGCGGTTGATGTTTTAGGTGCTGATGCACTCTATCTTCACCTCAATCCGCTCCAAGAGGCGATTCAACCTGAGGGTGATACCAATTTCTCAAACCTTGCCGAGCGTATCGCAGAGCTTTCGAAATCTCTTTCAGTTCCACTCATGCTTAAAGAGGTCGGAAGTGGTCTGTCACCAGAGGATATCGAACTTGGCTATGAAGCCGGTGTGCGCTTTTTTGACCTTGCTGGCACTGGTGGTACCTCTTGGAGTCGTATCGAGCACCATCGACGTGAAGGAGATCAGCTCGGAATTAAATTCCAAGATTGGGGCGTGCCAACAACACTTGCCCTAATGCGTGCAGCTCACTGGAACGATCGAGCTACACTCATTGCCAGTGGCGGTTTGCGAGATGGGATTGATCTCGCGAAATCTGTTATACTCGGCGCCTCGCTTGGTGGGTTTGCTGCACCTCTTTTGAAACCCGCAATGGAATCTGCAGACGCTGTGGTTGCTGTCATTGAGCAGATTGAACGCGAGTATCGGACTGCCATGTTTTTGCTGGGCGTCCAAAATAGTAAAGCGCTGTTAGGTTGTCGCGCTTTGATTATCGATTAGTGTTAAGGATTATTGCACAGCATGTCAGTCGGTATAGACGAAATCAGTTTCTACACCTCGAGCTACTACCTCGATCTGCGCACCCTTGCTGAGCGTCAGGGTACCGATCCAAACAAGTACTATGATGGTATTGGCCAAGAGAAGATGGCCATGGCAGCGCACGATGAAGATATCGTTACACTTGCTGCCAATGCTGCACTTCCAATTGTTGAGCGCGTTGGCACTGATGCCATATCAGCAGTTCTGTTTGCGACAGAGACAGGGATTGACCAATCTAAAGCTGCAGGTGTCTATGTTCATCGCTTGCTGGGCTTAACCTCTAAATGTCGCGTTGTCGAGCTGAAACACGCCTGCTATAGCGCAACAGCTGCACTGCAGATGGCCTGTGCGTTGGTTGCCCGTCAGCCTGAAAAATCGATCTTGGTGATCGCCTCTGATGTTGCTCGTTATGATCTGGACTCGCCAGGTGAAGCTACTCAGGGCTGCGGCGCAGTTGCGATGTTAGTGCGTTCAAATCCTCGTGTTTTGGAGATTGATCCAGAAGCGGGTAACCACACTGAAGATGTGATGGACTTCTGGCGTCCAAACTACCGAACTACAGCCCTGGTTGATGGTAAATATTCAACGAAGATTTATCTCACCTCACTGAAACGCAGCTGGGAAGATTACACTGAGCAGTCCGGGGTAGGGTATGAAGATATCGACTACTTCTGTTACCACCTACCGTTTGGCAAGATGGCACAAAAGGCTCATTCACAACTCTCTCGTGTGAATAAAAGTGGTCAGACTCCAGATCAACTTGCAGCACAGATTGAGCCAACACTTATCTACAACCGTCTTATTGGTAACTGTTACACCGCCTCTATGTACATCGGACTCTGTTCGCTGCTTGAGAATGTAACTGACGATCTCGCTGGTAAGCGTATCGGTCTCTTCAGTTATGGCTCAGGCTCTGTATCTGAGTTTTTTGCAGGTCGCGTTGTGGCAGGCTATAAAGCAGCACTGAATACAACACGTCACGCAGAGCTACTGGCTGATCGTACTGAATTGAATTACGACGAGTACCTCAATCTATACCGCTACCCTGATCCGCGTGATGGTGGTGATCACCCAATCCCTGCGGATACCAAAGGTCGATTCCGTCTTGCTGCGATTTCAGCGCACAAACGAGAATACGTAGAGAACTAATATGTCCACATCGAGTGCACCAGGTAAGATCATCCTTAGCGGTGAGCACTCGGTGGTCTATGGCGCGCCGGCTCTAGCCTTTGCTGTAAAACAGCGCCTCAATGTCAGCTTCACTCCAGATCCTTTACCTCGTTTGAGCTGGTTCGGCCCAGACTCTGTGCATGAACTCGCCTTGGAAAAGTTCTCCACACTTCGGCATAAACTGGATGCAGCCTTTGAGGGTTATCTCAAGGGTGAACGTTCCATATCTGAGATCATTTCACGGCCTGCTGAACTCATTTTCTATACCGTTGATATAGCGCGCATGCTTGGCAATTTAGAGCGTCTGCCCCGCGGTAAAGTGAAGATTGAGTCTGAAATACCTGTGGGTGCTGGTATGGGGTCGTCAGCTGCACTGTTGGCAGCATTGTTGGCACTCTTCTCTAGACAGCGCTCGCCAGAACAGTTGATTGAACAGGTGCGTCATTGTGAGCGTTTGCAGCATGGTCGTGGTAGTTTGATTGATGCAGCTACTGTCTGTTTGGGTGGTCTCGTGCGGGTTGAGTCAGACAAGGCACTCCGTATGGGCGACCTGCCAAAAGCCCTAGGCCAAGATTGGTACTGGATCTTTACCGGTACCCCAGCAACCAGTACGGGGGTCTGTGTCGATCGTGTTCGTAGCCAGTTTGCGGACTCCTCAATTTGGAGCGAGTTCTCAGATGTAACGGCCGAAATAGGGCGCTCCCTAGATAGTTCTGAAGCATTAAGCCCACTGATTAAAGTGAACCACCGTTTGTTAAGCCGAATTGGAGTTGTGCCGAGTCGAGTTAACGCTCTAGTTGAGAAGATCGAAGATCTAGGTGGTGCTGCTAAAATTTCAGGTGCTGGCGCAGTCTCAGGGGATGCGGGTGGTCTCGTACTTGCCTATCTCCCCTCATGCACTCCGGAAGCGCTATCTCTCCCACTGGGTTCGCGTTGGGGCACAATTGCCGGTTCAAATACAGGGGTGATTGCACATGATTAAATACTCAGCCCCTGGCAATCTGATGTTGATGGGTGAGCACGCTATCCTGCATGGTGAGCCTGCATTGGCTATGGCGGTTACTAAGCGGATAGAGCTAACTCTTGAGCCACTAAACACTACCTCAATTGAGATAGTTTCTGGATTAGGTTACTACACCAGTGACCTTCGCCATATAGAACAATCAGATACCTTCGCGTTTTTGGTCGCAGCTATTGAGCAAGTGCCGGAGCTCAGTTCAGGTTTTAAAGTCTCTATCGAAAGCGAATTTTCACATCAGGTGGGACTTGGATCATCAGCGGCTGTCACTGCTGCCATGGTTGCGGCGCTTCTTGAATATGCATCAGTTTCTGTGACGCCTGAAGAGGTGTTTAAACGCGCGCTTGCAGCTGTTCATCAGGTTCAAAATGGGCGTGGTTCTGGAACTGATCTTGCTGCCTGTATCTATGGCGGTATTGTGGCCTACGAGATGGCAGAACGGGTTGTAAGACCACTGGCCTCGACCCCGGATATTGATCTCTATTTTGTGGGCTACAAGATGAAGACACCAGACGTGTTGGCACTGGTTGAGAGCTATGCTCAGCGTTCGCCTGAGATCTATGCCAACCTCTATCGTCTAATGGGGGATGTTACCCGTGCCACAGAAGTTGCTATCAATAAGAGTGACCTTGCACAACTAGGTCAGCTTATGAATCAATACTCGGGCTTAATGGAAGCTCTGGGTGTATGTGACCAACAGCTAGCCAAATTACAGTACCAGCTTCGCGCTGAACCAGATGTTATGGGTGTAAAGATTTCAGGTTCAGGGCTTGGCGATTGTGTTTTAGCTCTAGGGAAAGCTGATCCTAAGCGTATAGGTTTTGATCACATCCCTGTTTCAATTTCTAAAGATGGTTTAAGGAGAGAGTCGTGAATAAAGCTGAGGTTTTAGCCAAGGTTCTTCCTGATGTAACAGATGTGGTTGCCTCAGCAGAGCATTTCGCGCCAAGTAATATCGCGCTCTGTAAATATTGGGGGAAGCGAGATGCTGAACTCAATCTACCTATTAACCCATCGCTCTCGATTTCACTGCGTGACCTTGGTACCCACACTAAAGTTACACCGCTCGATCAACCCGTAGATCGCGTTATTTTGAATGGTCATGAGATGCACCCCGAGACCAAGTTCGCGCAGCGCATCTCTCGGTTTATTGATCTATTTCGTCGTGATTCTGCGATCGGTTTTTTAGTTGAAACACGCAATAACATCCCAACCCAAGCAGGGCTTGCGTCCTCAGCTTCGGGTTTTGCTGCTTTGACTTTGGCGCTGAATGATAGCTTCGGATTTAACCTCTCAAAAGAGGCGCTATCGATGATCGCGCGAATGGGCAGTGGCAGTGCGAGTCGTTCGATCTATCAAGGTTTTGTTGAGTGGCACATGGGGCATCGCGAGGATGGCCTTGATAGTCATGCTCACCCAATTGATATTCAATGGCCCGGACTGGCCGTTGGATTGATTAAGATCGATGTCGGCGAGAAGTCGATTGACTCACGCTCTGGCATGCAACGCACCATAGAGACTTCACACCTCTACAATAGCTGGCCTGCACAAGCCAATGCAGATTTAGCTAAATTGCATGAAGCACTGAATACACATAACTTTGAGCTGCTAGCATCCACGGCCGAGCATAATGCGATGTCAATGCACGCAACCTTCGCATCAAGCTGGCCACCACTCGTCTATTGGCTGCCAGACTCTTTAGCCGCGATGCATAAAGTATGGCAGCTTCGCCAACAGGGGCTAGCTCTCTACTTTACGATGGATGCAGGTCCTAACCTCAAACTGCTCTTTGAAAAGAGCTCACTTAACGACGTTGTTAGTCACTTCCCAGAGATGGAACTGGTTCTTCCTTTTGGCGAGTAGTCGGTGATTCAGGGATTTCCACTCACTCGCACACAACGTGATACATCCGCGGGTGTTGAGTATCAGTTCTGGCTCACTACCGATAATGGTGCTGAACGAGTTACAGTCGTTGGAGATCGCCCACTCTGTTTCGTAAAAGAGAGTGATGAATCCAAAATTCGTTCGCTGCTAGCCGATATTCAAGGTTGGGAATTAAAGCCTTTAGCGCTTAAAGATTTCGCTAAATCAACAGTGCTTGGCCTCTACTGCCAAACACTGCAGTGCTATTGGGAATCGGTCAGAATTCTCGGTGATGCGGGTGTCGCTTTGATGGAAGAGGATATCCGCCCGATAGATCGTTACCTAATGGAGCGCTTCATACGAACGGGTGCGCAGTTGGTTCAAGGGCGGCTGGGTGATGAACTTAAAGCCTGTGACTACTCACCTAAACTGTCGATGCTCTCCATCGATATAGAGACCACTTTAAATGCCGATAAAATTCTCTCGGTCGCTATGCAGATGGGGAGTCTTGAAACAGTTCTGTTTAATGGTGAAGCCCCAAATCTAAACTATTGTGAAAGTTGCGAAGGTGAGGCCGATCTCCTAATTAAGATGGTAGATCGAATCCTTCAGTGGGACCCAGACCTGATTATCGGATGGAATCTAATCGGTTTCGATCTGCGTGTTTTAGAGACGCGAGCACAAGCGCACAGCCTATCTCTGAAGTTGGGCCGTGATCGAACACCAATGAAGGTTGAGAAGGGGCTCAATGGTCGCTGGTTTGCACGTATTAGTGGTCGTGTTGCTGTAGATGGGATTGAAGCCTTAAAAGGTGCGACCTGGCACTTTAATCGTTTCAGTCTAGAGTACGTGGCCCAGGCTCTATTAGGGCGTGGTAAAGCGATTGATGATCCCTACGACAGGGGCGAAAAGATTCAGACCATGTACGCGACTGATCGGGCTTCGCTAGCAAAATATAATCTTGAAGATTGTCGTCTAGTGACTGAGATTTTCGAAAAGACAGCCGTTGTTGAGTACCTCATAGAGCGTGCTCGGCTTACCGGATTGCCGCTAGATAAGGTGGGTGGCTCGCAGCAGGCATTTGATAATCTCTACCTACCAAAGCTCCATCGTGCAGGTTATGTAGCGCAGCCCTATGCTTCTGGTCGTTCCGATCTCTCTGTGCCGGGCGGTTTTGTCATGGAGTCCAAGCCCGGTCTATATGACGATGTATTGGTCTTCGATTTTAAGAGTCTATATCCCAGTATTATTCGTACTTTCAGTATCGACCCTCTGGCACTAGCACTGGCTGATGAGGCAAATGAGAAATCCCGTGTAGTAGGTTTTTTTGAAGCCTCGTTTAACTCCGAGGTGGCGCTGTTACCCCAAATCATTGCTGACCTCTGGCACGCGAGGGATCAGGCAAAAGCGGCTGGCAATGCTGCGTTATCACAAGCGATTAAGATTCAAATGAACGCCTGCTACGGTGTGCTAGGCTCTAATGTTTGTCGCTTTTATGATCAGCGATTATCCGGCGCTATCACCCTTAGAGGGCATGAAATACTGCAACGAACAGCTCAACAGATTGAGCAAAGCTTTGGGCATCAGGTGATCTATGGCGACACAGACTCCGTCTTTGTCTGGATCAGAGAAAAGGCCTTAGATTGCAGCATGACTGAACATGGTGAGCAGATCGCTGCGCAGGTAAATAGCTGGCTAACTGAAACGCTAGCTAAAGAGTACGGTGTAGAGAGTGCCCTTGAACTTCAATTTGAGAGCCACTTTAGCCGATTCTTAATGCCAACAATGCGCCATTCAGAGCAGGGTACTAAAAAGCGCTACGCAGGTAAAAAGGTGTTGTCTGACGGTACAACAGAGATGGTTTTTAAAGGGTTAGAGACTGTGCGTAGTGATTGGACTGAGCTTGCCAAAACTTTCCAGGTCGAGCTATTTGAACGTATCTTTGCAGGCTTGCCCTGGCGAGAGCTTGTTACAGAGTATGTGGACAGAGTGCTAGCCGGTCAGGTCGATGAATTACTGGTCTATAAACGACGCTTAAGACGAGAGTTGTCTGAGTATGTTGCTTCCAATCCACCTCATGTTAAAGCTGCGCGCAAACTGCAAGCGCACCTTAAAGAGGTAGGTATCCGGGCCCAGTTAGGGCGCGGTGATGATATTGAGTATTTGATGACAGTTAATGGACCAGAGCCCGTTTCTATTCGAACGTCTGCAATCGATTACAACCACTACTTAGATAAGCAGCTTCGTCCAGTTGCCGATACTCTGCTACCCTTCGTAGGTACCAGCTTCGATCAACTGACTGAAAAACAGATAACCCTATTTTAAAATGCGTGAATCGAATACCCAAAGAAAAATGGCCCGCCTCTCGTCACACATGACCTGGATACTGTTGCTGGTCATGCTGACCTACGGTTTCAATAGCTACCTTGAGGGTAAGCGAAATCCAAATGGGGCACTGGTTACCTTAGAGGAGGGGACCGGCTCAGTCTCTTTGCTTGCAGATCGTCGTGGCCAGTATCACGCGCCAGGTCGTATTAATGGCGTCTCAGTAGGCTTAATTCTTGATACCGGCGCCACCTACGTTTCACTTCCAGAAGCGCTTGCCGATCAGCTTAACCTTCCCATAGAGGGTAAGGGATTTGCCCAAACAGCCAACGGCACCATCGCAGTCAAAATGACCACGCTTGAAAGTGTGCAGATCGGAGGTATTAAGATGGAGCGAGTACCCGCCATGATTAGCGCAGGCCTTGAAGGGGATGTACTACTTGGAATGAGCTTTCTTAAACATCTAGAACTTGTACAAAGCGACGGCAAATTGGAGCTTCGCGTCCCTTAGTAGCTACTTTTGCGTATTATCAGACTCGTTTTGGTAATAGCTGTCCTCGTAGTACTGCCCCTTGATGGCGAGTACCTTTTCAATCCAGCGGTTGAACAATTTCCAGATAAAAAAGCCGGGTGTCATCCAGATAATGATAGCGGCTGTAAATCCGGCGCCATTATGACTTGCGGGAAAGAGTTCGGTGATGGTTTGGAATAGGTCCATTTTTTGGCCCAATAGGTACCAAAGAATTAATCCAATAAAGCCAGCTCCGACGCCGATATGATGTACAATTTTATTGTTCAGTTTCATCTATTCTCACCTTGTCGAGTTGAGAGAATATAGATTCTGGATTTAAAAGAGTAGTTCTTAAAGCGAATAGGTTTCCGCGAGCCTTGATAATTGGTAAGTTAGAGGCTCTTCAAGCACGCATGAAAAAGGATTCTTAAACTGTGTTCACCCCGTTATCACTCTTCGTGGGCTGGCGTTATACGCGTGCAAATCGATCAAATCATTTTATTTCGTTCATATCCCTCGTCTCTACGCTCGGCTTAATGCTAGGCGTTGCTGCACTTATCGTTGTGCTCAGTGTCATGAACGGCTTCGACCGTGAACTAAAAGAGCGCATCTTGGGGATGGTGCCTCAGGCTTCGATTAACGGCTATGACGGTTCTTTGAGTAATTGGCAGCCGATCCGCGAGCAACTGCTAGTAGCCAAAGGTGTTGAAGGGGTAGCCCCATTTGTTCAAGCGCAGGGGATGTTAACCGCATCGGGACGCGTTCAACCCGTTTTGGTAACGGGTATTGACGCTGCACTGGAGGCGACTGTCTCTATTGCTGCCAATCAGATGAAGCAAGGCGACCTCAATTCACTGAAAGCGGGTGAGTACAATATAGTCTTGGGTGAACTATTAGCGCGTTTCTTGGGAGCTAACTTAGGCGATAAGGTGAATCTAGTACTACCTGAAGCCTCAGTGAGTGTTGCGGGCATTGTACCGCGTATGAAGCGCTTTACTGTGACAGGTATCTTCTCGGTAGGCGCTGAACTCGACGCTAACCTTGCCTATGTCGATATTGCAGATGCCGCGCGTTTAAAACGAATTCCAACGGGTGAAATTGAGGGGCTGCGTCTCAAGTTCGCTAATCTTTTTGATGCACCGAACACGGTTGTATCTCTAGCTCGTCAGCTCGATGCTAGAGTCTATACATCAGACTGGACTCGGACTCATGGCAACCTTTTCCAAGCGATTCAGTTAGAGAAGCGAATGATAGGCTTGCTGCTTTTCCTCATCGTTTTTGTAGCAGCGTTTAATATTGTATCTACGCTTGTGATGGTGGTGACCGACAAGCAGTCTGATATCGCAATTTTACGCACGCTGGGCGCAACACCGGGACGTATTCTTCGAATCTTCATGATTCAGGGCTCACTAATCGGATTCATTGGTACTCTGCTAGGTGCACTGTTAGGTGTCCTGCTTGCCCTGACAGTTTCAGACCTGGTCGCTTGGATTGAGAGCGTCTTTGGGATTCAATTCCTCTCGGCTGATGTCTACTTCATCAGTTACTTACCATCAGAACTACAAATGGGTGATCTGCTATTAATTATTGCGGTAAGTCTTGGGATTAGTCTGTTGGCAACACTCTACCCAGCTTGGCGTGCTGCTCGAGTTGAACCTGCGGAGGCCCTTCGTTATGAGTAACAGTGTATTGCAGGCGATAAATCTGGGCCGCAGCTTCAACGAAGCGGGGCAGACGCTATCTATTCTTGAAAACCTAAATCTTGATGTAAAAGCGGGAGAGCGTGTCGCAATCATCGGCTCCTCTGGGAGTGGTAAAAGTACACTGCTTAACCTACTAGCGGGCCTAGATACCCCAAGCAGTGGCGAAGTGCTAATTGGCGGCCAGTCGATTGCATTGATGAATGAGCAGCAGCGTGCGGCACTTCGTAATCGCCATTTAGGTTTCGTATTCCAGTTTCACCATCTGTTGCCTGAGTTCTCTGCATTGGAGAACGTCGCGATGCCGATGTTGTTAGGTGGAGTCTCAGTGGATGATGCATCATCGCGAGCACACACACTGTTGGAACAGGTTGGCTTAGCATCTAGAGCGTCACATCGTCCTGCTAAGTTGAGCGGTGGTGAGCGACAGCGTGTTGCAATTGCGCGTGCACTGGCTAATCAGCCCGATTGTGTATTGATGGATGAGCCAACCGGTAATCTCGATCCCAATACAGCTCGTGAGGTGGAGCAGCATTTAGCGATGCTAAATCAACATCAGGGCGTTGCTCAGATTATTGTAACCCACGATCACACACTGGCAGCCAAAATGGATAGAGTATTAACCCTAGTAGGTGGACAGCTAAGCTAACTAGCTCTTTACTAGCTAGCTAGCTAGTTTTGTTTTGGCGGATACGCAGTACGCGTTTCGCCCAGCGGCGGCGAACATGCCATACCCATACGCGGTTAATCACTACGTAGCTGATGCCAGCGAGTACAACCCCGCACAGAACTGAGCCAAACAACAGTGGCCACCAGATCGTTGCAATTTCAGATTGAATTGCAGCGAGCTCCCAATGCATCTCAACCGGTGGCGTTCCGAGAATCCAAGCCCCCAATTTATAGGTTGCATAGAAAATAGGCGGCATTGTTATTGGGTTGGTTAACCAAACTAAGCCCACAGAGATGGGAAGGTTAGAACCGATTAATATTGCCAACACAGCGGCAACTATCATCTGTCCTGGGATAGGCAGGAATGCACAAAAAATACCCACAAGAAAGGCTTTAGAGGCTGACTTTCGGGTTAGGTGCCAGAGGTCTGAGTTGTGTAGATGCGAGCCTAGCCAGCTCAAGTGCTTGTGGCTCTTGAGAACTTCTGGGTTAGGCATATAGCGTTTGAGTAATTTACGCGGCATATCTCTTCTTACTCACAGAGTCGCATCCATACGGTGAGTGGTGATTATGCCTACAAGATCAAGATAATCCAACTTACGAAAAGTTAAAGTTCTGCTAGGCTGATATAAAACACATTAGCTAGGATCAAGGATGATCTTCTACCTGCTAGGGCTATTTGCGGCTGCATGGATGCCATCGCTTAATGCAACTGCAATCGTTGCCCTGATAACGGCATTACTATCGGCGCTTACCCCTAAACCTTGGCGTAACCCTCTGCGTTTGCTTCTGATTGCGCTAGTGGTGAACTATATCTGGTCTGCGTATAGCCTAGCGCATCGCATTCCTCTCAATACCAAGCCTGTTGATGTTGAGCTGGCAGGCGAGATCATTAATCTTCAACCTGAAATTAATGATGGGTATAGGTCGCTGCTTATCAATTTAGATGTACCGCCTGCGGAATTACCAAATATCCGGCGCATCAAAGTGGGTCTGTATGACGCTAATCTGATAATCAAGGCGGGTGATAGGATCAATGCGACCGTCAGATTGAAGCCCCCTAATCGTTTTCGTAACGATGAAAGCCCAGATACAATTCTGCGCTCACTTCGCCAAGGGGTAGATACAACCGGATACATAAGAGAGGTTCATCAACTTAATGAATCCCCTAATTTTAGGCAGCTGATATTCGATCAATTAGGTGATCGCTTACACAAAAATGCGGTGCCAATCATAAGTGCTATTTTCCTGGGTGAGTCATCTCTGCTGGCCCAATCTGATTGGGCACTGCTTCGGCAGACCGGTACCATCCATCTTGCAGTTGTCAGCGGTATCCATTTAGCCGTGATAACACTTTCAATTTTACTAAGTATGAGAGGCGCCATATTTCTGCTCATCTATCTGGCCCCGCAAACTCGGGTCTCCTGGTTAGAGCGGTTGCCAATTCTACTATCGATGTTTGCTGCTACTGCCTATCTCTGGTTGGCAGGGGCTGGAATTCCACTGCAGCGTGCGTGGGTGATGGCTCTACTGCTCTTGGGTGGAATGTTATTTAAACGATCCCCCTCCGCAGTTAAGCGTCTACAAATAGCCTTAGTTGTTGTCACCCTGTTTGATCCCTTGGCTGTATTGGATCTCGGTTTCTGGCTCTCATTTGGATTGGTTTTCTTGTTGTTGGCGATGAATCGCTGGCGCCAAAACTACCCCTGGTGGCTATCGGTAATTCTAGTGCAGGTGCTTCTCACCTTATTGATGCTACCTCTGATCGTTGGCGGTACAGGGCAACTCACGCTAGTGGGAGTGGTTGCCAATATATGGGCTATTCCCTGGGTTTCACTTCTGCTCTATCTCTCACCCATTCTGTTTTTGCTTGGACAATTTACAGATCTGGCACTCTCCGTGGTTGAGTATTGGTCTATTGGTTTT
This sequence comes from Marinobacterium sp. LSUCC0821, assembly GCF_012848475.1. Taxonomy (NCBI): domain Bacteria; kingdom Pseudomonadati; phylum Pseudomonadota; class Gammaproteobacteria; order Oceanospirillales; family Oceanospirillaceae; genus Marinobacterium; species Marinobacterium sp. LSUCC0821. The sequence goes on from NZ_CP051666.1 coordinate 297,391, forward strand.
TGGTCTGCGCTTAAATTGACCGCCACTATAGGCCTTTATACCGACTGGCCTTCATTAACACCCATAGCGCTGATGTTAGTTTTTATGGGTGTTTTGCTGCTTTTGCTGCCAACAGGTATTCGGCATTTTGGGTTGCTAATGTTAATGCCGTTAATTTTCCCTAGAGGGGAGTCTATGCAGAGTGGCGATTTCAAGATTGAGGTTTTGGACGTGGGGCAGGGGCAATCCCTGTGGATCCGCACGCAAAATCATCATCTTGTCTATGACCTTGGCGCTCGCTCGCAAAGCGGCTGGATGAGTGCCTCTATGACCTTGCTTCCAACGCTGCGTGCAGCGGGTGTAAATGAGGTCGATCTAATCATTAGTCACTCAGATGTGGATCATGCTGGTGGTTTCGATGCGCTTAAAGATGCGGTTACTTTGAGGAGTGTTACATCGGGTCAGCCAGAAAGAACTGGAGGTATGGTCTGTTCTAATCAGTTGGTTACACGTGATGGTGTGCAGTTTAGGACCTTGCATCTATCGGATGAAGAGAGTGATAACGACAACTCCTGCGTACTATTGGTGAATAATGGACAGTGCTCATTTCTTGTTGCGGGCGACCTCTCATCAGCAGCGGAGATTCGCTTGTTAAAGATGTATCAATTTCCAGCTATCACTTGGCTTCACCTGTCTCACCATGGAAGTCAGAGCTCAACTTCTGGTTACTGGTTAGATCAATTGAACCCCCAAGTGGCTTTGGTTTCGCGTGGGCTTAATAACCGTTTTAATCATCCCAATGAGCAGGTGTTAGGTAGAGTGAGTCGAAGGGGTATTGCGATTTTTGATACCGCAGTCGATGGGCAAATAAGCCTTATCGCGACTCAAAATAGATGTCGGGAAAGTCGATTTATTGAACGCGAGAGACGCTATTGGAACCAAGCAGCGTCGGGTGACTAGGAGTAACTTAGTGGCTGTGCTAGAGTCCGTTTAATAAGCTGTATTTCTGAGGTATTCCGTTGTTTGATCTAATCACCGCTGGCGGTTGGTTGATGATCCCCATCATTCTCTGCTCAATCGTCGCGCTCGCTATCTCCATTGAACGTCTACTTGCATTGCGTGCCGACAGAATCGTTCCGCCAGGACTTCTTGCAGATGTTTGGGGACTCTATAAGGGCTCAAAACTCACTGATGGGCGTCTGCGTGAAATTCGCCAGGCGAGTGCCTTGGGTACATTGGTTGTGACAGGTCTGGTCAATGCAAGACATGGTCGTGAAGCGATGAAGGCCTCGATCCAAGAGGCAGCAGGTGATGTAGTCCATCAGATGGAGCGCTACCTCAACACCTTAGGGACCATCAGTGTCATCACCCCTCTGCTAGGGTTGCTAGGAACCGTCATTGGTATGATCAAGGTCTTCTCACAGATTATGGTTGCTGGAACCGGCAATGCAAACCTACTGGCAGGTGGTATCTCCGAAGCGCTTTTAACGACTGCTGCTGGGTTGAGTGTCGCCATTCCTGCTCTCATCATGCATCGTTTCTTTCAGCGCAAAATCACCTCGTTGATTGTGGCTATGGAGCAGGAGTCCCTTAAGTTGGTCGACGTGATTCATGGGGATCGCGAGGTGGACTTTAAGTAACTATGCGATTTCCTCGCCAAACGACCGAAGAGGTCAGCATCAACTTAACTCCGCTTATCGACGTGGTGTTTCTTCTGCTGATCTTTTTTATGGTCTCGACAACCTTTTCGCGTGAGACGCGCTTGCAAATCGATCTTCCGCAAGCGAGTGATGCTGCGGAAGCTCGATATGAGGGTATAGAGGTGACTATTGATGCACAGGGTCGCTTCAGTGTAAATGATCAACTGCTCGTGAACAGCCAACCAAAAACACTTCATGCCGCCTTAATTAAGTTCAGCGAGGGTGAGTTCAACCAGCCACTTCGTATCTCTGCTGATGGGGTTACTCCACATCAATCGGTTGTGACTGCGATGGATGTCGCAGGGGCATTAGGCTTTAAACAGTTAAGTATCACAACGCGGGCAGGGGAGTGATATGTCATTAGAGCGTGCCTGGTATCAGCCAGCAGCTTGGCTCACACTGTTGCGTCCACTCTCACTGTTGTTTGGTTATTTAGCAAAACGTCGTCGTATACGTCTGAGTGCTGAAGCTCAGGGTCCTTGCAAACCAATTTTAATCATCGGAAATATCGCTGTTGGCGGTTCCGGCAAAACCCCTCTTATTCTTGCGCTAGCTGAGATAGCAAAGAGTCGTGGTATCAAGGTTGGTGTGATCAGTCGTGGATACGGTGGTCAAAGCAAGCACTACCCGTTAGCAGTTTCTCCATCGAGTAGTGCAGACCAGGTCGGTGATGAGCCGCTATTGATAGCGCGTAGGGCAGGTGTTCCAGTCGTAGTTGATCCTGATCGTGTCAGCGCAGCAAACTATTTAGCTGAAAACTTTCCAGTCGATCTGATTTTGAGTGATGACGGCTTGCAGCACTATGCCCTGAAGCGCAGCGCTGAGTGGATTGTTGTTGATGCAATGCGCGGTTTGGGTAATCAGAAACTATTACCTGAAGGACCTTTGCGAGAGCCAGTTAGCCGACTTAACGAGGCGGCCCTTGTGTTGCTCAATGGTGAGGGTGTGTTTGATTACCCTGGCGCTATAAGATTTAACTTAGTCCCAGATCAGCTTGTTTCCCTCAATACTGGTGATGCGCTGCCAGCCTCATTTGAGGTGCTGGGTTCGACTAGGGTGAATGCGGTAGCAGGTATTGGTGATCCGAATCGTTTTTTCAATACCCTAGAGCTACTTGGATTTAGCCTTAATCGCTACCCATTAAAAGATCATCAGAAAATTGATAGCGGCTTGTTAGCTCAAATTTCTAATGACCCTATAATTATGACTGAGAAAGATGCGGTAAAATGCGGATCAGAGATGCCAACCAACAGTTGGTATCTATCTGTTACAGCGCAGTTTGATGCAGCATCGGCAACACTATTAGCAGATACTTTATTAGATTTAATTAACGATTTCGGAGAACAACATGGATCCTAAACTGCTCGATATACTTGTCTGTCCAGTGAGTAAAGCTCCACTGGAGTGGGATAAAGAGAGCAACGAGTTGATCTGCCGTACAAGCGGTTTGGCTTACCCAATTCGTGATGGTATTCCGGTGATGCTTGAGTCTGAAGCACGCACCCTATCAAACGATGAGCGCCTACCGGAGGCTTGATCATGAGTTTTACGGTTGTTATTCCTGCCCGTTTTGCATCGACTCGATTTCCGGGTAAGCCGCTAGTTGAGCTAGCCGGTAAGCCGATGGTTCAGCATGTTTATGAGCGTTCGATGGAGAGTGGGGCAGATCGAGTGATCATCGCAACGGATGACCCACGCATTGAAGCAGCCGCAAAATCTTTTGGAGCTGAGGTTGTTATGACCTCTCCAGATCACCCCTCAGGTACTGACCGTCTGCAAGAGGTCGTATCCAAGTTACGCTTGGCGGACCATGAGATTGTCGTCAACGTGCAGGGCGATGAGCCATTGATTCCAGCTAAATTGATTAATCAGGTCGCAGATAATCTAGCAGCCCACCAGGATGCGGGTATCTCAACACTGGCTGAACCGATTGAGACCAAAAGTGATCTGTTAAACCCTAACGTGGTTAAAGTTGTTACCGATATCCGCGGCATGGCGCTCTACTTCTCACGCGCTCCCATTGCGTGGCCTCGCGATTTAATGGCGAGTGACAGCTTGCCTGAAGAGCTCCCTGCTCTATTTCCTTGGCGCAGGCATATTGGTATCTACGCCTACCGAGTGGGCTTTTTGAATGCCTACGTACAGTGGTCGCCAGCGCCTATAGAGAAAACGGAGTCACTTGAGCAGCTTCGCGCACTATTTAATGGTGTCTCCATTCACGTTGCCAACGCGGTTGAAGCGCCACCAGCAGGTGTCGATACGCCAGCCGATCTTGAGCGTTTGAAACGTTTGATGGAGGCCTAGTTTGTCTATCAAGGTCCTCTTTGTCTGTCTAGGTAACATTTGTCGATCTCCAACGGCAGATGCCGTGTTCCAGAAAAAAATAGCTGATCACGCCTGGTTATCAAAGCGTGTATCAATTGACTCTGCTGGAACCGCATCTTGGCATTTGGGTCGCTCTCCAGATCCGCGCTCTATCGCTGCCGGTAAAAGCCGTGGCTACGATCTCTCTCCTCTAAGAGCGCGCCAGGTAGTTGCTGAAGACTTCGAAACTTTTGACTACATTCTTGCGATGGATGAGTCGAATCTTAGTGACCTTAAAGCGATTCAGCCAAGCCAAGCTAAGGCTAAATTGAGTCTCTTCTTAGATTATGCCGAGGCCTCTGAAATGGAAGTGCCAGATCCCTACTACTCAGAGGGGGATAGTGGTTTTCATCATGTGATTGATCTAATTGAAGATGCTAGTGAGGGATTGATCGCTGAACTTGAGGCTCGTCTCGCTTGATCAAGTTTGAGCAGAACATCTCATTACAGGGTCTTAATACCCTCAATCTTCCTGCTGTGGCGGAGTACTTCGCTACACTTACCGACCCTGAGCAAGTCACTGAAATCGTAGAGTTTGCGCATAGCAATAATCTCTCCATTCTCTGGTTAGGGGGTGGGAGCAATCTTGTGCTTGCTGACCAGGTGCCTGGCTTGGTTGTGAAAATTGCCCTGAGTGGAGTTGATCTGTTAACCGAAGATGATGAGAAGGTTGTTGTTCGTGTAGGCGCAGGTGTCAATTGGCATCAATTTGTCGAGCAGAGTGTCGAAAATGGCTGGTTTGGTCTTGAGAACCTTGCATTGATTCCCGGTACTGTCGGTGCTGCGCCTGTTCAGAATATAGGTGCGTATGGAGCCGAGTTTGCTGACAGTTGTCACTCGGTTGAGGTGGTGGATCTCCTTGATCAATCACTACAACAACTCAAGGTAGAGCAGTGCCGATTTGGTTATCGCGATTCACTGTTTAAGCAAAATCCCGGTCGTTATCTCATCCTTAATGTGCAGCTTAAGTTGAGTAAACAATTTACCCCAAATCTTGGCTACACAGCGCTTGATAATCAGTTGCAAGCGATGGGTGTTGCTAGGCCGACTGCTGGGGATGTGTTTAATGCTGTTGTTCAGGTTCGCAGCTCAAAACTTCCCAATCCTGAAGAGCTTCCTAATGCAGGAAGTTTCTTTAAAAATCCTGTTGTCTCCGCCCAGCACTTTCAAAAGCTGAAAACTCGCTATCCATCCATGCCTAGCTATGCAGATGAGCTAGGGGTGAAATTGGCTGCGGGTTGGTTGATCGACCAGGCGGGTTTTAGAGGACTGCGTGATCATCATGTTGGGATGCATGCAGACCAAGCGTTGGTTCTGGTCAATCATAATGGCGCCACTCGAACCGATGTAGATCAATTCTCTGCTCGTGTTGCTGGCGCGGTCTTAGAGAAATTTGCAGTGCAGTTGGAACAGGAACCAGTTCCATATCCTTAATGGATAAAGTTGATATTGTAGATACGAAAAAGGCAGCCAATGGCTGCCTTTTTGATTGCTAGATCAGCAGATTACTCTGCTGCATCCTCTAGAGCTTGTTTGCGTTTAGCTCGTGGGTCGTTAGCTGCACGGCTACGGCGGCGAGGTTTAGGTGCTTCTTCAGCAGCTGATGGCTCTTCTTTCGCTGAAGGCTCTTCATCAGCTGATGGCTCTTCAGTCGCTGATGCTTCTTCAACCGCTGAGGGCTCTTCTGCTGCCGACTCTTCTGAAGTGGACACTTCAGAAGTCACTTCAACAGCTGCTTCAGCCTGAATTTCAACCTGTGATTCTACTACCTCAGATTCAACTGCTACTTCAGCGTTCTCTGCTACAGGCAGTTCCAGCTCACCTTGTACTTCTGTACTAGGGGTGTCAGTTGCAACACTCTCTTCAACAGCCGTTTCTGGTGCTTCGGTAGATGCTTCTGAGGTTAGATCGAACTCAGCCTGCTGTTCAGTTGATGCTTCAGTTGCCTGGACTTCAACAGTCTCGACCTCTACAGCTGAAGTTTCAGTGGTCACAGCTTCTGCTTCAGCGACGACTTCCACAGCGACCTCTTCAGGTTTGCTGAATAGCTCCTCTGGAATAGCAACGCTGCGTTCCGCTTCACGATCTTCGTTGGCACGGCGACGGCGACCACGGTTTTTACTGCGTTCTGGCTGATCTTTGTTGCCTTCGTTATTCTCGATAGAACCGTTTTCATTGGTTTCACCACGACGGCCACGGCCACCGCGACGGCGACGACGTGAACGGTTTGCGTTATCAGAGTCTTCCTCGTTACCGATTGGTGGGAGGTTGGTCTCTGCTTCAACAGTGATGATCTCATCAGAGTCACGGCGCTCATTACGACGACCATTTCCACGACGACGATCGTTGTTGTTGCCACGACGACGGTTACGGTTGTTGTTATTGCGAGAGTTGCGCTCTGAACGTTCTGATTTCTCTTTCTGTACAGGCTCCTCTTTCTTCTCGCCGAAGATTGCAGCAAGAATGCGAGAGAGTAGTGACGGTTTCTTAACTTTCGCTACTGTTTTAACAGGTGCTGGAGTTTCAGGTTTGGTCTCAGTTTCCACTGCTGCTGATGCAGGTGGTGGAGCCATTGATTTCAGTACACCTTGAACTGCAGCTTGCTCACGCGGTTTAGCAGCAACTGAAGTTGGCTCAACCTCTTCCTGAACTTCAGGTTGAAGTGTGTAGCTTGCATCATTGATGGTTGTCATCGTGTGGTCATCACGAAGGCGGACAACTTCGTAGTGCGGAGTCTCCATGTTCGGGTTTGGCACAACAACGATGCGAACACCGTGACGAAGTTCAACTTCATGAACCTGGTGACGTTTTTCGTTAAGTAGGTAGGTAGCAACGCTTACTGGAAGGATTGCACGGATCTGAGCGGTACGATCTTTAGCAGCCTCTTCTGCGATCAAACGCAGGATAGATAGTGCTAGAGACTCTGTATCGCGAATCGTGCCCTGGCCGTGACAGCGAGGACACACGTGACCGCGGCTCTCAGCAAGTGATGGACGTAGGCGCTGACGAGACATCTCAAGCAGACCAAAGCGAGAGATACGACCCATCTGAACACGCGCGCGGTCAAGTTTTAGTGCGTCGTTTAGACGCTTCTCAACTTCGCGCTGGTTTTTAATCGGCGTCATATCGATGAAGTCGATAACGACAAGGCCGCCCATGTCGCGAAGGCGAAGTTGGCGTGCGATCTCATCTGCTGCTTCTAGGTTGGTGTGAAGAGCTGTCTCTTCAATGTCACCGCCCTTAGTTGCGCGTGCAGAGTTGATATCGATAGAGACCATCGCTTCTGTTGGGTCGATAACAATAGAACCGCCAGATGGAAGTTTAACTTCACGCTCGAAAGCTGACTCGATCTGAGTCTCAATCTGGAAACGGTTGAATAGTGGTACAGACTCTTTGTACTGCTTGATGCGGCTTTCGTAGCTTGGCATTACCTGGCGAACGAATAGCTGAGCCTCTTCGAAGGTTTTAGTATCGTCGATAAGAACTTCGCCAATGTCAGCACGTAGGTAGTCACGAATTGCACGAATAACTACGTTGCTCTCCTGGTAGATCAGGAATGGAGCAGGACGGTCATCCACTTCAGTGATAGCAGTCCATACAGTAACTAGGTAGTTTAGGTCCCACTGCAGCTCTTCAGTAGAGCGGCCGATGCCGGCTGTACGAACGATAACGCCCATACCTTTTGGAATGTCTAGGCCGTTCATTGCATCTTTAAGCTCAGAACGCTCATCGCCTTCGATGCGACGTGAGATACCGCCAGCACGTGGGTTGTTTGGCATCAGAACCATGTATCGGCCAGCAAGGCTGATAAAGGTAGTAAGGGCAGCACCCTTGTTGCCACGCTCCTCTTTTTCTACCTGAACGATGACTTCAGAACCCTCTTTGATGAGGTCTCGGATGTTGGCACGCTGGCCACGTTCTGGTTGAGTTGCAAAGTACTCTTTGGCAATTTCTTTGAGGGGTAGGAAACCGTGACGATCTGCACCGTAATCTACGAATGCAGCTTCAAGGCTTGGCTCTACGCGACTAATACGGCCTTTATAAATATTGGCTTTCTTCTGTTCACGTGAGTTTGATTCGATATCCAGATCGTACATACGTTGGCCATCGACCAACGCTACGCGCAACTCTTCTGGTTGAGTTGCGTTAATGAGCATGCGTTTCATTGTAATTTCAATCTCTTAGCGCAACGCTCAGACTTTACGATGGGTCCTCTTTGGGTTCTCTTTTGGTCTTTATTGGCAATAACAAAAGCCCCCAGGCGATCTGCTCCGGGACGCTATGTTTGTTGTCAGCGGTGAAGGAAACACTAACCTATATCGTTATAAGTTCTAGCTGTTACTGCGACTCAGAAGGGTCGCAGGTTCCTGGTTAGTGTACGTCTCCACCTTCAACCAAAAGCGGGTTCCGCTTTTCGTAAAATTAGGCGTTACAACGTTAAATCTACCGCCACTTCTTGGTGGCGTTGTGGCTATCAGTGAGTCCGCGCAACCCGTTTTTTAGAGCACATTTTGGTGCTTTCTACCGGTCGTTGCAGGCGGTATTAATAAAAATAAAGCCTTCTGCTGATAGCGGCTGTAGAATATAGCAACTTCACACAATTTCAGCAATCGATTCATCTTAAGTTTATGTCTACAGAACAGCCCGCATCGGGTAGCTCCAGTAAAGTTCAATTTGTCACCATTGATGCCGATCAAGCGGGTCAGCGTATTGATAATTTTCTCCGCACTTTTCTTAAAGGGGCGCCTAAAACACTGATATATCGCTTGCTTCGTAAGGGTGAAATTCGTGTAAACAAAAAGAGAACCAAGCCTGACTATAAACTGCAAGCCCAGGATGAGATTCGTATTGCACCTATACGCCTGCCTGAGAAGGGTGAGGCAGCTCACGTTAGTGATAATCTCCTGGAGCTATTAGAGCGAGCAGTCCTGTTTGAAAACGACGCGTTGATGATCATCAATAAACCGTCTGGTTTAGCAGTTCATGGTGGTAGTGGTGTCTCATTGGGTTTGATCGAGGCTGTTCGCAAGCTTCGTCCAGATGCGCGGTTTTTAGAACTTGTACATCGACTCGATCGAGATACCTCGGGTTGTATCATGATCGCCAAAAAACGATCTTGGTTACGTTACCTTCATGAAGAGCTTCGTGAGCGTAGGGTGCATAAGATCTACAATGCCCTTGTGGTAGGTCGTTGGGAGTCTCGTCATAAGCGTATTGATGCGCCGCTGATTCGAGACGAGCTACGTTCAGGCGAGCGCTTGGTGAGAGTTGATGAATCAGGTAAGCCTTCGGTAACCGATTTCAAGGTGCTGCGCCGATTTGGTGACAGAGCAACATTGATCGAAGCGCGCCCTAAAACGGGTCGTACCCATCAAATTCGTGTACACACCCAATTTACTGGGCATCCCATTGTGGGCGATACTAAATACACGCCTGATGAGCAGAATATCGAATTTAAACAGATTGGGTTTCGTCGACTGATGCTTCATGCAGCGGGACTTGATCTTAATTTGCCAGATGGTGAAACTCTATCAGTGCGTGCTGCCTTAGATGACGCGTTACTAGAGTTAATGGATAAGTTGTAAATCCCCCAGTGTTTCGGGGAACCAAAGAGTTTTAAGGATTAATTGAATGGGTGATATTCAGTCACAAGTTGCGCAGTTAGCAGATCAGCTGTTGAGTGAGGGGGCTCTACCAACTCCTCAGATTCTTTCTGATCGTCTCGGTCTCTCCGCAGAAGAGGCCAAGACAGCAATAGAAGCTTGGGCTCACTCCTTGAAATCACAGCGTCTGCCTGAATTGCGTGCTGAAAGTAAATTGGCAAGTGCTGTTCCTGATGCACTCTCTAAAGGGCTACAGCAGATCTGGGAACTGGCTGTTCAGGAAGCACTGGCTGAAGTTAGGTCTGAACTTCACACCGAACGTATGGGTGATGAAGAGGAGCGAAAAGCTGCTCATGATATGGTGCGTGATGCTGAGTCTCTCTACCGTGATCTGGAAGTTAAGTACCGTGCCCAGAATCAGAATCTTGAGCGCACTGAACAAGCCGTGCGTGCGCTTGAGGCAGAGCTGAGCGTACTGAAGGCGAATATCGCCAGCGAAATTAATCAGCGCAAAAAGTCGGAACAGGAACGTTCTAACGCAGAAACAGAGCTGAATCAGATTCGTAAAATGTACGAAGAGGCTAAGAAGACCTTCGATAACCGCATTAAAACTGAACAGCAGCGCGCTCTTGAAAATGTGACTCGTGCCGAAGTAGAGGCGCGTCACTACCGTAATGCTCTTGAAAAGCTGCGTGATGAAGGTACTCGCAGCGAGTCAGAGATGACGCGCTCTATCCATGAAAACCAAGCGCAAATTGCCCGCAAAGATGCTCGCCTTGAGATGCAAGAGAAGACAATCAATGATCTTGAGGCTGAATTGGCAGAGCTGAAAGATGCAATGGGTAATGCAAGTCGTGATATCTCTAGCATCAACACACGCATGCTTCGTGAAAGTAATGCTAACCGTCGCCTAGAGTCACAGATTAAAGAGCGTGATGAGCAACTTCGTGTTCAGAATCAGAAGCTGACTGCCGCTACAACTGAGGCAGCAAAACGAGAAAGTACCCTGCGTCAGCAATTAAAAGAGAAGGATGAGAATCTGGCTCGCTCAAATGCGCGTATCAACACTCTAGAGAAGCGTATTACTCAACAGGAAGATCAGATTCGTCGTCTCAATGCTCGTCTTTAGTCGACAATTCAGCTATTAGTTTTGCCTTAGCTTATTCGATAGTGTTATATTTGACTCCGAATTTGATATTACGCCTTACATGCGGTGATTTGCCGTCGGTGAACTTCGGAGCCTTACATGAAACTTCAACAGCTGCGCTATATTTGGGAAGTATCGAAACACGATCTTAACGTCTCTGCTACAGCTCAGAGCCTCTATACTTCGCAGCCTGGTATCTCTAAGCAGATCCGTCTTCTGGAAGATGAGCTCGGTGTTGAGGTTTTTGCTCGAAGTGGTAAGCACCTGACGCGCGTTACCCCAGCTGGCAAAGCAATCCTTGAGATTTCCGGTGAGATTCTTCAGAAGGTCGATAGTATTCGTCAGATCGCCCAAGAGTTCAGTGATGAGCGTAAGGGTAGCCTCTCTGTAGCAACCACTCACACCCAGGCACGTTATGCGCTGCCGCCGGTTATAAATGAATTCATCAAGATGTACCCAGACGTGGCACTGCATATGCATCAGGGTACGCCTACACAAATTTCTGAAATGGCTGCGGATGGTACTGTCGACTTTGCAATCGCAACCGAAGCGATGGCAGGTTTCTCAGATCTGATCATGATGCCATGCTACAGCTGGAACCGCTCGGTGGTTGTTCCTAAAGACCACCCTCTGGCACAGGTTTCAAAACTGACTCTTGAAGAACTTGCCCAGTACCCAATCGTTACTTACACCTTTGGTTTCACTGGACGTGGTAAGCTGGACGAAGCGTTCCGTGAACGCGGCTTAGATCCTAAGGTTGTATTCACTGCTGTGGATACTGATGTTATCAAGACATACGTACGCCTTGGTCTAGGTGTTGGTGTTATCGCCAGCATGGCGGTTGATGAACAAGACTCAGACCTTGTTGCTATTGATGCTTCACACCTCTTTGAAGATAGCGTTACGCGCATCGGTTTCCGTCGCGGTACCTTCCTTCGTGGCTACATGTTCGACTTCATCGAGAAGTTTGCACCGCATCTAACTCAAGATGTTGTTGAGAAAGTGCAGGCGTGTAGTGGTCGTCCTGAAATCGATGAGATGTTCAAAGATTTCCAGATTCCGCGTTACTAATCACTTTTCTCTCCTCTATTAGCCGCTTTTCGCATTGAAAGGCGGCGAGTAAATCGCTAGAGTGACGCCTTCAAATTTGAAGGAGAGTCCCCGTGGAACTAGCATGTCTTGATCTTGAAGGTGTATTGATCCCAGAAATCTGGATCGCATTCGCTGAAGAGACCGGAATTGAAGAACTAAAAGCAACGACTCGTGATATTCCAGATTACGATGTGTTGATGAAGCAGCGTCTTCGTATTCTAGATGAGCACGGTTTGAAACTTCCTCAAATCCAAGAGACTATCAGTCGTCTAAGCCCACTCCCTGGTGCACAGGAGTTTGTAGATTGGTTGCGTGAGCGTTTCCAGCTAATCATCCTGTCAGATACCTTCTATGAGTTTGCTGCACCGCTAATGGCGCAGTTGGGTAATCCAACTCTCTTCTGTCATAAACTTGAGGTTGACTCTACGGGGCGCATCACTGACTACACGCTACGTCAACGCGATCCGAAACGTCAGTCAGTTCGCGCATTCCAATTGTTGAATTACCGTGTGATTGCGGCAGGCGATTCATACAATGATACGACCATGCTAGGTCAGGCCGAAGCGGGTATCCTTTTCCATGCACCGCAAAATGTTATTGATGAGTTTCCTCAGTTCCCAGCGGTGCATACCTACGAAGATCTCAAGAAAGAGTTTCTTAAAGCGAGCAATCGAGAGCTAACGCTTTAATCTCTAAGCCGATCCTTGATCGGCTTTTTAATGGAAAATTTATGGCCCGTGTAGCAGTTGAGATAGTGACTAGCTTTGTTCTAAATCAGGATCACAAGATCGCTTACCGCATCTACCGTCATCCTGATGCAACAACGGATCGTCGACTTTTGCTGATACACGGTGCAGGTGTTGCAGGGCGTTTTACTTGGGAGGCGATGCAGCACTTTTTGACCTCTTGGAGTGAAATCCTCGTCCCTGACCTGCGAGGTGCAGGTGAGACTCATCATCAGTTGGGGGAAGAGATTCCATTTACCGTGCATCAGTTGGTTGAGGACGTTGAAGCGCTAACCCAACAACTGGACTGGAGCTCTTTTGATCTGGGTGGCTACTCTTTAGGTGGTCTGGTTTCGATGCTCTATAAAGAGCGAAATCGAGAGAAAGTCGAGAAGCAGTTCCTGTTAGAGAGCGCCATACTTGATCGCACTGAGTGGCAAGAGACGGTTCAGATACGTGAGCAGTATGCCCAAGCTGCTGTTCATCTTCATGGTGATGATGCGGCAACAGGAATCAAAGCGTTTCTCGATACCATCTCGCCCAATCGTAGAGTTAGCCCTGCGGTTGAGAAGTTAACCATCGATCGACTTGGGGAGCGTGCTAAAGGTTTTGCACACTCTTTGGAGGCTGTTACTGCTGCTATTCGAGAGTTGGATCGAGAGAAATTATTAGCAGCACAAGGTGATGTCACCAGTTTTATTGGTGGTTTGAGTGTTGAACCTATGCACCACCTGCATCAATCTTTGGCAGACAGAATGCCCAACTGGCACTACTTTTTGGTGCCAGGGACTGATCATTCACTTCCATATCAAAAGCCTCGCCAAATCGCACGCATGATGGATGACGAGTTGCAGCGCTATCTATCAGCTTAAACTTTTAGCGCCAAAATACCGTTGATTAGCATCTGAACAGCGATTGATATCAGAATCATACCCATCAAACGTTCGATCGCTTTTAGACCGCGTTTACCCAAGACTTTGTAAAACCCTTGGCTCGCCAGAAGGATGAGGGCAGAAGCGCCCCATGCAATTAGCAGGGCTACTAACCAGTCTGTACTTCGCGTTGGATCGCTCTCAGCCAGAAGTACGAGTGTCGCCAATATTGAAGGACCCGCGATCATAGGTGTAGCTAAAGGAACAACTAGGGGTTCAGCGTCATACTCATCGTCACTAGAAACTCCACCTCTTGATGGGAAAATCATTCGCACGGCGATGATGAGTAGAATTAGACCCCCACTAATGGATACGGCCTCAGTGCTTAGTCCAAGCAGGGAAAGGATGTTTGGTCCCAGATAGAGGAATACCAGCATCAACGCTAGAGCAATGAATAGCTCGCGAATAAGCACCTTAACGCGGCGCTTAGCTTCAACTTGATTGAGGACCGATAGAAAGATTGGAATGTTTCCAAGCGGGTCCATAATCAAGAATAGTGTTAGTGCTGCAGCGTAAGTATCCAAACGGGTCTCCTTAAACATCTCTCTATAAAGCGAACCTCATTTTAACCCTATTTTTCGCTACATTGCCCGTTTAATACCCTAATGGCAGTGGGTAATAGCGCTTCAATCTATTAAAAACGTAAAATTGTCGACAATCTTAGCCTTTTTGTTGATTGTTAACCCTTATTAAGGCCGTTATCCTAGTCGCAACATAAATATTGTCGACAATTTAAATGACTTCACAACCACTCTACGCAATTGGAAACACCGAAACGAGCACGCTGGCTGATCGAGTTTGCCAACAGATCATTACTGCTATCGTTAAAGGTGAGATCAAGGCGGGTGAAAAAATCTCTGAGCCAGAATTAGCACGTACCTACGGCATTTCTCGTGGGCCACTACGTGAAGCTATTCGGCGCTTAGAGGGTCTTAGATTGGTTGAGAGCCGCCCTAATGTGGGTGCACGTGTCGTGCAGTTGAGTGTTAAAGAGCTGCTCGAAATATATCGAGTACGTGAAGCGCTAGAGGGTATGGCGTGTCGTTTGGCGGCTGTCAATATGAGTGATGATGAGATCAAAGCGTTGCGTACTTTGCTTGATCAGCATCAAGCGGGTATCGAGCAGCAAGAGGGGCAGGCCTACTTCCAAAAAGAAGGCGACCTCGATTTTCACTACCGTATCGTTATGGGCTCGGGTAACTCTAAGTTACAAGAGCTACTCGCAGCAGATCTTTACCATTTGGTACGTATGTACCGCTACCAGTTTAGTCTCTCTAGTTCGCGTCCAACTATGGCGCTGCGTGAGCATCACCAAATTTTAGATGCAATTGAATCACGCGATGAAGAGCTAGCAGAACTTCTAATGCGCCGACACATCAGTGCGTCGCGTCGCAATATCGAATCTAAATTAACTCAAGATAATTAACTCCAAGGAGAGATAGAGATGGCTCAATTATCCCCAGGTGCTAAGTTCCGCAAAGCGTTGGCTGACAACAGCCCACTTCAGGTTGTAGGTACTTTCAACGCATACAACGCAATGATGGCGACCCGTGTAGGTCACCAGGCTATCTACCTCTCTGGTGGTGGTATTGCGAACGCATCATACGGACTTCCGGATCTTGGTATGACATCGCTTAACGATGTGATGGAAGATGTGCGTCGTGTAACAGCCGCTTGTGATACTCCTTTGATGGTTGATATCGATACCGGTTGGGGTGGTGCATTCAACATCGCACGTACTGTTAAAGAGATGATTCGTGGTGGTGCAGCAGCATGTCACCTTGAAGATCAGGTTGCGCAGAAACGTTGTGGCCACCGTCCAAACAAAGAGATCGTATCTCTAAACGAGATGGTAGACCGTGTCAAAGCTGCGGTAGATGCGAAAACTGATGATGACTTCTTCATCATCGCACGTACTGACGCATTCCAGATGGAAGGTCTTAACGCTGCTGTTGAGCGTGCGCAGGCATGTCTTGAAGCGGGTGCTGACGGTATCTTTGCTGAAGCTGTTCACACGCTTGAAGACTACAAAGCGTTCTCTCAGGGTATCAATGGTGGTCACCTACTTGCGAACATCACTGAGTTTGGTGCTACGCCACTATTCAACACCAAAGAGTTGGCTGAAAACGGCTGTACGATGGTTCTTTACCCACTTTCAGGCTTCCGTGCAGCAAACAAAGCATCGCTAAACGTTTACGAAGCCCTTCTTCGTGACGGAGATCAGAAAGCTGTACTCGATACTATGCAGACACGTATGGAACTATACGATTTCTTGAACTACCACGACTTCGAACAGAAGCTAGACGCTCTGTTCCAGGAAGGCAAAAACAAGTAATTATTCATAGGTTCCCTAACTCTCGGACCCGTAGATGTATCGCGGGTCCATGTCATATAAGGAGAAAGAGATGGCAGAAGCAAAAGTATTAAGCGGTGCAGGCCTTCGTGGTCAGTCAGCGGGAGAAACTGCACTCTGTACCGTAGGTAAAACAGGTGCAGGTCTAACCTACCGCGGTTACGACATTAAAGAGCTTGCAGATAAAGCACAGTTCGAAGAGGTTGCATACCTACTTCTTTACGGAAAGCTACCAAACCAGGCTGAACTTACCGCATACAAAGCGAAGTTGAAGGGCATGCGTGCACTTCCAGCTGCGCTGAAAACTGTCCTAGAGAACATCCCTAAAGATGCTCACCCAATGGATGTGATGCGTACCGGTTGTTCTATGCTGGGTAACCTAGAAACAGAGATGGATTTCTCTGAACAGCATGACAAGATCGACCGCATGCTGGCTATCTTCCCAGGTGTCATCAACTACTGGTACAACTTTGCGCACAAAGGTATTCGTGTAGAGACAGAGACTGATGCAGACTCAATTGCAGAACAGTTCTTATGGACGCTACACAACAAGAAGCCAGAGCCACTTCACGTTCAGGTAATGCACGCATCTCTGATCCTTTACGCTGAACATGAGTTCAACGCTTCTACATTCACAGCGCGTGTATGTGCTTCAACGCTTTCTGATATCCACAGCTGTGTAACTGGTGCAATCGGTTCACTTCGTGGCCCACTGCACGGTGGTGCTAACGAAGCTGCAATGGCGATGATCGAGAACTGGAAATCAGCTGATGAAGCTGAAGAGGCGATCATGGGTATGTTGTCTCGCAAAGATAAGATCATGGGCTTCGGTCATGCTATCTACCGTGAGTCTGACCCACGTAACGCGATCATCAAAGAGTGGTCTGAGAAGCTATCTAAGCAGGTAGGCGATACTCACCTATACGCTGTTTCTGAGCGAGTTGAAGCAGTGATGTGGCGTGAGAAGAAACTTTTCTGTAACGCGGACTTCTTCCACGCATCGGCTTACCACTTCATGGGTATCCCAACTGAACTGTTTACGCCGATCTTTGTATGTTCGCGCGTTGCAGGTTGGACAGCTCACGTGATTGAGCAGCGTGCCAATAACCGTATTATCCGTCCATCAGCAGACTACACTGGCCCAGAGTCGGCAGAGTGGGTTGCGATTGAAGATCGTGCTTAATTAAGAGTAGGAACTGTATAAATGAATACTCAATACCGTAAATCTTTAACCGGCACGTCACTCGACTACTTCGATACGCGTGCAGCGGTTGATGCTATTGAAGCTGGCGCATACGCTAAACTTCCATATACATCTCGTGTCCTTGCAGAGCAGCTTGTACGTCGTTGTGAGCCAGAGGCGCTAACCGATTCACTAAAGCAGTTAATCGAACGTAAGCGTGACCTTGATTTCCCTTGGTACCCGGCTCGTGTCGTATGTCACGATATCCTTGGTCAGACTGCGTTAGTCGACCTTGCAGGTCTGCGTGATGCGATTGCTGATCAGGGCGGTGACCCATCTAAGGTTAACCCTGTTGTACCTACCCAGCTAATCGTTGACCACTCTCTTGCAGTTGAGGCTCCAGGTTTCGATCCAGATGCGTTCGAAAAGAACCGTGCAATTGAAGATCGTCGTAACGAAGACCGTTTCCACTTTATCGACTGGACCAAAACAGCGTTCGAGAACGTTGATGTGATTCCAGCGGGTAACGGAATCATGCACCAGATCAACCTGGAGAAGATGTCTCCGGTTATTCAGGCGCGTGAAGGTGTGGCTTACCCAGATACTTGTGTCGGTACTGACTCTCATACACCACACGTTGATGCACTCGGTGTTATAGCTATTGGTGTTGGTGGTCTAGAAGCTGAAACTGTAATGCTAGGTCACCCATCAATGATGCGTCTTCCAGACATCGTAGGTGTGAAGCTAACAGGTAAACGTAACCCTGGTATTACTGCGACTGATATCGTATTGGCACTTACAGAGTACCTACGTCAGGAGCGTGTAGTCGGTGCTTACCTAGAGTTCTTCGGTGAAGGTGCTGATTCACTATCAATCGGTGACCGTGCGACTATCTCAAACATGACTCCAGAGTTTGGTGCGACGGCTGCGATGTTCTACATCGATGGCCAGACGATCGACTACCTAAAACTTACTGGTCGTGAACCAGAGCAGGTTGCACTGGTAGAGCAGTACGCTAAAGAGACTGGCCTGTGGGCGACTGACCTTGTTGCTGCAGAGTACGAACGTGTTCTTGAGTTTGATCTATCAACTGTTGTTCGCAACATGGCAGGCCCATCAAACCCGCACCGTCGTCTACCAACTTCGGATCTAACAGATCGTGGTATCGCTGATGAAGCGAAATTGGCAGCAGCTAAAGCGGAAGAGGCTGAAGGTCTACTACCTGATGGCGCTGTTATCATCGCGGCAATCACCTCATGTACCAATACATCAAACCCACGCAACGTTGTTGCGGCAGGTCTTGTTGCTAAGCGCGCTAACGAGCTAGGCCTAGTGCGTAAGCCTTGGGTTAAATCTTCATTCGCACCAGGCTCTAAAGTTGCAAAACTCTATCTAGAAGAGGCGGGGCTTCTTCCAGAGCTAGAGAAGATGGGCTTTGGTATCGTCGCTTACGCATGTACAACCTGTAACGGTATGTCGGGTGCACTTGATCCTGTGATTCAGCAGGAGATTATCGATCGTGACCTATACGCGACAGCTGTACTATCGGGTAACCGTAACTTTGACGGCCGTATCCACCCATACGCTAAGCAGGCGTTCCTAGCGTCTCCACCACTTGTGGTTGCTTACGCTATTGCCGGTACTATGCGTTTTGATATCGAGAATGATGTACTGGGAACTGATACCAACGGTAACCCTGTAACACTTAAAGATATCTGGCCATCAGATGAAGAGATCGATGCAATCGTTGCTAAGGCCGTTAAGCCTGAACAGTTCCAGCAGATCTACATTCCGATGTTCGATCTAGGTGAAGTAGAGAAGGCGCCAAGCCCACTTTACGACTGGCGTGAAATGTCGACCTACATCCGTCGCCCTCCATACTGGGAAGGTGCATTGGCAGGTGAGCGTACCCTTAAAGGCATGCTGCCGTTGGCTGTGTTAGGTGACAACATCACCACTGACCACCTATCACCATCGAATGCGATTCTGGCTTCGTCAGCTGCCGGTGAATACCTTGCGAAGATGGGTCTTCCAGAAGAGGACTTCAACTCATACGCAACTCACCGTGGTGACCATTTGACAGCACAGCGTGCAACGTTCGCTAACCCGAAACTGTTGAACGAGATGTGTCGTGATGAGAACGGCGAGATCATTCAGGGCTCTCTAGCACGTCTAGAGCCTCAGGGTGAGCAGATGCGCATGTGGGAAGTTATTGAATCTTACATGGAGCGCAAGCAGAACCTAATCATCGTTGCTGGTGCTGACTACGGTCAGGGCTCGTCACGTGACTGGGCGGCTAAAGGTGTTCGTCTTGCAGGTGTTGAAGCGATCGTTGCTGAAGGCTTTGAACGTATCCACCGTACTAACCTTGTTGGTATGGGTGTGCTTCCGCTTGAATTCAAAGCGGGCGAGACACGCAATACGTACGGTATTGATGGTACAGAGTCTTATGATGTGGAAGGTGAGATTGCGCCACGTGCTGATCTAACCCTAATCATCAACCGTCGTAACGGTGAGCAGGTTCGCGTACCAGTGACGTGTCGTCTAGATACAGCAGCAGAAGTTCGTGTCTACAAAGCCGGCGGGGTGCTTCAGCGCTTTGCGCAGGACTTCCTAGAAAGTAATTCTTAAGAAGTTGATAGGGGGCGTTGTTCACGCCCCTATTTTTCAGACACGCCGTAACCCATCCATGGGGGCTCGGCAGTCGCCGTCCTGGCGACTGGCGGTCTGAAAAACAGGATCGTGCACCTGTGGTGCGCTAGAGATTCAACGGGGTGCATTTAGGCATCCTGTTTTATATGGAGAGTTTGAAATGGCATTTGTTCCTCAAATTCAGGTACGCGCGACCTATATGCGTGGCGGTACATCTAAGGGTGTGTTCTTCAATTTGAAGGACCTTCCAGAAGCTTGTCAGGTAGCGGGTGAAGCGCGTGATAAGTTGTTGATGCGTGTTATCGGATCACCAGATCCATACGGTGCTCAGATCGATGGCATGGGTGGGGCGACCTCATCTACATCGAAGACAGTCATTGTCTCTAAGAGCACGCAGCCTGGTCACGATGTTGATTACCTGTTTGGTCAGGTGGCGATCGATCGTCCATTTATGGATTGGTCGGGTAACTGTGGCAACTTGTCAGCTGCTATTGGTCCATATGCGATTCATGAAGGGCTCATCGACCCAGCAAAGATTCCTGAAAACGGTATCTGCGAAGTAAAAATTTGGCAGGCAAACATTAAGAAGACCATCATCGGTAAAGTTCAGATCACTAACGGTCAGGTACAAGAGACCGGTGACTTCGAGCTAGATGGTGTGACTTTCCCTGCTGCTGAGATTGAAGTCTCGTTCATGGATCCAGCCGATGGTGAAGGCTCAATGTTCCCAACGGGTAATCTAGTAGATGATCTAGATGTTCCAGGTGTGGGTACGTTTAAAGCGACGATGATTAACTCGGGTATCCCAACCATCTTCCTAAATGCTGAAGAGATTGGATACGAGGGTACAGAGCTTCGTGAAGCGATCAATAACGACCCTACAGCGCTTGCACGCTTTGAAACCATGCGTGCTTATGGTGCATTGAAAATGGGTCTGATCACCGATCTTAAAGAGGCTGAGACGCGTCAGCATACGCCTAAGATTGCGTTTGTTTCACCACCTAAAAACTACACAGCATCAAGTGGCAAAGCGATCACAACCGATGATGTGGATGTTCTTGTTCGTGCCCTCTCTATGGGTAAACTACACCACGCGATGATGGGTACAGCGGCAGTAGCTATTGCTACAGCAGCAGCTGTTCCTGGTACGCTGGTTAACCTTGCTGCAGGTGGCGGCGAGCGAGAAGCTGTTCGCTTTGGACACCCATCGGGCACTTTACGTGTCGGTGCTAAAGCAGAAGAGGTGAATGGTGAGTGGACAGCTAAAGCTGCCATCATGAGCCGCAGTGCGCGTCTTCTGATGACAGGGTTTGTACACGTTCCTGGTGATACCTTCTAAGCATCGCCCAGATCGGGGTCAGAGTAGTCTTATTAGACTACTCTGACCCCGGTTTTTTACACCAGTTTCTGTTCCATCTGGCTAAGGTTAGCCATCAGCTTGTGCATAGTCTGCGTAAAAGCTTCTAGCTCCGCTTCATCTATCCCTTTTGTCATCCCGGTATTGCGTACAATCACTGTCTTCAAAAAGCGTTCGTGTAATTCCCAGCCTGCTTCACTTAATGACCAGCGTTTCTGTTTACCTTTCGGGGACTCAGTCACTCCTACCAGAAAGCCCGCGTCAGCCAGTTTAGTGATTGCACGGCTTGCAGCAGCTTTATCGATAGATATAAGGGCGCATACTTCCACAGCCTTTTGGTGAGGCCGATAAGCAATAGAGGCGAGTACTCGCATCTCAACATGGCCAAAGCCAAACTGGCTGAGATACTGATTTGAGGAGATGCTGGTGATTTTGTTGCTGACAACAGATAGAAGGTGTTGGGGATAACACTCAAAATCGAGTACGTCTCGGTTATCTTGATTTAGCGTAATCTTCATGCGTCCCCTTCAAAATCTATCCATGAATAGTGGCAGGGTAAGCAGCAGAAATTGATATGTCAACTTTTGCTGCCCTAGCTTGATTTTGTTCTAGTAAAACCTTGGAAAAATAGCGTTATCTGAAGGTGATTCTCCAGCTTTGGCTCTTACTTCAGCAGGATTTACGCTGGGGTCTGTGCCAGGGCGAGGGTCCCATATCGCATCATCGCCAAGCCAGCGAGTAGAGATTGCATAGCGATCTTGAGTTGAAGAGCTATTGCCGGGCGCACCGTGAAGCGTCCAGGCTGAGAATAGTAGGGCATCTCCAGGCTCTAAGTCGTTTCCAACAATATCAAAACTACTGCGATCTGATTCAATATCAGGGCATGGGATACCTTCACCTGTGCCAGTCCATGAGTTCACTTTCGCACCTGAACTGCCAAAGGCCTCTGGTAGGTAAAATTGCTCAGTCTTATGGGAACCCCTAACAAACTCCAAGCCACTCCCTTCGACGGTGACGGGTGTTAGAGCAAGCCAAATAGAGGCGATCTGTTTCCCCCTAAATGGCCAGTAGGGTACATCTTGATGCCATGGGGTGGGAGTGCTGGTATCTCGCTTTTTGACGAGTAGGTGGTCGAAATAGAAACGCGCACTTTGACTCTGCATAGCTTGAGCTGCAAGACGAGCACAGCCGGATTGGCTGATGTAGTCGTAGATGACATCAGAGTTACGCCATAGGTATCTATCTGTAAACATGCGGCCCGTCTCTTTACCGGGATTGCCGTCATTCGAAAGTGTGCTTGGGCTGTTAAGCTGCTTATCTGCAAATTCAATAAGTGTGCCGATCCAAGAGGGGTCTACGGCATTTTTAACAAGCACCACACCATCTTGTTGGTAGCTCTCAATCTCTGCAGGGGTAAGGTCGCGCTGATACATAGAACATCTCTGTAACTGTTATTTTTATTGCTCCTACTCTATTCAATAGCGCTGTGTAATAAAACTCTTTATTCTCGATCAGGTATATTGCATCAATATTGAATATCTATACCTGATTGAGTTTGAGGGATTTATGGGCTCTACCGTTGTTTTAATTCCAGGTCTTATCTGCAACGAATTGGCTTGGGATGATGTTGCTAATCTATTGAGTGACATGGGTGTTGATGTCGTTATTGCTGATGTTTCAGAGCCCAATACAATCACAGCTATGGCGCAGAGCGTTCTAGATTCTGTTTCGGATGATTTGATACCGTTGGGTCACTCTATGGGAGGGCGAGTAGCCCTTGAGATGGTGCGTTTAGCTCCAGAGCGAATTAAAGGACTTGGACTGATTGCCACGGGTGCTCATCCACTTGCTGAGGGTGAGACTGAGAAGCGTGAATCTGTGATTGAGCTGGCTAATGAGCAGGGTATGCATGTTCTGGTGGAGAAGTGGTTGCCGCCTATGGTTGCGAAGGGTTTCCCTGAAGAGGAACCTGTACGCTACAAAAACCTCTTTGATAGCTGTGTGAGTGCAGGTGAAGAGCAGCACGAACGACAAATTAGAGCACTGGTTAATCGTCCTAATGCAGTGCCACTGTTAGCTGAGATTAATACCCCCACGATTCTTATTGCTGGTGAAGAGGATGCTTGGAGCACGCCACAACAACACGCAGATATGGAATCAAAAATGGTGAAGGCTCAAACTAAACTTGTAGTTCTGAATACCGGCCATTTTGTTCAGTACGAAGCGCCAGAACTATTTGCCCAGACTATTTCAGGTTGGTTGGATACGCTATAACTACATTTTGCTAGATGGAATACATAAGTCCTATGTATTTCTGTGCGGTTTTATAGATAATATTTTAACTATATTTCTTTTTTTGAGTCGTTATCGGTCCCTGAAACGATTCACATAACTATTTATAAAAAGTCCGCTGTTTAGGAAGTTAATATGTCCGTTATTTATGGAAAGAAAATCGATGTCCCAGCCGCATGGAAAGGCAAGGATATTAAAAACGATGACTCTTGGATCTATCACTGGTCTGATGAGCAGATCGCTATCCTTGAGAAGGGTCTTGCTGCAGTTAAAGCGAAAGGACTGACCTGTCCAGACTTCACCAAAGAGGACTTCCCGATCACTGAACTGGCTGATGCAATCAACCACTTCAATACAGAGCTAGAGGACGGCAAAGGCTTTATTCTAATTCGCGGGCTACCGATGGAACGTTACACCGACGAAGAGGCTGCAATTCTCTACTATGGTCTTGGTCTTCACATGGGTACGCCTGTATCTCAGAACATCAAAGGTGACATGCTAGGTCATGTGCGTGATGTAGGTGCTGCTGATCCGAAGAGCGTGCGTGTTTATGAGACTAGCGAGTACCTTCCATACCACGCTGATATGTCGGATGTGGTTGGTCTGCTAAGTCTTCGTAAAGCGAAATCGGGTGGTTTGAGCAGTATCTCTAGCGCTATGACACTCTTTAATGAGATTTTTGAAAATCATAAAGAGTACCTAGGTCTTTTGCACCGCCACTTCCTGATGGAGCACATCAATAACGGAAGTGCTGGTCCAACTCCAATCTTCAGTTACTACAAAGGTAAACTGAGCGCGATGCATCTGCGTCAGTACATTGAGATTGCGCAGAACAAAGCAGGGTTGCCGCTATCTCCAGTTGAGGTAGAAGCTTTCGACCTTGTTGATTCAATTCTGAATGACCCAGATATTCGCCTCGATATGATGATGGAGCCGGGCGATATTCAGTTCTGTAACAACTACACTATTTTCCACTCTCGTACTGGTTTTGAAGACTACCCAGAACCGGAGCGTAAGCGTCATCTCTACCGCCTATGGCTTAAAATGCCTAACGCGCGTGAGTGTGCTGATGACTTCCCAGGTAAGGATGGTATTGCTAAGCGCGATTAACGCTTAGCTTTAACAGACAAAAAAGGAGATCAATTGATCTCCTTTTTACGTTTAAGCGCTGATTATCGCTTAGGCAGAATATCCTTTAGTGCGTTGTCCATATCTATCAGGCAGCTCTCGGTTGCTTCCCAATCGATACAGGCATCAGTCACTGAAACACCGTATTTAAGCTCGCTTAGATCGGCAGGAATCGACTGGTTGCCCCAGTGAATGTTCGATTCGATCATCAGGCCTACAATAGAGCGGTTGCCTTGCACGATCTGGTGCGTCGCATCTTTAGCAACAAGAGGCTGACGACCTGGATCTTTGCTTGAGTTAGCGTGGCTACAGTCAATCATGATGTTCTCAGGAAGCTTAGCCTTCGCAAGTGCCTGCTCAGTGAGGCTTACGCTTACGGTATCGTAGTTAGGACGACCGGCACCGCCACGCAGTACTACGTGACCATACTTATTACCGCGAGTACGCACTACAGACACCTGACCATCGGCGTTGATACCTAAGAAGCTGTGTGGGTGGCTTACCGACTGCATCGCATTGATTGCAACATCTAGGCTGCCATCTGTACCATTTTTGAAACCGACAGCACCTGAAAGGCCTGAAGACATTTCACGGTGGGTCTGTGATTCAGTTGTACGTGCACCAATCGCAGACCAACTGATAAGGTCCTGCATGTACTGTGGAGAGATTGGGTCCAGTGCTTCTGTTGCTAGTGGTAGTCCCATCTCGGCAAGATCTAGAAGCAGTTTGCGACCAATCTTGAGACCCTCTTCAATCTCAAAGCTATCATTCATGTGAGGGTCGTTGATAAGACCTTTCCAGCCGACGGTGGTGCGTGGCTTCTCAAAGTAGACTCGCATCACAAGGTATAGGCTATCTTTCACCTGCTCTTGTAGCTTAAGAAGGCGACGACCATACTCAATAGCAGCTTCAGGATCATGAATTGAACATGGGCCTACCACGATAAAAAGACGTGGGTCTTCGCGCTTGAGAATGCGTTTAATCGTATCACGGCCATTCATAACACTCGTTGCTGCTTTATCTGAAAGAGGTAGATGATCTTTCAGGGCATCAGGAGTGATGAGCGGGGTGTTAGATTCAATATTTAGATCGTCTATGCGAGTATCAAACATAATGTCTTACCGAGAAATAAACTGCTGTAGAGGCGTCTTTTTAGCACATGCACAAAAGCGTGCAAGGTGAGAAACTACAAATTGATAGCAGAATAGTGATCTAATAGCAGGAAAACCGGATAATAGCTGTTATTGAGATACTTATATCGCATCTAAAGCTTTAGATACGTTTTAAAGAGAGGTTAATTTGTTACTGTTTCAGCGCTTAATTTTCGTATTTACGCTTCTGATCGTGTCGGTCACAGCAAGTCACGCCTCAATTTTTGGTGGTGCTGATGATGAGCCTTTGGATGTCGATCAGGCGTTTAAGTTTAGTGCATTACAACAGAGCGACTCCCAGGTTCTCCTAAATTGGGATATCGCTGAGCGCTACTACCTCTACCAAAACCGTATCGAGATTACCTTGCCTGAAGGGTTGGAGCTTATCTCGCGCAGCGATTCAAACACCGACACCAAAGATGACCCCGTATTTGGCAAGGTAGAGGTGTTTCATAATGTGGCTCGTGTTGAGCTACAGCTCGCTCGTAGGGATGCTCAGATACCTGCTGACGCTACAGTAAACCTTAGCTACCAAGGGTGTTGGGAAGGGGGGATCTGCTATCCGCCGGTTAGTGCGCAGTTTTCTCTGACTGATCTTGCGGTTAAATCTGCACTTGTAGCAAAGCAAACTGTTCAATCAACACCTGTAGCTGCAAGTGAGCAGGATCTCTACTTTGCGACCTTTGCTAACTCATCATTAGCCGCTCTGCTTGGGATTTTCTTCCTTGCTGGATTGGCCCTATCCCTCACACCCTGTGTGTTCCCGATGATTCCAATTCTGTCAGGAATTATTGCAGGGCAGGGGCATAGAGCGAATACGCGTCACGGCTTTACTCTCTCAGTTATCTACGTGTTGGCGATGGCGCTGACCTATACAATCGCCGGTGTCATTGCTGGTCTGTTTGGTGCGAATTTACAGGCTGCTCTTCAGGCACCTGCGGTTATTGTTATTTTCAGCCTAATTTTTGTAGCTCTGTCATTCTCGATGTTTGGCTACTATGAGTTGCAGATGCCGAGCAGCGTCCAAACCTGGCTGACGCGTAATAGCGATAAGCAGCAGGGCGGAACCTACGCTGGCGTAGCGATCATGGGCTTTCTATCGGCATTGATTGTAGGGCCTTGCATGGCAGCCCCTCTTGCAGGCGCTCTGATCTACATAGGCCAAACAGGGGATCCGGTGTTAGGTGGTGCTGCGCTCTTTGTGATGTCTTTGGGTATGGGCGTACCGCTTATATTGATTGGAACCTCTGCTGCTAAATTGATGCCGCGTGCTGGTGGTTGGATGGAGACAGTCAAAGCGGGCTTCGGTGTGATGTTGCTGCTAATGGCTGTTTGGATGCTGGATCGTATCGTGCCTGTTCAGGTCACTATGGGACTGGTTGCTCTGGTATTAATCGTTACTGCGGTTTTCATGGGTGTGTTGGAGTTTCATGCTCCAGAAGTGCACTCCATGCGTAAAGTAGGTAAGGGTGTTGGAATTATCTTCCTCATCTACGGTGCCTCTCTGGCAGTGGGTGTATTTGCCGGTAGCAGTAGTCTTCTATACCCACTCAAAGGGGGGATTGGCGGCGCTGCAGTTGCAGAAGATAAACTCCAGTTTAATACCGTGACTACGGTAGCAGGTTTAGATTCTCAGTTGGCAGAAGCCAAAGCACAACAGCGTGCTGTGATGTTGGACTTTTACGCTGATTGGTGTGTCTCTTGTAAAGAGTTAGATTATGTCACTTTTGCTGACCAAGAGGTGCGTGACCGTTTAGGTCAGATGCGATTGATAAAAGTAGATGTCACTGCAAATGATGAAGAGTCTGCTAAATTGAATAAACGGTTCGAAGTTTTAGGGCCGCCGACATTGATCTTTTATGATGGACAAGGTATCTATCATAAGGAGTTAACCCTAGTAGGTGTTCCACAGCCGGAGCAACTACTAACGATGCTAAACCGACTCTAAATTCCTTGAGTCTTAGGAGTGTAATAATGAAAAAAATAGCACTAATCGCAACGCTGTTAGTATCTCCATTAGCGCTAGCTTCTGGCGACCCTGAGAGTGGCCAAGATCTGTATGACAATACAGAGTTCTCACGCTCAATTAACGGTGAGATGCGTGATGATGTCACCTGTGCAACCTGTCACCAGCCATCGTTCTATACGCGCAAAGATCGCCTGGCAAGTAGCTTTAAAAATCTCGAGCAGGCTTGGGTGCAAGGGTGTAATGACACTATGAATGTGGGTTGGTTCCCAGAGGAGGTGACTGATGTCGCAACCTACCTCAACAGAAAGTACTACCACTTTGATGAGTAATTAAAACCAAAAAAAACCAGCATAAGCTGGTTTTTTTATCTTTGAAATTCGCGTCGCGACTATTTTCCAAGTTTAGCGATAAGTGCATCCACAGCTGTTTCAAGTGGAATGTCGCTCGCTTCAGCGTCTCGACGACCTTTGTACTCAAGTTGGCCACTGCCGATGCCGCGATCAGAGATAACCAAGCGGTGTGGAATACCTGTCAACTCCATGTCTGCAAACTTAACGCCTGGACGCTCTTTACGGTCATCCAGAAGCACGTCTACGCCCTTCGCTTTAAGCTCTTCATAGATGCGGTCTGCAGTCTCGCGGACCTCATCAGACTTATCGTAGTTCAGAGGTACTAGCGCAACAGTGAACGGCGCAATGGATTCTGGCCATATGATACCGTTTTCATCGTTGTTCTGTTCGATAGAAGAGGCCACCACACGGGTAATACCGATACCGTAACAGCCCATGGTCATTGGCACTGATTTACCATTAGCATCTAGAACGGTCGCATTCATCGCTTCTGAATATTTAAGACCAAGCTGGAAGATGTGGCCCACTTCAATACCACGACGAATATTAAGAGTGCCTTGGCCATCTGGACTTGGGTCGCCCGCTTTAACGTTACGAAGGTCAGCAACACGTGGTGTAGGTAGGTCACGCTCCCAGTTGATACCGAAGTAGTGCTTACCATCGATGTTGGCACCAGCGCCAAAGTCTGAAGCACAGGCAACAGCACGGTCGATGATGATTGGCATAGGTAGATTTACTGGTCCCAGTGAACCAGGGCCAGCTCCTACGATGGCACGAATCTCCTCTTCAGTAGCCATCACTAATGGTGAGGCAACCTCAGGCTGTTTCTCTGCCTTAATTTCATTAAGTTCGTGGTCGCCGCGTACAAGCAGAGCAACGATGGGTGAATCTACCTGATCGGATGCTTTAACCATAAGTGTCTTAATGGTCTTCTCGATTGGAACATTGTGCTGTTCAACCAGAGCTGCAATCGTCTTCGCATTGGGTGTGTCAACCAAACGCATCTCTTCAGTTGGCGCATCGGGTGCAGCCTTTGGAGCTACAGCTTCTGCCATCTCTACGTTAGCTGCGTAGTTGCTGCTATCAGAAAATGCGATGTCATCTTCGCCAGAATCGGCCAGTACGTGGAACTCGTGTGAACCTGTGCCACCGATAGAGCCGTTATCAGCTATTACTGGACGGTAATCTAGGCCTAGGCGATCAAAGATGCGCACGTAGGTTGCAAAGTAGGTGTCATAGGTCTCTTGCAGTGACGCCTGGTCAATGTGGAAAGAGTAACCATCCTTCATGATGAACTCACGTGAACGCATTACGCCAAAGCGTGGACGAATCTCATCACGGAATTTTGTTTGGATCTGGTAGAAGTTAGCTGGAAGTTGTTTGTAGCTCTTAATCTGACCACGTATCAGGTCGGTGATAACCTCTTCATGTGTAGGACCAACACAGAACTCACGGTTGTGGCGGTCATGTAGACGAAGTAGTTCTGGGCCGTACTGCTCCCAGCGACCAGACTCCTGCCATAGCTCTGCTGGCTGAATAGCAGGCATGAGAACCTCTTGTGCGCCAGACTTATCGAGCTCTTCACGGACAATCTGCTCAACTTTACGAAGTGTACGCAGGCCCATAGGTAGCCAGGTGTATAGACCTGAAGCCAATTTACGGATCATCCCAGCACGTAGCATCAGCTTGTGGCTGATAACTTCCGCATCTGCTGGGGTTTCTTTAACTGTAGCGATTAAAAATTGGCTGGCGCGCATGGGCTTTAGGTTCCGGCAATGAGTTTTGTAAACAAAAAGAGCCCATATTTTAAGGATGGGCTCTTCTCGCTACAAGGTTTGTGATGAAAGTTAAGCGGATTCTGCAACAAAATCGAGCTGATTTAGGATTTCAGCAAGCTCATCGAGCTGAGTTTCATCGTAAACGGGTATGCCTGACTGAATAAGCTCTTGCGCGGCAATGCCTGCCCCATCAGAAGGTTTCCCGCTAAATGCAGCGCCAGAGATGTTGCGGCTGCCACAAGCTGGACTGCCCGATTTTAACAGAGCAACAGTGCAACCCTGGCGTTTTGCCTCTTCAACAGCAAGCTCAGCGCCCAATAAAAACTGAGGTGTCACATCATCGCCATCTACCGTGATGACCTGCATTGGGATGCGCTGTTTGATCTCAGCATAGGCGCGCGGAACTGATAATCCGCCTAAGAGTTCTGGGCACACCTTAACGAGTCTGCCTTCAGCATCGAGCTTTTCAATTAGAGAGTGATTAATTGGATTGCTGCGTCCGTCATAACGAACGTTGTCGCCCATAAGGCAGGCGCTAATGAGTATCTTATTCACGATAAAACCTAGGTAACGATTTATTATTTTTTTATTAAAACTAAGACGGTGGTTGTCTTAAGTGGCGCGAATGATACATAAGTTAGAGTGAGAAGTCAGCCGACCTTTGTATAAGATCGGCTAATCAGTGTGACGAAGTCTATTTTTTAGCTCGCTTTTGAGTCGACCATGAATGTTGCTTCACCCACGGCGATCGCTTTGTCGCCAACGTAGACATAGGTATCGCAGATTACACGGCGGCGTTTTTCGTTAATCTCTTTTACAGTGATCTCAGCTCTTGCGGTCTGGCCGATGAAAAGGGGAGCTTTAAATTTGATCTGCTGATCGATGTAGATACAACCTGGTCCTGGAAGTTTGGTGCCTGCTACGGTTGAGATTAGCGCCGCACTTAACATGCCATGAGCAATGCGCTGGCCAAACGGAGTGGTCGCTGCATACTCTTCATTAATGTGGACTGGGTTCATGTCGCCAGAAATGCCCGCAAAGCCATAGACATCTGATTCTGTAATGGTTTTTGCGAAGCTTGCGCTCATTCCAACTGATAGATCTTCAAGGTAGTAACCGTGTAGTTCTTGCATACATCCTCCAAAATAATTTGAGAGATAATCCCTTTCTTCTAGTGCACATTGCAAGCGCTACTGTGCCTAGAAGAAGAAATCGGTTATCTTAACGCCTTCGATTTATTGTATGGATTAGTGAAAAGAGCATGATCATTACGCCTAAAATCCGTGGTTTCATCTGTACCACAACACATCCAACTGGTTGTGAAATGAACGTTCGCGAACAGATCGCAAAAACTGAAGCACAGGGCAAAATTGATGGCCCTAAACGTGTACTTATTGTAGGTGCTTCAAGTGGTTACGGTCTAAGTTCACGTATCACTGCTGCATTCGGTGCAGGTGCTTCAACCATTGGTGTCTTCTTTGAAAAAGAGGGTACAGATAGAAAACCAGGTACTGCGGGATGGTACAACTCGGCAGCTTTCGACAAGCTTGCTCAGGAGGCGGGCCTGTACGCTAAATCTATCAATGGCGATGCCTTCTCGCATGAAGCTAAACAGCAGGTTATCGATCTAGTGAAAGAGGATCTAGGTCAGATCGATCTAGTTATTTACTCACTCGCATCACCTGTTCGCAAAATGCCAGATAGCGGTGAAGTGATTCGCTCGGCGCTAAAACCAATCGGTGAGGTTTATCGTTCAACTGCAATCGATACTAACAAAGATGTGATTACAGAAGCTGAAATTGAGCCAGCTGTGCAGGAAGAGATCGACTCTACTGTCAAGGTCATGGGCGGTCAGGACTGGGAACTTTGGATCGACGCTCTGGATAAAGCAGGTGTGCTAGCAGAAGGCGCTAAGACTGTTGCTTACAGCTACATCGGTACTGATATCACCTGGCCAATCTACTGGCACGGTACGCTTGGTAAGGCTAAGCAGGATCTAGATCGCGCAGCGAGTGAATTGAATGCGCGCCTTGGTCAGCATGGCGGTCAGGCAAATGTTGCGGTACTTAAGTCTGTTGTGACTCAGGCCTCTTCAGCTATCCCTGTTATGCCTCTCTACTTGGCTATGGTATTTAAAATCATGCGAGCTGAAGGTGTGCATGAGGGTTGTCAGGAGCAGATCGATCGTCTGTTCCGTACTGGCCTCTATGGCGATTCAGTGGTGATGGATGAGGGTAACCGCTTCCGTCTTGATGATTGGGAACTACGTGATGATATCCAGACTGCCTGCCGTGATCTATGGCCGCAGGTTACGACTGAGAATCTCTTCGATATGACTGACTACCAACTCTACAAAGATGAATTCTTGAAACTCTTCGGGTTTGGAGTTGCGGGTGTTGATTACGAAGCTGATGTCGACACATTAGTGCCATTCAAACCTATCGAACTCGCTTAAAACGATTATCCAATATCGATTCGTTCAAAGGGTCAGCTTAGTGCTGGCCCTTTTGTTTTGCGCGATTAAGTGATCTCAATTAAAAAGGGGTGCGTAATCAACCCTTTATTGGATAGTCCTATCCCATTTTGTTCGCTACACTTCCAGCAATAACTGTTAAGGCTTAAATCATGAAGTACAAAGGTTTTCCAGAGTTTTCCCACAGTCAACGTGACAAGGTGGGGGTGTTGCTGACTAACTTAGGTACTCCTGATGCTCCAACTAAACAGGCGCTGCGTCGTTATCTAAAAGAGTTTCTCTGGGACCCGCGTGTTGTCGAAGTGCCGCGTCCTATCTGGTGGGCAATCCTAAACCTCATTATTCTTAATGTCCGTCCAAAACGTTCTGCTGCAGCCTACGCTAGTGTCTGGACAGAGCAGGGGTCGCCACTACTGATTCACACCAAGGCTCAAACTGAGGCGGTGCGTGAGAAGTTGCAGGGTGAGTTCGGTGATCGTGTCGTGGTCGAATTCGCGATGCGCTATGGCAATCCATCGATTGAGTCAGTTTTAGATAAGATGCAGGCAGAGGGAGTGCGTCAGTTGGTCGTGTTACCTCTGTATCCGCAGTACAGTGGTTCTACAACTGCCTCTACCTTTGATGCGATTGCAGCAGATTTTCAACAGCGTCGCTGGATTCCTGATCTACGCTTCATACAGCAGTATGCAGATGATGCAGGCTATATCTCTGCTCTAGCTAACAAAATTCAATCGCACTGGGCCGAACATGGTCGTACAGATAAGTTGATCTTCTCTTATCACGGAGTGCCTAAGCGCTATCTGATGAGTGGCGATCCTTACCACTGTCAGTGTCACAAAACGACGCGTCTTGTGGCTGAGCAGCTTGGTCTCACTAAAGATGAGTACATGACCTGTTTCCAATCTCGCTTCGGTCGTGAAGAGTGGTTGAAACCCTACACCGATGAGACCTTGAAGTCTCTGCCGGCACAGGGTGTGAAATCTGTCCAGGTCGTTTGTCCCGGATTCTCTTCTGACTGCCTTGAGACGATCGAAGAGATTGGTGAAGAGAACCGTGAGTACTTTATGAAGTCGGGTGGTGAGCGCTATGAGTACATTGAAGCGCTAAATTCAGATGCTGCTCACATTGATGCTCTTGCTGCGATTGTTAAGCGTGAGATGGCTGGTTGGCTTGCGAAGCCAGAAGCTGATGTCACACTTCGGCATCAACTTGCAGATAAAATTAGCTAAATAATTGCTTGTTTCTCGCTGTCGGTTAAACTGTCTCTGTTAAGTATTTGGGAGGTCTATTATGTCGTCAACTAAACCACACCCTAAGTTTATGGAAGCGATGCGCCAACTTTCCCAAATGTCTGAAGAGGAGCGTCTCTCAGAACAAAACAGAGAGCTCTTTGATGAGGCTATTCGATACGCTCCTTTGGATATCCAACCGCAGCTTATCGCTATTCAGAAGAAGTACGAACAGACACTTCACTGATCAGATTTAATCAAGTTACGCCTCGTTTTTGGGCGCGCTATTTATTCCAATTTAAATGGCAGGTACTGCGCAAGTTGTTCGCGAGTCTCTGCCAAATAGTCCCGCTCTTCATTACAAAAATCACCTATCGCCTCACGGAATTGTGGGTGTGCAATAAAGTGCACGGAATGTGTGGTGATAGGTTCAAAACCACGTTGTATCTTATGTTCACCCTGTGCACCTGGGTCAAACCGTTTAAGCCCTTTAGCGATGCAGTGATCTAACCCTTGGTAGTAGCATGTCTCAAAATGCAGGCTGTGGTACTCATCCTCGCACCCCCAATATCGACCATAGAGTGTCTCCCCATTTTGAAGTGAAAGTGCAGCAGCGACAGCATTCTCTTCAAGATAGGCGAAAACAAATAGAAGCTGCTCTGGCATCGTCTCGCAGAGTTGTCTGAAGAATGCTTCAGGCAGATAGGGATTACGGCCGCGTTTGAAGTAGGTGAGTGCGTAAAAGTGGTAGAAAAGCTTCAGTTGCTCATCGCTGATTTCATTGCCATTTAGGTGGATAAAATCGAACTCTGCCGTGCGGTTTCGCTCTTTTCGAATCTCTTTGCGCTTGCGTGATTTAAGGTGATCTAAGTAGTGGTCAAAGCTCTGATAGTCACGATTGAACCAGTGATACTGAACACCTTCCCGGATCAATAGATCAGACGACTCCTGAGGTAAGCTCTCCGGAAAGAGTAGATGCCAACCACTTAAATTGTGCTCATTCGCTAGCGCTTCAACTGCAGAGGTGATGTAAGGGTATGCTTCATCGTTCGGAAGTTTTGTCAGCCAGCGTGGGCCGGTGCTGGGTGTAAATGGGATCGCAGTGAGTAGTTTTGGGTAGTACGCCAAGCCATTTCTCGAGTAAGCATCCGCCCAAGAGTGATCAAAAACATACTCTCCCCAGGAATGGTGCTTCAGATAGAGAGGCATCAGAATTAACGTTTCTGAGTTCTTGCTGATTTCAATATGAATCGGTTGCCAGCCGCTTTTGCTGCTCACGGCGCCGCTTGCTTCTAACGCATAGAGAAACTCATAACTTAGGAAGGGGTAGTCGTTTGAGCGTAGCCTATTCCAACGCTCTACGCCGATTTCGCTAATTGCGTTGTACGTCCTAACTTCTATCATCTACTATGAAACCAAGATAAATATTTACCTCTTAAGAGGTCACAAAATGAGTATATCGAAAATGGATGAATTAGAGCTCGAGTTTTCGTTAGCCCCGCAGCTTCAAGCTGATACCCACAAACTGGGTGATTTTCCACTTTGTACGTTACTTTTGATGAATGACGTTCACTACCCTTGGTTCATTTTAGTACCACGTCGTGCCGGAGTGACAGAGATCTACCATCTCAGCGAAGCTGATCAAGTCCAGCTGCTGCATGAAAGCTCCGCCTTAGCCCAGACTGCATCTGACCTATTCGCGGCGAAGAAGATGAATGTCGCAAACTTAGGGAATATGGTTTCGCAATTGCATGTCCATGTCATTGTGCGAAAAGAGGACGATGCTGCTTGGCCTGGTCCTGTTTGGGGTAAGGTTCCTGCAGAGCCCTACAGCGATGCGCAGCTTGCCGATATTAAGCAGCGATTGGATGGGTTGTTGAGCCAGCTGAAAATGTAATTTCTATTTTCGGTTGTAGGAGGGATTGGCCTGAAGGGACAACCCCGATCCAGCATCAGATATATATTTCGCGGTCTTTCGCTTCGCTCAAGATCACTCCTACAGAAGAGTGCTGTTCATAGCCCGGTTCTAGGAGTGCATTACCCGCAGGGTAAGCCGCGATCGATTCGCATAGCGAATCGTTTTTCAAATTCACTTCCTATACCCTGAAATACCACAAAAATGCCCTGTAATAGCCCGCCAATTCAGGTATAATTCGCGCCTTTATGTCCAGGCACTTCTTGGACAATCGATTTTTGTGATCGGAATATCACCTTAGATTTAGATAGGACAGCTTAACTATGCGTAGCCACTACTGCGGCGACCTTCGCGAAGAACATATTGGACAAGAGATTACATTAACAGGTTGGGTGCACCGTCGCCGTGACCACGGTGGTGTTATATTCCTTGATCTGCGTGACCGTGAGGGTATCACTCAGGTTGTATTTGACCCAGATCGTGAGCAGAGCTTTGCCCTTGCAGATAGCTGTCGTAACGAGTTCGTAGTTAAAGTTGATGGCCTTGTACGTGCGCGTCCAGCAGGCACAACCAATGCTGATATGTCTACTGGCGCTATCGAAGTGCTAGGTAAGGATCTTGTTATCCTTAACAAAGCTGAGACGCCTCCATTCCAGTTGGATGAGCACCAGCACGTAGGTGAAGACGTACGTCTTCGTCACCGTTACATCGACCTACGTCGTCCAGAGATTCAAGAGAAGCTTCGTTTCCGTTCTAAAGTGACTCACAACGTGCGTTCTTACCTTGAAGAGAACGGCTTCCTAGATATCGAAACTCCGATTCTAACGCGTGCGACTCCAGAAGGTGCACGTGACTACCTTGTACCTAGCCGTACACACGAAGGTAGCTTCTTCGCACTGCCACAGTCACCTCAGCTATTCAAACAGCTACTTATGGTCTCTGGCTTCGATCGTTACTACCAGATCGCTAAGTGTTTCCGTGACGAAGACCTACGTGCTGACCGTCAGCCTGAATTCACTCAGATCGACATCGAAACTTCGTTCATGAGCGAAGAGGAAGTGATGGCGATGGCTGAGAAGATGATCCGTGGTCTATTCATGGATCTATTGGGTGTTGATCTTGGTGACTACCCACGTATGCCATACTCAGAAGCGATGCAGCGTTTTGGTTCGGATAAGCCAGATCTTCGTATCCCAATGGAGTTGGTTGACGTTGCAGATCTCGTTGCTAGCGTAGATTTCAAAGTATTTGCTGGTCCTGCAACTGATCCTAAGGGTCGTGTTGCAGCACTTAAAGTGCCAGGCGGTAGTGAACTTACACGTAAGCAGATTGATGACTACACCAAGTTTGTATCAATCTATGGCGCTAAAGGTCTAGCTTGGATCAAAGTTAACGATCTAGCTGCTGGCGAAGAGGGACTTCAGTCTCCAATCGTAAAGTTCCTTGGTGTTGATGTCGCTATGGCGATCATGGAGCGTCTAGGAGCACAGAACGGAGATCTAGTATTCTTCGGTGCAGATAAAGCGACCATCGTTAACGAAGCACTTGGTGCACTTCGTATTAAAGTGGGCGAAGATCTAAACATGATCGAAAAAGAGTGGGCGCCGCTATGGGTTGTCGACTTCCCAATGTTCGAAGAGAACTCAGATGGCAGCATGACCGCACTTCACCACCCATTCACATCTCCAAACTGTTCACCTGCAGAGCTGATTGCACAGCCTGAAGGTCAGCTATCTCGTGCATACGACATGGTACTTAACGGTTGTGAGCTTGGTGGTGGTTCGGTTCGTATTCACGATCAAGAGATGCAGAAAGCGGTATTCAAAGTACTGGGTATCTCTGATGAAGAGGCTGAAGAGAAGTTTGGCTTCCTACTTAACGCGCTTAAGTTTGGTGCGCCACCACACGCAGGTTTGGCGTTCGGTCTAGACCGCCTCATCATGCTGATGACCGGCTCTTCATCAATCCGTGAAGTAATCGCATTCCCTAAAACTCAGTCTGCTGCTTGTCCAATGACAGAAGCACCAGGTGAAGTGAGCGCAGCTCAGCTTCGCGAGTTGAACATCAAACTTCGCAAAACACCTTAATTGGGTGTTTAGTTAAGAAAACCGGCTTTTTAGCCGGTTTTTTTGTGTCTGGACTGAGTCTCTGGAAAATGCTGATAAAGCGAGTGACAGGCTGAAGGCCGGTCACCGCCACTCCGTAGCCAGTTCATCGCATCGGTGACAGGCCTTCAGCCTGTCATCCGCTTTCTACACAACTGACGGGATCAGTTTTGAACAGCTTTAGCTGGCCCGAAGGGTGAGGGCAGGATAGCCCGAGTAATTACGCTCCAAACCCACAACAACACACCTATTGGTCTCAATTAAAACTACTGTTATTATGTACAGGTATTTAAATCTGACATAAGGCTTTGCATGCTGATACTTGGGATCGACCCGGGCTCGCGAATTACTGGTTATGGCATCATCGATGCGCAGGGCAGTAAGGCGGAGTACGTCACTAGCGGTTGTATCCGTATCGCTGACGCGAGCCTTCCGGAAAAATTGCGCCAGGTCTTTGAAGGTATCTCCCAGCTGGTAGAGCAGTTTCAGCCACAAGAGGTTGCGATAGAGCAGGTCTTTATGGCGCGTAATGCTGACTCAGCACTGAAGCTTGGTCAGGCACGTGGTGCTGCGATTGTTGCTGCTGCCTCTAAGGGGTTAGAGGTGCATGAGTATGCCGCGCGTTTGGTTAAGCAAGCTGTGACAGGTACCGGTGCTGCAGATAAAGGGCAGGTGCAATCGATGGTTGCGCGTATTCTTTCGCTACCCGGTTTACCCCAGGTCGATGCCGCCGATGGTTTGGCGATTGCACTCTGTCATGCTTATACCCGTCAGGGGTTAATTGCGACTGCAGGTTCACGTCGATCATCACGTGGTCGCTGGCGTCTGTAGATAAGTTTAAAAAGCGCCTAATCCGCTGTAGTTCTGCAAAGCAAAGTGGGATAGGATCAACCTTACTATTTGTTGAGGATTTCGTGTGATTGGTCGTCTAACCGGTGAGTTGGTTGAGAAAACTCCCCCTGAGTTGTTAATTGATGTTTCAGGTGTGGGTTATGAAGTTGAAGCCTCAATGAACACCTTCTACAAGCTGCCGGATATCGGCACATTTGTGACCATCTATACCCACTTTGTTGTCCGTGAAGATGCTCAGCTACTTTATGGGTTTGCTGATAAACAGGAGCGTTCGCTTTTCAGAACACTGATTAAAGTGAACGGCGTTGGTCCTAAGCTAGCTCTCACTATCCTCTCCGGCATCTCTGCCCCTGAGTTTATCCGTACTGTTCATAATGAGGATGTTTCAGCTCTGACGCGCCTACCGGGTGTTGGTAAAAAGACGGCTGAGCGTTTGATCATTGAGATGAAAGATAAGCTCTCTAAACTTGAATCGCCCACTGCGATTGAATTTGAGCTATCTGGACAGGGTGTTGGTGCACCGGTTCAGCCTAAACAAGATCATCGAGCGGATGCAGAGACTGCACTGATAGCCCTAGGTTACAAACCGATGCAGGCTACCAAAGCGATTGAGCAGGCAGCTAATACTCTAGGCGCTGACGCTGAGACTGAAGCACTTATTCGTCAGGCCCTGAAAATGATGGTGGCGGGTTAAGATGCAGATCGAACAAGACCGCTTTATCTCCCCTGTGGGTGCGCCTGGAGAAGAGGTTCAGGACAGAGCTGTTCGTCCGAAATCACTCCAAGATTATGAAGGGCAACCGCAGGTGCGAGAGCAAATGGAGATCTTTATCCATGCTGCTCGAAAACGAAATGAAGCGCTTGATCACACCCTGATCTTCGGACCACCAGGACTCGGTAAAACAACACTCGCCAACATCATTGCGAACGAGATGGGAAGTGAGATCAAAACGACCTCAGGTCCTGTTCTCGAGAAAGCGGGTGACGTAGCGGCTCTACTTACCAATCTTGAGCCGGGTGATGTTCTATTCATCGATGAGATCCATCGACTCAGCGCCAGTGTTGAAGAGGTGCTCTATCCCGCAATGGAAGATTACCAGCTCGATATTATGATCGGGGAGGGGCCTGCAGCGCGTTCAATAAAACTTGAGCTGCCACCTTTTACGCTTGTTGGTGCAACGACGCGTGCGGGCCTTTTAACATCCCCTCTGCGTGACCGCTTTGGTATTGTGCAGCGCTTAGAGTTTTACTCTGTTGCTGATCTCACCAAGATTGTGATGCGCACTGCACGCCTCAGTGGCTCAGAAATTGATGAGGCGGGTGCGCATGAGATCGCTCGCCGCTCACGTGGAACGCCGCGTATTGCAAACCGTCTATTAAGACGTGCCCGTGACTACTCTGAAGTGAAGGGCGATGGCCGTATTACTGCCGAAATGGCTGACTTGGCATTGAATATGCTCAATGTCGATCAACACGGTTTTGACCACATGGACCGCCGTATGCTGCTGGCTATGTTAGAGAAATTCGGTGGCGGTCCCGTGGGTGTCGATAGTTTGGCTGCGGCTATCAGTGAAGAGCGAGACACCATTGAGGATGTCTTGGAACCTTACCTGATTCAACAGGGTTTTGTGATGCGCACGCCACGTGGCCGAGTGCTTACAGATCATGCTTATCGATACTTCGGTGTCGACAAACCTGAGGTTTAATGATGGCGTTTAAGTGGCCTGTAAGGGTTTACATTGAAGATACCGATTTTGGTGGTATCGTCTACTACGTCAACTATCTAAAGTTTATGGAACGTGCACGCACTGAGCTTTTACGCAGTGCGGGTTGGTCGCAACATGAGTTGGCAGCGAATCATCTGATTTTTGTGGTGGGATCTGTGGAAGCGCAATATTTAGCACCTGCAAAATTAGATGATCAGTTAATCGTTCACACCACCATTAAAAAACCACAGGGTGCACGAATTAAGTTTCTGCAAGCTGTTGTTAAGGAGGGCTCTGATAGAGTCCTTTGCCAAGCCGAAATTGAGGTGATTGCAGTGACGCCGGCGATGCGTCCCAAGCGATGGCCTAAAGAGTTAATTACAACAATTGATCAAACCCATCCCGAGGTTTGGAGCTAACAGGAGTAGATAGTGGAAGATAAATTGTCGATCTGGAGTCTCGTTCTCAACGCGAGTTTCGTTGTCCAGTTAGTCATGTTGCTGTTGTTAGCGGCATCTTTCCTCTCTTGGGTGGTGATTTTTCAGCGTCGCAAGGTGATCTCTGGTGCGCAGAAAGCATTCAAACAGTTCGAAGATCGTTTCTGGTCTGGTGCTGATCTTGGGCAGCTCTATCGCGAAGTTAACGCCGAGCCTGATCCAGACAGCGGTGCCGAAAATCTATTCCGTGCTGGTCTTAAAGAGTTTACTCGCCTTACCCAGCAATCAAGTGCTGATCCAGATATGGTCATGAACGGTGTGCAACGCGCAATGCGTGTAGCCATGTCTCGTGAAGAGGAGCGTCTACAAGCGCATCTTCCTTTCCTGGCAACAGTGGGTTCTACCAGTCCGTACGTCGGTCTATTCGGTACTGTGTGGGGTATCATGAATGCCTTCCGTGGTCTTGCGAACGTACACCAAGCGACGCTCGCATCTGTAGCGCCAGGTATCTCTGAAGCGCTCGTTGCAACCGCGATTGGTCTATTTGCAGCAATTCCTGCTGTAGTTGCCTACAACCGTTTCTCAGCTCAATCAGAAGCGTTGTTGGCTAATTACGAAACCTTTGCTGAAGAGTTCTCAAGCATTCTCTACCGTCGTGTTCACGCTCGTTAAGGTTTGTTGAGATGATTAGGCGTCAACGCAATAAGCGTAAGTTGAATGCAGAGATCAACGTCGTTCCATATATCGACGTCACGCTCGTGCTACTTATCATCTTTATGGTGACAGCTCCTATGCTGACGCAGGGGGTTGATATTGAACTTCCTAAGGCGGCATCAGAGCCGGTAGATACCCAGGATAACGAGCCGCTCATTATCTCAGTTGATGCAGAGGGTAATTACTACATCAACCTAGGTCAGGATGAGACTCAGCCTAAGAGTGCAGAGCAGATAGCGGCCCAAATCAAACAGATTCTCTCAGTTAACCCTGCAAAATTGATGCTTGTTCGTGGTGATAAGTCTGCCAGCTATGACCAGGTGGTTCAGTTGATGGTGTTGATGCAAGGTGCTGGTGCCGAACGAGTTGGTTTGGTGACGGAGTAAGGTTTTGTTCGATCGTAGTTACCTACTGCCGATTGTTTTTGCCACGCTTGTT
Source organism: Marinobacterium sp. LSUCC0821 (assembly GCF_012848475.1). Lineage (NCBI taxonomy): Bacteria > Pseudomonadati > Pseudomonadota > Gammaproteobacteria > Oceanospirillales > Oceanospirillaceae > Marinobacterium > Marinobacterium sp. LSUCC0821. The sequence continues at coordinate 339,015 of NZ_CP051666.1, forward strand.
CACGCACTGGTGATGTTGGTGATCTCGGGTGTCTGGATAGGGCAGGAGCGAGATCGAACTATACAGCCGCGCCATATCGAAGCGAAGATGGTGGATCTTAAAGCTCTCGCTGATAAGCGTGCAGCTGAAGAGCAAGCTGCAAAAGAGAAAGCGAAACGCGAAGCGGCTAAGAAAAAGGCTGAGGCGGATAAGAAGCGAAAAGCAGCAGAGGCTAAGAAGAAAGCTGAAGCTAAGCGTCGTGAAGATGCCAAAAAAGCGGCGGACGCTAAGAAAAAAGCGGAAGCTAAAAAAACAGCAGATGCTGAAGCTAAGAAGCTCGCCGATGCTAAGAAAAAAGCCGAAGCTGCTAAGAAGAAAGCTGATGCTGATGCAAAAAATGCTGAGCTGAAAGCGGCTGAGAAAGCCAAAGCTGACGCTAAGAAAAAGGCTGATGCTGAGGCAAAACGCAAAGCTGAAGCAGATGCTAAGCGAAAAGCTGATGAGAAGCGTAAAGCGGATGATGCAGCAAAAGCTAAAGCGGAAGCTGATCGTAAGGCTGAAGCAGATCGTAAAGCGGCTTTAGAGAAGCAGCGAGCGGCAGCAGAAGAGCGTGCCAACCAGATGGTGGGGGATATACAGTCCTATATTCAGGCGCTGCTTCAGGATAGTTGGAATATCCCATCTACAGCTCGAAATGGGATGCGAGCTGTCGTGGAGATTCGCTTTTTCCCGAATGGCCAGGTAGATCAGGCAAACATTACGACCAGTAGTGGAGATCAGGCATTTGACCGATCGGCACTACAAGCTGTACAACGTGTTGGAACATTTGAACGAATTGCCGATGTAGATCCGCTCACCTTTGAGCGAAGGCTGCGTCGAGTACTTGTGGAATTTAGACCAGAGGGGTTGAGATGGTAAGTTTAAAAGTGCTGCGTCGATTAGTGGTATCTGTTTTGTTGTTACCGGCGTTAGCTCAGGCAGAATTAGTAGTCGAGGTGACTCAGGGTTCAACTGAGCCGACCCCAGTTGCTGTCGTACCATTTAAGTGGGCTGGTAAAGCCGCTCTTCCTGAAGATGTTGCTGAGATTATTGACCAAGATTTAAGTCGTTCAGGTCTATTCACAACACTTCCTCGTGCTGCGATGTTAAGTCTTCCTTCAGAGCGCTCACAGATCTTTTTCCGTGACTGGCGCATGACTAAAAGTGACTTCTTGGTTGTCGGTAAAATCGAACCGGTCAGTGCTACACGCGTGGCGTTGAAGTATGAGCTTTACGATGTTCTCAAAGAGGAGAACATCATGATTCAACCGCTAGAGTCAGAGATCTCTCAGCTACGTGATGCAGCACACTTTATCGCTGATCAAATCTATCAGGCTTTAACAGGCAACCGTGGAGCCTTCTCTACACGTATCGTTTATGTAACCGCAGAGCGTGTTACTAGTCAGACTGCGCGATACCGTCTTGAGATGGCGGATTGGGATGGTAATCGTCCACGTGTCATTCTTGAGTCTCGTGAACCGATCATGTCACCAAGCTGGTCGGCAGATGGAAAGAAAATTGCGTATGTCTCGTTTGAGACAGGTCGTCCATCAATCTATGTTCAGTATCTTGCGACCGGTAAGCGTGAGCGCATTCAGTCTTTCAAAGGTTTGAATGGTGCGCCTGCTTGGTCACCGGATGGAACCAAGCTTGCGCTGGTGCTATCTAAAGATGGCAACCCTGAAATCTATGTGTTGAATGTCGTAAATGGTGACCTGCAGCGTGTCACTAACCACTACGGTATCGACACTGAGCCAAGTTGGGCGCCGGACGGTCAGTCGCTGGTGTTTACCTCTGATCGCGGTGGTTCGCCGCAGATTTACCGTCTCTACCTAGCAACGCGTCAGATGGAGCGTCTAACCTATGAGGGTAACTACAATGCTCGTGCAAGTATTACCCCAGATGGTCGCTTCCTTGCGCTTATCCATCGCTCTTCAGGCTCGGGTAATAAATTTGCTGTCTCTGTGCTGGATCTTAAAACGCAGCGTCTAGATATTCTGACTGAAACAGGTCTAGAGGAGTCGCCAACTATCGCACCTAATGCAAGTGTTGTGCTGTACGCAACTCAAGAGGGTACGCGTGGTGTGCTGTCAGCAGTATCGCTTGATGGTCAGGTACGTTTCCGTATGCCAAGTACGGGTGGCGATGTTCGTGCACCTTCTTGGAGTCCGTACCTCTACTAATCCTGCTTTAACTTACCCTACACTACGAGCGGTTTTATTACCGCTCGTAATAATGAAACTAACTCCCCGTTTTAAAAAACTCTCTCAAAGTAGCTATATAACTTTCAGTTAACTTTATATTCAAAATTAGTTAGCTGAAATCTATGTAAAACAACTACATATTGTCCGATGTGCCGCCCGCCGATATAGCGGGTCAGACCCTCTGTCAGGTATAATCTGGCGGATTTTTGGGTGAGTCTGTCCAATTACTACAAGCCCCATAAGGGTTGAGTACTTGGGGAGGGCTCAAAGAAATTTCTAGCGGATTGGAATAAATAAGCAATGATCAAGATCAAAAAAGGTCTGGATCTACCGATCACAGGGTCACCGCAGCAGAGCGTAACAGCTTCGCCAGCGGTTAAGTCTGTGGCGCTTCTCGGTGCTGACTATGTTGGTCTAAAACCAACTATGCAGGTGCGCGAGGGTGATCGAGTGAAACTCGGTGACGTGATCTTTACCGATAAGAAAAACGAGGGAGTGCAGTTTACTTCACCAGGTGCTGGTGTTGTCTCTGCTATCAATCGTGGCGAACGCCGCGTCCTGGAATCTGTAGTGATCGAACTTGATGCTCAGGAAGAGTCAGTTGAGTTTGCAAGCTACCCAGCTGCTGATCTGGCCAGCCTTACAGCAGAACAGGTTAAAGAGAACCTGATCGCGTCAGGTATGTGGACAGCGATGCGTGCACGTCCTTTTGGTCGTGTTCCAGCAGTCGATGCTACTCCAAGCTCTATTTTTGTTACTGCGATTGATACCAATCCGTTAGCGCTAGATCCAGCAGTGGTTATTGCAGAAGAGCAAGAAGCTTTTGCACAGGGTCTGACCGTCCTAACACGCCTTGGTGCTGGCAATGTCTTCCTATGTGCTGCTCCAGGTACTTCAGTACCTTCAGTTAGCGGCGTGACTACTGAGACGTTTGAAGGTCCACACCCAGCAGGTAACGTTGGCACTCACATCCACATGCTTGACCCAGTAAGCCGCAATAAACAGGCTTGGTACTTGGGTTACCAGGATGCGATTGCGATCGGTAAGCTGTTCACTTCGGGTAAGATCAGCGTTGAGCGTACAATCGCTCTTGCAGGTCCTCAGGTTGAAGCTCCTGCACTGGTTAAAACACGCGTTGGTGCAGATACTGCGGAAATGACTGCAGGTCTTCTTAAATCAGGTAGTAACCGTGTAATTAATGGTTCTGTCTGGAACGGCGCTATCGCAAACGGCTCTACTGGTTACCTAAGCCGCTATGCAACTCAGATCTCGGTACTTCGTGAAGGTAACGAGCGAGAGTTCATGGGTTGGGTTGCACCAGGTACAGATAAGTTCTCTGTAATGAACATGTTTGCTTCTGTATTTAGCCCAAGCAAGAAATTTGCATTCACAACGACAACTAACGGTTCGGAACGTGCAATGGTTCCTACCGGTCAGTTCGAGCGTTTGATGCCACTAGATATCCTTCCTACTCAGCTACTTCGCTCACTTGTTGTTGGCGATATCGCAACTGCGATGCAGCTTGGCTGTCTTGAGCTTGAAGAGGAAGACCTAGCACTTTGTACATTCGCATGTGCTGGTAAGTACGAGTACGGTCCTATCCTTCGCGATAACCTAACTCGCATTGAGAAAGAAGCATAAGGGAGATAGATGATGAGTTTACGTTCTGTTCTAGATTCTCTTGAGCCGCATTTCCACAAAGGCGGTAAATACGAGAATTGGTACGCGCTGTACGAAGCAGTTGATACCATTTTCTACACACCAGGTACGGTAACTAAGGCTGCTTCACACGTACGTGATGCTGTAGACCTTAAGCGTATGATGATCCTGGTTTGGATGTGTACCTTCCCAGCAGTATTTGCAGGCCTATACAACGTAGGTTTCCAGGCGAATACAGCAATGGAAGCACTTGGTCTTGCTGAAGCTGAAGGCTGGCGTGGTGCGATTATCTCTGCACTCGCGGGATATGACGCTACTAGCGCTTGGGACAACATCCTACACGGTGCCATGTACTGGCTACCTATCTATGCAACTACCTTTATTGTAGGCGGCTTCTGGGAAGTACTGTTTGCAATGAAACGTGGTCACGAAGTCAACGAAGGTTTCTTCGTAACATCTATCCTATTCTCTTTGATTCTTCCGCCAACAGTTCCACTTTGGCAGGTAGCACTGGGCATCAGCTTCGGTGTTGTGATCGGTAAAGAGGTGTTTGGTGGTACGGGTAAGAACTTCCTTAACCCAGCACTAACTGGTCGTGCATTCCTATTCTTCGCTTACCCAGCGCAGATGTCTGGCGATGCTATCTGGACTGCGGTTGATGGCTTCTCAGGTGCTACTCCACTAGGTCTTGCAGCAGCGGGTGGTGTTGAAAACATCCTTGCAGCTAATGTGACTTGGATGGATGCCTTCCTAGGTTCAATTCAGGGTTCTATCGGTGAAACCTCAACGCTGGCGATTATGATTGGTGGTGCGGTTCTACTATTTGCTCGTGTTGCTGCATGGCGCATTGTTGCTGGCGTATTTGCTGGCATGGTGGCTATGTCATTGATCTTCAATGCAATCGGCTCTGAAACTAACGCAATGTTCAGCGTGCCTTTCTACTGGCATCTTGTTATGGGCGGCTTCGCGTTCGGTATGTTCTTCATGGCTACCGATCCAGTGTCAGCTTCGATGACAGATAAAGGTAAGTGGGTATTCGGTGCTCTTATTGGTGTAATGGTGGTTCTAATCCGCGTTGTGAACCCAGCATTCCCAGAGGGCATGATGCTTGCGATCCTATTCGGTAACTTGTTCGCGCCACTAATCGATAACTTTGTGGTGCAGGCGAACATCAAACGGAGGATGGCACGTAATGTCGGCTAATAACGATACTATCAGCAAAACGATCACCGTATCGGTCGTGCTGTGTGTAATCTGTTCGGTTGTAGTATCAGCAGCTGCTGTCATCCTTAAACCAAAACAGGTTGCTAACAAAGACCTAGACCGTAAGACCAATATTCTTGCGGCTGCAGGTCTTCTTCAACCAGGTAAAACAGTCGATGAGATGTTTGCTCAGATCACAACTAAAGTTGTTGATATGGAGACAGGCAAGTTCACGACGGCTGTGAATGGCGAAACTTTCGATATCCAGAAAGCGTCAAAAGACCCTGCGCTGTCAGTTTCGCTTTCTCGTGAAGATGACAAAGCGTCTATCAAGCGTCAGCCTAAATTTATGCCAGTCTACGTAGTAGAGGGTGCGAATGGCGGACTAGATAAGGTGATCCTGCCTGTTCACGGTTACGGTCTATGGTCAACTCTATACGGTTTCTTGGCGCTGGAAGGCGACTTGAACACTGTAGTAGGTCTAGGCTTCTACTCACATGCTGAGACTCCGGGTCTTGGTGGTGAGGTTGATAACCCAGCTTGGAAAGCGATTTGGCCAGGTAAGAAGGTCTATGCAGACAACATGCAGAAGCCTGAGATTCAGCTGATCAAGGGTAAGGTTGATGCTTCTACCCCTAAGGGTGAGTACAAAATCGACGGCCTTTCAGGTGCAACGCTTACTTCAGTTGGTGTAACTAACCTTGTCCAGTTCTGGATGGGTGAGAATGGTTACGCTCCTTTCCTAGCTAACCTACGTGCGGGAGGTGCCTAAGCATGTCTGATACACGTGAAATTTTGACGGGACCTATCGTCAAAAATAACCCAATCGCGCTGCAGATCCTGGGTGTATGTTCGGCACTCGCTGTAACATCAAACTTGGGTACTGCATCCGTTATGGCCTTGGCGGTTATTGTGGTGACAGCGTTCTCAAACCTGTTTATCTCTCTAATTCGCAACCATATTCCGGGTAACATTCGAATCATCGTTCAGATGACGATCATTGCTTCATTGGTAATTGTCGTAGACCAGATCCTTAAAGCTTTCGCTTACGAAATTTCGAAGCAGCTTTCGGTATTCGTAGGTCTAATTATTACCAACTGTATCGTAATGGGTCGTGCAGAAGCGTTCGCTATGAAAAACCCACCAGTACCAAGCTTCCTAGATGGTATCGGTAACGGTCTTGGCTACGGTGCAGTACTTCTGTTCGTTGGCTTCTTCCGAGAGCTTTTCGGTGCAGGTTCGCTATACGGTATTGAAATCCTACCGCTGATTAACAACGGTGGTTGGTACCAGAGCAATGGTCTTCTACTGCTTCCGCCAAGTGCGTTCTTCCTGATCGGTCTTATGATCTGGTTGATCCGTTCTTACGATCCGAAGCAGGTTGAGAAACCAGATTTCGAGATGGCACCAAACACTAAAGGAGCGTCGCACTAATGGAACAGCTCATTAGCCTTGCCGTTAAGGCGATCTTCGTTGAGAACATGGCGCTCGCATTCTTCTTGGGGATGTGTACGTTCCTTGCGATCTCTAAAAAGGTTCAGACAGCACTAGGTCTGGGTATCTCAGTTGTCGTGGTTCTCGCGATCACTACACCTGTAAACAACCTTCTATACAACCACCTCCTTCGTGAAGGTGCGCTTGCATGGGCGGGTTACCCAGAAGTAGATCTTAGCTTCCTAGGTTACATCTCTTACATCGGCGTTATCGCTGCGATCGTACAGATCCTTGAGATGTTCCTAGATAAGTTCGTCCCATCGCTATACAACGCATTGGGTGTCTTCCTACCGCTGATCACAGTTAACTGTGCAATCATGGGTGCTGCACTGTTCATGGTAGAGCGTGACTACACTTTCTCTGAAAGTGTCGTTTACGGTACCGGTGCAGGTGTAGGTTGGGCGCTAGCGATTACAGCACTTGCGGGTATCCGTGAGAAGCTGAAATACAGCGATGTACCGCCGGGTCTACGTGGTCTTGGTATTACCTTTATCACTGTAGGTCTGATGTCACTAGGCTTCATGTCATTCTCTGGCGTGCAGCTCTAATCGGACTATCAGAAGAGGAACGGATTAAGCTATGAATGCAGAAATCATCCTAGGCGTGGTGATGTTTACAGTAGTGGTACTAGCACTGGTTGCTATTATCCTTGCTGCCCGCGCTAAGCTGGTAAGTACCGGCGATGTAACAATTCAAATCAACGGTGATCCTTCTAAAGCGATCACAGTACCTGCTGGCGGTAAGCTGCTGCAGACACTGGCTGATAAAGGTGTATTCCTTGCATCAGCTTGTGGTGGCGGTGGTACCTGTGCCCAGTGTAAGTGTCAGGTATTCGACGGTGGCGGCTCTATGCTTCCTACTGAAGAGTCTCACTTCAACATGCGTGAAGCGAAAGAGGGCTGGCGTCTAAGCTGTCAGGTAGCTGTTAAGCAGGATATGTCTATCCACGTAGAAGATGATGTCTTCGGCGTTAAGAAGTGGACCTGTACTGTAGACTCTAACCCTAACGTAGCGACATTCATCAAAGAGCTGACGCTGCGTCTGCCTGAAGGTGAAAACGTAGACTTCCGTGCTGGTGGTTATGTTCAACTTGAGTGTCCACCACACGAAGTGAACTACAAAGACTTCGATATTCAGGAAGAGTACCACCCAGATTGGGACAAATTTAACATCTGGCGTTACGTATCTAAGGTTACTGAACCGACGATTCGTGCCTACTCAATGGCTAACTACCCAGAAGAGAAGGGCGTGGTTAAGTTCAACATCCGTGTTGCTACACCACCTCCAGGTCGTGACGATCTCCCTCCAGGTATCATGTCATCATACGTGTTCAGCCTTAAACCAGGCGATAAGATCGATGTGTACGGTCCATTCGGTGAGTTCTTTGCTCGTGATACTGAAAACGAGATGGTATTCATCGGTGGTGGTGCGGGTATGGCACCAATGCGCTCGCACATCTTCGATCAGCTTAAGCGTCTAAACTCTAAGCGTAAGATCTCGTTCTGGTACGGTGCTCGTTCAGTACGTGAAGCCTTCTATAATGAAGAGTTTGACCAGCTACAGGCTGAAAATGAGAACTTCCAGTGGCACCTAGCACTGTCAGATCCACTTCCAGAAGATAACTGGACGGGTCTAACAGGCTTCATCCACAACGTTCTTTATGAGAACTACCTACGTGACCACGAAGCGCCAGAAGATTGTGAGTACTACATGTGTGGACCTCCAATGATGAACCAAGCAGTGATCAACATGCTGCTGGATCTCGGCGTTGAACGTGAAAACATCATGCTTGACGACTTTGGTGGTTAATCGATGTTAAAAGGCTTACAGAGTCTTATTAAATGGCCGGTAGCATTGCTACTGGCCGTTTTTGTTCTAGCGGGCTGCCAACTGTTCGAACGTGACAAGGTTGTTGGCTTCGATGGACAAACCATGGGGACAACGTTCAGCGTCCGCTGGGTTGATACCAACGAAGATCGTATTCAGATGCTGCGTAACCAAGCTGGCAAAGTGCTGGCTACAGTAAATCAGCAGATGTCGACCTACATCTCTGACAGTGAACTCTCGCGTTTCAATAAACTTCCAGCAGGTGCTGAGATGGAAGTCTCGGCCGCTCTAGCAGAAGTTGTATCTGAAGCACTTTCGATCAGTGATCGCTCTGGTGGCGCCTTCGATGTGACAGTTGGACCGTTGGTCAATCTTTGGGGCTTTGGTCCTAATGGCCGTATTGAGAAAGCGCCAACTGATCAAGAGATTGCTCAGCTTCAAGAGCGTATTGGTTACCAAAAAGTCGAGGTTTTAAATAACCCCATTCGTCTGCGAAAATTAGGTCAGCAGTATGTTGATCTCTCTGCTATCGCTAAAGGCTACGGAGTAGATCAGCTAGCAGCAGTGATGGAGCAGAACGGTATCAATAACTACCTGGTTGAGATTGGCGGTGAGTTGCGGGCTAAGGGTGTTAAACCTGATCAGAGCCACTGGCGAATTGCGATTGAGTCTCCAGCTACAATTGAGCGTAGTGTAGGCAAAATCATCAATGTGAAAGATACCGGTATCGCAACATCGGGTGATTACCGTAACTATTTTGAACAAGATGGTATTCGTTTCTCGCACACCATCGATCCATCGACGGGTAAACCGATTACTCATAAGTTGGCATCCGTAACTGTGTTACGTCCAACCTGTGCAGAGGCGGATGCTCTGGCGACCACGTTGATGGTGTTGGGTGAAGATAAGGGTTATCAATTTGCTAAAGAGCAGGGTATCGCTGCTTACTTCCTGGTAAAGGCAGATGGCAAAGATAACTTTATTGAGAAAGCGACCACTGAGTTTGAACAGTTCGTTCAGGCTGAGGAGTAGATAATGGAAATTATGTTTTTTACCTTTGCGGCACTTATGATCGTTGTTATCGCGATGTCGGTAGGGGTTTTGTTGGGGCGTAAGCCAATAAAAGGCTCATGTGGCGGCATGACAGCACTGGGAATGGACACTGTCTGTGATATCTGTGGCGGTAACCCAAACGAGTGTGAAAATGAGCAGGATGGCGCTCAGAAAAAAGATAAACAGGATGATCTCTCTTACGAAGTGAAGTAGAGAATTAATCCGAACAGCTAGGAAGTTAAGGGGAAAGTAATGGCAGTATTTGACTACGACGTGGTTGTTATCGGGTCAGGGCCAGCAGGCGAGGGTGCCGCAATGAACGCGGCTAAACGTGGTAAGCGTGTTGCTATCATTGAAGAGCAGCCCACTGTAGGTGGTAACTGTACGCACAAAGGTACAATTCCATCGAAAGCACTGCGTCACTCGGTGAAACAGATCATCGAATTCAATACCAACCCTATGTTCCGTGACATCGGTGAACCGCGTTGGTTCTCTTTCCCTAAAGTTCTAAGTCGTGCTGAGAAAGTTATCTCTAATCAGGTCATGCTGCGTACTAACTTTTATGCGCGTAACCGTGTCGATATCTTCTTTGGACAGGCACAATTCCTAAGCAAGAATGAAGTATCTGTTAGCGGTAGCAAGGGTGGTGCAGAGACACTGCGTGCTAAGAATATTGTTATCGCGACAGGTTCTAGCCCTTACAATCCACCTGACGTTGATTTCAACCACCCACGTATTTACAACTCAGATACCATCCTTAAGTTGTCACATACGCCACGCACCCTTGTTATCTACGGTGCAGGTGTAATCGGTTGTGAATATGCATCGATCTTCTCGGGTCTAGGTGTAAAGGTTGATCTTATCGATAACCGTGATCGTCTCCTCTCATTCCTTGATGGCGAGATCTCAGATGCATTGAGCTACCACCTGCGAAACAACGGCGTGATGATTCGTCATAACGAAGAGTACGAATCGATCGAAGGTACTGAGAACGGTGTCGTTGTGAAACTTAAATCGGGTAAGGTGCTACGTACAGATGCCTTCCTATGGTCAAACGGCCGTACCGGTAATACCGCTGGTTTAGGTCTGGATAAGATTGGTCTGCAGGCAAATGGTCGTGGGCAGCTTCAGGTTGATGGCCACTATCGCACCAAAGTAGATGGTATCTACGCAGTAGGTGACGTCATCGGCTGGCCAAGCCTTGCATCTGCAGCACTGGATCAGGGCCGTGCAGCCTCTGAAGATATGCTCCAGGCAGAAGACTTCCACTTTGTTAGTGAAGTACCAAACGGCATCTACACTATCCCAGAGATTAGCTCGGTGGGTAAAACAGAAGAGGAACTCACGCGAGACTCTATCCCTTATGAGGTAGGTCAGGCCTTCTTTAAAGATACGGCGCGCGCTCAGATCTCAGGGGAGCCGGTTGGCATGCTTAAGATCCTTTTCCACATGGAGACTTTAGAGATTCTAGGTATTCACTGTTTCGGTGACCAGGCTTCGGAGATCATTCACATCGGTCAGGCGATCATGGCACAAGAGGGTGCAGCGAATACTGTGAAGTACTTTGTTAATACCACCTTCAACTACCCAACCATGGCAGAAGCTTACCGTGTTGCTGCACTTGCGGGTCTTAACCGCTTAGAGCACCGCTAAGTTCACTATCAACAGAAAGGGCAGCTGATTAGCTGCCTTTTTTCTATCTATAACCTTATAACCAAATTCGCTACAATGGTTCATCAATTCACCTGACGGGTTTGTACTGTGAGCGAGCTGACACCACTGCATGAGTTAAGGTCTAAAATCGAAGAGATCATCGTTGGTCAGGAGTCTGTCATCGATCGACTTCTTATTGCATTGCTCAGTGGCGGGCATCTGCTGCTGGAAGGCCCACCGGGTCTTGCTAAAACGACCCTGGTGCATGCGCTTGCAGCTGGAATGAGTGCGAGTTTTCAGCGTGTTCAATTTACCCCGGATCTGATGCCGGCTGATTTGACCGGTAGTGAAGTATTTGATGCTCCTACTGGCAGTTTTCGTTTTATCAAAGGGCCTCTGTTCCATGAGGTGTTGCTGGCTGATGAGATCAACCGCGCACCCCCTAAGGTGCAATCCGCGCTGTTGGAAGCCATGGCCGAACATCAAATCACTGTGGCAGGCAAAACCTATCCATTGCCTCCCGTTTTTATGGTGCTGGCGACTCAAAACCCGCTAGAACAGTCTGGAACTTACCCCCTACCTGAAGCCCAGCTGGATCGTTTTCTCTTTAAGATCCTATTGGACTATCCGAGCATCGAGGAGGAGATCGAGATCACGCGTCGCGCGCGTGCCGCACAAGAGGGACATGTCGAGGCTAATATGCAGGCTTTGCTAACACCGACTGAGCTTCTGGCCTTAAGAGCGAGGTTAAACACTGTCTTTATTGAGGAGCGGGTCGAGCGTTTTGCGATTGAGCTGGTCTCTGCCACGCGGCGTTTAGATCAACACCTTCCAGAATGGGGCGCTTATGTCAAAGCAGGTGCATCACCCCGAGCGTCAATCGCTCTGCTTCAGGCCGCCTCAGCAAGAGCCTTATTGAATCAGCGCGACTACGTAATTCCCGAGGATATTCATGCGCTAGCCGTTGATGTGCTTCGCCATCGTCTGGTACTCAGCTTCTCGGCTAAAGCGGACGGGGTCACAGAGGAGGCTGTCATTCATCGCATATTAGACACGCTTCCAGCGGTATGACCAGACTCTTGTGAACAGGTTAGTGGACCAGCCACTGCTGGATAGTGACGAGATTGCGCAACTGATTGCTGGCGGTGCTGCATTGGCCTCCCAATCACCGGTTCAGATCAATCAACGTTTGAACACGGGGTCTAGTCAATCGGGTTTAATCGGCTGTGGTACAGAATTTGATGACCTGCGTCTTTTTCAGTTTGGAGACGACCTGCGTCAAATCGATTGGCGTGCCACTGCGCGATCACAAGAGCGGCTGGTTAGAACCTACCGCAGTGAGTTTCAGCAACCCTTTCAGTTGGTCGTGGATCGTAACTCAACCATGCGTTTTGGCACAAAGAGGCGTCTTAAGGTCACCCAAGCGGCTCGATTGTCACTCTGGTTTTTAGGCATCTACCATCAACAAAATTATGCATTGGGTGCGCTCTTGTTAGAGCAGGAGTCTAAGATATTTGATTGCAGGGTCGGGGGCGAATGGCTCAATTTTCTCTGTGAAGCCTTGGTATCCCCCGCACCTCCAACGCAGAATCCACCGATCAACTGGCAGGCTGTATTAACTCAACTGCTCTCTGAGACCCCCCTAGGCGCTAGGGTTATATTGATTTCGGACTTCAGTTCGCTGACCTCAGCAGATCGAGCTCTCATCACTGAACTAGCAGAACGGACATCATTGAGCGCACTCTGCATTAGCGACCCAATGGAGCGAGACCCACAGCCGCTCTTAGCGAGTGATTTGATCTGGGGCCGAACCAGGTTCTTTGTCGACGGACAGGAGTCGGTTTCGCGTATTAAACAAGCCTACTCGAATCGACGCTCCGCGATTAAAGAGCTCATGTCACAATCTGGCACTCCTCTGTTTGAGATCTGTAGTTCGCTCGATCAGTTTGCCCTTAGCCTGTTGGGGGGTGATGATCATGAATGATGCACCCTTAAGACTGTTTGATATTTTGCCCATGGTTGACCACTCATCCCATGCTGCGCTAATGCTTATAGTCGCTCTAACACTCCTGTTCACCCTCTCTATTGCGCTTTGGTACCGCTACTTCACTCCGCTTGCGAAGTTGCAACGTGCACTCTTAAACCACTCGATCACGCCGCGACAGGGCTGTCATCAGTTAGCTGGCATGATGACCATAAATAGTGCCATGGTGCAGGAGATTAACAGGTTGCGGTTTCAAGCTGCTGAACCGACGCTTGTCGAGGTTCAGCGTTTCATCAAGAGGGCGCGAAATGTTCTCTGATTGGGATATCTTACAACCCCTATGGTTGTTGCTAACGCCTTTGATACTGCTGCTCTTTGGACGTCGCATAAGGACTGATGCACCTTGGCCAAACCTCATGCACAGGGAGCGAATTCGTTACCCTCTGTATGGTGAACTTGCCCATGAACAGCCCGAGGTTGCCAATGTCCAGCCTCATCGTGAAGGGCTGCTACTCTTTTCATTGACCCTATTCACTCTGGCGTTGGCTCAACCCGTTATCTTTCGTGACAGCATTGAGTTACCGGATCAGCAAGACCCTGTAGATCTAGTGCTTTTGGTGGACACCAACATCACCATGGTGCTTAAAGACTATTTTGACGGCGAACAGTCCATTGAGAGAATGAGCCTCACCAAAGAGCTCTTGTCAGAGTTTGTTGAAGGTTTTCAGGGTAATCGCATCGGTCTGAGTATTATGGGTAACCCCCCCTTTCATTGGTTGCCCTTTACCGATGATCGAGAGGCTGTGAGGCATGCCATCTCTCGTATTAGGTTGACCTTGGGCGGGCGCTTAAGTGACATGTCTGCGTCACTTAAGTTAGTCAGTGACCATTATTCAACGGATCTCAATCCTGTTGTCGTGATGGTGACCGATAGCAGTATGCAATTGGGTCAAACCTCGCCACAAACCGCTGCCAAAAGCCTAGCGGATGCCGGTTTTACACTCTATGTCATTGCAATAGGATCCACAGAACTCTCTCAAGAGCAGAGGGCGCGTGCTGGATTTGTCTATGATCCCGTGGACCTCAGCCTCTTGGATGAAGTGGCTAAGGCCGGCGCTGGCAAACTGTTTCACGCCTTAACCCGAGATACATTTGAAGAGGCTTTGCAAACCATCTCATCGGAGCAGAGGCGTGACAAAAGGTCTATTCAAAGGCTGTCTCTAGTGGAGCCGCTCTATCCTTGGTTGATTCTGATTGGACTCGCACTGCTGATACTCGCTTTTACTAGGAGAGGCGGCTAATGGTTTATTGGCGCGAACCCCTTCTGTTATGGCTGATGATGTTACCCTTGGCGATTCACTTTGTTTCTGCTTTTAGCGAGAAAAAACGACTGGCTCAGATGGTCGATGCTGAACTACTCCCTTGGGTTAGGCCACCCCGTCGCTCTGGACATGAACGCTTAAACTCTCTGCTAGTCTCAGCGGTTTGGACTCTCTTGATCCTTGCTTTAGCGGGGCCAAGAACACCCCAATTTATCCCACAGGATCTCACAACAGCGCAGGATCGTGTCATTATCCTGCTCGACTACTCAGACTCCATGCGGGCGAAAGATGCGGCAGGGGCAAGAGGGGTGGTGCCTCGAATAACCGCGGCTACCCAGTTGGTTAACTCCTGGTTGGATCCTGATGCACGGAAGGTTGAAACGGGTCTGTTGGTCTTTTCAGGCAGAGCTCACTGGTTATTAAAGCCGACCTTAGATAGCCATCTCATCCAACATTTCCTCGCCCAAGGTGATGAACTCAGGCTTCCGACCCTCGGGAGTAACCTTGTTGATGCACTGAATCTCATTCAATCCCTACCTAGAGAGGCTGATACAAAGACGCACATAGTGCTGTTAACGGATGGTGAGGTTGCGCAGAATAACAGAGAGAGCCTAGAGTCCTCTCTATTTGCACTGCAAGCCTCTATGCCGATGAGCCTGAATCTCATAGGCTTGGGCAGTGCAGAGCCTATTCAAGTTCCCGGTCACCCCAGTGTAAACACCCAAATGAACAGCAGGCTGCTTAAGTCGCTGGCGTCATTGCATCCAGATTTTAGTTACACAAGGCCGGAATCCTTGTTTGGCCAGCCATTGGTGGAGTGGCTTAATATTGAGTCAAAGCCTATTGCTCCAGAGAATGCTGCCCGAGTCGTCTGGTATGAGTGGTTTGCGATACCGCTTTTGATAGCGCTATTTCTCACGCTGGTTGTGATTCATCCTTCAACATGGAGGCGGTCGCATGTTTAGCCTCAAGCGAACGGCGCTGCTCGGTTATAGCCTCTTGTTGTTTTCAGCTGTACTGACGTATTGGGTGATTCCCCAAACAGTTGCTCCTTCGAAATATGCATCACAATTTCAGCAAGCTGAAGCCTGTTATCGTCAGCAAGATTGGGAGTGTGCTCAGCTCAATTTTGCGGCGGCTGTCTGGAGCTCTGAATCTGATATTGATCGGGCAATTGCTCTTTTTAACTTGGCGAATACCCACTTCTTTCGCGGCGAGTACACGCAAGCGAGATTGCTCTACCAAGAGGCTCAAGCCTATGGTGTTGATGCACAAAAAATAGCGGTGAATCTCTCCTTCGCTCGTTCACTTGAAGCCTCAATGAAGCAGTTGTTGGTTGATATGCAAAAGAGTGCCGATAAAGCCGATTGGCACAACGCTTCAGGTAACCTCCCTGTTGACCTTCTGGATCAAGTCGCTGACTCTGTCTATCTGGGTGTAGGTCAGGTGCTTCCTGAAAATAGGCTTAGGCTATCTGCCGATCAGATTAAACCGCTGCTCATGGCCTCCATCGATCAGCATCTAGCTAGACAGGGCGAACTGGCCTATCAGCCTCGTTGGGTTAAAACGGATTCGACCGCTCCGAGAACCACCGCTTCGTTAATGAGCCGTGTGATGCGTCTTGAGTTGGAGCTACCCAATACAATCGATCCCAACCCTGTCACCCTAGAGGGGGTGCAGCCATGGTAAAACTGTTTTTTATTCTGCTTATCAGCATGGGGCAACTGCATGCGGCGAGCTTGTCATTGATACCCGAACAAAGTCAGATCGAGCAGGGGCGTTCGTTAACCCTCAATATGCGCTATGTTGGTCCAACCTCACCGGATGAGTTGAATGTAAAATCTTGGCAAACTCAGGCGTTTATCGAAAAACGAGATCGACAGGAGACGCGCCTAGCTGACGGGCAAATAGAGGTTAAGCAGCGCCTGACTCTCTTTCCGAGAAAGACGGGTTTACTGGCGCTAGGCCCCCTAGCACTGGGTGGGGCCAAGTCGAAACCTGTTGATCTGATGGTGACACCTGCTCTAGTCAATCGCGTAGATATCACACCGAGTTGGGCCCCATTGCCCAGTCAGCTCTGGCAGGGTGAGTCATTTGAGACCTGTGTCCATATGCCCCTGTCTGAACAGCGCAACCGTGTCAAAGTTGAGTTACCAGAGATACAGGGGTTCGCTTGGGAGCAGACGCAAAATAGACGCTTGCAACTGGACGGGCAATTAATCGCTGAGCGATGTTGGCGTGTATCCTCTCAGCTGCCTGGAGACTATCGCATTGAATTACCCCCTATTATTCAGAGAGGGCGCGGCAGGTGGACCTTCTATCTGCCCTCTCAGAGCGTTGAAGTTTTGCCGCTGCCAAGCTACCTGCCAAACAGCATCAGTGTCGGTAAGCCGGATATTCGAGTTCAAACCGGCGAACAAGGTTGGAATGTCAGCATCCAAGTGGTTGGCGGGCAGGTGACGCAACCCCTTTGGGGTGTAAGAAGTGCGCTAGCCAAAGCGACGGGAATCGCTGCCGATCAAATGGTAGTTGTTAATGAGACGATTTTTGTGCCCTTTAAGCACTGGTCCTTTGGTCAGATTAGCAGAGCTAAAATTCCATTCTTCAACACAGAAACGGGGCGATTAGACGCTGTCGATCTGCCACTTAAGGCACCCTGGAAATTGCCTATCATCGGCATTGTACTCTTATCGATTCTAGCTATGGCTATCTTGGTTAAAGCGACCTGTTTAGTGCGAGGATTCATGCAACGAAGAGCGAAACTGCAGGCGTTTAAAGCTGCGATCAACTCAGCGACCACGGCCAATCAACTTAGAACCTCCTTGTTAGCGGCGGCTAGCCCAGAGGCTAGTCCCCGTTTTAAAACCCTGCAGCAGTGGGCAGAGGCGCAAGCTGATCAAGAGGCGACTCTGCTGGCTCATCACATTAACCAGTTGGCCTTTAGTCCACACGCCGACACGCCTCTTAATGAGCTCAAGCAACGCGTGATCAATCGATTGACGCTTTAGGCTGTCCATCGATTGATCAATCTGTTTAGAGTTCACCTTTGATGACGATGTCATCTTTACTCACTTCAGCGATGTCGCGATGTCCCATAAAGGCCATGGTCAATTCGGCTTCTTCGTGGAAGATCTCTAGCATGCGAGTGACACCCGCTTTACCCATAGCGCCAAGGCCGTAAACCATTGGGCGGCCAACCATCACACCCTTAGCACCAAGTGCACGTGCACGAATAACATCCTGACCAGAACGAATACCGCCATCGAGCCAAACCTCAATCTGGCTACCCACTGCATCGACGATCTCAGGCAGTACGCTAATAGAAGAGCGCGCTCCGTCTAGCTGGCGACCACCGTGGTTAGAGACAACAATCGCATCTGCCCCCAACTCTACACACTTGCGTGCATCATCCGCTTCCATAATGCCTTTGATGATCAATGGGCCGTCCCAGAGTTCACGGAAGAATTTGAGATCTTCCCAGCTCAGCTTTGGATCGAATGAGTTGGCGGTCCACTTCATGAGATCGTTCATATCATCGACACCCGTAGCACAGCCCTGAATGTTGCCAAACTCACGGTTCTTAGTGCCTAGCATGCCCAGCGCCCAGCGTGGGCGACGTGTTATATCGATGATGTTTGGAATCGTCAGGCGAGGCGGTGCAGTCATGCCATTTCGATGGTCAGCATGGCGCTTGCCGATAATCTGTAGATCAAGAGTTACGACCAGAGCTGAACAGCCTGCGGCTTTAGCACGTTCAATTAACTTCTTGGTAAATTCACGATCTTTCTGAACGTATAGCTGAAACCAGAATGGTTTAGAGGTCGCTTCGGCAACCTTCTCAATTGAGCAAATACTCATCGTAGATAGCGTAAACGGAACGCCAAACTCTTCAGCTGCCTGTGCCGCTTTTATTTCTCCATCAGCATGCTGCATACCGAGCAGACCAACTGGTGCCATTGCAACAGGCATCTTCACATCCTGGCCCACAAGGGTGGTTGCGAGACTGCGTGGTGCAAGGTCACGAGCTACACGTTGGCGGAATAGAATCTTCTGAAAGTCAGACTTATTCATTGCCAGTGTGTGTTGAGTCCAGGATCCAGACTCTGCATAGCCTTGGAACATTTTAGGAACACGTTTGTGGTATAGGCGCTGAAGGTCAGTAAGTTCGCAAATTACGCTCATGGGTATCTCCAAATTATTTCTTTGCACTCTAGCGATTGGCTGGATAATCTTGCATCAATTAATGATAACCTGTCAGACCAGTTAAGCTCGACAAAGGTGTACATGCAGAGAACAGAAGCGATCTATAACCATCTCATCGCACATGCTAGGCGAGGGGAAGGACTCCCCTCAGAGGCGGCTTTACAGCGTGAGTTTCAACTCTCTCGAAGTGCTGTCAGGGAGGTGCTTGCGCAGTTGGTTGCTAAGGGTGTGCTCTTGAAGTCTAAGGGGCGCGCGACTCAGTTGATCAATCCTATGGAGTCACTCATCGCTGCACTCCCTCTCAATGCAGATCCCAACTTAGAGCAAATACGAGAGGTGTTAGAGTTTCGTGCCTTTCTGGAGGGGAGTGCGGCTTCGGCCTGTGCAAGGTCAGCAACGGATCTGCAGTTACAACTAATCGATCAGGAGTACCAGCGTATGAGGGATCGTAACCGGGGAGCAACAACACTTGCTAAAGCGAAGGCAGATCTACAATTCCACATGCTAATTGCCAAGTACAGCCACAACCTGGTCATCGCAAGTCTCAGTGAGCTCTTCTATAACCGCTACTTTGCCGCTATCTATAAAGCGTTAGATTTAACCTTGAAGCGTTACGGGCGCTACCCTGAAAGAATAGGTGGTCAGCATCAGGCGATACAGACAGCACTTTTGGCCAGAGATCCAGGTAAAGCTGAAGAGGCAGCTAGAGAGCACGTACTATACACGCGCTCGCTGCTCGATAATATGCGCTAGTGTAAAGCGTGCTTGTGGAGGTTTAATTCGATCGCCGAGATCAGCTTCTCTCTATCGATCGGTTTAGCCACATAGTCATTCATGCCTGCAGAGCGCATCTTCTCTATCTCATCCTCGAAGGATGCGGCCGTTAGTGCAACGATCGGAATATGATCAAACTTAGATTGTTTACGCAGCTCCCGTGTTGCAGTTAGACCGTCCATGATAGGCATCTGAATATCTGTAAGGATAAGGTCATAAGCATTGCGTTCTGCTTCATGAACTAACTCTTGGCCGTTCTCAACGATCAGATATTCCAGTGGCAGTTTTTTGAGCAATTTCTCAATCACCATGCGGTTGATTGGGTTGTCCTCTGCTACAAGAATTTTAGCTGCATCCATGCTCCTTTTGGGTTCTGTAATGAGGGTTGTGCCATCATCCGCACTCAAGAAACGGTGGTGAACGGGTGCTTCTAATTTAGGTAACCAAAGGTTAAAGCTGAAGATCGATCCCTTGCCAATGGTCGACTCGATCTTCAATTTAGAACCCATCTTCTCTAAAAGTGAAGAGACAATGGTTATACCAAGTCCTGTCCCCTTGCCTGCACGAGTTAGCGAGTTATCAAGTTGAGTAAAGGGCTTACCTAGCTCATTGATAAGATGGGCAGGAATACCGCTACCGGAATCCTCGATCTTAAATCCTAGGCAGATAGAAGCTTCCGTCTCATCCTGCTTCTCGATAGAGAGTGCTACAAATCCATGATCAGTAAATTTAATTGCGTTGTTGCAAAGGTTGCTGAGTATTTGAACTAAGCGAACACTGTCGACATTGATCCACTGATTTCGAACTTTATTATCTACGTCGATAGAGAATCGTATCTTTTTGGCTTCTGCTGTTGCAGCAAATGTTGTCTCCACTAATGAGGTGATTTCGTTAATTTCATTGCTACTTGGATGCATTTCGATGCCATTTTCACGCAGCTTTGCAGCATCCAAAATGTCATTCAAAATCGCCATCAGTTGGCGTCCTGAACCGTCCAGCATTTTGATGTAGCCGAGTTGTTCAGCGTTAAGATCGGTGTCACGCAGAAGATCGATCATCCCGAACATGCCAGTAAGTGGGGTGCGAATTTCATGAGAAGCTGTTGCCAGGAATAGATCCTTAGATTCAGAGGCCATGTTGACCTGTTTCATCGCCTTCTCAAGCTCAATATTGGTCTCTTCAAGGGTGATCAGCGTGCGCGCAATCTCATCCCTTTGGGCGGTGATTTCTGAAAGATCTACAAGAATACCTGCATAGTGCTTCTTATCATTGAGCGTGAACTCCGTAATAGAGAGGTGCACATCTATCTCTTTGCCACTCTTGTGTACCGCCCGCACCTCACGCCCAATACCAATAACATTGGCTGTCCTTGTGCTGTGGAAGTTGTGAAGGTACTGGTCGTGCTGCCGAGCGTGATGGTCTGGCATCAGCATATTTACTTTCTGATGGATAATCTCTTCGGGCGCGTAACCGAGTAATTTCTCGGTTGCTGGGTTGGAGTTCTGTATTTCACCGCGTTCGTTGATAGTGATAACAGCGACTGGAAGTGCGGTAAATAGGCGCTCTGCATAGGCGGCATGCTCAGCTAATGATCGCTCGCTATCCAAACGAAGTAGTGTGTTCTCGTGGGCTTTAAATGCCTCTCGTTCTAAGCCTCTCAGGTGTCTAATAAATAGAAGACCCGTTGTAATAAGGAGTAGGGTAATGGTCCAGCCGTAGATTGACTCTGTTGTGAGATTTTCAAAAAGACGCTGATTTTTTGACTCTAGATTTCGAAGGGATTCACTCGTCCGTGAACGCAAAGTCTCGATCTGTGTCTGAAACTGCTTAACTAAAACAGGGTCGTAAAGGGCTAGCGTTTTCACACTACTCATTGCGCTTTGCATTACTAGAGTATCGTCACGTTCTGTGACTTCAACTGCTGCAAGTTCGCTAAACCCACGCTCAAGATGTTCGATCAACCCAAGTGAGTAGCTATCTTCCGTGACCCCTTTAAGCGTCTGCAGAGCGTTAAGTGCCTTCTCAGCTTCGGAGATAGCGCTTTTCAGGAAGTCTGAATCACCTTCAAGTGCATAATAGAGAAGGAGATCAGGAGTGTTGCCCGGTTCTAGTGTCTCTTCAAGCGTATAGATACTTGATGATCCGCTTTGATATGCGTTTGACGCTTTTGCCCAGGTTTCACTGGATTCATTGAGCTTATTCGAAAAATCATAAAGACCAGCAATCAGCAAGGAAGAAAACAGTAGGCTGAACGCGGTAAACAGTAGGGTAGAGCGGTTTTTCTTAAACATATTCCACTATTCTAAAAGTAATTAAACTTAGTGCCTTTTAAAGAGATATTTATGCAAGATATAGGCCAAAATTACAGGGTTTATAAAAATAATCACGTGAACTTTATGAACAAAAGGTGCGCAAATTACACAATAAAACTTATGCCCCTAAGCTTCTGAAAAAGTCTGGCTAGCGTTATGGTTTTCGCAACTGCCATCACAATCCCGGCAGGGTTTATCTTGTAGGAGAACAATAATGAAACTAGCTAAACTTAAATTTCTAGCAGCAGGCGTGGCAATGAGCGTTGCTTCAAGTGCAATGGCTGCTGAGTGTATCGCACCAGCTAACCCAGGCGGTGGTTGGGACTTTACTTGTCGTCAGATCGGTAAAATCATGTTCGATATCGGTGCTGTAAAAGATCCTATTCAGGTGACCAACATGGCTGGTGCTGGTGGTGGTCTTGCTTACGCTCACGTTGTAAACGAGCGTAACACTGACGGTGATGTGATTGTTGCAGCTTCAACTGCTACAGCGACTCGCCTTGCACAGAATGCATACTCTGGCATGACATCTGATCAGGTTCGTTTCCTAGGTGCGATTGGTGCTGACCCAGGCGTTATTGTAGTAGCAGCTAACTCACCATACAAAACACTAAACGACCTTCTAGACTCAGTAATCGCTGATCCATCAAAACATGCCTTCGCGGGCGGTTCTGCAGCAGGCGGTTACGATCACCTTAAAGTGCTAATGGCGCTTAAACGTAAAGGCTTCACTGATATCCGTAAAGTGAAATACATTGCAGTGGATGGTGATGCGGATGCGATCACTCAGACCGTAGGTGGCTTCACTTCAGCGATGACAGGTGATATCTCAGGTGTTGTTAGCTTCATCAAGAGCGGTGAAGTTCGTGTGCTTGCATCATTCACTGATGAGCGCATTGAGATCCCAGGTCTAGATGCTGTAATTCCAACGGCTAAAGAGCAGGGTATCGATGTTGTCGCTGTTAACTGGCGTGGTCTATACACTCCAAAAGGTGCTTCTGAAGCCTCTTACAAACAGTGGAGTGACAACCTGGCTAAAGTAGCAGCCTCTAAAGAGTGGGCAGATGCTATGCAGGCTAACGGTCTTGTGAAGTTCACTAAAGTAGGTCCTGACTTCCAGAACTACCTAGATGGTGTGATGAAAGAAGTACAAGATATGTCTAAAGAGCTAGGTGTTCTTAAGTAATGACTGATCGCATAACGGGATTAATTGTCGTTGTGCTAGCGCTCGCGTATTTCGCGGGCGCTACCTCTTTAGAAGAGCCTTTCTTTGCAGACCCGCTCGGCCCTAAAGCCTTTCCAATGGGTATTGCAATCGTTGCAGCAATCTGTGGCCTCGTGATGATCATGAAGCCGGATCAAGAGCCTGCATGGCCTGGTTTAACAACGTTAATGCATATCGGTTTCGCGATCGTAGCGTTAATTTTGTATGCCTACGGCCTCAAACCGCTTGGTTTTCTTCTATCAACGGCACTGGTGGGTGCAGCGGTATCCTATCTGATTCAACCAAACCTAAAAACGTCGCTTTTTACCGGTGTGGGTATGTCAGTGGGGTTGTTCCTTCTCTTTAAATTTGTCTTTGGACTTAGCCTATTCGCGATTCCGCGTTGGCTGATGGGGTAGGGCATATGGATCTATTTGCCAACTTGGCACTGGGCTTCGATGTTGCCCTTACGCCATTTACGCTGGCGCTCGCTGTGGCGGGCTGTATTATCGGAACGATGGTGGGCTCCCTGCCAGGTCTTGGGCCATCGAATGGTGTAGCCATACTCATTCCGCTCACGTTTTCCTTTGGATTAGATGCAACACAAGCACTGGTGTTGATGACTAGCGTCTACTACGGGGCTATGTACGGCGGTCGTATCTCATCCATTCTTCTCAATATTCCCGGTGACGAGCCAGCTATGATGACCTGTTTAGATGGTTATCCTATGGCAAAAGCAGGCCGTGCTGGTGATGCGCTTGTACTCTCAGGTGTCGCATCGTTTGTCGGTGCGCTATTGGCGACCTTCGGTTTGATGTTGCTAGCGCCGCTGCTTGCGCGTGTCGCTTATCTGTTTGGCCCTGCTGAGTACTTTGCACTCTATATGCTCGCCTTTGCGACCTTAGGTGGTATAGGTTCAAACAACCAAGCTAAAGCGGCTCTTGCTGTCTGTATAGGTCTTGGTATTGCAACAATCGGTGTTGATGCGACTACAGGTCTGACCCGCTTCACCGGCGATAATATGCACCTGTTTGACGGTATCGACTTTTTGGTTGCTATTGTTGGTCTTTTCGCTGTCTCTGAAGTTCTAGTCTTCATCGAGTCTCACGGTAAAGACTCTGCAATTGGCGTTAAGCTTGAGAAGATAACTATCCCTTGGCGTGATATTGCATACACTAAATTTGCGATGCTAAGAGCGACAGTGATCGGCTTCATTGCAGGTCTCCTGCCTGGTGCTGGCGCTTCGCTAGGTAGCTTTATGGCTTATATGGCTGAGAAGTCATCTGCTAAAGATAAGTCGCAGTTTGGTAAGGGTGATCCACGCGGTATTGCGGCGCCAGAGGCAGGTAATAATGCAGCAGCGGGCGGTGCGCTTGTACCTATGCTAACGCTGGGTGTTCCAGGTTCTGGTACTACAGCCGTTCTCTTGGCTCTCCTTATGACGCTGAATATTACACCTGGACCGACGCTATTTAATGATCGTCCAGAGGTTGTTTGGGGTCTGATAGCATCTCTGTTGATCGCTAACGTTGTGCTACTCATCCTCAACGTGCCTATGGTTAAGATCTTCAGTCGTGTGCTACAGGTGCCGCCAGCCATTCTATTACCGGGTGTGACGCTGGTATCGTTTGTAGGTATCTACTCACTGACGGGCAGTTACTTCGACCTTTTGCTAATGATCGGTTTTGGTGTGCTGGGTTATCTGCTTCGTAAGATGGATATCCCATCAGTACCGGTGATTCTTGGCATCCTGTTGGGTGGTCATATGGAAGTTAACCTGCGTCGTGCCATGGTGCTTTCGGACGGTGATTGGGGATACCTATTCTCGAGTAACATCGCTATTGGTCTTTGGGTCTTTGCAGTTGCTGGCTTCTTGGCACCCTTCTTCTTCCGTAATAAGTTGCGAGTGCCAACTCAAAGTAACTAAAAGCGAAACTAACCGTTTGCGCTTGAACTTAAAAGGGAGGCTATTGAGCCTCCCTTTTTTATAGGATTGGGTTTTAGCTCTTAGAGTAGAGGCGCTCAGGTCGGCCTACAGTGCCGTAATTTATATCAGCCCTTAGCTCATTGAGACCTGCCAAAAACTCTAGGTAGCGTCTTGCGGTTGTCCGGCTGGATCCAATCTTCTCTCCAACCTGTTCTGCACTTAAAGGGTGAGATGTATTTGCAAAGGTTGCCCGAATCTTGTCTAAGGTGATCTGGTCGATACCCTTAGGTAGTCTTGGATTTTTTGACTCTTCTTGGGTGTTGTTTCTGTTGCGAGGTAATAGTCTATCTACCTCTTTTTGTGAGAGTTCTTGTGAGCTGTTTAGACTTGTGACGTGCTCTTTGTACTGTGTTAGTGCCTGTTCTAGACGGTCAAATACCAAAGGCTTTAACACGTAATCGAATACACCAAGACGAAGTGCTTCAGAGAGGCTATCCACCTCTTTTGCAGCGGTGATCATGATGACATCGGTATTCATATCGCCGGTTCGTAATGATCTGAGAAGATCCAGTCCATTCCCGTCTGGGAAGTGAATATCGAGTAACACAAGCTGGGGCTGAAATACCTCAAGCATATCTTTAGCATCGCGGGTCGAATGGCTGATGCCGACCACTTCAAACCCCTCAACGCGCTCAACAAAACGGCGCTGTATCTCAGCAATCTGAGGATCGTCTTCAGCTATCATCAAACGTATAGGCGTGCTCATGATGGGATCCTCGGTAGATAAACGGTAAATCGGCTGCCACCGGTGCTGATATGTTCGATGGTGAGCTGTCCATTCAAAGTGGAAATGGTTTCAGATACAAGGAATAGGCCGATGCCACGTCCTTCACCTTTGCTACTGACACCTGATTTAACAATCTCTTCAATCTGTTCTGGAGCAATGCCAATACCATCATCCTCAACTTCGATAACGATCTCTGAACCGATATCGGTCATCGATAGGCGAACCTCGTCAGAGTTGTTGGCAAGTGATGCTTCCAAGGCGTTATCGATCAGGTTGCCGATAATAGTCACCAGTTGTTGTGCTTCAATTCGCTCTGGAAGGTCGCCTAGATGAGATTCTCGGTCGATCTCAAGGGATAAGCCTAGCTCACTGGCGCGATTGAATTTGCCCAATATGCAGCCAGCAACCACCGGATCAGTTACAGAGTCTTTTAGCCACTCAAGAAGCGCTTGGTGCTCTGCAGTCTCCTGGCCAATTAGGTCAAGTGCCTCCTGCTTTGCCCCAAGGCTGATAAGCCCGGCAATCGTGTGAAGTTTGTTTGCATACTCATGTGCTTGGGTACGAAGAGCTTCTGCGTATTGGCGAATTCGGGTGAGTTTACGGCTCACTTCGGTCAGCTCATCTTTGGGGCGGAAACTGGCTACTACACCGACTAGTTGCTCATCACGAATAATGGGTAGGCGGTTGATGATAATGTGTCGACCGTTAACCAGTGTCTCTCGGTCATACTCTGGTTCACCCGTATCGAGCAGGGCGAGCATGCGTGAATCGGGCAGTACCTGATTGAGCGGTCTGCCGGCTAGGTCTTCAATTTCAAGCCCTAGGGTATTGATTGCAGCGCGGTTAAAGGTGGTGATAATCCCTTGAGCATTGATCGCAATGACGCCTTCGCGAATCGATTCAAGCGTTGCGTTTCGTTCTAAGAAGAGAGTGGCGATCTGGTGTGGTTCTAAGTCAAAGATAGCTGCGCGGAAACGGCGAGCGATCCACGTCGCTAATAGAATCGAAATGATAAGCAATGCCAGCGTAGCGATAATGACGGTGCGTTGATATGCAGCAACGGTCTCATCAATTTCAGTTGTTAGGTAGCCAACCGATACGACGCCGACCACAAGGCCACGATCATCAAAAACGGGGGTTTTGCCACGAATTGACTCCCCTAAGCTACCTACCGCTTTTGATATGTAGCTCTCACCAAGCTCAAGGGCGCGGTAGTTGTCACCGCCTACCATCGGTTTCCCTATGCGCTCTGGAATAGGGTGGACAAGTCGTATCCCTTGTCGGTCTCCGATGGAGATAAAGCTTGCGTCTGTCGCAAGGCGTAAATCCGCAACGATTGTCTGCACTGTCTGTGAGTCGCTGTTGGCCACGGCGTCGCGAATAGATGGGGTTTGCGAAATCATAGAGGAGAGTTGCAGAGCGCGTTGCCCGATCTGCTCTTCCAGAGAATTGGCAAAATAGCGCAGTGTGAAGAAGCCCAAAACCAGTGCTTGCGTTAGGATCAGCAGACTCACCAGAAGGGTTAGGCGGGTACTGATTTTTAGTCGAGGTGTCTTCATCCCTGAGCTCTTATCGTTATTTGTCCACTATGATGCCATGTAAGCACTAAAAATCTACATTTGAAGTGGCTGTTATTTGAGGAATGGAGGATAAAAGCGTATAATTTCGCCCTTCAATTGAGATGTGCCTTGCACAATGATTTAGCTTAAGTGGCCTTTGGTAGGGGTCACCACTGAGAACTAGGATTTGCATTAATGCCTGTTATTACCCTCCCTGATTCAAGTAAACGCGAATTTGCTGCGCCATTGTCTGTATTTGATTTGGCAATGGATATCGGTCCTGGCCTTGCTAAGGCGACCCTTGCTGGTCGTGTAAATGGCGAGCTAGTTGACGCCTCTTTCGTTATCGAATCAGACGCAGATGTATCACTTATCACCGCCCGCGATGAAGAGGGTGTGGATATTATTCGCCACTCAACAGCTCACCTTATGGCGATGGCTGTTCAGGATCTATTCCCAGGCGCACAGGTGACTATCGGTCCTGTTATAGAAAACGGTTTCTACTACGACTTCGCTTACGAGCGCCCATTCACTCCCGAAGATCTCGAGAAGATCGAAAAGCGTATGAATGAGCTTGCTAAAGCTGCGCTACCCGTTGAACGCTCTGTGATGAGCCGTCCTGACGCAATTGCGATGTTCGAGAAGATGGGTGAGAAGTACAAGGTAGAGATCATTGACTCTATCCCAGGTACTGAAGATCTATCTTTCTACAAGCAGGGTGATTTCATCGACCTATGTCGTGGCCCACACGTGCCAAATACTAGTCACCTGAAAGTGTTTAAGCTGATGAAGGTTGCTGGCGCATACTGGCGTGGCGATGTGAAGAACGAACAGCTTACTCGTGTTTACGGTACAGCTTGGGGCGATAAGAAGGATCTTAAAGAGTACCTGCACCGTCTTGAAGAGGCTGAGAAGCGTGACCACCGCAAACTGGGTAAACAGCTAAACCTATTCCACCTTCAGGAAGAGGCACCAGGTATGGTGTTCTGGCATCCAAATGGTTGGACGCTTTGGCAGGCTGTTGAGCAGTACATGCGTACTGAGCAGCGTAAGCGCGGCTACCTAGAGATCAAAACCCCACAGGTTGTAGAACGCACCCTTTGGGAGAAGTCAGGTCACTGGGATAAGTTCCAAGAGCAGATGTTCACAACTCACTCAGAGAGCCGTGACTTTGCCGTTAAGCCGATGAACTGCCCATGTCACATTCAGGTATTTAACCAGGGTCTGCGCTCATACCGTGACCTACCTTTGCGTATGGCTGAGTTTGGCTCATGTCACCGTAACGAACCTTCAGGTGCACTGCACGGTATCATGCGTGTGCGCGGCTTTGTTCAGGATGACGGTCACACCTTCTGTGCGGAAGACTCAATCCAGACTGAAGTGGCTGAATTTATTGATTTCTTGCACTCTGTATATGCAGATTTTGGTTTCAGCGACATCATCTACAAACTATCTACTCGTCCAGAACAGCGTGTTGGTTCTGATGAAGTTTGGGATAAAGCTGAAAAAGCACTGGCGGATGCACTTGATGCTGCTAATTTGGATTGGGAAGAGCTACCAGGTGAAGGTGCCTTCTACGGTCCTAAGATCGAGTTCTCGCTACGTGACTGTCTAGGTCGTGTTTGGCAGTGTGGTACGATTCAGGTCGACTTCTCTATGCCAGGCCGTCTTGATGCACAGTTTGTGAATGAGAAGGGCGATCGTGAAACACCGGTAATGTTGCACCGTGCAATCCTCGGTTCGTTCGAGCGATTCATTGGTATTTTGATTGAACACTACGCTGGTGCGCTACCAACTTGGTTGTCGCCAGTACAGGTTGCAGTGATGAATATCACTGATAAACAGGCTGATTTTGTCAACGAAGTTGTAGGTAAGCTACAAAATTCGGGCGTTCGAGCTGTCTCGGACTTGAGAAATGAGAAGATCGGCTTTAAAATCCGCGAGCGCACTCTGCAGAAAATCCCATATCTTTTGGTAATTGGCGATAAAGAGGTCGAAACCGGCTGTGTTGCTGTACGCACACGCACAGGTGAAGATTTGGGTGTAATGAGTGTAGAAAACTTTGCTAACTTGTTGATTTCAGACATTAATCGCAAAGGTCGCGGCGAGTAAACGCTTTAGGAGAAATAGCTATCAAGCGTGATAACAAACAGGGTGGACGTAAGAACCTCCCCCCTATTAATGAAAATATTCGTGCTCGTGAGTGTCGTCTAATCGGCGCTGACGGTCAGCAAATTGGGGTTGTGTCGATTCAGGAAGCACTTCGTGCTGCTGAAGAGGCAGAGTTGGATCTGGTTCAGATCTCCGACTCCGACCCAATCGTATGTAAGGTGATGGACTACGGTAAGCACCTATACGATCAGAAAAAACGTGCAAATGAGGCTAAGAAAAAACAGACTCAGATGCAGGTTAAAGAGATCAAGTTCCGTCCAGGGACTGATGTGGGGGATTATCAGGTAAAACTACGCAACCTGATACGTTTCCTAGAAGGTGGAGACAAAACCAAGATCACTATCCGCTTCCGCGGTCGTGAAATGGCGCACCAGGAGCTCGGAATGGAGCTTCTAAATCGAGTTGAGGCTGATTTGACAGACTACGGTACTGTTGAAGCGCGTCCTAAACTTGAAGGTCGCCAGATGGTCATGGTGATTGCTCCTAAGAAAAAGTAGTCGAACATCGATTGCAAACCCGCAAAGCCACCTAGGTGACGCTGTGGGTTTTCGTCTTTTCGACAGATAACTAACGAATGCGTGGAGAAAGTAAATGCCAAAGATTAAATCTGTCCGCGGTGCGGCAAAGCGTTTCAAAAGAACTGCTAATGGCTTCAAGCACAAGCAGGCCTTCAAAAGCCACATTTTGACCAAGAAGACTACTAAGCGTAAGCGTCAGCTTCGCCCAATGCTTCAGGTACACGCAGCTGATCAGGCTCTGATCAAGCGCATGCTACCTTACATCTAATTGGTTACGAATTAAGCGAATAGGAAGGACTAAATATGCCTCGCGTAAAACGTGGTGTACAAGCTCGTGCACGTCATAAAAAGGTTTTGAAACAGGCTAAAGGTTACTACGGCGCTCGTAGCCGTGTATTCCGTGTAGCTAAACAAGCTGTCATCAAGGCAGGTCAGTACGCTTACCGCGACCGTCGTCAGCGTAAACGTCAGTTCCGTGCTCTGTGGATTGCGCGTATTAACGCTGCAGCTCGCATCAACGGTCTGTCATACAGCCGTCTGATCGCTGGCCTGAAAAAGGCTAACGTTGAGATCGACCGTAAGGTACTGGCTGATCTAGCTGTGCACCAGCAAACAGCGTTTAGCGCTGTTGTTGAAAAAGCAAAAGCAGCACTAGCCTAAGATAGTTAACCCCCTTTGGTGGTTAATTAATCGACTCAGATAGGGGAAGAGTGCTCGCTCTTCCCCTATTTTTATATTTGGACCCAGAGATTGGAGCCGTAAATGGAAAATCTTGACGCTCTCTTAGCGGAAGGAAAAGCCGCTGCCGAAGCAGCGAGCGATGTAAAAACACTTGATGATGTTCGTGTTCAGTACCTAGGTAAGAAGGGGCACCTTACCCAGTTATTGAAAGGACTAGGTCAACTCACAGCAGAAGAACGTCCAGCCGCTGGCGCTCGAATCAACGAAGCTAAAGAGGCGCTCTCTGATGTGCTAAATGCACGCAAAGAGTCACTTGAAGGCGCAGAACTTGAAGCGAAGCTAAGCGCAGAGAAGATCGACGTGACCTTGCCAGGTCGTCAGGGTCAGCTTGGTGGTCTACACCCAGTGACTAAGACAATGGATCGTATCGAAGCGTTCTTTAGCCGAATTGGCTACTCAGTCGCTGAAGGTCCTGAGATCGAAGATGACTACCACAACTTCGAAGCGCTCAACATTCCATCGCACCACCCAGCGCGTGCGATGCATGACACCTTCTATTTTGATGCGCACCAACTACTGCGTACTCACACCTCACCGGTGCAGATTCGTACGATGGAAGAGCAGAAGCCGCCAATTCGTATCATCTGTCCAGGTCGTGTGTACCGTTGCGACTATGACCAGACTCACTCACCAATGTTCCATCAGGTTGAGGGTTTGATCATCGATAAAGGAATCAGCTTTGCCGACCTTAAAGGCACGCTAGAGCAGTTCCTTCGTGAATTCTTTGAAGAGGATGTAAAAGTTCGCTTCCGTCCATCGTACTTCCCATTCACGGAACCATCGATCGAAGTTGATATCGATCGCGGTGATGGCAAATGGTTGGAAGTACTAGGCTGTGGCATGGTGCATCCTAAAGTACTTGAGATGTCGGGTATCGACTCTGAAGAGTACACAGGTTTTGCCTTTGGTATGGGTGTAGAGCGTTTCGCAATGCTGCGTTATGGCGTTGACGATCTGCGTCTATTCTTTGAAAACGATCTGCGCTTCCTAAGCCAGTTCAACTAACCAATACCGAAGTAGGATTATAGATATGAAATTCAGTGAACAGTGGTTGCGTGAACTGGTTCAGCCTGCGATTGAGACTCAGGCACTTGCTGATCAGCTTAGCCTTGCCGGACTTGAAGTCGATGATATCGAATCGGTAGCAGGTGAATTTTCAGGCGTTGTTGTTGGTGAGATTCTGAGTGCCGAGCAGCACCCAGACGCAGACAAACTGCGCGTATGCCAGGTAAGCGATGGTAAAGAGACTTTCCAAGTAGTGTGTGGTGCCCCCAACGCTCGCGGTGGTCTTAAAACTGCATTTGCAACCGTTGGTGCAGTACTGCCTGGTAACTTCAAAATTAAGAAAGCCAAGCTCCGTGGCGTCGAGTCTATGGGTATGCTTTGTGCAGAAGATGAGCTAGGTCTTTCTGATGATCATGGCGGCATCATGGAGCTACCTGCAGATGCACCTGTAGGTCAGGATGTTCGTGAATACCTAAACCTAAACGACATGATCATCGACGTTGATCTAACACCTAACCGTGGTGACTGTTTAGGTATGGTCGGTATGGCTCGTGAGGTGGGCGTGCTTAACAAAGCCCCTGTTGCAGAGGTTGTTTGTACACCTGTGTCTGCAACTATCCAGGACGCGATCTCTATCGAGCTACAGGCGCCGGCTGCTTGCCCGCGCTACCTAGGCCGTATCATCCGTAATATCGATATCAACGCAGCAACCCCAGCATGGATAGTTCAGCGTCTTGAGCGATCAGGTGTTCGCTCAATCGACCCAGTCGTGGATGTTACAAACTACGTACTACTTGAACTTGGCCAGCCAATGCACGCATTCGACCTCAATAAACTTGAAGGTGGAATTCGCGTTCGTATGGCGCAGCAAGATGAGCCGCTTACACTGCTTGATGGAAGTGAAGTTAAATTGAATGCCGATACCCTGGTTATTGCCGATCACAATAAAGCGGTCGCTATGGCTGGCATTATGGGTGGTGGCAACTCTGAAGTGTCTGAAGAGACTAAAGATATCCTGCTTGAGTGTGCCTACTTCGATCCTATCGCAATTGCTGGCCGTGCACGTAACTACGGTTTGCACACTGATGCATCACACCGTTACGAGCGTGGTGTAGATTGGCAGCTTCAGGCGCGTGCTTTAGAGCGTGCTACCCAGCTGCTTATCGATATCGTCGGTGGTGACGTTGCGCCTGTTGTTGAAGCTGTTTCTGAAGCTGATCTTCCAAAACCAGTTACGCTAACACTGCGTCATGCGCGTGTAACCGAAATGCTTGCGGTTGAACTTCCAGCTGCAGAGATTGAAGAGATCCTAACGCGCTTAGGTCTTCAGTTGACTGCTGAGGGCGATAACAGCTGGTCTGTTGCTGTACCGAGCTACCGTTTCGATATCAGCCTAGAGGTTGACCTGATCGAAGAGATTGCTCGTGTATATGGATACAACAACCTGCCATCGAAAACGCCGCGTGCAGAGCTACCAATCCCGACCATTAAAGAGTCTAAACTGACGCCTGCAGTGGTTCGTCGTCATATGGTATCGCGTGGCTACCAGGAAGCTGTGACTTACAGCTTCATTGAAGCGGGACTGGCGAAGCAGTTTGACAGCAAGCACGAAGCGGTTGCTTTGGCTAACCCTATCTCTGCAGAGATGGCGGTCATGCGTACTACCATCTGGCCAGGTCTATGTAAGGCAGTCGCATACAACCAAGCACGTCAGCAGTCACGTGTACGTCTATTTGAGATCGGCCAGTGCTTCATCTCTGAAGGAGACGAACTAACCCAAGAGAACGCCTTGGCAGGTGTTATCAGCGGTAATCGTCAGCCTGAATCTTGGATGGGTAAGAGCGAGAAGGTCGATTTCTTTGATATCAAAGGTGACCTTGAATCACTGCTTTCATTAGGTGGTGATGCTGCAAGCTTTACGCTAGTTGCAGATCAGCACGAAGCGTTGCACCCAGGCCAAACAGCCCGTATCGAAAAGAACGGTGTCACAGTGGGTTGGATCGGTGCATTGCACCCAACACTTCAGAAGAAGTTGGACCTTGCTGGCCCAATCTACCTATTCGAATTGAAACTTTCTGCACTGGTTGATGGTCGTCTACCACGCTTTAGCTCGCTCTCTAAATTCCCAGAATCACGTCGTGATTTGGCGATGCTGATCGATGCTGAAGTGAGTTTCGATGCGGTACGCACAGTTGCGCAAAGTGAAGCAGGGGAGTTCCTAAAAGATATCATCCTGTTTGACGTATATACCGGGCAAGGTATTGAACCAGGAAGAAAAAGTCTTGCGCTTGGCTTGACCTGGCAGCATCCATCGCGCACTCTTAACGATGATGAGATCAATGCATCAGTTCAGTCTGTTGTAGCGAAATTGACCTCTGAGTTGGGCGCAGTGCTGCGAGACTAACTAAGCAAAGGTGTTGATATGAGCGCATTAACCAAAGCTGAAATGGCCGAGCGACTTTTTGAAGAGCTAGGTCTGAACAAACGTGAAGCGAAAGAGATGGTTGAATCCCTGTTTGATGAGATTCGTGCCAGCCTATCGCACAACGAAAATGTGAAGCTTTCAGGCTTTGGTAACTTTGACCTGCGCGATAAACGCCAACGTCCTGGCCGTAACCCTAAAACAGGTGAAGAGGTTGCTGTTTCGGCTCGCCGAGTAGTGACCTTCCGTCCAGGACAAAAGCTTAAAGAGCGCGTAGAACTCTACTCAGCAGCCCAATCAAATGCCGACTGAACTCCCTCCAATTCCCAATAAACGCTATTTCACCATCGGTGAAGCGAGCAAGTTATGCGACCTAAAACCGCATGTCATGCGCTATTGGGAACAGGAGTTCGATCAAATCGAACCGGTAAAACGCAATAACCGCCGTTACTACCAACAACAAGACCTACTACTCATACGCCAAATCCGCGGCCTACTATATGACCAAGGCCTCACGATTCAAGGTGCAAGACAGTGGCTAAAGGGCGATAACGGCAGCGACGATCAAAGCCAGTACAAACAACTACTGCGCCAATCGATCACCGAACTTGAGGATATCCTCAAGGGTATGAAGCAAATCTCCTAAACCGCTTTAAACCACCTATAGCATCCTGTACTATTCGCGTCATTCGGAATGTAGCGCAGCCTGGTAGCGCACTTGCATGGGGTGCAAGGGGTCGGAGGTTCGAATCCTCTCATTCCGACCATATAAATAGAAAAGGGCTTCCCGAAGGGAGGCCCTTTTCTATTTATCAGTCTAAGCGATACGTTCTCTAGCGAGCGGCAAAGCCGTCCCCCCTACCTCTCCACCTCTACCTCATTTGTAACAACACAATTGCGTCCAGAATTTTTTGCTTGGTATAGGCAATCATCTGATCGTTTCAAACATTCAGAAAAAGTTTCTCCATGCTGGTATAAAGCTACACCGAAGCTAGAGGTGGTCCGTATTTCAGCACTCTTTTCAATTTTACTTCGGAGCTCTTCAGCTAAATTTAAAGCACCTTTAAGATCAGTATCGTGAAGAATCAACAAAAACTCCTCACCACCCATGCGATAGGCCATGTCAGTTTTTCGAATTCGCTCAAGTAAGAGTTTTGCCAATGCTTTTAAGGACTCATCTCCCTCTGCATGCCCATAGGTATCATTGATACGTTTGAACAGGTCTAGATCGAGAGAAATCAGCGATGTAGGCGTTTTTGCTCGGTTTGCTAGAGCCAATAGCTCCTCAACTTTTGCGTGTAGGTGAGTCCGATTACGCAATCCAGTCAGTTGGTCAGTTAAGGCAAGATGTTTTAAGTATCGTTGTTGCGCTTCGAGTACAAAAATGAAACCTGCGATAAAGACATTTACAGCGGTTAACGATGCGACTAGACGTATAGCGATATCTGTATCAAGTAAATTGATCGCCATAAGTGTTACTGCAATCACTAGAACTACATTGATTATCAGTGCAGGAATGATAGGAATAACAAGGTAAAGAACAATAACGGCGGGGTAGAGCCAGAGCGCACCTTTGATTCCAAGCTGGCTAAATGCGAACAGGAGTATAGGTAGCATTATCGGGGCTATGATCCATCCAACTAATTTTACACGTTTGTGATTTCTACGAATGATGAAGTTGAGGTAGATAAAGGTGACAACGACTACAAAAATACCAGAGGCAAGCAGATAGTTACTGTTCACTAAATTCACGATGATAAAAGGTGCGAGTAAAAAGACACCAAGAAGCGCCAGCAACATCGCGAACTGCGGGCGAAAATCGTTGATCCCTATTTTTAATCGTGAAGCGAGCGACATAAACGCTCCTGATGATAATTTCTGTCCAACGTTACCATGCCTTGTAATAAAAGATATATTTTTAATTACACTTAATGACCTACCTCAATTTATACCCCGGGGTCAGAGTAGTCTTATTAGACTACTCTGACCCCGGTGTGGTGATCTAAAGCGGTTGAATATTTGTATACCTGTTTCAAACTGGCTGGAGCAATTATGCAAAATCTAACTGAAGAGGATCGTTCTCGCATCGTTGAGATGGCATGGGAAGATCGCACTCCCTTTGAAGCAATTGAGAAACTCTACGGTACTAATGAATCCGCTGTGATCCGAATTATGCAGCGAGAGATGAAACCGAGCTCGTTTCGTATGTGGCGTGAGCGGGTCTCTGGACGAGCAACTAAACATCTTAAATTGCGCAGCAGTGATGTAGATCGTGGCTACTGCTCAAGGCAGTACAAACCTGTCAGCAAGCCAAAACGCTAATATAGTTCTGATAGATTTCGGCGTATTATCCCTATACAAAGTATGGTTTTGAGTAGCCGGTTAATGGAATCGAACAATCTCGTCAAAGTAGTCTGGGATGCTATGTGCAGTGCGCCTGCGTCTGTAGGTGATGCTCTACGTACTCCAGCTCTCGCAACCGTTGATCAGTCAGGTGGCCCGCAAGTTAGAACTGTCGTGCTTAGAGAGGCTAGCAGGCCTGCAAAGTCGCTCACCTTTTTTACTGATACCCGCAGCCCTAAATGGATGCAGTTGAAAGATTCGCCCGATGTGCAATTGCTCTGTTGGTGTCCTGAGCGTAAATGGCAGTTACGTATCTCAGCGCAGGCGGAAACCACACAGGTGGGAAGTCGAGTTGATGCATTCTGGCAGACTATTCAGTCAACCTCTCAGGCAGCGGACTATATGTCACTTCTGCCACCAGGTAGTGAACTGGCAAGTGTTACGCCAGATCAAATAGATGGGCACTATCTCGGCATTGTTGATCTTTATGTCGAAGAGATCGACTTCTTAATGCTAAGTAGAGAGGGGCACAAACGGTTTCGCATTACTGGCGAGCAGGTAACCGAGCTAGCGCCCTGATACAATTCCTGGGTCAGAGTAGTCTTATAAGACTACTCTCTTTAGGCTTTTGGGACCCCGATGTTTTTTGAAGTTACTCGGATTCCTGTTGAAGCTGCCACATCGTTTTGTAGCGGCCATTCTTAGCCAAGAGCTGTTGGTGCGTGCCCTGTTCAACTATCTCACCGTGATCCATCACTAGAATTTGATTCGCATCGATAATCGTTGAGAGACGGTGTGCAATCACTAGACTAGTGTGCCCCTCTGTAAGGGTATCGAACGAGCGAAGAATAGACTTCTCAGTGGCACTATCAAGTGCGGAGGTTGCTTCATCAAACAGCAGGATAGGGGGCTTCTTCAAAATTACACGTGCGATTGCAATGCGCTGTTTCTCACCACCAGAGACCTTCAAACCACGCTCACCCACTTTGGTGTTCTCTTTCTCAGGCAATGAGTCAATAAACTTATCGAGGTTGGCCAGACGAATCGCCTCTTCAACTTCTGCACGACTCGCTTCAGGGCGACCATAGGCTACGTTGTTGTAGATGGAGTCGTTAAATAGCACCGTGTCTTGTGGCACTACGCCAATGGCTTGTCGAAGTGATAGCTGTGAAACCTGATCGATCGGTTGCCCATCAATTAGAATCTGGCCGCTACCCACATCATAAAAACGGAATAGAAGCCTGGCGATGGTCGACTTGCCAGAACCACTCGCGCCCACAATCGCAACCTTTTCCCCTGCGGCCACTTTAAAGCTGAGGTTTTTAAGGATAGGGCGCTCGCTATGGTATGCAAAGTTGATATCTTTAAACTCAATTTCACCTTTTTGAACCGAAAGGTTTTGTGCATCTTTTACATCAGAAACCTTCGGCTGCTTTTTCAAAAGGGCGAACATGTTCTCAATATCAGTAAGGGCGCGGCGCACTTCACGGTAGACCATGCCTAAGAAGTTGAGAGGCAGGAATAGCTGTAAGATGTAGGCATTAATCATGACTAGAGAGCCGATAGTCATATTGCCATTCACTACATCCTGCGCAGCCATCCACAGTAGTGCCACCATCCCGAAGGCGATGATCAGTGCCTGACCACTGTTGAGTAGCATCAGTGTCATACGGGTTTTTAGACGCGAGGTCTCCCATTGAGCTAGGTTGTTGTCGTACTGGCCCGCTTCGTGCTCTTCGTTGTTAAAGTACTTTACGGTCTCGTAGTTCAAGAGACTGTCGATGGCACGCGTATTGGTCTGCGAGTCGAGTTGATTCATCTCACGTACAAAACGGTTACGCCACTCTGTAGTGACAACGGTGAAGTAGATATATATCCCAACGCTGACCAAAATGATCAACGCGTAATAGACGCTAAAGTTGATCAGAAGAATGGCTGCCACCATGCCAAGCTCTATCAGGGTTGGCACAATGTTGAACACCATCATGCGCATTAGGAAGCCAAAACCGTTACCACCTCGATCGATATCGCGCGAGATGCCGCCTGTCTGCCGTGATAGATGGAACTCCAGCTCCAGTGAGTGAAGATGTCTAAACACCCGCAACACCATCTGCCGCATCGCCCGTTCGGTTATGCGGCTAAATACCGCATCACGCGCTTCGCTAAAAAAGACAGAGCCAAAGCGGAGCAGGCCATAGAAGATCAGCATCAAAATAGGCACTGCAATGATTATGTGCTGTGTCTTATCTAGGCCATCAACAATCTGCTTTAAAACCCATGGCATCGTCACCGTCGCCACCTTGGCAAGCACCAATAGAACAAAGGCAAAACCCATGCGAGCCCGGTACGCCCAGAGATAGGGCCAGATCGTTTTTAATACATTAAGGGCATCGTTCAAACCAACAGGTTCTTTATCTGGGCCAGAGCTACGACGACTGTTATGGGCGCTTCGGGACACAATTAAATTCCAATAGAAAATTGCAGTTTGCAAAGCTTATCAGATGTTGTGCTAAGGGGAGGTTTTTAATGGTTCAGAAAGGCTTAAGAATGGTTTGTTAGTATAAAAATATGAAGAAAAAGCCACTTAAATTAATTGCTCTTACTCTTGGTCTGCTCCTAGCTGCAAATGCTCAGGCAACGATCTATGAGCACCGTCAGTATTTCACCGGTGATATGACAGCTAACCAGGCCTGTGATGCCGCTGAGCGCGAAGTTCGTCGCTTAGCTCTTTCGGCTCAGTTGGGAGAGATTATTCAGAGTAGTAGTTTTCAGCAGTGCCTTGCCCAGGGGGATGAGGCGGGGCGCTGCTCGACACAGACGGACCTCTACGCACAGACGCCCAATGGATTCGTGAAGCGATTTGACCTTGTAAGTAAAGAGCTTGCTGTAACAAACCTTGGCCAGCTCTGTTTGGTTAAAGCGGATGTTGAGGTGGTTGCATTTAATGGCCAGCCAGATCCAAACTTTAAACTGATTGCCGATATCATTCCGGGATCTATTATTCGCGACCAAGAGGAGATCTCATTGAAGATCTCTAAACCCAATGGCAGTTGGCTATATATCTTTGCAGGGCGCCCTCTAAAGAGCTTTTCACTGCTCGTGGATGGGGAGTCGCATCTGAATGCATTGAGTGAATTTACCTACCCGGGGGATCTCTCTTCGGTACGCTGGATTGTTGAGAGTGCACTCTCTATCCAGAATGAGGAGCGACTTTGGGTAATTGCATCTCGCGAGCCGATCCAATTTCCATCAGAGTTGACCGAAAACCAACTCTTTGAACAGTTAAATCGAGCGGAGCGCTCGAGCTGGGATGCAGCGCCTGTGTCCTACACCATTTTACCGACCGAGAACTAGGAGACTCACTATGCGTCGTATCATTATTGCATCTACTGTTGCTGCTCTTTTAGCAGGGTGTTCATCAACACCTAAGCCAGGCACACCAGAAGCAGTCGCCTATGCTGAAGAGAAGCGTACTGAGACACTCACTGAAGCCGTTGAGCAGGGTATTGATAGCTTGCCTGACTGGTGTATGGAAGTGCCGCGTGAGGATTATGCGATCTTTGCCTGTGGTATCGGTGCATCGCAAGATATCAACATGTCTCGCACCCGAGCAGAACTTGAGGCGAAACGTCAGCTAGCTGACCGCATTGCGGGCACAGTAAGTTCACAGATCAAGCAGTTCCAAGAGTCTGTAGGTCAGGGTCTCAATGAACAAGTGGTTGAACAGATCTCAGTGGTAACCAAATCGTTAGCGACTGATGTTGATCTGACAGGCTACGTCACCAAAGAGATGGAGATTCAGGCACAGGGGCCACGTTACATGACCTATGTGCTTTTGGAGTACCCAATCGGTGAGGTGAATAAGTTGGTTGTCGATAAGGTGCGTAAAAACGAGGTGTTAAATACCCGCATCGCAGCAACTGAGGCCTTTGCCGAGTTGGAGCGTGAAATTCAAGCTGCGCGCAAAGCTAAAACGGGTTCATCAACAACCAAGGTGTTCACTGTCGATAACCCTGCTGAGCAGCTCTCGAATCAGTAAAAGCTGGGTGGCTTATGAAACGAATACTCTTAACAGCACTAGTTTCAATCGCTCCTGCAACGGAGGCCTTAGCTATGAGCAAGGTCTCTGCATTTATTGATGATTGTGTTCTTCAAGGTCAGCAGACAGAGGTGAGTAGAGTTCTGACGCCTTTCTCCTCAAAGGTGGCAGCCAATATTATCGCCTTCACGCGTAAGCAGCTTGATGGGGATTTGACCCCTGACGCCTGTCTTTTTGCACTTCGTGGTAATGCCGATCGACTTTCGCGCATGGTGACAAGTTCACAGCCCAGTTCTATAACGCCTATCGCGCGAACGCAGATAACCACAAACTCTAATACTTCGATTTCTAAAGTTAATTCTACTTCGACTACTCCAGCCATCCCAGTGACGCCTATTAGCCCATTTGCTGATCCTAAATCGGACTACTTTGAGAGTGCGTTTGAGACAGTTCGCGTGGATGTCGACGGAATAGAAGCACTCTTTAGCGGCAGAGTGCCATCGGACATCACCACTGTACGGTTAAACCGCCAGGCAGTGGCCATTCGTGCCGATGGCTCTTGGCAGCACCGTGCCTACCTTCCGGAAGCTGGATTGAGTGTTGATCTAGAGATGATTGATCGAGCGGGCGCTATGAATGGTCGAGCATTCAATATCACCCGTGGTAACTTCACACTAAGTGGTGGAGTTGAGCCAATTGAGCCGAAACTCCACGATCGAAGCCTGGGTGTCGATAGGGTTGCGGTGATTATCGGTGTCGATGGCTATCGCTCACTGCCTAACGCTGCATATGCAGAGGCTGATGCCTTATCTGCCTACAAGATGTTTACACGAACCCTAAATATCCCTGCAGCTAATGTTAAAGATCTGATCGGCACTAACGCCAATGAGGTCAATATCAAGTTGGCTTTTCGTCAGTGGCTAGCAAGCCGTGTCGTTGCAGGTAAAACCGAGCTCTATATCTTCTATGCCGGCCACGGATTAACAGACGGGCAGGGCGAGAAACGCTATTGGATGCCTTACGATGGACACTCGCAACTTCTTGATGATACAGCGATCGCGTTCAATGATGTGATGGAGACGGTGAATCGTTTCTCACCAGCCAAAACATTTGTCATTGCCGATAGCTGTTACTCAGGTGCTTCTCGTACTGAGGTCGCATTAACTGCACAGCGTCCTATTCGAGTGGTTAAAAAGCTCGATGCTTTACCAGAAAATACCTACCTATTTGCAGCAACTCAGCCAGATCAAACGGCACTTCCATATTCTGAAGCACAGCACGGCCTTTTTAGTTACTGGTGGTTGAAAGGGCTGGAAGGTGATGCAGATCTAAATGGTGATCGTCAAATTTCTGCTGGCGAACTCAACCGTTTCACACGTGATCGAGTTTCTCGCCAGTCGGGTGGCTTACAGGTTCCTGAGTTTTCCGGTAACCCCGAAACAGTGGTGTTGGCATGGGATTAAGAGAGCTCACTATACTTGGTCTGACGCTGACTATTACCGGATGTCAGACGCTTGATGTGGTTAAGCATCAAGAGCCTGAGTTGGGTGAGTTACAGGAGAAGAGTGTCGATTTCTGGTTAGATCCAAATTTCGTGCCGGATTCGTTGGAGTGTATTGCTGTTTACCCAACAGAGGCGGGTGATACAGCTGTAAAAGCCGAAGAGCTTACGCAAACTCATAGCATTCTGGTATCGCAAATTGCCCCTTATAATTACCGCGATGTGATTGTTCGTCGTGACCAAACAACTAAAGCTCTTGAAAACTGCCGAGGTCGAGTGAAATCGACTTTGCGCGAAGTGTCGGGTACCAACGTTGCGGTCTTTAGTGAGAAGAAGCGTGCACTCGAGATCCAGTTAACGGTAGATGGCAAAGAGGTGTGGCATGTGCAGCATCGGTTTGTCGCACGTGCTGGTTCTCTACCTACCAATCCACTCTCCTTGATAGTTGGAATTTACGAGGCGCAGCTCAACCTTAGCGAAGAGAATGTCTATGTTCACAACACTAAGCTTATTCGCCGCATGGTCGCAACCCTACCAGATCGCTCTGTCATCGATAACACCCAAATAACTAAACAGAGTCGAGTAGATTATGACCTGCTTTTAGATGCCGCAAGATACAGCGAAGTCGTTGATTTGTTGGCCACTCAAGCGCAGTTATCACCTTCAGAAAACTGGGTGCTAGGGCGTGCATATTTGGGCTTAAACAGTGACGAGCTGGCGCTGAATCAATTCATGGAGACGCTTCTCTATGAACCTAATTCTGCAAAAGCCTGGCTTGGTGTTGGACTAGCTAAGGGGCGATTAGGTCAGCTATCACATGCTTTTGCCGCATACGATAAAGCCCTAACGATTGATGAGCAGAGTTTTGTTGGGCACTTTGAACTCGGTGTGCTGCTACATCAGATCGATAACCCAGAAAGTGCTAACCACCTCAAACGTGCCGGATTGCTCGCAACGCAGAGTGATAACTTGGCACTAGCGAGCCGAGCGTTGTACGCTATCTCAAGCCAAGCACCCATGGCGCTTTCTAATGAGGAGTTGAACAGTGTCTTCTAAACTCACAATCTATAGCTTGCTAGCGATTCTCCTGCTGCCTCTGCCAAGTATGGGGGATGATGATGGGCATTCGGATTCACACTCATCCGATTCGGACTCTTCCAGCTCATCTAACAGCTCTTCAAGTAGTTCATCTAGCGGCTCGTCGGGTGGTTCTAGTAGTGGTTCAAGTAGCGGCTCCTCTCAAGATAGCCGCCATTTCTTAGAGCAACAGGCCTCTAAAGTGGATCGCTCACCTAGCTATCGAAAAGAGTTTTCAGCAAGTCAGCTTTCACAGATTAAAACCCTGAGGGCTATCTACCTAACAGATCAAAAGAAGAAACCGTTGTTCAGCTTTGAGGTGAATGAACGAAATCGTGAAGAGGCTGTGGTCGCTATCTCTAATGAGCTTGAATCCCAGGGTTTCACCGCTGTCGCTGCTGGTGACGTGCAATCAACGATCCTAGAGCAGTTGAATTAAGGGGCGATCATGTTACGAATTTCACTAATTCTAATCTCGCTGTTGATGGTTGGTTGTAGCTCTTTGGGTACACAGTTAACCCAGCAGAAAATGGCCGAGATACAGTTGCCGCTGACTACGCTCGATGACGGCGTTAAATTTACCTGGGGAATAGATCCAACAACGCGAGGTGAGGTAACACTCGTGCGCACCTTCGCAAAGGACGGGCAGGTATGTCGTCTTGTAGAAGAGCAAGAGATGATTAATGGAAAGCAGGGTAAAGCGGTATCAACCTATTGTATGCACGATGGTGAGTGGAAATAACAGCATGAAGTTCTCTCTTCTAAGTCTGGTGTTACTGGTATCAGCGCAGAGCTTTGCAGATGATATTGCCAGTGTTCCAACTGAATTGAGCTGTTCACTCTCGGGTTCCGGTTTCTCATCGGAAAGCGCTATGCAGAGTGAGACGAGGATGATCAATCTAACCTTTCTTACTATGCCGCCACTTCGCAGTGACCTGCAGAGCTTATCGGATGCCGAACTGGCTTGTCTCTATGTCGCTGGTTGGAGAGACAGAGCCATTTATGGCGATAACTTCGCAAGTGAAAAACTCTGCTACTCAAGAGAGCAAGCCGATTCGCAAAGTGTCTATGCTTGTCAGGTGGTTGGTCATAAGCGGGAAGATGGTCGCTACGCGTTTGATAATATGGATTGTGAAAATGGCGAGTTGGATCGACTCTCCTTGAATGACCAAGGGTTGATCATTGCAAGTGACTTCGCTTCGTCTCGTGAATTTGAAAATCACAATCGTGATTTCTTTCTAGGTGCTGGGCGCTGTCAGTTAACTAAGTAGTTGCTAACAGCCAAACGCGCGCAAAATATTCTCTTATTATTTGACTCCGTCACCATCAGGTTTAGCTCAAACCCTAAACGTTGCGCTATGGTTTTAGTGATGGATAGGCCAAGTCCGGAACCCTTAGCGCGATCAAGTTGTTGTCTTGCTCCCCGCACAAACAGCTGTTGGGTGTCTGTGTCGAGATCAAGGTCTGTCTGATTCATGATTTGGAGCTCACCCTCACGAAGATAGATCTCTAGAATAGAACCCTCGGTCCGGTATTTTAAGGCGTTCTCAATCAGGTTTTTCATCAAAATACCGAAGGCATCAATGTCGGTACGAATTTTCGTTGAGCTATCAATGGCTATCTGATGATCAGAGGGCTGCTCTCGTAGATCCATCAAAA
The DNA here is from genome assembly GCF_012848475.1 of Marinobacterium sp. LSUCC0821. NCBI lineage: Bacteria > Pseudomonadati > Pseudomonadota > Gammaproteobacteria > Oceanospirillales > Oceanospirillaceae > Marinobacterium > Marinobacterium sp. LSUCC0821. Next base: position 383,675 of record NZ_CP051666.1, read on the forward strand.
TCAGTTGAATCACTTGAACTAGGCTCACCTCTTCATTCGCCTCACTTTCACTAGCGTCGGCACGTGCCAGTTGCAGGAGCTTTTCAGTAACGGTCACCAGCCTGTCGACTTCACGCATTAAATGACTCAAATCGTTTTGTATCTGACGGTTGTGCGATGCATCCATCAGTTGAGTAATCTCACCCTTCATTAACGCCAGCGGTGTACGCAGCTCATGGGCGGTGTTTGAAGCAAATTGACGCTCCCGTTCTAGTAGCTGATCTACTCGTCCTAAAAGCTCATTTAGGCGCTTATAGACAGGTTTAAGCTCAATCGGTAACTCAAACTCTTGAAGTGGTTTTAGGCTATTAGGGTTCTGTTGTTGAATCAGGGCCGTTAGTCGGTGCAGAGGTTTAAGGCCTCGTTGAATTGAAACTGTAACTAGTAAAATCAGCAGAGGCAGCGCAACTGAGATTGGTACGAAAAATGAGAAGAGTACATCCTGAATCGCACTAAAACGTAAATCACGCCGCTCATGTATTTGTAGGATAAAGCGCCCATCCTGGGTGTGCAGGTTGAAAGCTCTTAATTCATTTGATTGAAAAAATCCCGGCTCCAAATTAGCTAAAGCGAGGTTGTCGCTTTGCTGGTGGGAGTTGATGACGGTATCGCCGGAGCGACTGTCGATTAGCCGATAAACAATATCCTCCTCATGGTCTGGTGAGGTCGCATTTCCAGAAAAGAGGCGATTTGAAAACTGAGGTTTAATGCTGGTGTTGTTGCTGATACCCCCCTGCGTGATTTGGCGACTGTAGTAGTCATCAAGTGCTAAGGGAAGAATGCGTTGTGCTGTCTCTTCTAGGGATACATCAAAGTAGCGCTCAAGTGCTGAGCCCACAGAGAGATAGGTGAGTCCAATGGCTGCGCTCCAAACCAGTAGAGTCCCAACAATTAAACGTTGGGTAAGGTGTTTGGAGAGGCTATTAATCTTTTTCATTAATCCAGATCTAATCTGTAACCTACACCGCGAATAGTGTTGATTAGCTTGCTGCCCAGCTTTTTACGGAGCCGGCTTATGTAAACCTCAACGGTGTTACTTTCGACATCACCTTTGTGGCCGTAGAGGGCTGACTCTAAAAATTTGCGTTCTAACACGCGACCGTGTGCTGCAACCATAATCTCAAGAACTTCCCACTCGCTGTAGGTCAGTTCTACCGTATTACCCCGTTTCTTGGCAATTTTTCGCTTCATATCGAGCGTGACATCACCCAGTTGGATAAGGGAGTCTGTCTCACCAACACGGCGTCGTTGCACCGCTTTGGCCCTGGCGAGCAACTCTGGAAAATCGAACGGCTTAACAAGGTAATCATCGGCGCCTAACTCCAAACCTTTGAGTCGATCTTTTAACTGATCTTTAGCCGATATAATTACAATCCCCATGTCAGGAAGGTTTTTGCGAACATAGTCGACAAGGTCCAATCCTGAGCCATCTGGTAGATTCAGATCACATAGCAACAGGTCAAAAGAGTCTGAAGTGAGCTGGGTCCGTGCTTCCGACAGGTTGAGTGCCTGTTTGCACATCATGCCATTTGAGACTAAATAACCCCGGATAAGGCCATTTAGATTTTCCTCGTCTTCAAGAACCAATATGCGCATTCAATTTTCCTCTTACGATTTCGCCAGTCTAACCTACTTTTCTTAATGAGTTCTTAAGTTAGAAATCAGCCTTTAAAAAAACGTAACTTAAAAAAATTAAGCTTGGTTTTAAGTTACCTAGTCGAAACTTCATGTCATAGAGAAGATTGTTTGGAGGCGTTTATGCCGATTATTAAAAAGAGCGTTCGAGTTTGGGACCCACTGGTTCGCGTATTTCACTGGACGCTGGTGCTGAGCTTCGCTGTAGCATGGGTCAGTGCAGACGAGTTTGATACCTTGCACTTCTGGGCAGGTTACACGATCGCCGCCTTGGTCGCATTTCGAGTTGTATGGGGCATTATCGGTACGCGCCACGCACGCTTTACCGACTTTATTTACCGTTTCAGAACTATAAAAAGCTATCTAATCGATTTGGCAGCGTTGCGTCCTAAACACTATGTAGGGCACAACCCAGCGGGTGGTTTGATGGTGGTTATCCTACTTCTTTCTTTAGCATTACTAACCTTTACCGGCATGGCCTCTGTTGCAATTGATGGCATAGGGCCGCTTGCAGGTACCTGGGTTGAGTCAATTTCAGGGCATTGGATGGAAGATATACATGAGGCCGTTGCTAACCTAGTTCTAGCCTTTGTGCTGTTTCATATAGCCGGTGTCTTGGTGAGTAGCTTAGTCCATGGGGAAAACCTGGTTCGGGCAATGATTAATGGAAAAAAAGAGATCGAGGAGAAGAGCGATGAGAATTAATAAATTAGCGATCGCGCTGACATGTTCACTCTTTGTCGTGGCTGCAAATGCAACACCAGTGAGTGATCGAATGGTGGCAGCATTCGAAGCGGCCAGTGGCAAAAGTGCCGATGCTTCTGCAGGTGAAGCTTTCTGGAATCGGGATTTTAACGGTAAGAGCTGTACTACCTGTCATGGGTCTGATGTGAAACAGGTAGGCCAACATGCAAAAACCAAAAAGGCGATTGATCCTCTAGCGCCTAGCGTAAATCCGGAGCGACTTACGCAGGATCATAAGATTAATAAGTGGTTCCTAAGGAACTGTAAATGGACGCTTGGCCGCGAGTGCACCCCTGCAGAGAAAGGGGACATCCTAATCTGGCTATCTAATCAATAAGAGCGAGGCAGAAAAATGAAGCTTGGAATTAAAACGGTCCGTTGGATTTTGGGTACGACACTTTTAACTAGTGCCTTAGGTGTTGGAATGGTTGGCGTCGTAAATGTCGCTTCAGCAGATGAAGGTTGGAAAATCTTTGGACGTGACGATGACGACGATGAGCATGGTGAACGTCGCAATAGTGCGTCAAAGCAGGCTGACAATTCGCCGGTACGCCAACTCTATGTTGATGAGTGTGCTGCCTGCCATATGGCCTATCCAGCAGGTTTTCTACCGGAGCGTAGTTGGCAGAAGATGATGGGTAGTCTGGATAATCACTTTGGAGAAAATGCGGAGCTGGATCCAACAACGCAACAAGCGATTACTCAGTATCTGGTTGATAATGCGGCAGAAAACAGTTCAAATCGAAGGGCACGTAAATTTTTACGCAGTGTTTCAGATGGTGCTACACCACTGCGTATTACTGAGTTACGTTACTTTAAACAGAAGCATGATGAGGTGCCGGATCGTATGGTGACCGGTAACCCTGATGTTGGTAGTTTCAGCCAGTGTCAGGCTTGTCATGGCGATAGAGCAGAGCAGGGCTACTTTGATGACGACTCGGTTAATATTCCGAATCACGGCCGCTGGGATCATTAATCTCCTAGTTGCAGCAATGCCTTCTAATGCGGGAGAGAATCTCTCGCAGCGGGAGGCGCGTGAGTTGTTGGAGTCAGGTCATATCCTCTCGCTTTCTGAACTGCATGGCCGCCACGCTGAGACCTTCACGGGTAAAATTTTAGATCTAGAGTTAGAGCGTAAAGATGGCAAACTGATCTATGAGTTTGAGGTCCTTGGCAGTGACGGCGAAGTGCGTGAGTACTACATCGATGCAGCTTCAGGTGAACTTCTTGAAGAGAAGTTAGAGGATTAAGCATGCGCCTACTGCTTATAGAAGATGATCTCGATCTCATTAACCAGTTGAGACCCCAACTGCAAAAATCGGGTTTTGCGGTTGAGGTTGCGCAAGATGGTGTAGATGGCGAATTTCTTGCGCAAGAGGAGTCTTTTGACGGTATTGTTCTTGACCTTGGATTGCCTAACCGTCCTGGACTTGAGGTTCTCTCTAACCTGCGAAGTGCGGGTGTTGAGACTCCAATTGTGATTCTTACAGCACGCGACTCCTGGCAAGAGAAGGTAGATGGTCTAAAGCACGGAGCCGATGACTATCTCACCAAACCCTTCCATTTTGAGGAGCTTCAAGCCCGTCTAGAAGCCGTAATGCGCCGAAATCAAGGGCGTGCCGACAACTCGTTGGTCTGTCAGGGCGTTAGATTAGATGTGGATACCCAACAGGCGGTTGATGCATCAGGGCAGACTATTTCACTGACCGGTAAAGAGTTTCGACTGCTGCGTTATCTCATCACACATGCAGGTAAAATCGTATCCAAGACAGAACTGAGTGAGCATGTCTATGAAGAGGAGATGCTTAAAGATAGTAATGTGATTGAGGTCTACATCAATCGTCTTCGCCAATACTTCGGGAAGGATTTTATTGAGACAAAGCGCGGTCAGGGCTATATCGTTCAGCGGGATGAGAGCAACTAAATGTTGAAACAGGGTTACTCTATAGAGGCGCAGCTACAGAGTCGTTTAACCAAACTCCTGTTTCTTCTGGCTATCCTGCTACTAGTTCCATTACATCTAACTGTTCGCTCATTTGTTGATGGCATTGTCGAACAACGCCTCGGCCATGATGCTGAGACAATTATCACCGCAGTGAGTTTGGATCCAAACAACCAGTGGCAGTTGCAACAAGAGCGCATCTCTTCCATCTATCAGCGAGTAGAGTCAGGCCACTACTTTAAACTCCAGTCAGATCAGTTTCAGGCACTTTCGCGCTCTTTATGGGATCGCGAGTTTAACGTCTCATCACTAGCTCCTGGCATTGTTGATATTGCGGTGGTTATTAATGATGACCAGCGCTGGATGATTCTGACCCAGGGTTTCAAAAAATCTGATGTCACATTTACCATCGCTGTTGCTGAAGATGTGACTGAGCTCTATCACAATCAATGGTTGCTTGAGCTGGTTCTGTTGTTAATCATGTTTGTCGTTTTTGGATTTGTGGTGTGGTTGCAAAGGCGAATGGTGAAATCTGGTTTTGCTAGCCTAGAGCCTGTGCGACAAGCGATTGAGAAGGGTGACATTCGCGCATCGATCCAATTTCCGGATCAGTTGCCTAAGGAGATTGCCCCCTTAGCCTTTGCGCTTAATCGTTTGTTAGCTCGCTCAGCAGCGCAAATAGAGAGATCTCGTACAGGGTTAGGTAATCTCGCTCATGAGTTGAAGAGACCTATACAGAAGTTACGTTGGCTCGCCGCTGATCTAGATTCAAACGAAAACTCAGACAAGGTAATAGCGCTGAGTGAAGAGTTTCAACAGTTGATGGATCGTGAACTTCGCAGAGCTCGCATCTCTGGCACACCGACTCCTGGCAAACTGTTTACTCCTGATGCTGACTTAACCCCTATGGTTGAACTCTTTAAACGCATTTACCCAGCTAAAGCGTTGCGTCTGAAACAGTTGCCGCAATCTGAACTCCCCTATGATCGAGATGATATGCTCGAGCTTATCGGCAATCTGCTTGATAACGCACTCAGGTATGCGAAGACAGAAGCTGAGGTCTCGATCACCTTCTCAAGTGAAAACCACAGCTGGAGTCTCTCAATTGAGGATGATGGTAAAGGGGTGTCACCAGAGAATATGAGTCGTCTAGCGGAGCGGGGCGTTCGCTTAGATGAGGATTCTCCTCTGACAGGATCAGGGCTTGGTATCGCTATTAGTAAAGCGGTAGTTGAGAGTTATTCAGGGAGCATGAGTTTTAGTGATGCATCCATCGGCGGACTTTGCGTTAAAGTCGAATTACCCATCTAAGCTAATTTTGTTTAGACTCACTGAAAACAAAAAATAGACGAGTCGCCTGAATGTCATCATCGAAAACTAAACAGTTCCGTTTAACCTGGTTAATATCAGCTCTGGCTGTCATGTTGTTCGCAGAACTCTTCTTCGTTTTAGATTTCGTAGATGATCTCTATCTGTTCAACTTTTATCTGGTTAACCCTATTTATCACACTAAATTGGAAAACCTATCTTCATTTGCACTGGCGATCGCAATCTTCTTCACCTTTTACGAAATCAAACTCGTGCTGAAAGAGCAGAAGGATGTAAAGACATCTTTAGAGGTGGCCGCAGGTCATTTGAGTGATGTGATAAATACTCAGTTTTCGCAGTGGCAGTTCTCAGCGTCAGAATCTCAAATTGCATTATTGTTGATGAAAGGGCTCTCTTTGCAAGAGATTGCCGACGCTCGTGGGGCGAAAATCGGTACTGTGAAGAGTCAGTGCAGCAGTATCTATCGAAAATCTGAGCTGGCTAATCGCAGTGAATTAGTCTCATTTTTCATGGAAGACCTACTTGTCGCAAATGACGTGAATTAAACCTAAGGTTTATTCAAATAAACATAAGTTTATAGTCAGGTTTAAGCTACTGTTTTAAAAAGAGTGTGCAACCGAAAACAAATATAAGGGGATGCACATGAAGAAGCTCGCTACCATTGGTTTGGCGGTGACTTTAGCGACAGCTAGTCAATTTGCTCTTGCAGATAAGGATATCGACGAAAACACTCCTGGCGCTCAAAAAGCCGTTAATCTTATCGGAATGTGGGTTGATGCAGGCGCGCCTGAAGGAAAATTCAACTACACCGACCTTGGCGGTCGAGACTGGGAAGGGGACTATCAGTCCGATATATTGCCTCTCTTTACTAAACACAATGTATGGGGCGATAACCTACCTGCCTGTGCATCTTGTCACTCGGGTAATACCGAACACTCTCTTCACGAGATGGACCTAACAGGTTACAAAGGGTTGATGATTGGCGGCGATGCGCTATCAAAACCACCGGGTGTTCCTCTCTTAGGTCAGAGCAAATCAGGCTCATCAGATTTCAATTGGAATACTTCAAAGCTTAAAGAGCGTCTAAGAAATAATCGTATGCCGCCTAATATGCAGTTTGATATCTCTGAGACAAACCGTGATGGCCCCTGTGTCGATCTCTCAGGTGATTCGGCTAAGATTCTGACTGGTAAATATGGTTGTGATCTTAACGCCGTTGGTATGATTGGTGCCTGGGTTGAAGGTGGCGCGACTCAAAATGATCCGTTTGAGTACGCTGGCGTTAAGCTGACCTTTGAAAAAGATGTTAAGCAGCTTTTTGTTACCCATGGTATTTGGCAGCAGGGCACGATGGCTTGTGCTTCTTGTCACTCTGGCCACACCGAAAATTCATTGCATGAGATGGATTTGACTGGTTACCAAGGCATTATGAGTGGTGGGGATGTTTTGTCTAAACCACCAGGAGTCCCGATTCTGGGTGAGTCTAAGATTGGTGCAAAAGATTTCGATTGGGCGAACTCTAAACTAAAAGGTCGCTTAAGAAATAATCGTATGCCACCGGGTATCGAGTTTGATATCTCGGAAGAGAACCGAGATGGTCCAGTAGTGCTACACGGTCAGCGCGCAGACGATTAACCCTCTGTTAAAAGGCCTCAAGTCCATTCGCTTGAGGCCTTTTTGGTTTTATATGAATCACTTCTTTCTGACTATACTGCTGGGGCTTATCCCCTTTGAATCTTTTGCTGCGCAAGCGCTGTTAAAACCATTGTGGCAAAGCCAGCTATCCGCACCATTTAATAAAGCACCAATTATTGGTGATAATCTCATCTATGCTGCGCCGTCAGATGGCTCTCTTTATGCGCTAGACCAGCGGACGGGTAAGACTCTTTGGTCGCTACCCACTGAATCTATCTGGGATAGAGGCGTTACCCTTCATGGAGAGCAGATTGTTGTCTGTTTACGCGATGCCTCTGTGGCAGGACTTGATGCTGCTACTGGACGCGAGCTCTGGAAAACATCACTTGGGGATCTCAACTGTCAGCGTGATTCTGTTGCTAAAGGGGATGACCTCTACATATCAACCACCTATGTTGGCCCCGGCCTTAAAGGTTCGCCTCTCACAGGTGCTAAGTTGTTTAAGTTGGATCGCACCACCGGTGATATTCAATGGGAAGTGACGACTGAAACCTTCTTACTTCAGAGCGCATCCGTTGATGGTGATCGGCTTTTTGTTGGCGGTAGTTTTATCGACACTGCATTTACTGAAGAGGAGGGTGGGCCGGCCTACTACTACCTCATCGATACCGAAACTGGCAAAGTTCAATGGCGGGCCTACTCAGAAGATGGGCTCCCTAAAACTCTATTTTTAAACGGCGGTGTAGCAAGTTACATCGCCTATCAGGATTTCATTCAAGCCTTGGATGCCAAGACAGGGCAAGCGCTTTGGCGTCGCGATACAGAGAATTGGGTCTCGGCATTTTTAGGTCAGGACAAGAGGCTCTATTTTGGTTCTGCAAACACCTTTGTGCACTCCTGGAACCAACAAGATGGTAAAGTAAACTGGCGCTACAATATGCCAGGTAGCTCGTTTGAGTACCTACTTGTAGCCCCGCGATTAGTAGGTGATAGCCTCTGGTTTTTAAGCCAAAAGGGACAAGTATTTTCACTTGATGCGAATACGGGTGGGCTCGAATACACAGCACCTACAGGGGTGGTGAGCCGGATAGAAGCGGATTTTGCAGCAGGTAAAATGGCTGTGGGAGACCTTGATGGGAAACTACACCTCTTCGAGCTTCCTCAACCCTAATTTCCAGATGTGAAATCAAATGGTTGGACCAGCGTTGAAGTGCTGTGCTGCTCGCGCTAAGGTTGCTTGAGTTATCTTTTTGGGATTGTTCTATGCAGCCTCTCTGGTCACCAACCGAAGCACAAATTTCTGATGCTCAATTAACCCGTTTTAGAACCTGGTTAGCGACTCAAGATCCAGAGTACTCTTTTGCCGATTACGATTCACTCTGGCATTGGAGTACGAGCGATATTTGGGGCTTTTGGGAGGCGCTGCGTCGTTTCTTAGCGATAGATTTCACAATCCCTGCGCATTCCGTCGTCGACACTCTTACCGATATTCCAGGTGCTAATTGGTTTTCGGGTGCGTCCCTTAACTTTGCTGAGGCGCTATTAAAACGACGCGACAGTGAGAGCGCCGTTATCTTTCGTGGCGAAAATGGTCGCCGATATTCATTGAGCTATGCCGATCTGTATCAACAGACTGCTAAGTTTGCGCACTATCTAAAGGCGCAAGGAGTGGTCGCAGGAGATCGCGTAGCGGGCTATATGCCCAACATCCCTGAGACTATCGTTGCGATGTTAGCAACTAGCTCGATAGGCGCTATCTGGACTTCATGCTCCCCCGATTTTGGTGCAAATGGGGTGGTCGATCGTTTCGGGCAAACAGAGCCGAAAATTCTAGTGACAGTGGATGGTTATCATTATGGCGGTAAGAAACTAGATAATAGAGACAAGCTTCCGGAGATCTTAGAGCGTATTCCTAGCGTTAAAACAGTTGTCGTGGTGCCTTTCTTAGATCTGGATATCGACCTATCAAACATCCCCAAGGCAATAAATTGGAATTCAGCGACAGCTAACGATGTGGCTGAGGTTGAGTTCGCACAGTTACCCTTCGATCACCCGCTATACATCATGTACTCATCAGGCACGACGGGTGTACCTAAGTGCATAGTGCATGGCGCAGGTGGCACATTGATACAGCATCTTAAAGAGCATGTGCTGCATACTGATATGTCTGCTTCAGATCGAATGCTCTATTTCACCACCTGTGGTTGGATGATGTGGAACTGGATGGTTTCGGCACTGGGGGCAGGTTCTTCGCTTGTGCTGTTTGATGGCTCACCTTTCCACCCATCCGCTAGTGCGCTCTGGGACATCATTGAAGAGGAGTCGGTGACGGTATTTGGTACAGGTGCGAAGTACATTGCTGCCATTCAATCGAACGGTTTAAAACCAGCAGCATCGCATGATCTAACCAAGCTAAGAGCTATCCTCTCTACCGGTTCTCCTCTCTCACCTGAGAGCTTTGAATTTATCTACAAGGATGTGAAGTCTGATCTGCATCTTGCTTCGATTTCAGGGGGTACAGACATCATCTCCTGTTTTGCCTTGGGTAACCCAACGCTTCCGGTCTATACCGGCGAGATACAGTCGCGTGGTTTGGGTATGGCAGTAGATATCTTCGATGACGAAGGTAATTCAATGCCAGCAGGTAAGGGTGAACTCGTCTGCACTAAACCCTTCCCAAGTCGCCCACTGGGCTTTTGGAACGACCCAGAGGGTGTACGCTACCATGAGGCCTACTTTGACCATTTTGAAGGGGTGTGGGCACACGGTGATTACGCAGAGATCACAGCGCATAAGGGGCTAATTATTCATGGTCGCTCAGATGCCGTGCTTAACCCAGGTGGTGTTCGTATTGGCACAGCTGAAATCTATCGTCAGGTTGAGAAGGTTAGCGAGGTGGTCGATTCAATCTGTATCGGCCAGCCCTATGAGGATGATGTTCGCGTTGTGCTGTTTGTCGTGCTGCGCGACGGTGTAGAGCTGGATGATCAATTAATCGCCAAGATTAAAACCACAATTCGCTCTAATACAACGCCACGCCATGTGCCATCGATCATCAAAACAGTTGCAGACATCCCACGAACTAAGAGTGGCAAAATTGTGGAGCTGGCTGTCCGAAATGTTGTGATGGGTGCGCCGGTTAAGAATGTGGAGTCACTGGCTAACCCTGAGGCGTTAGATAACTTCAAAAATATTGTCTGAAATCACCCAGCTTCGTTACAGCTCGCCTATACTGCTTTTAGAATTAAGCTAAAAATAGATTTTGAGGCGTATATGACAGTTGATCGATTTGGTTTGTTATCTGGACGGTTAGGTACCCTGACTGATCGTGTTGAGTATGTTCACGGTTTAGTGATGGAGAAACTTCCCACGGTCGATCGCATCATGGGTGTGCTCTAAGGGTTACAAATCTTCATTCACAGTAACCCTAAACAACGGTTCACAACTGATCGGTTTTCTCTTCTTCGATAGCTCGCAACAAGGTACTTTTACGCCGGAAGTACAACGCGATCTGTTGATCTACTCAAACCTCATTCAGATGGCAGTTGCCTCTGAGTTGATGGTGATCGATTCGTTGTTAGCAACCACGGCAGCTGCGCGAGATTTTGCTGATCTGCGTGACTTTGAAACTGGTAAGCACCTAGACCGAATGGCCCAGTTCTCAAGGCTTATTGCCCGTGAAATTGCCGAGCAACTTGATCTGTCGGATGAGTTTGTGGAGCAGCTTTACCTCTTTGCGCCGTTGCACGATATTGGAAAAATCGGTATTCCCGATCAGATACTCTTAAAACCGGGTCGTCTAACACCAGAAGAGCGAACTGTGGTTCAAGAGCACGTTGCTAAGGGGGTATCCATCATCGAAAAAGTACTCACTGAGTACAGCTTAAATGCAGTTTCTGATACCCAGGTGTTGATGAATATCATCAGTTGCCATCATGAGTATTTAGATGGATCGGGTTACCCAAATGGGAAGTCTGGCGATGAAATTCCGGTTGAAGCGAGGGTTATCACCGTTGCTGATATCTTTGATGCGCTAACCAGTATTCGACCCTACAAAAAACCTTGGGATGTAGATGATGCGATTGATGAACTGCGTCGTATGGCAAGTGAATCCAAGCTCGACTCTCGTGTTGTTGAAGCGCTAGCTAAACACCGTGACGAGGCGGCGAGACTGGTCGTTGAGCTGGCCGACCTACCAGAGGATATCTCTGCTTAAACCTTCGTTTACGTGATTAGCAAGGGACTCTAAACCCTAGCTGTAAAGCACCCAAACTGCATAGAATGCCACCCACATCAGTAGCAGTGTGCCTGGAACTAACAGGCGAAAGAGTAGCGCGCGGCTCCCAAGTACACCCACATAAGCAATCTTAACTAAGCTGTTTACGGTGGCTGCAAGAATAATCCCAACGCTGGCTGTCTCGTTGGTAATGGCATCTCCCGCCATGCGAGACATGGCTAGGGTAGGTGCATCCGCATCAGTCAGAGCCGATATCATCGCCACCCACACCACAGCGCTCTCACCTAGGTAGGTAATCGCTAAATGTGACGCGAGCAGTATGGCAGCTAATAAGCCCCCAAAAATGAGTGCTGGAAGCGGTTGGAAGGGGCTCTGTTTAAAATCGGGTTGTGCCAGTGCTGGTGATGTATCGGTTTGCCTGAAAAGAAAGAGTAGAGCGCTTGCAAGAAAGATGAGTGTCATGCCGCCTAACGGAAGCCATAACGCGGCCAATAGTTCAGGTTTAACCACCATCACCTCTAAAAGCATGCGCGGAAACATGATGGTACAGGCCAATAGAATGGCGCCTGCGCAGACATCTGGAAGCGTTGGGCTGCGGATGCTAAAACGTGCCATCGATATAGTCACTGCCGTACTCGAGACGAGCCCGCCAGCTAGACTAGTGATAACCAGGCCACGCGTTGCTCCAAAGATACGAATTGCGAAGTAACCGATCAGGCTAATTCCTGCGATTAACACCACCATCCACCAGATCTCGTAAGGATTAATAACCTGCCAGGGGTCGATTGGGCGGTCGGGTAATATCGGCAGTAATACAATGCTGATAATGGCGAGTTGCAATATGCCAGTCATCTCTTCTCCATTCAGAGAGCGCACACCTGAGTGTAAGAAGGCTTTAAATCGAAGAATTACCGCAACGGTCACGGCGCCAATAGAGGCCAATTCAGCTTCGTTGTAGAGAGGTAGCATACCTATCAAAAATGTTATGAATGCCGCAATCAAGGTCGTGATGCCGGCATCATGGCCACGTTGTGACCTCAACCAATAGGCGATAGCCAACAGGCTAAATAGACCCAGCATCGCCAGCGGAGCGATTAAAATCGAGATGATTTGCGACAGGTGTGCAGTAAACGCCCCAGCTATAGTAATTAGAGCGAATGTTCTTAAACCTGCAACCCTTGCTCCCTCAGCACGCTTACGTTCATGCCAGCCGCGTTCTAGGCCAATGAGCAGTCCCAGCATAAGTGAGATGAGAAAGGGTAAAAACTGATCCATGGAGCATTCCGATGGGTTGATGATCGGGTTTTATCTCCCCTAATAATGCGCGTTAGATCGCTACTTTTCTATTGAATTATTAAACTAATTTCGTCGGCATTTTTTGGCATGATGCTTGCATATTTAAAATAAATTAACTCAGCTAAATTTTTTATAAGGCTATGTTTTTTATGAAAAAATATCGGTTTATCAAAGGCGTTTATTCAAGTTCTCTGAAACTGCTTTTTATGATTGGTGCGCTACTTATTGGCAACTATGCGAATGCTAATCTTCACACTAAGAGTGCAGAGCAGCACGATGAGGTGTGGATTCTTCTTTCTGGCCATGAGCAGATTCCTTGGTATGCAGAGCTTGCGCGCGGTATGGATGAGCGCACATTTGAATTGATCAATGAAAGTGTCGAACATCTGCAACGCAATGTATTTATTGAAAGGATAGATGCATACCGCACTGGTAACAGCCAGCGACTTGATGAGATTGCACAGGCTCTTGTAATGAAACACCAAGGGCACTACCCCAATCTTATTGTTGCCGAAAACAACGCCGCGCTTTGGGTGGCTAACAGGGTAAATGAGCTTTTAGGAGCACCAATCAAAATCAATGCAGTCAATGTGAGTTCACAAGCTATCGCTGGTTTTTCTAAAAATGAGATGTTTAATTTCGCTAAGGGTTTCGAGACCATCACTAGGACTATGCCAGAGGTTGAACGAGTCTATGCCATTTTGCCAAGTTCAAGACGGACCGAGGTAGAGGATACCTGGTCATTTGAGTATGAATCTCAATTTGAATTAGAACTTCTGGATGATGCTTATACCAATCAAGAGATAGTAGATACCTTGGCAAATGTCCCTGCCAATAGTGCCATTCTTTACTTAGGGCGAACTACCGACTCTATTACTAGTGAAGGCTTGCCTGTTCTCTTGGTTAAAGAGATTACAGAGTTAAATACGGCTCCGCTCTTCAGTGTCCAAAGTACCCTAATGCGAGCAGGTTCGGTCGGTGGTTATGTTGTACATGCAAAAGATTTAGGTCGAAAGATTATCGATATGGCATACCTAATTGATGAGAGTTTGAACGCTGCTAAGCCACACTACTTTTTTGATTATCAGAAGGCAAATAAATGGGGTTTGCAACTGGAGAATCTTCCTGAGACCGCAGTGCTGGTTAATTCACCAGAGTTACTTCTTGATGCGGAGCAACTTACAGAAATCGGTGCTGGTGCTGCGCTAGTGGTTTTATCAGCACTGACCCTTGTACTACTTCGTGAGAGACAAGTTCATATTCAAAAAGAGAGAGCTTATGAGATACAGCAACATCTAACAGAGGTCTCTGAACAACGGATTCAACAACTCAAAACGGCGATGGATTTCGCCAAAATCGTACTGTTTGAAGAGAACGTAACCCAACAAACAGGTCGGTTTATTATTGCGCCTGAAATTGACGAAGGTGAAGCACCTTATGTTGGGTCCGCTCGTCTTGCCAGAACACGCCCTGAATTTCGAGAGGCTGTGCAAGAGAGTTTGTCTAAATTGAATGAACCTGTTGAGTACCCTCTAACAATCGATGCTTGGGATGAACCCAAATGGGTTCGAAATATGGTGATTTCCGAATATCGCAACGAGAACGGAGATCTTATGCGTCTTCAGCTATCTCGTGATATCACCCAAGACCTCAATCAGCAGCATGAGCTGGTATCAGCATACAAAAAGACCGAAATGCTGCTAAAGCGATTAAACGATGTGGCAAATGCTGGAGAGATAGGTCTCTTTTCGCATGACATCATCAATGATGTATATGAATGTAATGATACTTATAGGGAGATTTTCCAACTTTCAAAAGATCAGTATCCGAAGATTACGATGAAAGATACTGCGTCAAGATTTGACCCCGCCTTTCTAGAAAAGTACCACCAAGAGCGTATGGATGCTCGCAAAACTCGGGAGGCAACAACACACTCCCGTCGTTTATTGATGCCAGATGGATCGATTAAAAATGTGCTGTTACATGTGCGTCCAGAGTTTGAGAGCGATACTTTAACTGCGATCACGGGTAGTGCTTATGATGTCACAGAGCAGGAGCGTTTGATTCAAGAGAAGTCGGATGCGTTAGCCCGTATGGAGCAGTTTGCAGAACGTCAACGTCAGCTATTCGGTGTAATTGGCCACGAATTGCGTACACCTGCTGCTTCTTTGAAGATGATGTTGGACGCACAAAAGAGTGAGGCGAAAGGGCCCTATTCACAAGAGATTCGCAACACGACAGATCATCTAATGTCCGTATTGGACGATCTACGTGCAGTGGTAGAGCCTGATCTTTTGACTCATAGAGTCTTTAGTAACGGCGTTCCACTTCAGGTGGTGGAAGGGGGCATTACTACGCTTCGTCAACGCATCGATGTTGATGGAATTAAACTGTCTATCACGTCTGATGAAGCTTCAGGTAAATGGTATAAGTTTGATTTGCGAGGCTTACGTCAGGTTGTTACAAATCTTGTTAAGAATGCACTGATTCATGCCAACCCTAGTCAGCTTGAGATTGATCTTTCAGTGAATGATGGACGGCTAATGGTCGCGGTAAGTGATGACGGTAAAGGTATTGCAGAGGATCAATTCGAAGAGCTACTTCAACCCTTCGTTCGCGGCGATACAACGGCTGATGGTACGGGGCTTGGTTTACATATCTGTCGCGAAATTCTGCGAGGTTCAGATGGGGATTTAACCCTGGGGACTTCGAGACTTGGTGGCGCTACCTTTATAGCGGAAATTGAGTTGTCAAATGCTACTGATACTTCAGGAGCAGTTGAAAACGAGCAGCCAGATCGGACCCTAGAAGGTAAACGAGTATTGGTAGCAGAAGATAATCTAATGCTTCGGACACTCACCAAAAAGTTGTTGGAAGAGATGGGTGCAACGGCATCACTTCATGATAATGGGGAAATGGCATTTAAAGCGTTTGAAGCAGGTGAGTTTGACCTAGTAATTACAGATATCTTTATGCCAGTTATGAACGGTTATCAGCTATGTGAAAACATCCGTTCTTTGGGGAGTGATATTCCTATACTTGGTGTATCGGCAGCAACAGTTGGTACAGAGGTAGATCAGCTCATTGATGCGGGTGCGAATATTGCACTCCCTAAGCCGATTACTAAAGAGGCTATTTTAAAAGCTTGGGCTGTTTTGGTTTAGTTTTCTGCGTATAAAAGCGTCGTCAATATTGCGACGCAGTTTACTCACCACGCAAGGCTTATTCAGTATCGCCTCTACATTAAAGCGAGATAGCTTCTCTTGCTGCGCTTCATCTGAAGTGGCGGTCAGGACAATGATAGGGGTCTCTAAGTATTTAGGCTCTGAGTGGGCGAGATAGTTGAGTAGCTCAATCCCATCCTCTTTATCGATTTGTGGGTCGATTATGATTAGATCGATCTCTTCATCCATAGCCTGTTGAATAGCGGACTGTGAATCACGCGCAAGCAGAACCTCAAACTCATCCGAAAGAGCCTCTTTAATGCTTGCTAGTGTATATGTCGCATCGTCGATGCAGAGAATCTTCTTCATAACAATCCATTCGTACTATGTATACGATTGGACAACAGTTACTGAATTGCCTCAACACATCTTTAGGCTATTATTCCTAAGTCTATGATTTTAATGGTAGATAGATGTCAGTAAGTAGTGCTTCAGGTGCTGTGTTTGGGTCTGTATCTAGAAACTGAAGAATCACCGGCCCACCGCTATCTTCTTCGCCACTATTAGGTAGCCAAGAGGTCACTAACCACTCAACCATCGGGATGTTTTCCCTAGGACCTTGGTACTGTGCACGTGCATATCGCCCAGAACTTATAAAACCGGGCTTTACTCCTGCATCTGCATCGCTAATTTCACTCTCTACAGAGAATGCCAGTTCAACTCGTTGCTCTGGTGGTTGTCCTGGGTTCTGGTGAACGGCAGATTGATTGGGTGGGTAGAAGAGGGCGTAAGTGCGATGGCCTTTGCTAGGTGAGAAGCCATTTGCTTTGCGAAATGCAATCATCTTACCGATGGTGCGTCCAAGTTCAGTTACTAGGCCTTGATGTTCCATATAGGCAATTTGCACCTCTGGAAAGCGGACGATTTCAACGGTTGTATCTCTATTCATTCCTGCACGATATCACTCTGATTACGCTCTGCCAATCTAGCTTGAATGCTCTCCAACTTAACTCGAGCATTGTTATAGCTTAGTAGAGGTCTTCGATCTGTGGATCGTCTTCCACGTTTCGTTAATTGATGCCCTTCAAGGATCATATGATCGCGTTTAGTACTGTTTTTGCGGCGATCAAAGGTGCTGATGCGTCGCTCTTCACCTTTGTATTGGCGTTGTGACATCATGCGCCACCACTCGCACGCCAACTCTTTATTGGCAAAGAGAGGGCTACTCTTTCTGCAGCACTCAGTCTCCCAATAGAAGACGATTCGTGTTTTATGAATATCCCGACAAAGAACTAAATCTTCCACAATTTCTGCCTATTTTCTCAATCGTTTAATAAGGGTAGTACAAATATCTAAATGCGCGATCGAGAACGTATCGGAGAGCGGTGTAGATATTGAGAGGTTGTGAGATCTAACGATTGTGCAACCGCTTTTACTGCGATTGGGTTAGGTGTGTGGGCGAGTTGTTCAATCAGTTTGCATTCGAAAAAGAAGGCGCGCTCAGTCCTCTCGATCCCCGATTCGATGACTGACAGAACCCACTCCACCATTTGACTAAGTATGTTTGGTGTCAGAAGGGGGGCGATCTCATGCTGGAGCTCTCGCTCTGCAATTTTAATGGTGCGATAGAGTTCTGACTGGGATATCTGGCCGTTAAACGCCTTTTCTGTCGCTTCGACAACGGCAGGGTGGTCGATGTGCTCCAGCATCAAGGTGCGTGCAAGTTGTGGCAGGTGGCGAAGATCTATTTCAGGCTCGTGTGTCGCAATGGGTACCCGTGCGGTTAGGGAGTGAACCGGTTTAGATGAGTCGGTGTTAGTAGTTTTGTTATACATCCTATTCTCCTAAGAAAAACTATTCCTAGGAGATTAAGCAGGAATCGTGCCAGTTATTTAGTAAGCTAAGATTTAGCTAATGCAATGATCGCCTCAACTTTCATTCGGAAAAGTTGCGCAGATAGCCCTTTAGGGATGGTTAGGGATGCGCCTGCTTCAAACGCGATTCGCTCCATCTCGTAATTGTTATGGCTGGAGAACAAGATAACAGGGATGTGGTGCTCTTTGATGTTGGCGCGCACATATTTGGTCAGTTCGATGCCATTCATGCCACCCAAAACTATGTCGATGACCATAAGGTCGAGGGATGGTTTGCTACCCTCGTAATAGCTAACAAACTCTTCACCAGATGAGAATCGTGAAACATTCGCAATTGATGAGAGTGCCGATTTCGCAAAATCACGAGTGAACTGGTCGTCGTCGATTACAGCGATATTTAATTTGGCGTTTGAATCTGTCATTAATAGTTTCACTCTTGATAGCAGTATAGTTACATCGTAAGTGTAAGTATCAGTTACTGATTGATTCTTTGTTCTTGCGAATGACGTTTAATCTAACATATTTTATGTTTCCAGATGTTATTAATTCGGAGCTCCTTAATCAATGACGAACTCTTCGCCGATTAGTGCCTTTCCAATACCTGAAATGATTGATATCCCAGAGGATATTCGTGAATTGATTCTATCTGTTCAGGAGAAAAGTGGTTTTGTTCCTAATGTGTTTCTTGCATTAGCGGCGCGCCCTGCAGAGTTTAGAGCGTTTATCGCCTACCATGATGCATTGATGGAGCGCGAGGGAAACCTTACCAAAGCGGAGCGTGAGATGATCGTTGTGGCTACCAGTAGCTATAACCAGTGCCAATATTGTGTTGTTGCGCATGGCGCGATTTTACGTATTCGAGCAAAAGATCCACTGATTGCAGATCAGATAGTCGCTAACTACCGTAAAGCTGATATCACATTGAAACAGCGAGTGATGCTCGACTTTGCACTTAAGGTCGCTAAAGAGGCCAATGCAGTAGGTGAAGCTGATTTTGAACTGTTGCGCAGCCATGGCTTTAATGCGGACGACATCTGGGACATCACGGCTATAACAGGGCTGTTTGGATTTTCAAATCGCATGGCAAATGTTATGAGTCTGCGACCGAATGATGAGTTTTACTCTTTAGGACGATAAATGAACATTAAACATCTACTTCTGCCCTTGGTACTTCTGGTTAATCAGGCTGCTCAAGCAGAAGATGCACCCTGTAAAGTGAAGATCTACGCCTCTTCAACTGCTGAGCTATCCTCAGCGGTAGCTGATCTATATGGTTTTAGAAAAGAACCTTCGCTTGGTTATCTGACCGTGACCTGTGTTAATCCGGCAAGTTTTCAGTCACTAGAATTTGTTAATCCACAGGTACATGTGACGGGTGGCGGGCTTGATCAGACGCTTACCATGAAAGAGATGTATGAGAGTACACGGGTTATCTACACCACCAATTTCCAATTTGTGCACGGAAATGAGATGCAATTTGCGATTAACACCCCGTTGGAAGGGAGTGAAGGGGTGTTAGATCACAAATTCAGTCAGGTCTTCTACAACCGTTAACGCGGTGGTAGTGGTACCACTAAAACCGGAATCATGCTGTGGCTAATGACCTTCTGAGAGGTAGAGCCTAACAGCATGTGCTGTAGTGTTGAGTGGGTTCGCACACCCATAACAATCATGTCGGCATTCATCTTGTCAGCGGTATCGGTAATTGTGCGCCAAGGCGTACCCTGTTCAACAACTGCTTCAACGCTTGGTGGGCGTTGACTAGGGTCGTCAATCTCATCAAAGATAAACTTTTCGATGCGCTCTTTGATCTTGTTGATCATGCGCTCGGCACCTTCGCGCTCCAACTGCTCAAGAGTTTCGCGGTCAATTACATTCTGTAACACCCCCTTAGCTCCATCACTTACCTGTTCTAGGGTATGAAGAAAGGTGAGTTTGGCACCGTATAGGTTTGCCATTTTTACAGCGTGGCGAAATGCAGGGCGCGAACCCTCACCAAGATCTGATGCGTAAAGAATATTTTTCACACTAGGTAACATTGTCGACTCTCCATTCGATCCAATGTCTGTACTCTAGCGGGAATAATAAAAGCTGCTACAAGAACCTGTTGTTCTTATGATCCATAGCAATTTTTGCCCTGAATAGACTTCAAAGATTGATATAGGTTAGGGCAACCAGTCCAGAACAAGCAGGACAGGACAAGGTAGGAAGCAGAGAGAGGGTGGTACGTAAGGGTTAAATCGGAATCTCGTCGATACCATCTGCAACTGTATCAATTGCTTCATCAACGGGTTCACCCACGACAGGAACGACAGAGACGATAGCACCGCCTATACGCATAGGAACTGTGACAACCTTGGTGAGTACGCAACCCTGCAGTGTCAGGATTGAGGCGATCACGATTAAGCCTTTCAACGCGGTGTTCATAAGATCACTCCAAATGATTTCGGGGTATGGTAACACGATGGGAGCGAATCAAAAAAATCGAATCAATTTACTATTTTTAATAGAGATTCCACTTTACACTGCCGCTAATCTATTTGATGCGACCAACGTCAAATTATCTCTTATTCGCAGGTTCCCTAGATGAGCACCGATCAAAAATCCCAGCACACCCAGAACACCGCACTTGGTATCGCTCTTATGTGCTTAGGTTTTTTCTGTTTCTCAGTCTCGGATGTGGCTGCAAAGATGCTTACTAACCACTTTCATGCCACGCAAATCGCCTGGTTTAGGCAGTTAGGGCTGTTTACCGGGGTATTGATTCTGCTGGTTTTGAAAGGGCCTGGTATCTATAAGACTAACCATCTTGGAACCCAAGTTTTCCGTGGCTTAATGAGTGCTATCACCCCGGTACTGTTTATATTTGCGATTGCGCATATGGCCTTGGCTGATGCTGTGGCTGTTACCTTTGTTGCGCCTTTTATTGTCATCATTATCGGTGCTTTGGTGCTAAAAGAGCGTCTTACCAAGAAGCAGTTATTGGGCATAGTGGGTGCTTTCATCGGGACGTTGATTGTTATTCGACCTAGTTCAGGCGTCTTCCAGCCAGCAGTTATTTTTATACTCTTGTCGTCAGTAGCTTTTGCGATGCGCCAGATAGTCTCTAGGTTAATTGCAGGTTCCGATAGCAGTTCAACGACGGTTGCCTACGGTGGTACGGTATCTGTTCTTTCGCTGGGTGTGATTATGCCCTTTGTTTGGCAAACCCCGACCACGATGGAAGAGTTAGGGTTGCTGTTGGTACTAGCAGGTGCAGCTGGATTTGCGGAGTTCTTTTTGATTAGAGGGTTGGATGTTGCCTTGGCGGTGATACTTTCACCCATGCAGTACACCCTGATTTTGTGGAGTTCGATTTGGGGCTGGCTCTTCTTCGCAGACCTTCCAGATATCTGGACACTGATTGGATCCGCAGTAATTATCCTTTCGGGGATCCTCTCTTCAGGTGTACTTAAATACCTTAAGAGAGGCGTGCGTTAAGGACTACTGAAGGCAGTTTATTTCGGTATCTTTATCGCTACAGCTGTAGAGTATTTTCATGCCGATTTGGTGAAGCTCGCGGTCATAGCTTTTTTGGCTAAAACAGCTGTTTCCGGTGCGATTAAAGTAGAGCGTTTCGTGATCGAGTAAGACAAACGCATGCTCCTTCTCTTGGTAGTTAAAACGCATCACAGTCTCACCTTGAATCTCTCCGAACTTATCTGTTCTAACAAACCCGGTGTTGCAGTTGGTAGGAGTGTTATCGACCACTTTTGGGCCTGCCGCGGTGGGGCTTATGATAATGGTCGGGTCAGCACCGGTTAAAATCGCAAGCTGCTGCTCTTTAATCTGTTGCTCTGCATCCATTTTTACTAATACCTCATTGGTGTACTCCAATAGAGGTGATACCAGGTAGGATACCGCTAAGTAAGTACCGGCAACGGCACCTGACATAATTGCAGCTAAGCGAAACATAACGCCTCCTGAATCTATCTTCTTTACTGCACCATAGTTCGTTTTTTGTACATGTAAAGTGCGCAGATATGACAGATAAGACTCAGGTTGTTTCTAAGCGCAAAAAAGTTAAAAAAGTTTAAAATATCGGGGTCAGAGTAGTCTTATTAGACTACTCTGACCCCATGGATACGGCTCGTAGGAGCTAGCCTGTAAGGCTAAGCGGCTTCAAAAATTCCCGTAGGCACGCATGCGCAAAGCGAAGCCGCGAATATATTTTCGGGGTCAGTGGTAAGACTCCAGTGGAAACCCTAAGCATGATTAATCTAACCACCCATCAAGAGCTAATAGATCAGATCCAATTGAACCAAGCTGTATTGGTTCTGTTTGGTGGTATCAATTGTGGAATATGCCAAGCGATTAAGCCCCAGTTAGAGAAGTTGATAGAGCAGAACTACCCAGAGATGAAAACCCTCTACGCAGACTGCCAGACCTATCCAGAACTAGGCGCACAAGCATCTGTATTCTCCCTACCTGTAGTAAGAGTCTATTTCGAAGGTCAGCTCTTTTTAGAAGAGGTAAAGGCATTTAGCTTAGGTAAGTTGGTCGCTGACTTAGAGCGCCCATATGCTTTGATGTTGGAATGAATAAACATTGGGGGTTAAAACATCGGGGTCAGAGTAGTCTTATTAGACTACTCTGACCCCATGACTCCAGGAGCGCATTCGCAACGCGAAGCCGCGAAGAATATAGAGGGATAGACTCATTGCCTCGCTTGCGCGATCTAATGCCCCTGCGGGCGCCTTTGGCGGTCTCAATTGCTGGCGCAATTGATACTCGGGCTATCCATGCCCTCGGCCTTTCAGGCCCTGACTGAAGTCAGTTCAAAATTGTTCCAGACAATTTTGGCGACCCCCTTCGGGGGTTCTCACCCTCAACTCCGACCGAATAGGCACGAGTGTACGGTTCAGAGTACTGAATTGAATCTTGTGCGGATAGTGATTTCTTGGTTCAGGTAGGAGCGCATTCGCAACGCGAAGCCGCGAAGATTACAGAGGGATAGACTCATTACCTCGCTTGCGCGATCTAATGACCCTGCGGGCGCCTTCGGCGGTCCAAAACACTTTGTGTTTTGTCGAACCCACGGGGGATCGTTCACCCTCTACACCGACCAAATAGGCACGAGTGTATGATTCAGAGTACTGAATTAGATGCGATGTATGAGGTGATTTTGTAGTGTTTAATGGTCGGAGTAGAGGGATTCGAACCCCCGACCCTCTGGTCCCAAACCAGATGCGCTACCAGACTGCGCTATACTCCGACGAGTCTCTTCGTGGTGAAGAGTGAGCTGAGAAAAAGTGGTCGGAGTAGAGGGATTCGAACCCCCGACCCTCTGGTCCCAAACCAGATGCGCTACCAGACTGCGCTATACTCCGACTTTTTCTCTTTGAGAATTGGCTCCTCGAGCTGGACTCGAACCAGCGACCAATAGATTAACAGTCTACTGCTCTACCAACTGAGCTATCGAGGAACTGCTCAAGTGAGGCCGCGTATATTAGAGATGAGGGCGATATTCGTCAAGCGATCACACCAAACTTTTTACTTGAAATGCTTCAGGTATAATCTCCCGAATTAATAAAGGGTTAGCTACAGTTAACCCAACAGAATTTAGAGAACAAATAATGATCAAAATTCCAGGTAAAGATGCCCCGCTTGAGGAGTCAATCGCGCGCATGAGCGAGGGCTTAAAAAGCCTGGGATTTGATATCGAAGAGGTGAGCTGGCTTAACCCGGTTCCTTATGTTTGGTCGCTCCATATTCGTGATAAAAACTGCCCAATGTTGTTCACCAACGGTAAGGGTGGAACGCCAGAAGCAGCGCAAGCGAGTGCATTGGGTGAGTTTTATGAACGCCTCAGTACTAACTACTTCTTTGCAGACTATTTTCTAGGTGATGAGGTTGCCGATAGCGACTTTGTCCACTACCCGAACGAACGCTGGTTTCCTGCTAAGGGCGCACACTGGCCCGAGGGTTTGTTAGACGAACACTCGCGTAATCACTACGACCCAGATGATGAGCTCACCGCTGATATGCTGGTAGATTTCAACTCTGGTCGTGCTGATCGAGGCGTGTGTGCCTTGCCGTTTGAGCGTCAGCGCGATGGTGAAACAGTTTGGTTCCCAGTAAACGTGCTCGGCAATCTCTACGTTTCGAATGGTATGGCAGCGGGTAATAATAAGTTTGAAGGGCGGGTGCAGGCACTCTCAGAAATCTTCGAACGTCATATCAAGAACACCATTATCTCAACCGGTATTACGCTGCCTCGTATACCAGCAAAAGTCATTGCTAAGTACCCACGTATCGAAGCAGCTATTAAAGCTCTGCGTGTACATGGATTTGTGGTCGATGTGCGCGATGCCTCACTTGGTGGCAAATACCCATTGGTCAATGTGACACTCTTCAATAAAGAGGATGGTGGCTGTTTTGCATCCTTTGGTGCCCATCCAAAGTTTGAAGTGGCACTAGAGCGTACCGTGACAGAGTTACTACAAGGTCGTGCTCTTGATGCACTCTCCGACTTCCCACTCCCAACCCTTGATATAGAAGAGGCAGCAGAACCGCATAACTTAGAGATGCACTTCATAGACTCTAGCGGCGTTGTGCCCTGGGATATGTATGCAGAAGAGCCTGACTATCCATTTACTGAGTGGAACATCGAAGGGGATTCTGAAGCAGAGTTTGCAGAACTTTGTCGCATCATCCATAAGGTTGATATGGAGATCTATATCGCCGACTACGAGCATCTAGGGGTATATACCTGCCGCATTTTGGTCCCAGGTATGTCCGAGATCTATCCAGTTGATGAGTTGGTGTGGCGAAACAATAATCAGGGCAATGCGATGCGTTCTGCGTTGCGTTTTGCAAATGAGCTTGATGTCGATGCCGCGCAGGATCTATTAGAAGATCTAGAGCAGGGCGCAATAGATGAACTTCAGCGCGTTGCCGAGCTCATCGGAATCGCTACTGATGAAGATACTCTCTGGCACTCTGTTCGTGTGCTTGAGGTTAAAATCCTGCTGGCGCTTAAAGTGCAAGACACTGAGCTAGCAATGGATCTAGCCAATGCCCTAATCAGCTCAGGTCAGCTAAGTGGCGAGCGACTCTCGTTAATTCGCTGCCTAGCGCAGCTGTTAACTATCTCCCTCGATGATCAACGTGATTTAGCACATTACCAGCGTCCGCTCATTGCTCTATATGGTGAAGCGACCTTTGTTAAGGCTCAGGCGATGGTACAAGGAGAGCAGCTGTTTGATGATCTAGCGCTTTCAGGCGGTTCGCTCGACAGCTTCAAGGCTCATCAATCAATGTTGGCTGTTTATCAGAGACTTCAGCAAGCAAAAGCAGAGCATTCATAAGCTCGTTAATCAGGCTCTGCCTGTCGCAATTGTCACCTAAAGCACAAAAGCGAAATAATTAACTCAAAAAAAGGGTAAAAAAAGCCGTTTTCTAGTACCAGGGTACAATGCGCAAAACTCCAAGTTGGCCTAATTTTTGCTACATCAGGTCAAAATCGATTGGAGATATATCATGAGCTTTGTAATTGGAACCGTTAATGCCCTCGTTGGACAAGTTATTGCAGTGGCAGAAGACGGAAGTTCGCGCATTCTAAAATTAGGTGATGCGGTTCTTAACACAGAAGTGATTCGCACAGTTGAAGGTGCTCAAATTGAAGTAGCCCTAGCCAACGGGGAAACAGTTTCAATTGCAAATGCAGGTGAATGGCTAGCCGAACAGGCACTCACCCCACAAACCCTCGCTCAGATTCAATTCCAATCTACACCTATAGGTACCGTAAATTCAGTCTCAGGTAACGCAGTTGCTGTAGCCGCAGATGGCAGCGAGCGGGTACTACTTGCTGGCGACTCAATTTACCCAGGCGAAATCATCCGCACATCGCCTGATTCAGCTATTCAAATCGCAGTAGATGGTGCCTCTCCAATCACCATCGGTGGCGGCGATAGCTGGGTAGCAACAAGCGACACCTACACCCCAACACAAGATTTTGACCCAACAGCAGCAGCTTCATCAGACATCGACGCCATCCAGGCTGCAATCCTAGCCGGCGTAGACCCAACCCAAAACGCCGAAGCAACCGCAGCCGGTGGTGAAACCCCAACCGAAGATGGCGGCTCAAGCTTCGTAACCCTAGAGCGCACCGCAGCAGAAGTTAACCCAGAAGCAGGGTTTGATACTGTTGGCCTAAATCAGACGATTACACCGTTCAATGAAGAGCCGGCTTTTGTGGCTGCCCTCACTTTGAGCACACCGGAGGACCCGGATGCACCAACAGATGGACGCAATACAGCTCAATTCACAGATAACTTTGTTAACGGAGTTGAGTACTATAACTATGATAGTAAATCATCTTATGACGCTGATGCCAGCAGTTACACCAATAGCGGCTTAACGGGTGATCGCGGTACCCCCGGCTCTTTCTCTTATACCGAAACAGAGTTTATGGTATTTAAAATTGGAGCGGTAATTGTTGCTGAATTTCCTGCTTCCCAAATAGATGGACCATACCTGTTCATCCAAGACTTGAACGCTGGCCTGACGCTCGCAGACACTAATGAGTGGCAGGTAGAGAACACTGCAATATTTCTACAAGCATTGGATTCCGATATTCAGGACTCGAATGGTTCAGAGGGTTTCCAAACTAATGAGGTTTCAAATTCAGAGCAGGCTTTTGAATCAAACATTAATATTACAGCAGAAATCCGAGAGGCATTCTCGCAGTACGTCGACCCTCGTACGGGAGATATTCTAAACCTCCAGTCAGCCGACAAGGTAATGATTTCCAGAGCGCTCGCGACTCAGGGAATAGAGTTTACTCGCCAGACTGAAGTGGATCCAAACTCTGAAGATGGAATGCAAAACGTTTTCGAGACGATCGCTATCGATCATGTCGTTGGGACCATTGAGGATCTCGCTGGCGATCGTGCCCCTGCATCAACAGAGCAGCGTATTGAGGACACCATCGATGCGGGTGACGGGGTAATTACGTATTACTCCAACAATTTACCAGTGGACAGTGAAGGAAACTATTACATCGAGTTTGATGCTGAAGGCCTCTTAGCAAACTCAATCGGTAAACAAGTTATGACGAACAATATGGACATTACCGATGTTCAAGCGGTCGTAACGCTACCCGGTTTTGATAATCCAGTTGGAACCGTGACCTACGATGATATAACCCGCACAGGCAGAATAACTTTAGACGGTCTGAGCGCTGAGGATTTAGAGTCTGGCGCACTGGAGACACTTAATTTTGGTTACACCATCTGGGATTGGACAGCTAACGTGCAGGTTACTGTGCGTCCTCTTGATCTGTATAAAGCACACTTGTCCGCAGAGGTTGAAAATGTGGATGAGAGTGTTGAGTACAACACTGTCTCTATCAAAAGCAGCCTGACTTTCGAGACTGATCAAAAACTTACAGTGAAGTTTGCACCCGAGGGCGGCGGCGAGAACTTTGCCGAGTACTCGGATGATTTTCGGGTTCCTGTGCAGTACTCAAACGACGGCGGTGATACCTGGGTTGATATGCCAACCCTGCCTCAGACTTACAACTACGTTAACGGCGACTATGTCTACGATAAGCCGCTCCCGATATTTGAATTCACTTTGGCTGCTGGTAGTGATTCTGTACTGATTAGAATCCCGATATGGGATGACGTCGAAGATGAGGGAGCTAATACTGAAGAAGCACGTGAAATCATAGATATGTTGATTGAGGGTGAGAACTTCTTTACTGAGAATGTCCAGCCCGGAATTATCGATAACGATCCATCTGACGTCCCCTATGTTGATGTCAACTTCGCTGTTGTTAGTGAGTCTGACGATTACGCCGATCTCACAATCACTCTGCACGACAGGAACGGTAACAGCGCTACTGCAAATGGTGACGTCACAGTCACTTACCAGTTACTCGATCTCTCTGCTACTGGCGGAACATCGGACGCAATTAATTCAGGTAACGACTATGTAGATTCAAGTGATACATACACTATAACCATCCCGAGTGGTGATAGTTCATTCGTTGTCCGTGTACCGATAATTGATGACCTGAATATTGAAACAACAGAGTTCGCTCTGATTGACCTCCTAAGTGTTACCGGAAAAGTGGTTGGCGAGGCGAATGACCTAGTTATTGGCGACCCTCAGGGTACCATCCGTATCTACGATAACGATGCTCTTAATGTTGTTGGCCAACAAGATTACGAAGGCAACGACGCCGTATTCTCTGTCACTGTTGATCCCGAGCAGATTGATGCAGGGGCAATTATCACGCTGCGGCCCACGAATTCCGGAGCTTCTGCGACTCCCGTAGACGACTTTGATCCGACTACCCTGCATGCCTACACCTTGAGCGATATTGGCGAAAAAGTTGAGATCACGCTGGATGAGAACTTGAGCTTTGAGTTGGGTGGTCGCGAGCAGTTCTATGTTGCGTACGAGACTACTCAAGATCAGGTTATCGAGTCCCCAGAAACGGTGAGAATCCAAGTATCTGCAGAGTTTTTGGATGATCAAGGAGATCAGGTTGAGCGCGTTGGCTTGGGTACGGCAACGATAGTTGATCCAATTATCGCAGCGAATGATGCAGATTCTTTCACCGAAACAGAACTAGAGACGGGACTAACAATCTCCGGATCGATCAATGTCCTAACGAACGATACAGAACCAACTCCAGACGCAGAGGCTTTGAAGGTTCAGCAGGAAGCGGTGGATGTGTTTACATCGGACGGTCAAACAGTAATAGGTGTAGTTAATTTTGCCAAAGACGGCAGCTACACATTGACATTGAACGCAGCGGGTCAGGCGGCTGTGAATGCGTTGGATGCTGATGAGAGCCTGACGGTTGAAGCAGACTACACAGCAGAGAACCAGGATGGAGTAACCGACACCGCCACCCTGACCGTGACGATCAACGCTACTAACGACAAGCCTACGATCACTTCAAGTAGCGGCAACCCAGAGGGTGCTAACGACGTTGTGTATGAATCTGGCCTGGCTACGGGTTCGTCACCAAGTGCAAGCAGTGTGGTTGCGGCGGGCACAATCACCGTTGCAGACCCCGATGGTCTGGATGATATCGTATCGATCACGATCGATAGCGATACGTTCACGCTTGCTCAGTTGAATGCGGCGACTGCTGGTTCACCACTGACCGTGACCGGCGACAAAGGTACGCTGAGTATCACGGATTACACCGACGGTGTAGCGACATACAGCTACACGCTGACCAGTGCAGTTGATGACGATGAAGTGGGTGCGAGCACTCAGGAAGTGTTCTCCGTGACGACATCGGATGGCACTTTGAGCTCGGATCCTGCGTCTATCACGATCGATATCAGTGATGATGCACCGCGTGCTGATGATGACGCGAATAGCCTGGGTGAGGACGATACATCCACTTCAGGTAACGTATTCGGTGCCACCAACGCAAGTACCAATAATGATGCGGATATTGCAGGTGCAGACGGTGCTTCGGTAACGGCAGTACGCACAGGGGCAGAAGATGCGACAGGTACATCAGGCTCACTCGGAGTTGCGCTGCAGGGTACTTACGGTACGTTGACACTGGGCACAGATGGTCAGTACACCTACACCCTGACCGCAGATATGAGTGCTCTGGATGACGGCGAGTCTGAGACAGATACCTTCACTTACACCATCACTGACGGTGATAGTGAGACCGACACGGCTGAGCTGGTGGTAACGATCAATGGCAGCAACGATAAGCCAACGATCAGCACAGATAGCGGTAATACAGATAATGCGAACGATACTGTTTACGAAGCTGGTCTGACTTCAGGCTCGGGTATCGGTTCAACCGCGACGACAGTCGGTGGCACGATTACCGTAGCGGATCCAGATGGTCTGGATGACATCGAATCGATTACGATCGATAGTGATACCTTCACTGTTGCAGAGCTGAACGGAGCATCTTCCGAATCACCACTGACCGTGACCGGCGACAAAGGTACGCTGAGTATCACGGATTACACCGACGGTGTAGCGACATACAGCTACACGCTGACCAGTGCAGTTGATGACGATGAAGTGGGTGCGAGCACTCAGGAAGTGTTCTCCGTGACGACATCGGATGGCACTTGGAGCTCGGTTCCTGCGTATATCACGATCGATATCAGTGATGATGCACCGCGTGCCGAGAATGACAATACAGGCTCTCTGACAGAGGACAGCACCCTGACGCTCACTGGTAATGTTCTGGATAACGATGTTGTGGGTGCAGACGAGGTGACGGGTGTTGATGCAGATGCAATCAATACAGATATATTCGTTGAGTGGGCGGCAACGGATGCGCAGACTGCTGGCGGTCTGGATCTGTCTGATTACGGTACGTTGTCACTGAATTTGGATGGCAGCTACAGTTTCGCATTGGATAACTCATTGGAATCGGTACAGGCGCTGACGGCTGATGACACGTTGGTGTTCACAGTGGGATACACCATGCAGGATGCTGACGGTGATGAGTCTGATGCAACTCTTTCGATCACGATTACTGGTACGAACGATGCACCAGTGGCGACAGCCAACAGCAACACAATTGCAGAAGATGCAGTGGCACCAGTGACAGGTAACATGGTCACGGACAACGACGGTAATGGCGTTGACAGTGATACAGATATCAGCGATGTGCTGACTGTAAGCAACATCGATGCAACCGGAGCGAACCAGTACGGTACGCTGACGTTGACTAACGCTGACGGCAGCTACAGCTACGCGATCGACAACACCAATGCGGCAGTTCAGGCCCTAGCAGTGGGTGAGACGTTGACCGAGACCTACACCTACACGCTGAGCGATGGTAACGGTGGTACAGACACAGCGACGCTGACGATCACGATTACGGGCACAAATGATGCCCCAGTCATCGCTGGTGGTTCTACCGATGCAAGCGGTGCAGTAACAGAGCTTGCTGACCTGTCAGCGAACGAGCTGACCGGTACTCTGAGCGATTCAGGCACGATCACCTTCACGGATGCAGATAGCACAGATACGCACGATGCTACTGTTGTGACGAAGTCGTATTCAGGCTCTGCAGAGCTCGGTTCGCTGACGCTGTCGGATAACGTTGATAATACAGATGGTACGATCGGTTGGGCGTTCAGCGTGTCTGATGCGGCCGTTGACTTCATGCGTGAAGGCGACACGATCACTCAGGTGTACACAGTGACCATTGATGATGGTAACGGTGGTACGGTAGATCAAGACATCACGGTTGTGATTACCGGCACTAATGATGCACCGATTCTGACGGTTGATGCGACTGGCGGTGTAACAGAAGATGCAGCGACTCCGACTCTCACAGATAGCGGCACACTGAGCTTCGCCGATGTTGATACAGCGGATACGCACACGGTGACAGAGTCGTACAACTCAGATGTTGTTTGGTCGGGCGGTACGCTGAGTGCGGCGCAGATTACAGCGCTGACTTCAGGTTTTAGTGCTGATTCTGATAGCTGGGACTACAGCGTTGCAAACACTGACGTTCAGTTCCTGAGCAAAGACGAGACAGTGACGTTCAGCTATGACGTGACTGTGAAAGACGATTCGGGCGCATCGAATGACTCGGATACGGAGACCGTTACGATCACCATTACGGGTACAAACGATGCCCCAGTCATCGCTGGTGGTTCTACCGATGCAAGCGGTGCAGTAACAGAGCTTGCTGACCTGTCAGCGAACGAGCTGACCGGTACTCTGAGCGATTCAGGCACGATCACCTTCACGGATGCAGATAGCACAGATACGCACGATGCTACTGTTGTGACGAAGTCGTATTCAGGCTCTGCAGAGCTCGGTTCGCTGACGCTGTCGGATAACGTTGATAATACAGATGGTACGATCGGTTGGGCGTTCAGCGTGTCTGATGCGGCCGTTGACTTCATGCGTGAAGGCGACACGATCACTCAGGTGTACACAGTGACCATTGATGATGGTAACGGTGGTACGGTAGATCAAGACATCACGGTTGTGATTACCGGCACTAATGATGCACCGATTCTGACGGTTGATGCGACTGGCGGTGTAACAGAAGATGCAGCGACTCCGACTCTCACAGATAGCGGCACACTGAGCTTCGCCGATGTTGATACAGCGGATACGCACACGGTGACAGAGTCGTACAACTCAGATGTTGTTTGGTCGGGCGGTACGCTGAGTGCGGCGCAGATTACAGCGCTGACTTCAGGTTTTAGTGCTGATTCTGATAGCTGGGACTACAGCGTTGCAAACACTGACGTTCAGTTCCTGAGCAAAGACGAGACAGTGACGTTCAGCTATGACGTGACTGTGAAAGACGATTCGGGCGCATCGAATGACTCGGATACGGAGACCGTTACGATCACCATTACGGGTACAAACGATGCCCCAGTCATCGCTGGTGGTTCTACCGATGCAAGCGGTGCAGTAACAGAGCTTGCTGACCTGTCAGCGAACGAGCTGACCGGTACTCTGAGCGATTCAGGCACGATCACCTTCACGGATGCAGATAGCACAGATACGCACGATGCTACTGTTGTGACGAAGTCGTATTCAGGCTCTGCAGAGCTCGGTTCGCTGACGCTGTCGGATAACGTTGATAATACAGATGGTACGATCGGTTGGGCGTTCAGCGTGTCTGATGCGGCCGTTGACTTCATGCGTGAAGGCGACACGATCACTCAGGTGTACACAGTGACCATTGATGATGGTAACGGTGGTACGGTAGATCAAGACATCACGGTTGTGATTACCGGCACTAATGATGCACCGATTCTGACGGTTGATGCGACTGGCGGTGTAACAGAAGATGCAGCGACTCCGACTCTCACAGATAGCGGCACACTGAGCTTCGCCGATGTTGATACAGCGGATACGCACACGGTGACAGAGTCGTACAACTCAGATGTTGTTTGGTCGGGCGGTACGCTGAGTGCGGCGCAGATTACAGCGCTGACTTCAGGTTTTAGTGCTGATTCTGATAGCTGGGACTACAGCGTTGCAAACACTGACGTTCAGTTCCTGAGCAAAGACGAGACAGTGACGTTCAGCTATGACGTGACTGTGAAAGACGATTCGGGCGCATCGAATGACTCGGATACGGAGACCGTTACGATCACCATTACGGGTACAAACGACGATCCAGTCATGAGTGTTGGTAACGGATCAGTAAGTGAGTCTGGTCTTGCCGCAGGAACGTCACCTAGCCTTGCCGCTAGAACGGATTCTGGTGTAATAACACTTTCCGATGTAGACGGTACTATTGGTAGTGGCTCAGATGTGACCGTAACGAGCGATGGCCAGTACGGTACAGCATCAGTGTCATGGAATTCTGAAGACTCTCGGTGGGAATGGTCATACGAACTGACCTCAGCTGTTGATGAAGACGGCGCTGATAATCAGTCGACAATTCCGAGTGAGGATTCGTTTGATATTACTATCGACGATGGTGCAGGTGGTGTAGTTACGAAGACTTTAACCATCTCGATTGCAGATGACGCGCCCGCGCAATTCAGTGCCGAAACCGTATATGTATCCAATGGCGGAACGGCCTACGCTGAGGGAAGTCTCGATGCTGTTCAGAATATCGGTGCGGATGGGGTTAGGTCTATTGTATTCACAACACCACTAGCCACCGGAGGTAGCGTAGAGGTCTCAGGTACTGATTTTTATTTGACCGATTCTAATGGCCGAATGACTTCGGGTGGGAGTGAGATTCTGTTGACTGGCTTTGATACTGGCACACTTGTCGGTACTACTGTTTCAGGCTTGAAAGTCTTTGAAATCGCGATAGATCAGGCAACAGGCGAATATGTTATCGATTTTGATAAAGCCCTCGATGACGGCTCTGGGTTTACTTTCTCGGACTTCAGTAAAGCACCTGCGGGTAACAAAGAATGGGTTGCCTTCGATAGGGATGGGTTTGCAATAACGGACGTGACTGATCCTAATCCTGACAGTAATGATATCTTGATCACAGCGGGGGCGCATACTGTAAATACCTCGTCAACAGATATTGGAGCCGCCAACCAATGGATTGGCTCAGGTGACTCAGTTCGTCTGGACATGGTTACTGATGTGCGTTACCTGACTGAAGTTGTTCAAGAGAAAATTCAGGGTGTTTGGACAGACGTTGAAGTAACCCGCAGCGAAGGGGATGCCGGTGGATTTGATTACGACAGCCATTACAGCTCCGACACTGTTACGTTCACGGTAATGCAAACTAAAGGTGGTGGGAGCTCGTCATTGAGGGTTGCTGCCTTCGACTTTGACGACGCAGGAGACAAAACCGATTTAGGAGGCGAAAGTACAAGCGTTAGTTTAGCTTTGGCTACTGTTGTTGTGAAATCCGCCACCGGAGTGACCCTGTCTGCTGGTTCAGATTACACGGTTTCAATTAGCGGCACTGACGTGATTGTGTCGGGATTAGACGCTGATGATACTGTTACAGTAACAAATCCAGTCGGATCTACCTTTGAAGCTGTGGAGATCTCCTACGAAGCAGATTCAGACTTCGCTTTGGGTGGGTTTGGATTTGAGTCTACCCAGGCTGGATCCGACCTAAATATGTCTTTTGACCTAACCGCGACCGACACAGATGGAGACAGCATTACATCCACTTTGGGCCTGGTAAATATCCAGCCTGATGCCAGTGTTTTGACTGGCGGTACAGGAGATGATGTGATGGCGGGTGATGCTGGAATCGATAACATCGTTGGTAATGCCGGCGATGACATTATATTCGGTGGTGCCGGCAGCGATGTAATGTATGGTGACAGCTCATCAAGTCTAGATGGCACTGTCGGTGTCGATACATTTGTCTGGGAAAGTGGCGACGAAGGTACACTCGAGTCGCCGGCAATCGATGTTATCAAGGATTTCGATGCATCGAATGGTGGTGATATTCTGAATCTTTCAGATCTTCTGGTTGGAGAGCATGACGGCTCCGGAGTAGACACGAATAATCTAGATGGCTACTTTGATTTCGCGACCGTTGGCGGCAATACTGAGATCAGTATTCGACCAACTGGAACAGGTGGTGAAATCACGCAAAAGATTATTCTTGAAGGTGTTGACCTCGGTGCAGATGGAAGTAACGATGCAAAAGTTTTGGCACAGTTGCTCTCCAATGGGAATCTGGGCGTGGACAGCTAAAACCGAGTCGACAATAACGCTCTCAAAGAGCTATCCAGATAAATGAAAACCCCTCTGTTCTCGGACTAGGGGTTTGCTTTTTTGACAGTCGCATTCGAGGCGCTCCCTAAAAAGTCAACAAAAGGGGTAGGGCCCCTTAGCGGGATAATCGTCGTCGACTTTGGTGGCTAGAGCGTTTATGGATTCTGTCGCAGGTACCCGTAGTAATCGCTGTAGATCCCAGTTGGCACCCGGCCGGTTTTTTGTCGGTGTGTATAAGGTAATATTTTAGGCATCCCTCCTTGAATCTAGCTTTTGGAGTAGGACGTGGATAGCATCTACCTGTGGATCTTTTACGTTATGAGCTTTTAGGGCTTCGGCAAGTAGCTCGACATACTCTCGGTTTGTGCCGCTGGGGCCTTCGCTTATGTGGATCTGTTTTGCGATATCAATATCGGAAGCGGGGCCTAGGAAGGCGGGGTTGTTTGGCATGCCGATGTAGGTGACGCCGGGTTTGCGGGTTACGTCCTCAAACTCTAGCTCTTTGATTAGTCTCAGGTAGCCATTTTTTTCGCGATGGTCGAGGTGGTCGAAGACGTCAGCGGTTACTCGGTAAGCGATACCAAAACAGCGTTCAGATGGCTCTTCTATAAGGGTTAAAACCCTGCCTGGCTTATCTGGTGTGCCGCGGTGGTCGTGGCTACCTTGCCAGAAGCGTCTGCTCCATCCGCATAGATAGGCGGGTTTTGATTCGAGATAAGGGAAGTCGACCTTATAGATGAGAGATCCATACCCGAATAGCCAAATCTCATCGAGTGTTTCTATATCGCTACGGTCGCTGTTGATGGCGCGGGTATCTTGGATCATTTCTCTATTTTGGAATAAGTAATCTATCTTTATGAAAAACTAGTTTAAGACATTAGAAAAACTCAGAACACTTGCGGTCGCACTCTATCTTTTTAGGCATATATTTAACTCATAGCTCATGTCCCTTGTGTAACTAGTGCAAAGTTTTAGTTCCGTTCTTTGCACATTCAGACACCTTTTTAGGTGTCTTTTTTTGTTTGAACTATTCTAAAAGCTCTAAAACATCTGTCACGGCAGCGCTTATCTCTGCTGGGGTTTTCTTCTCTTTACTTAAAAGGGTATCAACTGCGCCTGCAAGTTTGGTAATACGCTGTTTCGCTTCGCGATTTGTTTTTGCTGCTTCGAAATCACCTTTAAGTTTTGTTAGAGGAATGTCGCTAGTCTCTAACTCACGGATATCTCCTGAATTGAGCGCTCCCAGAAGTTTATGAAGTTGCCCTCTATTTTTAAGGCCAAGCTCTTTAACGAGCATATTTACTGCTTCCTGTTTTTCACGGCTTTTGCCTTTCGATTTATCACTTTTCTCATGTTTCGATTTGGAGTCGTGTTCGTCTCGATCTTTTTGAGAAGATCTTTCACTCGGTGATTCCGACTTGTCGTTTTTAGCGAATGCCGAATGATGCATTATCGGGCTTAGGGATAGGGGAATCGCCAATAGGAGTGGGGTGAATCGTTTTAATTGCTTCATAGCCTTACCTCATCTGGTTTCTATGAAGTGTAGTTAGAATTCTGAAATTTGCGCCCAAAAACAAAAAGGCCAGCATTCGCTGACCTTTCCCTCATAAGACCTTTCGGTCAATGTTGCAGATTAACCTGCAATTAGCGTACCCAAGAAGATGATCGCTGGTGAGATTGCGGCTAGTAGAAAAACTACGTCCAATGCCCATACTGCAACCGATGTGTGATCTTGTGAAATAGCAGCCATTTTTGTGCTCCTTCTGTTTGTTTGGATGAGTTTAGATTAGCACTATCTAATATTGTTTCATTGATCTCTATCAACAGATTGTTCGTAGAGGAAAATTGATGCAGCTTTTCTCGTTTTATGGGTTTTGGTGTATTGTTTCGCATAACAATAATTTTGCTAAAAAATAGAAGAATAACGATGAACCTAGTTAAACGTTTCTTTGATCAAGCTGATCGATTTGGTGATAAAACATTCCTTGGTGCTAAAGGGAAAGATGGCTGGTACACCCATAGCTGGAAAGAGACTGCAGATGCTGTATCAACATTGGCTGATCTTCTGCAAGCACACGGAGTAGGTAAGGGAGATCGTGTCCTTCTTCTCTCGGAAAACCGTCCAGAGTGGGCAATTTCAGATCTAGCTATTATGGCAATAGGTGCCTACGCAGTACCTGCATATACCACGCACAATGTGGATGACCTTCGCCATATTCTTGCTTTAACCGAGCCTAAGTTTGCTATCGTCTCAAGCCAGGCGCTTGCTGACCGTGTCTTGGAAGCTAACGTCTCGGAAGAGACGGTCGATAACATGATCGTGCTAGAGGCAGGCTCCCACGAAAAACCGGATTGGCATACCAAGCAAGTTGCTTGGCCAACGACTGTTGAGAACGCAGTGCGCCCCGATATCAGCCATATAGATAAAGATGATGTCTGCTGTTTGATCTTTACTTCTGGCACCGGTGGTCAACCGAAAGCAGCTATGCTGACGCACGCCAACGTGATTCATAACGTCGATTCAGCCAAAGAGATTCTTGATGTTATTCCAGTGGATGAGAACGATCGTTTCTTATCCTTCCTACCCCTAGCGCACGCCTACGAGCACATGGCTGGTTTCCATATGCCGATTACTCAGGGTGCCGAGATCTTTTACTGTGAGTCGACAGACAAGCTTGCCCAGTACCTTGGGGAAGTTTCTCCCACCATGGCAACGGCAGTTCCGCGTCTCTATGACATGCTCTACGCCAAAATTAAGTCGGGTGTAGATCGCTCTAGCGGCGCTAAAAAGTACCTCTTCAACAAGGCGCTATCGATTGGTATCAAACGCATCAATGAAGAGCCTTTAACAGTATTCGAAACCCTAATTGATCCGCTGCTGACTAAGCTGGTGCGTAAAAAGCTACTGCAGCGTTTTGGTGGCAAGATTAAGTATTTTATCTCTGGTGGTGCACCACTTGACCCTGAGATCGGTAACTTCTTCACGGCACTGGGTGTCGGCATTATTCAGGGGTACGGCCAGACAGAGGCCTCGCCACTAATTTCAGTGAACCATCCAAACAAGATTAAGATGTCCACCGTGGGTGCGGCTATGAGCCAGGTGGATTTTAAGATCTCTGAACAGGGTGAGCTTCTTATTAAAGGCCCTAACGTCATGAAGGGTTACTGGCGCAACGAGTCAGCCACTGCTATGACGATTATCGATGGCTGGTTGCATACCGGTGATTTGGCAACAGTGGATGAAGACAACTACATCTCTATCGTAGGTCGTTGTA
Organism: Marinobacterium sp. LSUCC0821; assembly: GCF_012848475.1. NCBI lineage: Bacteria > Pseudomonadati > Pseudomonadota > Gammaproteobacteria > Oceanospirillales > Oceanospirillaceae > Marinobacterium > Marinobacterium sp. LSUCC0821. Next base: position 422,026 of record NZ_CP051666.1, read on the forward strand.
AGGATCTAATCGTTACCTCGGGTGGTGATAACGTAGCCCCTGCCAAAATTGAGAGCAAACTAGCTCTGGAAGAGGAGATCGACCAGGCGGTTGTCTTTGGTGATGTTCATCCTTGGTTGGGTGCGGTGATAGTGCCTAGCCCAGAGTTTGCAGCAACCGTTAAAAGCTCAGAAGAGCTTGAGAAGAAGATCTCAGCTGTTGTGAAACGTGTCAGCCAAGAACTTAACTCGGTAGAGCGTATTCGAAAATTCATTATCCGAGATGAACTTTTCACGATTGATAATGGTTACGTCACTCCAACTCAGAAGATTAAGCGTGCCAAGGTTATTGAAGATTTAGCTGAAGAGATTGATGCGTTGTATGGGCGTTGATACAAAACTGTCACATTTATCTGTAACAATATCGTCATCAAATCTTTATCTGGAGTGAGCGATGGCTCTGCGAATTGGCATTAATGGCTTTGGCCGAATGGGGCGTTTAACGGCGCGTGTGCTTTTTGAAAATCCCGCTGTGGAAATTGTTCACATAAACGACCCTGCTGGAGATGTTACTACTCTGGCTCATCTACTCAATTTCGACTCTGTGCATGGTCGCTGGAGTCGCGAAGCGATTGTTGAATCAGGTGCGATGGTCGTTGGTGGGCGTGCTATTTCTGTGTCTGCCAACAAAACTATTGAAGAGACTGACTGGAGCGGTTGCGACTTGGTGGTTGAAGCTTCAGGTAAGTTTAAAACCAAAGAGAAGTTGCAGGCATACCTTGATCAGGGTGTTAAGCGTGTAGTTGTTACAGCTCCCGTTAAACAGGAGGGGGTGTTAGATACGGTGATGGGTGTAAACGATCACCTCTTTGATCCTTTAAAACACCCGATAGTTACGGCAGCTTCTTGTACTACAAACTGTCTTGCGCCTGCGGTAAAAGTGATTCACGAGAACCTAGGCATTAAGCACGGTTCCATGACCACGATTCACGATATTACCAACACCCAGACGATTCTTGATGCCCCGCATAAAGACCTGCGCCGCGCACGTGCCTGTGGCATGAGTTTGATTCCTACCACTACCGGCTCTGCAACAGCCATTACCCACATCTTCCCAGAGCTTAAAGGTAAGTTGAATGGCCATGCTATTCGTGTGCCACTCGCCAATGCGTCGATTACAGATTGTGTGTTTGAAGTTTCTCGTCCTACTTCGGAGGAGGAGGTGAATAACCTTCTTAAAGCTGCTGCAGAAGGGGAGTTGAAAGGTATTCTCGGTTTTGAAGAGCGACCATTGGTCTCAATCGATTACAAGACCGACCCGCGTTCAAGTATCGTTGATGCGCTATCTACAATGGTAGTGAATGATACCCAGGTTAAGTTGTACTTGTGGTACGACAATGAGTGGGGATATGCGAATCGAACAGCGGAACTCGCTTTGAAGGTCGGATTGGCTTAGGGCTTTTGTAGGAACCTTCCCGAAGAGACGGTGAAAAGGTCGGCGCCCCTATGGGGAGCCTCCTACAGAGTGCCAGTTAAGGCCATGGATGGCCTGTATTCAGTAATTGCGGGAGCACATTACTGTCGCCACTTATTCCCAAACCTCACGAATAGGCTCGCCAAAGTCGTCGTAGATAATTTTACGTTGCGGCTTGCGAGCCTTTTTAAGCAACTTTGGATGCTCTTTCGCTAAGCGGCGAGCATCGATATCTTTTAGCACATCACTTACCGGTGTTCGCTCTTCACGTGGTTTCCCATCGTTGAACACAGGGCGAATTAAACCGCCATTAGGCACACCGCTTTGGCCACGCGGAATCTGCGTTACCTCACCACCAGACAATAAAAAGTCCTGAACCTCTTTCTGAAGCTCTGCACGAATTTCGGCTTTAGTCTTTTTATTGAACATCATAGGGTTGGGCGAAAAGTTTTAGCCTAAAAGTTAGCGAACTGCTTATTGTAAGGGTTTGTAGGGTGGTTTGCGATATACGCTAAATTCTTTATTGAATATTCAAGAGCAAATACCCAGCTTAAAGCGGAATATTAGCTTTTAAAATAACGTCTTAGATTAAGAAGCCAAAAGCTCTGCATTTGCATGCTCTTTTAGGAACGCATCCGAAAGCTCAAAAGTTACCACGCGCTTTTGGATAGGGCAGGTAAATGCTAGTTGCAAGGCATAGAGCTGCATGCCGGTGGTGTTTTTGTTGTCGCTTCCGTATTTAGGATCGCCCATAACTGGGTGGCCGATCATATTTAGGTGGCGACGAATCTGGTGGGTGCGGCCTGTTAGGATCTCTACGTGAAGGTCTGATATATCATTCGCTTCATCATAGGCTACACGCTCGAATAGGGTGTGCGCGGTCTTATCATCCAGTTTACGAGTGACTTCGCCTTTAAGTGGAGCCTCACCACGCACAAGAGCGCGGTAGAACTTCTTTACCTTACGAAGCTGAAACTCACGGGATATTGCTGCTGCAACGCCTTGGCGGTGTGCAATCACCATAAGGCCTGCTGTTTCACGGTCTAAACGGTGAATTAGAAAGCCGCTACGTTTTGGCTGAAGGGTCAGTTCAGCAATGCGCATTAGCGCTAAATGGTCGCACCAGTCGTTACCTTGCGCGATGATCCCCTCTGGTTTAAACCAGACAGAGTAACCTTGCGCATCATGCAGGCAGACGGGTGTTTTTGCTTTGCGTGCTAGTAGATTCTCATTATAGAAGAGCTCAATACGATCGCCTTTTAATAGCTCCTCTTTGGCGCGACGCAGGCGCTTGCGAGGTTTATTATGGCGGGTCAGCCAAACAGCACCCTTAGTCAGAGCATCTTTAATCTTTTGCTTGGAGATGCCTGTCTTATCAGCAAGGTAGTCGGTAACAACCACTCCCGCTTCATCATCTTTAAGGGTTTTGTTTAGTTCGTAAATCATTAAATGCTCTTATGAATCTTGCGAATATATGTTGCCTAACTGCAGAAAAACTAACGGCCCCGAAGGGCCGTTTTGAAGGTTAGGCTGGTTCTTTCACACAATCGATGAAGTATTCATCCTTGCCATCGATATGCTCACGCACCAGGCCGTGACAGTCCGTCTCAAATCCTGGGAAGGCTGCGTTGAACTCACGAACAAACTTCAGGTAATCCACAATCGTATCGTTGAAACGCTCGCCAGGAATCAATAGCGGAATACCTGGTGGGTAAGGCGTTACAAGCATCGCTGTGGTGCGGCCCTGTAGCTCATCAATCGATACGCGTTCAACTTCGCGGTGAGCCATCTTCGACCAAGCATCCGCTGGAAGCATTGATGGCTCGATCTTCGATAGGTACATCTCTGTCGTGATCTTAGCAACGTTGAACTTGCGGTAGATGTCGTGCAGCTGATGACATAGGTCACGCAAACCAACGCGCTGGTATTGTGGATGTTTCGCCACAAACTCTGGCATTACACGCCACAACGGCAGGTTGTTGTCGAAGTCATCTTTGAACTGTTGCAGTTCGGTAACCATCGAGTTCCAACGGCCCTTAGTGATACCGATGGTGAACATGATGAAGAACGAGTAGAGACCAGTCTTCTCGATGATGATGCCGTGCTCAGCGAGGTATTTGCTAACAATCGCCGCTGGAATGCCGTGCTCATCAAACTCACCATGAATGTTTAGTCCCGGTGTAATGATAGTCGCTTTGATTGGGTCGAGCATGTTGAAGCCCGATTCGATTTCACCAAAGCCGTGCCAAGTATCATCTTCGTGGATGACCCAAGCATCACGATCACCAAGACCTTCGGCATCCCACTTCTGTGGCCCCCAAACTTTGAACCACCAGTCGTTATCACCAAACTCTTTCTCAACTTTCACCATCGCGCGGCGGAAGTCGATTGCTTCGTAAAGTGACTCCTCAACCAATGCGGTACCACCCGGTGGTTCCATCATCGCTGCAGCAACGTCACAAGAGGCGATAATCGCGTACTGTGGGCTGGTTGATGAGTGCATAAGGTATGACTCGTTGAAACGGTAGGTATCCAGCTTACGGTTCTTAGCATCCTGTACAAGAATCTGAGACGCCTGCGAAAGACCTGCAAGTAGCTTGTGAGTCGATTGGGTCGCAAATACTAAGGTGTCTTCCGAGCGTGGACGTGGTTCGGTACCGCCAATCGCGTGCATGTGGTTATAGAAGCTGTGGAACGCAGCGTGTGGCAACCAAGCTTCGTCAAAGTGGAGGGTATCGATATTGTCGCCGAGCATCGATTTGATGGTCTCGACGTTGTAAAGGATACCGTCGTAGGTCGACTGAGTAATGGTCAGTACGCGCGGTTTTTTATTAGCCGCATTGCGTGCAAATGGGTGCTCTTCGATCTTGCGGCGAATGGTCTCAGGGTCGAATTCACTCTTAGGAATAGGGCCGATGATGCCGTAGTGGTTGCGTGTCGGCATCAAGAATACCGGAATCGCACCACACATGATGATCGAGTGGAGAATCGATTTGTGACAGTTACGATCCACAACCACGATATCGCCAGGCGCAACGGTAGAGTGCCAAACAACCTTGTTGGATGTTGATGTACCGTTGGTTACGAAGAATAGGTGGTCTGCGCCAAAGATGCGTGCTGCACTCTGCTCTGAATCAGATACTGGGCCGGTATGGTCTAGCAGCTGGCCAAGCTCTTCTACTGCGTTACATACGTCCGCACGGAGCATGTTTTCGCCAAAGAACTGGTGGAACATCTGACCCACTGGGCTCTTTAGGAAGGCTACGCCACCCGAATGACCAGGGCAGTGCCAAGAGTATGATGAGTCGCTTGCATAGCCCATCAGTGCATTAAAGAACGGAGGTGCCAGTGATTCTAGGTATTTCTTAGCTTCACGAATAATGTGGCGTGCTACGAACTCGGCAGTATCTTCAAACATGTGAATGAAGCCGTGCAATTCGCGCAGAATGTCGTTCGTTACGTGGCGTGAGGTACGTGTCTCACCGTAAAGGAAGATTGGAATTTCGGCATTACGCTTACGCACTTCGTGAATGAAGTCGCGAATGTTGTTGAGTACCGCATCAGAGAGGTCCTCTGATTCGCCTGAATCGAACTCTTCATCATCGACAGAGATGATGAAACACGAAGCACGGCTCGCCTGCTGTGCAAACGCAGTGAGGTCGCCGTAGCTTGTTAAACCCACAACTTCAGAGCCCTCTTTCTCAATCGCAGCTGCGAGGTCGCGGATACCGGAACCAGAGATGTTTTCTGAACGGAAATCTTCGTCAATGATGACGACAGGAAAACGAAATTTCATCCACTATGCCTATCTGTGTGGTGAAACCAATCCGCCTTGGTGAGTAGGGCTCAGCCTTGCGGTGCCAATTTGCAATCTAAGATTGCTTAAAAGGTCGATTTTAACAGGGTTGTACCCTAGGTAAAGCGATAGATTTGTTACAAATCAAAATTGCTAGAAATTAATAGCGTTAAGCTAAATCCTTTATTGGAAACTAGGTGTATTCTCGAGTTCTGTAAGACTTCGACTAACGAGTCAGAAAACGGTCCTATACAGGCCTCGTTTTTTTGTTAGAATCGTTTGCTTGTATTGATGTGATACTCGGCAACGAGTGTTCTTGTAACGGTGGAAATTGAGTGCTTTTTAACAAGCTTCCAGACGATATCTTCGCCCCTCTCTCAGGGCAGAATAGACAGGTGTACCAAACGGTTCTTCTTGAACTGTCTGACCTGTTCTTTGATGAAGATCTTATCGACCCGTTTATTCCTAAAGATTTAGTCCGCTCCCAAATCGAAAATGCCGTCGTCAGAATGGGCGTGCGTCGTTGGGTTGCCGAATCGGATGACGAGTCAGAAACAGAACTCCCAACCTCAAGCGCTGATTACACCAACCGAATCTACCGTCGACTAGTTTCGACTGGTTGGCTGGAAGAGGAGCAGAAGATCTATCGCACCTATGTGCTTCTGCAGCCATCGGTTAGTTATCTGCTGCGTAACCTTGTCTCGATAGCGCGCTTCGAAAAACGTAGCTACGGTGGCACGGTATTGAATGTGCTTTCGTCACTTGAGTCGGCACTAAACGATCCAGTAGGGCGTGGTATTACACTTGCAGAAGCGGCAGATACTGCCTCTGAATTTAGTGCACACCTAACCGACATGTTGCTTGGTCTTCGTGAGTTGAAGATTACTCTTTCGGAGAGTCATAACCCACAAGAGATTGTGCGTGGCTTCTTTGAGAGATTCGTAGAGCATATTCTAGTTTCTGACTATAAGACATTGAAAACAAAGAACAACCCGTTCCGTTTTCGTCGTCAGATTCTATCGCTACTACGAGACTTGCAGTTCGATACTCTTAAGGTTGAACTGCTTACCAAACACTACCAGATGCAGTATGAGATTGAGTCAGAGTCCGCTGAGGCGATGGTCTTTGCCCATATCAATCGCATTATTCGTATTTTTGAATCTGTCGATCAGCGCCTCGCGATAATCGATGATTTCCGTTACCAGCTTGAGAAGCGTGTAGCTGATACAGTGCGTTACATGGATAAGACGACGCCAGGTATGGCTGCTCGTCTGTCACGTGTTATCAGCAAGCTTTCTGAGAAAGATGGACGCGAGATTCCAGCGGTTCGTTCGCTTGAGCAGTATGGTTTCATCTCACCATCCTCGATCCGCTCACCAATTAAGCGCCGTGTAGAAACAGCACCGCGTGTTATTACGCAGCAGCAGATCGACCCGAAAGTGCTTCATATGCGCCAACTCTTTAAAGAGTGGAAAGCGCGTCGTGAAGTTAAAGTAGATCGTATCGATGAGTACCTCGAACGCCACTTTATGGATGGCCAGAAGTCCGTAGCGGCAGCCGAATTTAAGATCGATTCAATTGAAGATTACATCTGTTTCAGCTATGTGCGACACCTCAACTCATTGGGGAAAAAAGCGCGTAAGACAGCTGACCGATACCAGATAGAGTTTGACGAAGCTTACGTGTGCGTTGCCGATATGGTGGAGTGCCGTGGTTTTACTATTCACAGGAATAAAGCCTGATGCTTGGTGATTTACAAAAAGCGCTAGAGCGCAACGAGAAAACAACAGAGTACGACTTCGTGCGTGCTGCTAACTCGCTACTGACTAACCAGTTCCTGTATGCGGACCGTCCCGCGCAGCGCGACAACTATTTTTTGATTGCGCAGAACATGAGCTACTTCCGCAATCTCTTCTCTGCAATTGGCTGGTCTGTGGTCTACCAACCGGATGAAGCCTACCTTGGCATTGTGCCGCAGGGTGAAGAGCGTGTGATGCGTCTGAAGTTGGATGAGTCACTGCTGCTTCTCTGTTTGCGTCAGATGTACGAGCAGAAACTTGAGAACTTTGAGGTTGAAGGTGGCAAGGCGTACATCACTTCCGATGAGATGCTAAGTACCTATCAGAGCTTGACCGGCAAAGAGATTCCGAACGAGACTCGCCTGAAAGAGATTCTTGCTCTGTTTGCCCGCCATGGTGTTATTGAGCGTGGTAAGGCTGACGAGACCGATCCTAAAAATATCCCTCTGGGGATCTACCCAACCATCCGTCAGGTGGTGGTAGAAGATTACATCCGTCAGCTTGAAGCACTTTGCGATATGGAAGGTGGTTCTGACGACAGTAATTTGGAAGATGTTTCAGATGAGTCAGAAACTGCTGCTGAGAGCACATCGAAAGCTGCAGAAGAGAGCGCTGACGAAGAAGAGATTAAACACGAGAGCGATGTAGAGGAGGGTAGCGATGAAACAGCTTAATCGCATCGTTCTAGTTAACTGGTATGTACTGGGTGCAATGGAGATCCCTATTAAGGGTAACGTTGCCATCGTTGGACCTAACGGTTCTGGTAAGTCGTCACTGCTGGATGCGATACAAACGGTATTGATGGGTGGCCATAAGCGCCACCTAAGCTTCAACGCATCAGCCGGTGAGAAGTCAGAGCGTTCGCTGCGTACCTACTGTCTGGGTGCTTTGGATGATATGGGTAAAGCATCTAACGTTCGTGAAGACTCGTTAACCTATTTGGCACTAAGCTTCTTCGATACTGAGACTGCTCAAGAGAGCTGTGTGGGTATTGCGATTAACGCATCTACCGCTAGCCCAGATGAAGATATTCTAGGTCGCTTTATTCTGCCTAACTTCTCAGTCTCGCTAGATGACTTCAGTGTGAAGCAGGGCGGTGGTCGTATGCCACGTCCTTGGGCGGAGGTGCGTGAAAATCTGATGAAGCAGTGCCCAGATATGCTGCTCGAGAAGCGCGCTAGTCGTTTTGTTCGTGAGTTGGTAACACACCTAAGTCACGATCCACAGATGCCAAATGACGATGATAAATTCGTTAAAAACTTCAAAAACGCACTGAAGTTCGTCCCTATCGATAGTCCAACTCGTTTTGTGCGTGAGTTCGTGCTCGATGAGAACGTCGTGCATGTGGGTGCCTTCCGTAAGTCGCTGGACGAATACCGCGCTATGGAAGAGAAGACACGTGACGTTGCCAACCGTATCGATGAGCTGGTTAAGGTTCAGGAGCTCTGCTCAGGTATTAGCCGAAACATCAAGAATGCGGTTGAGTATGAGTGGGTTGTTCATGAAAGCCGTTTCGAGAGTGCTGACCTTCGTAAAGAGGAGGCTGAAGAGCGTATCGAGAAGTGGCAGGAGCAGGAAACAGAAGTTGAGAAAGAGCTGGCAACAGCGGGCCAAGATCTCAACACAGTCATGCAAGATCTTGCCAATGCCCGAGCTGCACTCAACAACACTGACTCTGCACACCAGATTAATGCCCTTGAGTCATCGATCCGTGCCGGCCAGCATGAGCTGAGTGTCGTGCAGGAGCGTATTCATAAAGCCTACTCATTGATGCGTACAGCGGTTGGTTTTAACCAGCAGCGTGATCTGCTTCCAGAAGAGTTTGTAACCTTGGTCGATCAGGCTGTTGAGATCTGGCGTTCGGGTGAGAACCTGATGGCCGATGTATGGCCAACCGATCCTGTGAGTGTTGATAACACTATGGATGCGATGCGTAAGTCGATTGAGAACGTGCGTCGTAAAGTTTCGCGTCGTTACGAAGACTCTGTAATTCGTATCGCTGAACTGCGTTCGCAAATTCAGAACCAGAAATCAGCCGTTGAACAGCTTCAACAGGGTCGTGCGCCAGTGCGCCGTAACACCGCTGATCTGATGGAGCTACTTAACGAATATGGTATCGAATCGACCCCGATTTGTGAGTTGGTCGATATTACCGATGATAAGTGGCGTATTGCGATTGAGTCCTTCCTAGGCGCTCGTCGTGAAGCTCTTATTGTGGATCCTGATCGCGTTAAAGAGGCGATCACCCTTTACCGTCGTAAAGGTCGCCACCTTAAAGGTTGTCGAATCATCAACACCACTAAATCTGATGAGTGGTTGAACCGTGCTAAGTCAAACACGCTGGCGCAGTTTATCGAGACCGATAATGACCACGCTCTTGCTTACATGAATCGCGCCCTTGGTGGTGTGATGGCGGTAGAGACAGAAGCGGAGCTGCTAAAACATGAGCGAGCTCTGACCTACGACTGTATGTTGCAGACTGAGGGCTCTACTACTGCTATCAATGAGATGACTCCGATCATGGGTATTCGTCGTCGCGGTGATCAGCTTGCACTCCAGGGTAAGCAGGTAGACCAGTTGGTGAATGAGTTTACACTGCTTGGTCGTCAGCACGAGTCGCTAGAGAAGCTGCGAGATGCGCTTATCAGCCTTGATGGTGGGCTTAACCAAGTGAACGAGAAGGTGTTCGATCTGAGTGAGCAGCGTAAGAAGTTGACCCACCAGGTTGAGGGCTATCAGCAGACCATTATCGATCTGCGTAACCAGGATGATACCGGTCTTCAGCAGCGTATTACCGATCTAGTCGCTAAACAGAAAGAGACTGAACAGAACCAATCGGCACTGATGGATAAACTCCAGAAAGCGCGTACTGGTTTGATTCGTGATACTGCAGCGCTTGAAGTACTTGATAGCGATCTGACTGAGCATGCTGAAGCACGTGCGGCTTGTGAAGCTAAAGCGGACTTTGATGCGCAGTCAGCGCAAGAGAAGCGAGACTACCTTGATGAGAGCTGTGATGGTGAGCTAGAGCGCATCATCTTTGAAGCGGCTAAGAAAGCCCAGTCTGAGCTTTCACTTCATGAGAAGAAGAAAAATGGTGTGCGTGATGCCGTTGCGCAGTACAAAGCGCGTCACCACGGTGGCGGCTTGAGCCATCAGGGTCTCGATAAGATAGGCCCAGACTCTTCACATGAAGATCTTGAGCAGTATGTTAACGATACGGTTGAAGCGCTTCGCGAATCTGAGCTGGCGCAGTACACCGAAAAAGCAGAGCGTGCCCGTCTTGAAGCTGAGTCGGCATTCCGTTCAGACTTTGTTGCGCACTTGAATGATCAGATCAATAAGATCCGAGACATGATCCGCGAGTTGAATGCTCACTTGAAGAACCGTCCTTTCCACAAAGAGATGTACAGCTTCGAGATGATGCCAAACCCAGAGTTGAAAGAGATTCTGGAGTTGGTGGAAGCATACACACGCCTAGACTCTGCAAACGTTGGCTCACTCTTTGATATGAAGTTTGATACCAATAGCGAGCACAAAGGTGCCCTAGAGCGTATCCATGAAGTATTGAAGGATGAGGGTGAGAGCAGTCTTCTGCAGGACTACCGAAACTTCTACAACTTCGAGTTGGTGGTGAAAGATCTCGACGGCAACCGCAAGACAACCCTAAGTCAGCGTATCAAGACAGGTTCAGGTGGTGAGCACCAGGTACCTTTCTACGTTGCGATGGCAGCAGCTCTTGGTGCTACCTACCGCCTGAAAGAGGGAGGTGATGGTAAACCTGTGGGTGGCTTCAGCCTATCGGTATTCGACGAAGCGTTTAACAAACTCGACTCGGAAAACACCGTAACCTCTCTCGGCTTTATGAGCGATCTTGGTCTTCAAACGATCATCGCTGCACCAGATGAGAAGTACTCACTGCTTAGTACCTGTATGGATACCATCATCAACGTCTGTCGTGATGGCCGCGTGGTCGATGTCGATGTCGAGTTCCCGACGGATCTAGGTAAAGCGCTGCTTGCTTCAGACCATCCTTACAAAGTGATGGCAGAGGAAGAAGAGGCGGAGATTTAATCGATCATCGCGTCGCTCTGCGAGCTAGCTCCTACAGAAGATTTCTCCTGTAGGGGCTAGTTTTAACCTCTCTGTAGGAGCTAGCCTGAAAGGCGAAGCGACAAACCATTACCTCTCGTAGGAGCTAGCCCAAAGGGCAAAGCGAAAACCCAAATCGCGTCGCTCTTCGAGCTTGCTCCTGTAATTATTTCCAACCAAGCCTCCCCAAATCCTGTTTATTTCTCATAATTTGATTTTTTGCACCTGCGTTAAGCTTAGTTATATGTTTATAATCAAACCTTAAATTGAGGATTTGAAATGAAATTGCTTAACCGCTCGGGTATCTCTATTCGTCCTAAGCAGCCGTTCTATGAATGGTTGCAGGCCAATTTTAATGAAGAGCTACCCACCTTCGAAGAGCTTTGCTCTGAAGGTAACATCTACCTTTTTGATGAGGTTGAGTCGGAAGAGGATTTCTCCAGCGCACTCGATCAGCACTGGGCTGCCATACTTGAGAATGAGTTGGGTGCTTGGGATGAATTTGGTGATTGCTGGCCAGAGCTAACGCGGGCAACTTTTGATAGTTGGCTAGCCGTTGATCTTCAGTTAATGAGTTTCGATTTAAGCAAGCAGTCTTTAATGCGCGCTGACTTGGATATTGGTTAAAGTGTAGGGAAGGGCAGAATGTCTAATCAGAGTGGTTTAGTTTGGCATGAAGATCGAGATTGGCTCTATGATGAGCTGCACTCACGCCCATTCCAACGTATCTCTGGTGATGTCAGTATCACTCATATTGCTGTGCTTGCTAATCAACAGGAGCGTAAGGTCCAGAGCGAGCAGATTCAAAAGCTACTAAGTATGCTGGGCATGGAAAGTGATGCGGTCGATCAAGCGTGTAACATCTATACCTCAGATGACCTTCGTATTCGTTGGGAGCAGCACCTAGAGTTCACTTCACTCACCATCACCGATTCCCGTGAAGGGGTTGCCTCAACTCAGCCCTTCTTCACCACAGCCTTAGATCGCCTACCTGATGGTTGGTTAAGCCGCTACCCTGGTAAGACAGTAGCCGCCTTTCATATGCGTATTCAAAACCTTAAGGGTGCTCATTTACCTGCACCTAATGATGTTCGTGCGCAGTTGGATAACATGCAGATGATCGGCAGTTTGCCGCAAAACGGTGCTGCACAGATATGGACTACCTTCCGTACGCATGGCGATAACTTTGGTCGTTTCCTGATTTTTAATAACAGCATGTCCAAGGGCCAGATGGGTCGAATGGTGCAGCGTGTTATTGAGGTTGAGACCTACCGCCTTTTGGCTCTGCTAGGCCTTAAAGAGGCGCGTAATCTTTCTCCTGTGGTCGCTGATATGGATAGCCGTATGGCAGACCTAACCCGTCGTCTCTCTACGGGTGAAAAATCGAATGACACAGAGCTATTGGGTGAGTTGATTAATCTATCTGCGGATATCGAAGCAGAGCGTGCCCGCACCACTTTCCGCTTTAACGCGAGCCGTTCGTACCACGATGTCATGGCAGCGCGTTTGGATGAGCTGCGTGAGGATGAGGTTTCGGGCCACCTCACTTTAAAAGAGTTTTTGATTCGCCGTCTAACGCCTGCTGTGCGTGGCTGTGAGACCATGCATAACCGATTGGATGACCTCTCCAGAAGGGTAAACCGAGCCTCTGATATGATGCGTACCCGAGTGGAGATGGCGATACAGAACCAGAACCAGCAGTTGCTCAGCTCAATGGATCGTCGATCACGCATTCAATTGGCGATGCAGCACACGGTAGAGGGTCTATCGGTCGCAGCTATTAGCTACTATGCAGTGGGTCTGGTGAAATATCTGATTGATGCGGCTGTTACCGCGGGTGCCCCGATTGATAAAGAGATCTCGACTGGCATTTCAGTACCACTTGTTATTGGTACAGTTTGGTTTATTACGCGTAAAATACACAGTCGTTTTAAAAAGCTAGCAGAAGCCAAGGCAGAGGATGTTAATTCATGAGTATCGAGTCACAAATTGAAACCAAGTTGAATGCCGGGTTAGCTCTTTCGCATCTAGAGATTATCAACGAGAGCCATATGCACTCCGGTACTCGTTTGGATACCCACTTCAAACTTGTGGCCGTAAGTAATGATTTTGACGGTAAGCGCCTTATCCAGCGCCACCAGACTATCTTTGGTCTGCTAAACGACATAATGCAAAACCCAATCCACGCTCTATCAATGCACCTATACACTGAAGCAGAGTGGGCTGAAAAGGCTGGTGTGGTTCCAGCTAGCCCGAACTGTATGGGTGGTTCTAAACACGATAAGTAGTTTGGAGTCCTATCGAAGATAGGGTTATCTTTTCTTTAAGAGCTAAATTTAAAAAGCGTTCTACTCGCCTAAAGGCGACCAGCCTTACTTTTCCCTTGTCGGAAAAGTAAGCAAAAGGACACCCCGCTCCTTCGGCCTGCGGCACACTGCGCGCGATACTCTTTTTCTGAAGCTTATCAGGACCGCACAAACCGTTAATTGCTCCTGCATTAACGGAATACATGCCATCCTTGGCATTAAGTCGGCTTCCTGCCTCCGTTGTGCTCTTCGGCCCTCCATGGCCTCAGCCTGACAAGCTTTTAATCGAAAAAGAGCATCGTGCTCGTTCTCAGTCGGACGGGGAAACAGGGTGCCAAATTCGAATCGCGTGCCAGTCGTCCACGTCCGATCGAGAGTGAGTACGATGGTTTTTCACGGTTAAGAGTTCAATCGGCTGAGGCCTGGATGGCCGAAGTCTGCAACGGAGGCAGGAGCCGACTTTGCAGTGTCCTATTGGACTTCAGTGAAAAATCATTGAACGGAGCGTGCCGCAGGCCGAGTGAGCGTAGTCAGTTTTTGGGTACTTTTTGCTGACCAAAAAGTACCAATGACCAGACTTTAGGCTGGGTATTCGCTTTTGATCTAGCTATAGCTTTTAAAAAAGTAACAGCGACAGGCTGAAAGCCCATCACCGCATTTAAATTAAGTTATTTGGTAACTTGAGCAAACAGATCGAAGTACTCTGGGAATGTTTTGCGGGTACAGCCTGGATCATTGATGGTGATCGGGTTGTTGCCGAAAGCGGCTAGTGAGAAACACATCGCCATACGATGGTCATCGTAGGTATCGATGGCTGCGCTCTGTACTTCTGCTGGTGGAGTGATTTCGATGTAGTCTTCACCTTCAACAACCTCTGCACCCACTTTACGAAGCTCTGTGGCCATGGCGTTAAGACGGTCGGTCTCTTTAACGCGCCAGTTGTAGACGTTACGAATGGCAGTAGGGCCTTCGGCAAATAGAGCTGCAGTTGCGATGGTCATTGCGGCATCTGGGATGGCGTTCAGGTCTAAATCTACACCTTTAAGCTCACCTTTAGTCACTTCAATCCAAGTAGGACCGTAAGTCACTTTAGCGCCCATTTTGCCCAGTACCTCAGCAAAGGCTTTGTCGCCCTGTATCGATTCAGACCCAACGCCGTAGACGCGGATGGTACCGCCAGCAATAGCAGCAGCTGCTAGGAAGTAAGAGGCAGAAGAGGCGTCGCCCTCTACCATCACTTCGCCTGGTGACTTGTAGGTCTGACCCGCTTTAACAACAAAGCTCTCGTAGTTGTTGTTGATAACTTCTACACCGAACAGCTTCATCGTGTGAATAGTGATGTCGATGTACGGTTTAGAGACAAGCTCGCCATCCATCACAATCTCTAGGTCTTCTTTAGCAAGCGGTGCAGCCATTAGAAGGGCAGTTAGGAACTGACTAGAGATGTTGCCACGAATTGAGACACGGCCACCTTTTAGTCCCTGTGCATTGATCTTAAGCGGCGGGTAACCTTCGTCTTTTAGGTATTTAATATCAGCACCTATTTGAACAAGCGCATCGATTAGGTCCTTAATAGGACGCTCATACATACGAGGCTCACCCGTCAGTGTGAATTCACCTTCACCTAGACAAAGAGCTGCAGTAAGCGGACGCATTGCGGTACCAGCATTACCTAAAAACATCTCTGCTTGTTTGCAGGTGAATGCACCACCAACGCCTTTAACCACACAGCTACGACGATCGCTTGCTAATTCATAGCTAACGCCAAGTTCAGTTAATGCGTTAAGCATATGGCTGACGTCTGCGCTATCGAGAAGGTTGGTTACACGGGTCTCACCCTCAGCAAGAGCAGCTAAAAGCAGGATGCGGTTCGAAAGGCTTTTTGAACCAGGAAGTTGAACTTCGCCATTAGCAAAGCTGCGAGGTTGGAGTGTTAACGTTTCCATATAACCATTGTGTCGAGAATTGGGTGAATTTTGAGCGCGCTAAGTTACTAGGAAACGGGTTTATTGTCTATTTTTGAGCCCTCTTTTCATTTAATTGATGCGGGTCAATTTCCTTCTCGAATTGATAGGGCATAGTAGCTCCATCGAATATCTGTTTTAGGAGTTACACAAATGGTCGGCGAACATCACGATCTAGTTCACGAATTACCAGAAATGCGCGATCGCATTCACGAACTGAAAACATCAAACAACCACTTTGCACGTCTGTTTGATGAGTACCATGAAGTAACTAAACAGGTTGAGTTGATGGAGGCCGAAGTAACGCCTGCTGAAACTAGCCGTGAGGAAGAACTCAAAAAACGTCGTCTATCACTTAAGGATGAGTTATTTGCGATGTTGAAGGGGTAAGAGAGCGACTTTCATAGTGTCCTTTCGTTGCTATTCAGCCCGGCTTGAAAAAGACCGGGTTTTTTTTTGTCCTAAATTTAATGTTTTGTAAGGTGACGTTTTTAGGAATTATGTCTAAGCTTTAACTAAATTGATTTTGTGAGGTTTGCTATGCGTTTGAACAAACTTTTAGTCCTTTCGATTGCAGCGGTGACTTTGTCTGGCTGTGTGCAGCAGAGTCTGCAGGGAAATGTTTATACACGTTCTGAAGCGCGTCAGGTCCAGCAGTTGGAGTACGCGACTGTTGAACAGGTAACGCCGGTTATTATTGAAGGCGACAAAAATAATCCGGTAGGTGTTGGTGCCGGTGCTATCGTCGGAGGTCTTGCTGGTTCAACTATCGGTGGTGGTAAGGGCTCAAGTATTGCAACTGTCTTGGGTGCTGTTGCGGGTGGTCTAGCTGGACAAGCACTTCAAGAAGAGGCGACACGAGTTCAGGGGCAGGAGATTGTTCTGCGCATGGATAATGGCAAATTACTCTCTGTTGTTCAGGAAGTGGAGAATAATCTCTTCTTCAGAATTGGCGATAAAGTACGTGTGTTACGTTCTAACGGCACGGTGCGTGTAAGTTATTAATGACTCGTCCAGTTCTGAATCGGATCCATCATGCGGCGATAATCTGTAGTGATTATCGCCGCTCTAAACACTTCTATACCGATCTCTTAGGTCTCACTATATTGGATGAGAACTACCGCGCTGATCGTGACTCATACAAGTTAGATCTAGCCCTACCTGATGGTGGTCAGGTGGAGCTCTTTAGTATGCCAGGCGCGCCTAAGCGGCCAAGCTTTCCTGAAGCGCAGGGGTTAAGACATTTGGCTTTCTCTGTATCAGATATAGATCAATGGGTTGCATGGTTAACCTCGCACTCTATCGAAGTTGAGCCTATCCGTGTCGATCCCTATACAGGTATGCGTTTTACCTTTTTTAAAGATCCGGACGATCTGCCACTAGAGCTTTACGAGCAGGCAGCCCAATGAATATAACGCCTTTAGGCTGTAGCGGTGGGTTAGCAAAAAGCGCTGAAACAACAGCTTTTTTGGTCGATGACTTTCTGTTGCTTGATGGCGGTACTGGTGCCGCAACCCTATCAAAATCTGAACTGGATAGGGTGGAGTATCTTCTCCTGACGCATGCTCACTTAGATCATGTGGCGGGTATTGCTCTATTGATCGCTTCATTTGATGAAGGGCGTGCTGCACCGCTCAAAATTGTTGCGCCAAAGGTTGTGCTGGATACGCTTAAAACACACCTTTTCAATTGGCAGGTTTGGCCTGATTTTTCACAGATACCAAGTGCCGACGCGCCATTTATCGAGTATCTTGAGATTGAAGGTTGCCTTGAATTCGCAGGTCTGAAGGTCGAGGCAATTCCTCTAACACATACTGTCCCATCTTTTGCCTATCGGATTGAGAGTGACTTAAGTTCGATCTGTTTTTGTGGTGATACTGGTCCTACACACGAGTTGTGGCAACTGCTCAATAGCAAGCCTGTAGATCATCTCTTTATTGAACTCTCCTACTCTGATGCGGAGCAGGCGCTTGCGAGCGTTAGCGGTCATCATACGGTGAGCTCGCTAGTTGCAGATCTAAGCGAGTTGCAGCAATCCTGTGCGGTGCATTTGATGCATTTAAAGCCAGGGCAAGAGGATGAGATAAAGCGGGAGTTGGAACAGAAGCGGGCAGAGTTAGCGCATTCAACCAGCTTCTGTGAAGTAGGGCAGGTGATTAAGATTTAGCCAATCACCTGTCTCTTTTCATTTGTAAGGTTTGGGTTTTATTTATCAGGTGCGTGGAAGTGCAGGTATAGATCAATAAGCACTTCAGGGATCTGGTCACACATCTCTTCTGTAAGTGCGCGGTCCTTGCGGATATCACGAATCTCCTGCTCTTCGAAAAGATCAGATACAACCATGACTGGTAGAAGAAGGCCTGCAACTTCCTCCTCCTCGTCACCGAACCAGCTATCTTCATGCAGGAATACACCCTCCATAAAGCCTTCAGCCCAGATCTGTAGCTCTGCAACTTCTTCATCGGTATCAACGGTAAGTTCGCAAGGAAGTAGAATCTCTTGGTCGCCGTAAAGGTCGTTGCTGATGGTGCTGTTAAGCTTGCGAAGTAGGTTAGTCATTTCGCTAGCTTGGGCATCACTCTCCCAGTTTGGAGTGCCATCAAATACAAGTTCGATCCACTCAGCTTCTGGCGTGCGCTCGGGTGAGATGTTCAGTGCACATAGCAGACCGTGTGCGCCAACTAAATCGAGCGCTGATTCTGCAACCTGATCCGAGAGAAGAAAGTTCTCTAGTAGATCAAGTTCCTCTTCGCTAATAAGTGCCACTGTGTTGCTCATTCGAGACTCCTCTAATTACAGTAAGTGCTAGTGTACATCTAACACCCTATCAGAGGGTATGTTTATCGCTATATCTGATGACTTAGCTCAGCCCATGTTTATAATAGCCGCATGTTAGATTCCGCCCGCCATCAACTTCTTCACACCTTTGGTTTTTCAGAGTTTCGCGACCCGCAAGGCGAGGTGGTAGAAACTTTGCTGTCTGGCCAAGATGCGCTTGTCATCATGCCAACCGGTGGTGGTAAGTCACTATGTTATCAGTTGCCATCTCTTGTTCGTCCGGGAACTGGTGTGGTTGTTTCGCCGCTTATCGCTTTGATGCAGGATCAAGTGAGTGCGCTCTCGCAGTTGGGTATTAAGGCTGGTTGTCTCAACTCAGCTATCGACTTTGAGCAGATTCAATCGACTGAACAGATGCTGCTTAACGGTGAGTTGGATCTTTTATATATAGCCCCAGAACGACTACTTCAGCCGCGTACCTTGGCTCTGTTGCAGCGTGCAAAATTAGCGCTCTTTGCAATTGATGAGGCGCACTGTGTATCGCAGTGGGGGCACGACTTTAGACCTGAGTATCTCCAGCTAGGTCAGCTTTCAGAACTTTTCCCAGGTGTGCCCCGCGTTGCGCTTACTGCAACTGCAGATGCTCGTACTCAACAGGAGATTGTTGATCGTCTTGGTTTGGGTTCTGGGCGTGTATTCATTAAAGGTTTTGACCGCCCCAACATTCGTTACCGCATCATGCAGAAGGATAGGGCACGCGAACAGCTACTTAACTTTATCCGTACAGAACATGCCCAAGATGCAGGGATTGTCTACTGCATGTCGCGTAAACGGGTCGAAGATACTGCTGCCTGGTTAAGTGAGCGAGGATTTAACGCCCTGCCATACCATGCAGGCCTATCTGCTCAACTGCGTGAACACCATCAGCATCGCTTCTTAACAGAAGATAACGTCATTATGGTGGCAACTATTGCGTTCGGTATGGGTATCGATAAGCCTAATGTGCGATATGTGGCTCACTTGGATCTTCCGAAATCTGTTGAAGCCTACTACCAAGAGACAGGGCGTGTAGGTCGTGATGGTCAAGCAGCTAACGCTTGGATGGTCTATGGTCTGCAGGATGTGATTTTTCAGCGCCAGATGTTAGAGGCGGGCCAAGCGCCTGCTGAACAGAAACGGATAGAGCGACAAAAACTTGAGGCGATGTTGGGGTTGTGTGAAATCACCAGTTGTCGTCGACAGGTGCTGCTCTCCTATTTTGGCGAATCAGAACATCAGCCCTGTGGTAATTGTGATAACTGTATTGACCCGCCAGAGGTGTGGGAAGGTACTGAAGTTGCTCGCAAAGCTTTGTCGGCGGTCTATCGCAGTGGTCAGTTGTTCGGTGTAAATGCAGTTATAGATATTCTATTGGGCGAACATAACGATCGCTCGCATGAGCGTGGCCACGATAAACTGTCTGTCTGGGGGATTGGCAAAGAGTTGGACCGCAACGCCTGGCGTTCGGTATTTCGCCAGCTCGTGGCGCGTGGTTACCTTCAGGTTACGGCTGATCATGGCACCCTCTATCTTGCCGAGCAGTGTCGACCTCTTCTTAAAGGTGAAGAGCAGATTGAGCTTCGCAAAGATAAGCGTAAGTTACGCACTTCGACATCTAGCTCGAAATCCCGTAAGCCTGAGATGCAACTCGATGCTGAGGACTTTAAGCTTTGGGAAGCACTGCGAGCTTGTCGAAAAACGCTTGCCGATGAGCAGGATGACCCTCCATATGTGATATTCCATGACGCAACGTTGATGGAGATGGTTGAGCGTAAGCCGACCTCCTCAATGCAACTGCGACGTATCTCTGGGATTGGCGATCGTAAGCTCGATCTTTATGGCGAGGCGTTCCTTGAAGTGATCAATGAAGCGCTCTCGGAAGATAAGGCCAAAGAGGTTGATTATCAGAAAGAGGAGGTGCTGCAGCTCTACCGTATCGGTATGAGTGTGGAGCAGATCTCAGCAAAGGTGCACCTTTCACCCCAACAGCTTATGAATATTCTTGCTGAGTGGATCGGTGCTGGCGCTATCTCACTCACCGAAGTTGTTGAGTTGCCATTGACTGAAATCTCTCAGATCGAGCAGGAGATTATCACCAGTGCGGCTGTTAACGGAGCATCATTAAAGCCTGTATTCGATCATTTTGCTGGCGCCTATAGTCTGGGTGTGTTGCGTTGTGTGCAGGCGGCGATGCAGTAGCTTTTGGAAACCTTAACGTGATGGCTGATTGGTCACTTTTTCTCTCTGCTTTTATCTCATCAACGCTTCTGCCGGGTGGGTCCGAACTGCTGCTTGGCTATCAAGTGAATGCATCTCCGGAGCGCTGGCTATCATTGGTTGCTATAGCAACGGCAGGTAATCTGCTCGGTTCGATGGTTACCTTTGCCATGGGGTGGTGGGTTGCGTCACGTTACCCAGCAAAATTTTTAAACAAACCAAACGATCTTAAAGCGTCGACGCTCCTGCAGCGGTTAGGTCCTTTTGCGCTTTTACTGGCGTGGCTTCCCATCATTGGTGATCCGCTCTGTCTAGTTGCAGGCTGGTTGCGTTTTAATATTGGCTTGAGTCTGCTACTTATCGGTGTAGGGAAGCTATTTCGATATATAGTTGTCGCGACAGCTGTACTTGAGGTGCTCTGATTTCAGTTCGCCCAACCTTTAGTTATAATCGCCGCCTCGCAAAACCAGAATCCCTAAATAGGTCCATCTAATGTCTGAATCTTCAACTCTGAATGAGTTTGATCGTAAACGTAAACTTCGCTTCGATAAGTTGCACAAGCGACTTCGTCGAGAAGTAGGGCAGGCGATTGAAGCTTTCAAGATGATTGAAGAGGGCGACAAGGTGATGGTTTGTCTATCAGGTGGTAAGGACTCTTACACCTTGTTGGACATCTTGGTTAGTCTGCAGCGCAGCGCGCCAGTTAATTTCGAACTGGTTGCGGTCAACATGGATCAGAAGCAGCCTGGCTTTCCAGAAGAGATTTTGCCTGCCTACCTAGCAACTACCGGTGTCGAGTATCACATTATCGAGAAGGACACCTACTCGGTAGTGAAGTCAGTTATTCCTGAGGGCAAAACCACCTGCGGTCTCTGTTCACGTCTGCGTCGTGGCACTCTGTATGGTTTTGCAGAAGAGATCGGTGCGAACAAGATCGCCTTAGGGCATCACCGCGACGACATAATCGAAACGATGTTTTTGAATATGTTCCATGGCGGTAAGTTAAAAGCGATGCCACCTAAGCTTGTCTCTGATGACGGTAAGAATATGGTGATTCGCCCGCTCTGTTACTCACGTGAGAAAGATATCGCAGAATATGCAGAGATGAAGGAGTTCCCGATTATTCCTTGTAACCTCTGTGGTTCGCAGGAGAATCTGCAACGCGCCAACATTAAAGAGATGTTGCAGGACTGGGATAAGCGTTTCCCTGGCCGTATCGAATCAATGTTCCGTGCGCTCTGTAATGTTGTGCCTTCGCACCTAGCGGATGAAAAGCTATTCGATTTCAAATCGCTTGAACTTGGCTACCCACATGGTATTCAAGATGAGAGCACCATTTTAAGTTTGACCACATCGCATGCAGATAAGCCTGAAGCGGCCTCTGGTGTTCAGATGATGGAACCCATTCAGATCACCACTGTTCAATAAGTGGTGACTTATTAGGTTAAGGCATTCCTTAATTCTGAAAATTGTGCAGTGCACTTATCCTTTAGGCTAACTATTTCCAATTGAACTACGCAATCTCGCAAAAAGTTTGCTAGGGTTGTTGTATAAATCCACGGACGGTAAGGGTTCTAGCCAGATTCAATTAATTTGCTTAGAACTACTAGTTATAGTTAAAAACTGAATATAGCTAGAATTTATTTTTATATAGGATTGCAGGGCGCGTAGAATGTGTCCTAGTACCAAATTTATATAACTCAACCAGCCGGGAGGCATTTGATGGCCAAAATCATCAAGGGGCCGACGACTCGTGAGCTAATGTCCCAGCTTGCGAAAGAGTCTGACGGACTCTCATCGAACGATCGTCGCGATTTTCTCCGTAAAGGTATCACCGCTGTAGGTGGTGTAGCAGCAGCTAGCGTAGCTGGCTCTGCAGTTGCGGATTCAATGGTTAACTCGTCTAACCTACCACCTAATGAACCAAGCTGGGGCCGCCAGTTGGGTCACGGTGTAATCGAATACCCATACGGTCAACCATCGAAGTTTGAAAGCGACGTTGTTCGTCGTACAGTACCTTGGCTGACAGCAGAGTCGATCTCTTCGATCTCTATGACTCCGCTACACGAATTGAAAGGTATCATCACACCTAACGGTTTAGTGTTTGAGCGTTACCACGGTGGTGTACCAACAATTAACCCTGAAGAGCACCGTCTAATCATCCACGGTCTAGTTGATCGCCCTCTGATCTTCACTATGGAAGATCTAATGCGTTTCCCTTCAGAGTCTCACATTAAGTTCATCGAGTGTCCTGCCAACGGTGGTATGGAGTGGCGTGGTGCACAGATGGAAGCACTACAGTTTACACACGGCATGCTATCTTGCTGTGAGTGGACCGGTGTTCCTCTACGTGTTCTTCTTGAAGAAGCTGGCGTTAAACCAGAAGGTAAGTGGATTCTTGCTGAAGGTGCAGACGGCGCGCACATGTCACGTTCGATCCCAATCGAAAAAGCGCTTGATGATGCACTTATCGTCTACGCACAGAACGGTGAGATGCTTCGTCCAGAGCAGGGTTACCCAGTTCGTCTTCTTAACCCAGGTTGGGAAGGTAACACCTCTGTTAAATGGCTACGTCGTATTGAAGTGGGTGATCAGCCTTGGCATCACCGTGAAGAGACTTCTAAGTACACTGACCTTATGGCAGACGGTAAAGCACGTCGCTTTACATTCGTACAGGAATCTAACTCTGTTATCACTTATCCATGTCCGGAAAAACCACTACTTGGTCCTGGTATGGTTGAGATCGAAGGTATCGCATGGTCTGGCCGCGGCAAGATCAAACAGGTTGATATCTCATTCGACGGTGGTGTCACTTGGACTCCAGCTAAACTGAAAGGCCTAGTGCTTGAGAAATCACTGACTCGCTTCAGTCTAGTGACTAAGTGGGATGGTCAGCCATGGTTGCTACAGTCTCGTTCAATCGACGAAACTGGCTATGTACAGCCAACACTTAAACAGCTTCGTGCTGTACGTGGTGTTGAGTCTATCTACCATAAGAACTCAATCCACACTTGGAAAGTATTGAACACCGGGGAGGTTAAGAATGTTCAAATTAGCTAAGCCTACCCTAGCTGCTGCTGCGGTAGCGGGTGCTCTTGTTGCTGGTACTGTTAACGCAGGCGGCCAGTACGGTTTCGGTTCTGCTGCATCTGCTGAACAGATCGCAGGTTGGGATATCGATGTTCGTCCAGATGGTCTAGGTCTTCCAGTTGGTGAAGGCTCTGTATCTGACGGTGAAGGTCTATACGAAGAGAAGTGTGCAGTGTGTCACGGTCTGTTCGGTGAAGGTGAAGGTCGTTGGCCAGTACTAGCAGGTGGTAAAGGTACCCTTGCTCAGGATCGTCCAACAAAGACTGTAGGTTCATACTGGCCATACGCATCTACACTGTACGATTACATCTACCGTGCGATGCCATTCCCAGCGCCACGTTCACTAACTGCTGATGAGACATACGCAATCTCAGCATATGTTCTATACTTGAACGAGTTGGTTGATGAAGAGTTTGTTCTAACTAACGAGAACCTCGCAAGCGTGAAAATGCCTAACGAGCCAAACTTCTTCGTAGACCCACGTCCAGACGTGAAAAACGAACGTTGTATGAAAGATTGTGCTGACCCAGCAACTATGAACGTTGTAGGTACAATCAGCGGTGTAACTCCTGTGAGTCACTTCGTTGAAGGTGCAGATGGTCCAGCTGCTTCGCATGAAGCTCAGCACGAACTAGAAGCTCAGAAAGAGAAAGAGCGTCTAAAAGAGCTTGGTGTTGAAGTTAAAGAAGAAGCTAAGTCTGAAGGTGCGGGTGAGCTATCAGCTGCCGCTCAGGCTGGTAAAGAGACATATGAAGGTGCTTGTAAAGCATGTCACGGCATGGGCATTGCAGGCGCGCCTAAAGTGGGTGATAAGGGTGCTTGGGAAGCACGCATCGCTCAGGGTATGGATACTCTAGTTGATCACGCGATCAACGGGTACCAGGGCAGCAACGGTGTTATGCCAGCGAAAGGTGGTCGTATGGACCTATCTGACGAAGTGGTAGCAAACGCTGTAGCCTTCATGGCAGAATCTAGTCGTTAATTCGACAAGATATAAACGGGGTGGTTCTGCCACCCCAATTAATAATAAAAAGACGCGTAAGCGTCAGATCACTGAAGGAGTGACCATGCGAAAGTTGATCTCAGCCCTCGCAGTGGCCGGCGTAGCACTTGGTGTAGCAGGTTCTGCAGTCGCGGGTTCACATAACGAAGCAATGATTAAAGAGGGGCAAGCGGTATACCACACTAAAACTCGTGGTAACTGTATCTCTTGTCACAACATCCAGGACCCAATTGCAAACCAAGCGGGTAACCAGGGACCTATGATCGTTGCAATGAAAGCACGTTTCCCAAATAAAGCAGATCTGCGTGCTCAGATTTGGGATCCAACTGTTAAAAATCCTCTGACTATCATGCCTCCATTCGGACGTCACGATAACCTCACTGAGGCAGAAATTGACGCAGTTGTTGAATATATTTACCAGTACTGATCACTTGATACAGGTGGAGTTAAAATGAGTATGAATCGTCGTACAGTAGTAAAAGCAATCGCTGCAAGCGGTGCGCTAATGGGCCTTGGCGCTCTTATGCCACGCGTTGCAATGGCAGCATGGAACAAATCAGCATTTGAAGCTAAATCAGAATCAGATGCACTAAACGCACTATACGGTGGCGCTGCAGAAGCTAGTGCTGACGTAGTTCTTAAGGCACCAGATATCGCTGAGAACGGTGCAGTTGTACCTGTAACTGTAAGCTCTAAGCTAGCTAACGTTGAGTCTATCTCAATCCTTGTTGAGCAGAACCCAACACCACTAGCAGCTGAGTTCGTTATTCCTGCTGGTACAGAAGCTGATGTTTCTACTCGTGTTCGCATGGGTAAAACAACTATGGTTACTGCAGTAGTTAAGGCTGGCGGTAAGCTATACAGCGCTTCTAAAGAAGTTAAAGTAACAATCGGTGGCTGTGGCGGTTAATCCGTCGCCTATTGCAGGAGAAATATCATGGGTATTTTTAAAGTTAAAGCGAAAGCAAAAGGCGGCTCTACTGACGTCAAAATGATGGGTAAGCACAACATGGACACTGGCCTTCAGAAAGGCAAAGACGGCAAGCTAATCCCAGCTAAGTTCTTATCAGTTGTATCTGTGTCTCACAAAGGTAAGGTTGTTTTTGAAGCTAACCTAAACACAGCTATTTCTAAAAACCCGTACCTAGCGTTCTCATTCGCTGGTGGTGCAAAGGGTGACATGCTAGATATAGCTTGGACTGAAAACACAGGTAAAACTGGAACCGAGTCTGAAGAGATCAAGTAATTGATCTCTCCTTACGGAGGACACATGAAAATAATAACTAGTACACTGCTCGCATTGAGCGTGGCTGCAGCGAGCCAGATGGCTTCAGCTGCTACTACCGGTGCTACTCTGGCGACTGTAAATCCAGAGGCGGACCGTCTTGCACTGCAACAGTACATGCAGGATCGTTTTCCTGGTGTAGAGATTAACGAATACGGTAATGGTATCTACGCAGTAGATGCTGCTTCTCGCGAACAGTGGGAGCAGATCGAAGAGTTCCCTCCATACGAATTCGATGTCGAAAAGGGTGAAGAGCTATTCAATGAGACATTTGCTAACGGCAAAAGCCTAGCAGATTGTTTTGAGAATGGTGGTATTGGTATCCGTCAAAACTACCCAATGTGGAACGCTGAGCGTGAAACAGTGGTAACACTTGAGATGGCTATCCAAGAGTGTCGAATCAACAACGGTGAAAAACCATACGGCTTCAAGAAAGGTGCGCTAGCGCAGGTTTCTGGCTACATGGCTTACACTTCTCGTGGTAATGCATTCGATATCAAGATCCCTGATGAGAAGGCAAAAGCTGCTTACCTTGATGGTAAGAAGTTCTTTTACTCTAAGCGTGGTCAGCTAAACCTTTCTTGTGCAGATTGTCACATGACAGGTACTAACCGTCTGATCCGTGCGGATCTTCCATCACCAGCACTAGGTCACCCAACTAACTTCCCAACGTTCCGTTCAAAGTGGGGTGAATTGGGTACACTGCACCGTCGTTACGAAGGTTGTCACAGTGACTCACGTTCTGAGCCAGAAAAAGTTCAGAGCGCTGCGTTCCGCAACCTAGAGTACTTCCAGTCTTACATGTCTAACGGCATTGAGATCAACGGTCCTGGCGCACGTAAGTAAGGAGCATACAGATGAAAAAGATCGCTATGATCGCAGCTGTAGCTGCACTTACAACAAGTACTTTGGCGTCAGCTGAATCTTTCCAGAAAGCGTTTGATACTGCGCGTGCTCAGCAGGGCGCAAACGGTACCTTCGAATGGAATGGTAAGAAGTACAATACTCTTCGTGAAGAAGAGGTAATGGCAATGAAACCAGCTAACAAAGCAAACGCAGAAGCACTGATCGCAGCGGCTGAAGCTAAGCACAAAGAAGCTCAGGAAGCTGGCTTCGCTTGGCGTGACACCAAAAAGCGTATCGGTGAAGCTCAGGCTGCACTTGAAGCTGGTAAATTCCAGGAAGCAATGGACGTTGCTGCCCGTGCTCACTACCAGGCTCGTATGGGTCTAGTTCAGCGTGACTACGCTGAGAAGCACTGGATTGATGCTGTTCCAGGCAAGTAATTTAGTTATTTGCTCATAAAAGCTCGGCCTCAGGGCCGAGCTTTTTAATTCTTATAATTCGTACTGAATAGATTTTTTCGATAAGCACCGCTTCTCAAAAAGATTTTCACAGTGATCTTCAGAGCCCTTTATGGGCTCTTTTTTTATACATGGACGTATTTATACTGCGAGCACATGGAAGTGCAGGAGCAGTATTTATACAGGGATGTACTTATACCCAAAGGGCACGCTGTGCAGTATTTTTCTACATCGGGGTCTGACCTGCGGTATGACCCCTCTCTCCAAGTTTGTCGCAAGCCAGGTCGGGGGCTTCTGCTAGCGCAGCAGATCCCTCCTACAGAAATTCTCGGTTGTAGGAGGGACCTGCCCGAAGGGAAGGCCCCGACCCTCAAAGCAGACAACAAAAAACCCGCACTAAGCGGGTTTTTTATCGAGGTAACTAAGCCTTACGCGAAATCACCTGGGTAGTCAGCAAAGCCTGGGTTGTCAGTTACACCAACAACTTTCGGGTTGTTAACCTTAGGAAGGTTGATAACCATGTTCGCATCACGCTCAGTACGTAGGTAGTCAGCGATGATATCCCATAGTAGGCGGCCTTCAGGTGTACGGTTAACCGTAGCCCAACCAGATACTGAGTAGTTCTTATCATCCTGAATCACTTCGCCGTTATCTAGACGAACATCAGTGATACGTGAACCTAGTGGTTTAGTTGGGTCGATTGTGTAATCAAGACCACCAACACGTACCATGTCACCACCTGACTGTAGGTATGGATCTGGGTCGAATAGGTTGTCTGCTACGCCTTCAAGCATCTCTTTGATCGCTTTACCGGTCATATCCTGAACGTAGGTTTCAGAGTAGGTGGTCGCACACTGGCTCATTACGTCATCCATTGTGATCCACTGACCTTCAAGCGTTGTAGTACCCCAACGAACACCAGCAGATAGTGCGATGTCAGCTTTGTATTCCCAACGAAGAGCGTTACAGATGACCTGGTCCCAAGTACCCATGAAGTTACCACGGCGGTAAAGGGTGCGGTCAGCTTTGGCTAGCTTCTCGCTAAGGATCTCTTCGTAAGTCTTACCAACACGCGCTGGGCTGTTCTGCCACTTCTTGTTACGTGCTTCTACAACGTTTTCGTCGTATACAGTCTGACGCATCTGGTCGATGTAAGCTTCCATCTCTTTATCGGCATCTAGCCATTCAGAGATAACTGGTAGCTGCTTGTAAGTCATGTTCTTTATCTGGCCGCCTTCGATAGCGAAGTCCATACAACCTACAAACTTACCGTTTGAACCAGCGTTAGTTACCCAACACTCGCCACCATCAACGTTCTTAACCTTAATTGGGTGTGGTACACCATCGTGAGTGTGGCCACCAAATACAGCGTTAAGGCCAGGAACGCGCTCAGCCATCTTGATGTCTACGTCCATACCGTTGTGAGAAACCAGGATGACAGCATCTGGGTTCTCTTCTGCGCGGATTTTCTGTACAAGATCGATCATCTCTGGCTCACGCAGACCGAACGACCAGTCTGGGAAGAACTCTTTAGGGTTCGCGTTAGAGGTACGTGGGAACGCCTGACCAACTACTGCGATGCGCGCACCGTTGATCTCTTTAATTACGTATGGCTGGAATGCGTGGCCTGTATCTTCGTCGTATAGACCGCGGCCATCGAAGCGCTCAACCATTTCGAAGTAACGATCTTCGAATAGAGAGTCAGGAAGGATCTTAACGTTCTGACCGATGAAGTCACCTTTGAAGAGAGCAACGTTCGATAGAACTTCCTCTTCACGGTAGGTGAATTCCCAGTGACCAACCATGACATCAATACCAAGGATGTTTGATGCTTCAACCATGTCGACGCCGCGTGTCCATAGTGAAGTACCAGAACCCTGCCATAGGTCACCGCCATCTAGAGTAAGGGTGTTCTGACGACCACCAGCTGAATCACGTAGCTGGTCAAGTAGAGTCTTAACATGAGCAAAACCACCAGTACGACCGTACTTTTTAGCCTGCTCAAGGAAATCTAGGTAAGTGTAAGCGTAAGCTTCTGGAGAGTTCTCTTTGAGACCCATCTCTTTAAGGAAGTTCTTACCCACAAGGTGAGGTGCACGACCGAATGCGTCGCCTACACCAAGGTTTACGTTTGGCTCACGGAAGTAAACAGGCTTTAGCTGACCGTGTACGTCTGTGATGTGAAGGATACGAGCATCACCCTGCATTGGGATGTCATAGAAACCAGCAGGTGCAGAGTTGCTAGCTAGGGCACGAGAACTGTAGATGGCTGGGACACTGCCAGCTGCTGCAGCTGCGGCCATCGCTTTTAATAGTTGACGACGATTCATAGTTATCTTAGTTTCCTGTCTTCGCAAGGCTGGGATGGCCTTCCTTTTGTCGGGGTGCTGATGCACTCGTATACCATAGAGGCATAACGTGAAGTATTTATCACGCCTAATAGCTATATGCTCTTTAGTTAGTTCCTTATTCTACCCCGTTCATGCAGACGTTGTGAAGCCCGCGCTGGTTGAGATCAGTGTATTCACGACTGAAGTTGTAGAGGTTGAAATCCGCGCCAGTCTTGAGGCTTTGCTCACGGGTATCAATGGTAAATATCGCAATACAAAAGAAGCACCTAATTCGGATGAGTATGATTACTATCGCGAAATGGAAGCGGTTGAACTTCGCGCGGCTTTTGAAGCCTTTGTGCCAACTCTACTAGAGGGTGTTGAGATCGCTTTTGATGGTAAGCCAGCAGCTCTTCACCTTAAGGATTTGGTTGTTCCAGAACCGGGTTACACCAAGGTGCCGCGCAATTCGGTGATTATTCTTGAAGGTTCTATTCCAAAGGGTACTAAATCACTGACTTGGTACTACCCAATGTCTTTTGGTGATCATGCAACCCGCGTCCGTCAGGTTGATGTAAATACAGAGGAGTATCACTGGTCCTCACACCAATGGGTGAAAGAGGATGTGCCTACCAAGCCATATAAGCTGGATGCGGTTTTTGCCAAACCTACTATTGGAGAGGTAATTCAAACTTACACGGTGAGTGGCTATCAGCACATCTTACCTATGGGGCTGGATCACATTCTCTTTATATTGGGTATTTTCTTACTAAGCCCGCGCCTAAAGCCAATCCTCCTGCAGGTGACCATGTTTACTGTGGCCCACTCAATTACGTTAGCGTTGGGGATGTATGGTTTAGTCGAAGTTTCACCTCGTATAGTGGAGCCGTTGATCGCGCTTTCAATAGCATTTGTCGCTATCGAGAACATCTTCTTTACTAAGATTAACCCTTTCCGTTTACCGATTGTCTTTGGTTTCGGTCTATTACATGGCCTAGGTTTTGCCTCGGTTTTGACCGAGTTTGGTATGCCGACCGATGACTTCTTGGCAGCGCTGCTCGCGTTTAACGTGGGTGTAGAGTTGGGTCAAATCACAATCGTTTTAGCTGCCTTCTTTGGTGTTGCTATTTGGTTTAAATCACAAGATAAGTATCATCGTTTTGTGGTGGTGCCAGCATCGCTTCTGATCGCTGCAACCGGTCTTTTCTGGTTTGTAGATCGCCTAGCGATTTTTTAATGCTTAATAATATGGTCGGCGTCCCTTCGGGAAACCTCCTACAGAGTACTTTGTAGGAACCTCCTTGAAGAGGCGGTGATACGCAGATGAGCGGGGTCAAAGTAGTCTAATAAGACTACTCTGACCCCGATGTGGAATATTGATGGATCAAGACCCTCAAGTTGATCGCCTAATAGAAATATTCGATGGGCTCTTTAAGGATTCACTCAACACTGTGCTTGTGCGCGGTGAGGGAGAGCCTATCTATCTTCCGGCTGATGCAGAGCATCCGCACCATCGCGTTATCTTTGCTCACGGCTTCTTTGCTAGTGCTCTGCATGAGATTGCCCACTGGTGTGTCGCAGGTCCTGAGCGTCGTCTACTTGAAGACTTTGGTTACTGGTACAAACCTGATGGGCGCACTGAAAAAGAGCAAGATGAGTTTGAGCGGGTAGAGGTCTCACCACAAGCTTATGAGTGGATTCTAACGGTATCTGCGGGTCGTAAATTCCACTTCAGCGCAGATAATCTCTCCCAAGGTTTAGGGGCATCAGAGAGCTTCAAAGAGTCTGTGGTTTCTAGAGCGCGTCATGTGCTGGTCTATGGAATGAACGCACGTCTTAGCGCGCTCAGCGAAGCGCTTAGAAATGAGTATCAACAGCCGCCACTCAATATCGATCAATTTACCCTGGAGCCTGGGTGCGTAAGTTAGCTATCAATGCCACTCCCTGGCAGCTAATCTCCTCTGGAGAAAGCTGGGCCCTATCAGAGTGCGCCAATTCCCACTTTAACTACCTTTCGCTAACGATTGAAGATCGACACTACCTCTATGCTGAGGGTCAGATTGAGTTTGGCCAGGATGAACGAGGCGTCTGGGTGTTGGGTGTCTTTGATAGTAGTGAGCAGATTCAGATGTTTCTCGCATTGCATACCGATAACCCGCTGAAGGTGCCTGCGCTTCGAATTGAGAGTGGCTGGCCCGCAGTGCAGTACAATGAAGGTGAGTTAGAGAGTTACCCGACTTATCAGGGTGTTTATCGTGTCGGGTTTAAATCGTACCGAGTAACACCAACAGAATCAGGCACGCTTCTGGTTGAATATATTGATGGCTATAAAGCGGAGTTGCTAGGGGAGTGTGACGGGGAGGTTGAAGCTTGTTTGAAGGTTTACAGCCACTTCGACGCACGTACCCGTGGCTGTAAAATGTGTTGAGAATAATCCAGTTAAAACCGATTAGTTGTGCTTCATCTCGCCATGTTTCATATCTGAATGCCCATCGTTATGGCCAGCCATCTTCTGCATGCCTGGTTTCATCACCTCTTTAACAGGAACACTAAGCTGCTGGCTGCTGCCGTCACTAAAGTTCAGTTTAAGATCGATATCCTGCCCCAGCGTTAGATTCTGTTTAAGGTTGATAAACATCACATGCAAGCTGCCTGGTTGAAGAACGGTGGTCTCATTGGCAGGTAACTCAATGGCTGGGATCTTACGCATACGCATCACCTCACCATCTTTGATGTGCGTGTGCAGCTCTACAACCTCAGAGATAGAAGATTCAGCGGAAACGACTTTAAGGTCTGATCCGGTGTTTTTGATATTCATGAATGCCCCTGTCATCTTCTGACCTGGTGGCACCAAACGCACGCGTTGATCGCTAATTTCGATATCCGCTTGCGCCATACTTGATAGAAGTAGCGATGCGATAAGTACTCTTTTCATGATAACTCCAAGTTATAAAGCTAATTATTTCAGGTAACTCTTAATCTTTTCAGCAAGCAGGGCGGGGTCGTTATTGTGTGGCACAGACTCGACCATTGCTCCCTGCTGGTTGATTAGGTAAATGCGAGAGGAGTGGTCAACGGTGTACTCCATTGCAGACTCCTCCTGTTTAACGAAGCGGTAGTAGGCGCCGTACTTCTCAATTGCGTCATCGATCTGTTCACGGCTACCAGTTGCGCCAATGATCTTTGGCGAGAAGAAGGTGGAATAAGTTTTAAGATGTGCAAGCGAGTCACGCTCTGGATCGACACTCACAAAAATGCCCTGAATTTTGCCAAGCTCTTCATCGCTTAGCGCTTTAAATGCAAACTTCATACTTGTTAGCGAAGTGGGGCAGATATCAGGGCAAGAGGTATAGCCGAAGTAGAGGAGAACAAGCTTGCCTTTGAAGTCTGCAAGTTTGATCTCACCATCCGCAGTGTTGAAGGTGAAATCGCCTCCGAGCTGACGAGGCGCTAGCGACCGACTCTCTGGTTTGAAAAGAGCAATTAAAGCCACCGTCACAACGAGCAGAATGACTACTCCAATAGTCTTTTTATTCACGTTGTTATTCCGCGTCAAAGGTTAAATCTAGAAACAGGGGCTCGCCCTGGGACTGTTCGATAATCACTCGGGCTAACCAGCGCATCTTTCCAGTTGAGCATACGGCTAGCTCTGTTGTTCCTTGCCAGCCATTTCCTATATCAGTTAACTCAAACTGATTAACACCCATATACATATCTACACCCTGCAGATCGACCCAAACTTTCGTAATGTTCGTATTAGACGCTGCTAGCTCAAGTGTCATGGGCTGCAGGGCTCTTGCAGGCATAGGTCCGAAACTGACCTGATAACTGTGTTGAGCAAGCGTTAATTGGCAGTTGCCACTATCGATTGCACAACTAGCGGTTGTACCGGTGCTGGACTTATTTAGAGACCAAAAAGACAAAGCTGCGATGCTCACTAGGAGTATCGCCAAGGTTGCCAAGATTTTTAGTCGTTGATTCATAACTGAATTCTCGCATATTAGAGATGTTGAATGAATGAGCTTTACATTTCTTAACACTTCTTCGGGTATAATTATTGATCTCGATTAACCCTACTGGATTGGTTCAATGCGCAATTCGCGTTTAACGATTATTGCTGATGAAAACATGCCGAGTGTTGAGCCACTTTTCGATGATTTTGGAAAGGTGGTTCGAGTTTCTGGTAGGGACCTTAGTGCCGAACAACTAATTGAAGCGGATCTTCTGCTTGTTCGATCAGTGACCAACGTCAATGAGGCGCTGTTAAGTCAGGCAAAAAATCTTAAGTTTGTCGGTACTGCAACGATTGGAATGGACCATCTGGATACTGCCTACCTAGACAATAGGCAGATCGCATACTCGAATGCAGCAGGTTGTAATGCCGACTCTGTGGTTGATTATGCATTGGCTGCCATCTACCGCGAAGCAGCCATACGCAAGGTCGACCCGAAAACTCTCAGTTATGGCGTTATCGGTGCAGGTAATGTCGGCGGCCGGCTAGTTGCTAGGCTGGAGGCGTTGGGTGTTAACGTTCTAGTCTCTGATCCGCCTAAAGTGAAGCGCATTCCAAGTTTTATCGATACACCGTTGGATGAGCTGCTGCAAAAATCAGACGTGGTTTGTTGTCACCTTCCTTTGACTAAAGCGGGGGCACATCCTACCTATCATCTCCTATCTGAAACGGAGTTGGCCTACCTGAAACCAGATGCCATCTTCCTTAATGCTGGGCGTGGTCCAACAGTTGATGGCGAGGCGCTTAAAGCAATTTCACATAAGCAGCCAGACATGACGCTACTCCTCGATGTTTGGGAGTTTGAGCCGGAAGTCGATTTGCCACTGGCTGCACGTGCAAGTTTGGCAACGCCACATATCGCAGGCTACAGCTTGGAAGGGAAGTTGCGTGGAACGTTCATGCTGTATCAGCAGTTTACAGAGTACCTGGGTGCAATGGCTGGAAAGCAGTTCTCCTCCATTTTACCTCTGCCAGAAAAGCCAATATTGGTGCTTGATGACACCTCAACCGCGCTAGATGTTATCAACTTTCTCTACAACTACGATGCCGATGATATGCGTTTTAGAGATTCACTCTCTACCGATACAGCGCTACAGCGTAAGCAGTTTGATCTGCTGCGTAAAACCTATCCAGTTAGACGTGAATTCTCATCACTTACCCTTACCGGTGTCGTGAATGATTCACTGCGCCATGAATTACATGCCTTAGGTTTTAACGTTGAGGTAAAGCATTGATGTTTCGTTTGGGCGTCCTTGTTAATCCCTACGCAGGCTTGGGTGGTAGTGTCGCCTTAAAAGGGAGTGATGGTGCCGAGATCCGTGATGAGGCGCTTAAGCGTGGTGCAAAACCGATGGCGCCAACTCGTATGACGCAGGCTATTGCTGCCATCAACACTCAAGAGATCGCTTTCTATACCTGGGGCGGTGATATGGGCGAGAACTCAGTAAAAGAGGCGGGGTTCGAATCAACTGTCGTGGGTGCACCAGATAACTGGCCCACTTCAGCAGAAGATACCCTAAAGGCAGCTAAAGCACTTGCAGAGCAGGGCGTTGATCTGATTCTGTTTGCGGGTGGTGATGGTACAGCACGCAATATCTTCGAAGCCTTGGGCGGCTCTTTACCGGTGTTGGGTGTGCCTGCTGGGGTCAAAATTCACTCGGGTGTCTACACTCTTACCCCTACAGCTGCAGGGCAACTTATTACAGAGCTTGTTGAAGGCAAACTTGTTCGGATGGAGCAGGCCGAGGTGCGAGATATTGATGAGCAGGCCTTTAGAGAGGGGCGTGTTCGTGCACAATACTACGGAGAGCTTTTGGTTCCTGCAGAGCATCAGTATGTCCAAGCGGTTAAAAACGGCGGTAAAGAGGTTGAGGAGTTGGTTCTCGATGATATTGCCGCAGACTTCATTGAGCATATAGAGCCAGAAACCTTCTATGTTATGGGGTCAGGTACTACGGTCGCCGCTATTATGGAACAGATGGGACTGCCTAATACCTTGTTGGGTACTGATCTGATGAGAGATGGTGAACTAGTAGCTAGCGATTGTAGCGGTCAGCAGCTTCTAGAGTTGATTGGTTCTGCGCCTTTCAAAGTGGTTATTACCCCAATCGGTGGTCAGGGCCATCTACTGGGGCGAGGCAATCAGCAATTAACCCCCGCACTCGTAAAGCAGATAGGCCTTCAAGGGCTCTACGTCGTTGCGACACGCTCTAAGCTGTTGGAGTTAAATGGTAAGCCGTTGGTGGTTGACACTGGCGACCCAGAGTTGGATCGCCAGTTGCAAGGCGTGGTGACTGTTCACACCGGATATCGCGACGCAGTGTTATACCGCGTCACTTAATCATGAGAAGGCGCGCTTAATTAGCGGCGCGCCTGAAGTGCAGCGATACGCTCATCTAGCGGTGGGTGGCTAGAGAAGAGCTCCATAAAGCCCTGTTTCTTAATGCTGCTAATACCAAACGCAGTTAACTGACCTTCAAGCTCACCCTCTTGGTGCGCCATCGATTCAGCCTTCAAACGCTGGAGTGCGCCAATCATACCCGCAGTACTAGCAAGCGATGCGCCCGCTTCATCTGCACGGAATTCACGGCGACGTGAGAACCAAGCGACAATAATCGATGCAAGCACACCAAAGATAATCTCAGCTACAAATGTCGCGATGTAGAAACCGATTCCCACACCACCTGAGTTGTTATCGCCACGACGAAGGAAGCTATCTACTGCGTAGCCGACAATACGTGCTAGGAACATGACGAAGGTGTTGATGACGCCTTGAATAAGGGTGAGCGTAATCATATCGCCGTTTGCAACGTGGCCGATCTCGTGCGCTAACACAGCCTTAATCTCTTCTGGCTTAAAGCGAGTAAGTAGACCGGTGCTGACTGCAACGAGTGCGTTGTTTCGGTTCCAACCCGTAGCAAAAGCGTTAGAAGCGTGTGATGGGAATACGCCAACATCAGGCATACCAATGCCCGCTTTGTTAGCGAGTTCTTGAACAGTTTCTACTAACCAGCGCTCTTCAGCGGAGCTTGGCTGTTCGATGATTTGAGTTTTCGTCGACATCTTCGCCATCCACTTAGAGAGGAATAGCGAAACGAATGCACCTGCAAAACCGAAGACCGCACAGAAGGCGAGTAGGGCGTTTAGATCTAGGCCATTCGCGGTGAGGTATGAACCCACACCTAAGATGTTAAGGGTTAAGCTGGCAACCAGAATGATTGCAAGGTTAGTTCCCAGGAAAAGCAGAATTCGCATCATGTAAGAGCGTCCTCAATTATTGATATTACTCTAATAATTGTGGCGCTCTTAGCTGAATTCAACCTTTAAAGATTTACAACGCGTGCTTCGATTGCATCGCGAATTTCGTTGTAAGAGTCTAGGTTTTCAGGGGCGAAGTAGAACTTGTAGTAAACCTTTTCACGTACGCGGTTAACGCCAGGAACACTATCAGGACCTGATGATGCGTAGGTGTGTGTCATCTGTAGGTGGATGACTAACGTACCCTGAGGTTGGGTAAACCCACGGCCAGAAAGGTCAACACGCTCGCGTGGATCGTGTTGCGAGTAGAAAGAGATCTCGCCAATGTGTGCCATGTTGATAAGGAAGTTAGAGGTAACATCAATTACTAACTTCTTATCCATGCCGTTGTGGTTCATCTGAATGCCACGGTCTTTTTTGATCTTAAGAAACATATGCTCTCCTTAATGTTTCGTCAGGCTGTATCTTATGTGCCACCTTAAACAGATTAGGTGACATTAAAACGACAAGCCCCGTCATAGGACAGGGCTTGAGATTATTTCTGCTTGTAGGTTTTCAAGAAGGTTGCGATTCTTGAAATTGCCTCTTCCAACATACGCTGTTCTGGAAGGAATACGATGCGGAAGTGTTGGGTATCCGGCAAGTTAAAGCCACTACCCTGAACAATTAACACCTTCTGCTGCTGTAGAAGATCGAGTGCGAACTTCTCGTCGTTGTGAATTGGATACATCTCTGGGTCCAACTTCACAAAGCAGTACATTGCTCCTTCTGGTTTAACACAGCTAACGCCAGGAATATCGTTTAGCATCTTCCATGCGAGGTCACGTTGATCACGAAGACGACCGCCTGGCACGATTAGCTCATTGATACTCTGGTAGCCACCCAGTGCCGTTTGAATCGCATTCTGTGCAGGTACGTTGGCACATAGGCGCATGTTCGCCAGCATATCCAAACCTTCAACATAATCCTTCGCAGTGTGCTTAGGACCACTTAGACTCATCCAACCAGATCGGAAACCTGCTGCACGGTAGGTTTTTGAGAGGCCGTTAAAGGTGCAAACCAAAACATCATCTGCAAGCGATGCGATAGAGGTGTGCTGCGCTTCGTCATAGACAATCTTATCGTAGATCTCATCGGCGAAGATGATCAGCCCGTGCTCACGCGCCAGTTCAATGATCTGCTCAAGCAACTCAACGGGGTATACAGACCCTGTTGGGTTGTTCGGGTTGATCACGACGATACCGCGCGTGCGATCAGAGATCTTACTGCGGATATCTTCAATGTCTGGGAACCAGCCTTTCTCTTCGTCACAGCGATAGTGCACTGGTGTACCGCCCGCAAGTGAAACAGCAGCAGTCCATAGTGGATAGTCTGGAGATGGGATAAGCATCTCATCAGTGTCGTTAAGCAGACCCTGCATCGACATGACGATCAATTCAGACACGCCATTGCCGATGTAGATGTCATCAATACCTACACCACGCACACCTTTACGCTGAGTCTCCTGCATAATCGCTTTACGTGCAGCGAATAGACCTTTTGAGTCACAGTAACCCTGCGCTGAAGGTAGGTTGTAGATAACGTCCTGTACGATCTCTTCAGGGGCATTGAAGCCCCATGGGGCTGGATTACCGATATTCAGCTTCAGGATCTGGTGACCCTCCTCCTCAAGGCGCTTGGCCTCTTGAAGCACAGGTCCACGAATGTCATAACACACATTGTTGAGCTTGCTGGATTTTCTGATTTGAGACATCGGTAATTTCTTCAAGCGAGATCGCTTATTAGTTTAAGGGTGATTGTTGCTAGTAATCAGAGCAACGAATCGATAAATTCTTTTAGAAATGATCTAAAACCCTTCAATCATACGTTTTTACTAGGGGTCGGTATAGATGGTGGCCGGGCTTTTCTCATTAATTTTCAAGGATTTTTAGTATGCAAAACGAGAAAAAACCTTCTGTGGAGAAGTCAGAAACTGAATGGCGTGAACTCCTATCAGATCACGAGTACTACGTGTGCCGTGAAAAGGGGACTGAACGTGCATTCACGGGCGCCCTCTATGCGGAGAAACGCGCCGGTATCTACCACTGCCGTTGTTGTGGTGAGGCGCTATTCAATGACAACCTTAAATATGACTCTGGTTGTGGCTGGCCAAGCTTCTTTGATGAGTTGGGCGAGGGGCGTGTAACCCAGACTCCAGACCATTCACATGGCATGATTCGCACTGAAATTACCTGCACTAACTGCGGCTGTCACCTAGGACATATTTTCCCGGATGGTCCAGAACCTACTGGCGTGCGCTACTGTGTTAACTCAGCATCACTCACCTTTGAGGCGCAAGAGTCATGAAAACCTTTGCTCAACTTTTAGATCAGGCCAAACACTTTCACTCCGATTGGAGTAAGGCTGAGTTACTGGGGCCGCGCGCTGCCAATCGAGCCGAATTAGAGAGTCTTGCAGATGATCGAGTGCTAAGTTCGATGAGCTGGCGCATTTTTTGTGCGGGTCTCAAGCGATCTTTGGTTGATGCAAAGTGGCCAGCGTTCGAGAAAGCATTTTTCGGTTTCGATCCGGAAAAAGTGACATTGATGAGTGATGAGCACCTAGAAAAGCTAATGCAGAACCGCGATCTGATTAGACACTTTGGCAAGATCAAAGCGACCAGAGTAAATGCGATGATGGTGTTAGATAGCAGTCAAAAGCACGGCTCATTTGGTAAGTTTCTTGCGGATTGGCCGGTTGAACATACGGTTGGGCTCTGGGCTTTTCTGAAAAAGGAGGGGGCTCAGCTTGGTGGCAACTCAGGTGCCTACGCACTTCGTATTGTCGGGCGAGATAGTCCAGTGCTTACGGATGATGTTGTCACTGCACTCAAGGCGCAGGGCGTAATCGATAAACGCCCAACATCACAGCGCGATTTGAAACTGGTTCAACAGGCATTTAACCAGTGGCGAGCAGAGTCGGGAGCCGATCTCTGTCAAATTAGTCGAGTGTTAGCTCGCTCTATTGGATAGGAACCCTAGTCGTTAGGGTGGGCAATCGCTGTTAATTGCGATAGAAAGCTCTCAAGATCATCAGCGATCACTCTAAAGGGCTTTTTGCCAGGCGTCTCTAAAAGCACCTGCCCAGAGTGTAGCTCTACCGAAAATATCTGCTGACCATCAGGTTCAGTGACTCCGATAAAGAGACTGAGCGGTTGCTTAAGTCTTTTTTTATTCAGGGCGTGGCCGATTAGGTTCTCTCGCAAACGCTCCATATCCTCTTCGTTCCAAACCTGAATCAAAGAGAGTTGCCCTTCATGGTGTTGCATATACAACGAGAGAGAAAGGTAACGTGTGTAGAAGGTAATGAGAGCTTCTGGTATCTCTGTCTCTAGTGCCTCACTTAAGCGATCAAACATATCGTTTGAAGTTGCTCGAAGAGTGGGGCGCCAGGCAGCCATCTCATTCTCGGTATATGGCTGAATCAAACAGGGGCTAAGCCAGTCGGATTCAACAAGCGTCGTTGGCCAGCCAATAGCAGTTTGGATATCTTCATACTCACGAACGAGTCGATCTAATTGTTGTGCAACGCTGGTCATGTTGTCCCCTCTAAGAAATGGAATCTTAGCATGGAGAGAAGGGGAGATCTGATCGCTTTTTAGCCACTTTGGTTATTTGTTCGCCACACTTTTAAAAAAAGCGTCTTAAAAACGTAAAAAAGTTCGTTAAGGGTTTGACACGGATCGAAAAGCCATTAAAATTCGCACCCTGTTCTGAGACGTTGTCACGGATCAAAACGGAGCGGTAGTTCAGTTGGTTAGAATACCTGCCTGTCACGCAGGGGGTCGCGGGTTCGAGTCCCGTCCGTTCCGCCACTTTCTTAAATCGGCAAGAAAGTGAGTAGTCGCAAGACAAGCCACCGTTTTGGGCGAATAGCTCAGCTGGGAGAGCATCTGCCTTACAAGCAGAGGGTCGGGGGTTCGAACCCCTCTTCGCCCACCAAAACGGAGCGGTAGTTCAGTTGGTTAGAATACCTGCCTGTCACGCAGGGGGTCGCGGGTTCGAGTCCCGTCCGTTCCGCCATTTTCTTAAATCGGCAAGAAAATGTTGAAGTCGAAAGACAAGCCACCGTTTTGGGCGAATAGCTCAGCTGGGAGAGCATCTGCCTTACAAGCAGAGGGTCGGGGGTTCGAACCCCTCTTCGCCCACCAAAACGGAGCGGTAGTTCAGTTGGTTAGAATACCTGCCTGTCACGCAGGGGGTCGCGGGTTCGAGTCCCGTCCGTTCCGCCACTTACTCTTACGAGGAGTGGCAGATTTCTAAACAACATCGCCACATCGATATGGGCGAATAGCTCAGCTGGGAGAGCATCTGCCTTACAAGCAGAGGGTCGGGGGTTCGAACCCCTCTTCGCCCACCATATCGAGTCCTTGTTTATGCAAACAACAAATACCTTCATAGATGATATCGAGCTGCCAAACGGCCTTAGCTTCGATCTAATGCGTCTGGATCAAACCGACTCACTCATCTCTGGTAATAAGTGGTTTAAATTACTTCCAAATTTATCTGACCTTCCTAAGGGCTCATGTATCGCCAGTTTTGGTGGACCGCACTCAAACCATATTCATGCGCTTGCCTGGTCAGCAAATCAGATGGGACTTAATTCAGTAGGTTTTATCCGTGGTGAACCGAAATCCACGCCCACTTTGGATGATGCTTTGTCTTGGGGGATGAAACTCATCTTCATCGATAGAGAGACCTACCGCTCTAAACCAACTCAACAACTGGCAGATAAGTATCAGTTAGCTTCGCCAATCTGGATTCCAGAAGGGGGGAGTAACACCAATGCTGTTAGAGGTTGTGCCACTATTTGGCAGCAAGAGGCTCTTCAAGGGCAAAACTATGATGAACTCTATGTTGCAGTAGGATCTGGCGGAACGCTCGCAGGACTCGTTACAGGCGCTCCTGAAGGGGTTAGGCTGATAGGTCTCTCAGCTCTTGGTAGCAAAGCAGATTTAGAGGAGCGAGTTTCAGATCTGCTTGAACAAGTATCCCCTAATAGGGAATTTGATAATTGGGTTATCGAAGTAGCCCTTGGACAGCGCTACGGTAAAGTGACACCGGAGCTAGCGGCAACACACAAACGAGCAGAGAGTCTTGGTGTAGAACTTGACCCAATTTACACACTGCGCGTTTTTCACTACCTAATTCGCAAACAGCTAGCACGCGAACTTGAAGGTAAACGCATCCTGATGATCCACACCGGCGGCCTCCAAGGCCTGCGCGCCCAGCAAGAGCGAATCAACCGCCTAGCCAACGAATTTGTAGGCCCGCATCCGTTCTAAACTATTCTCTTTTTCACTCAACGTTTAATCTGTTTTCGCGTTTAGATAGAACTATTAACAGAATGATCAAAGCCGCACCGATCAGATTGGCAACAAGGTTAAGTGGCCAGAATGCGCCAATTATGCCCCCCACTAGAATAGGGTAGTGCCAGATCTTAAGGGGCCCTTCGGAGTAGTTTTGGACTGTGACGTTTAATCCATAAATGCCGAACAATCCAAATAGGCCGATTTGGCTAATCTCCAACCAGTTACCGCTAATCAGTGGTGTGTAGGCGAACATAAGTGGAACGACGTACAAACCCTTCGCCAGTTTCCATGCCTGAAATCCTGTCTCCATCGGTTTTGATTTAGCGATACCTGCCGCGGTGAATGCTGCCAAACAGACTGGAGGGGTTACGTTACTGTCTTGGCTCAACCAGAAGATAATGAGGTGTGCGATCAACAAGAACATAGTGAGCTGTTCTGTATCAACTAGCATCGGTCTAAGTGTAATTGCGAGTTCAAAAGGTATTGCTGAAATAAGCTGTGCAGCTTCTGCAGGTGAGAGTCCGCTACTTATTTTGGCAACTAGGGGGCTATCCACCAGCGAGAACATGGCTAACTGCATAGGGTCTGAAATACCGGCAACCAACATATCGACAATGATGGTGTCAGCTAGAATCCCTGCAAGTGCCGGAGCACAAAGAATCGCAAGAATGATGTACGCAGCGGTTACTGGTAAACCCATGCCCAGTACGAGAGATGCTAAACCAATCAATACAATGGCCAGAACCACCGAGCCTTGCGCCCACTGAGCAATCATTAGAGAGAAGCCGTTACCAATCCCGCTGGTAACGATGGCGTTATTCATAATGCCGATAGCAACCAGTAGCACTGCCGTCATGATTGATGCTTGCATACCAAGCATCAACGCACTGGCGATGCGCTTGGGGTTCATGACATTGTCGGTCAGTCCTTTTTTGCCAGTGACTTTTGCATATAGGTAGGTCAGCCAAGAGACCATAATCAAACTAGCAATAGACCAAGAAGCGGCATAACTTGGTGTTACCCCGGTCATTAACAGTGCCACCATAACCGAGAGTGGAATGATAAACACGAGTCCACCTGAGATTATTTTTGCCTTATCGATGGTCATGTCGATACCTTCACCGACACGATGTTTGACAGCTTCAATTCGCACGATAAAGGCTACAGACAGGAAGTATAGAATTGCCGGCATGATAGAGACCGCGACAATCTGTGAATAGGGGATAGCGGTATAACTCGCCATAACAAAAGCGCCTGCTCCCATGATGGGGGGCATTATCTGTCCGCCGGTAGAAGCTGCTGCTTCGACACCCGCTGCAAAGGCGGGCCTAAAACCGTTCGACTTCATCAATGGGATAGTAATTACGCCTGTAGAAGCAGTATTTGCAACCGCTGAGCCGCTAATGGTGCCGGTAAGTGCTGATGAGATAACGGCCACGAAACCTGCACCACCACGAATTCGACCGGCAACTACTTTGGATAGTTCAATAACAAAATCACTAGCACCTGATGCAACCAAAAAACCACCAAAAATCATAAAGAGCGTAATGCTGGATGAGGATATAAGCGCTAAAACGCCAAACAACCCCTCATCGTTGTAGAGCGTTCTAAACAGTACATCGCTAGGTGGCAAGCTGGCTGCACGAAAGACACCAGGTAGGTGCTCGCCTAAAAACAGTATGTAAGAGAGACTGAGAATAATCAGTATAGGAATGACCCAGCCAGAGACTCTGCGCGATAGATCAATCGCTGCAAAAATGAGAAAGAGTCCTGCTGCCCAGTCAAAGAAATTCAGCTGCCAAGCCTGGCCTGTTACCGACAGCGTATCGTCATATATACGCCCTTCGGAGGCTGCTACCCAAAAGGCGGCAACAACAATTAGGCAACCGTAGATGAGATCAAGAAGTAGAGTTTTGCTGTTCGCCTTGCTGCGTTTAAACGCTGAATGGCTGACACTTGCGAGTAGGGCAAAACCACTAAAGTGGATGGCGTTCTGCCAAAGGGTCTGTTCGTTAATGAATAGGTTGGTTGCGACATGCCACAGCCCGAACAGTATGGCTAAAGCGGCAATTAACCACTCCAGTGGTGCTCTTGGGTCATTATCCAGCA
Organism: Marinobacterium sp. LSUCC0821; assembly: GCF_012848475.1. Taxonomy (NCBI): domain Bacteria; kingdom Pseudomonadati; phylum Pseudomonadota; class Gammaproteobacteria; order Oceanospirillales; family Oceanospirillaceae; genus Marinobacterium; species Marinobacterium sp. LSUCC0821. The sequence goes on from NZ_CP051666.1 coordinate 466,210, forward strand.
CCAGCAGGCGCTCACGGCTATTAATGACTTCTACAGCCTTTTCCGGAGTACTATCCATATCACAAACCTTAATCTAAAAAGAGAAGCCACCCTCGAAATCGAAGGTGGCTATGGGTATCACTAATTATTTAGCGATTAGACGAGCTGGGATATTAAGTCCCACCTCTTTGTAGTAACGAGCTGCACCTGGGTGAAGCGGTACTGGCAGACCAGCAATAGCGCTTTCGATCTTCATATCGTTAGTCGCTTCATGGATCGCCTGTAGGAAACCTAAGTTCTCGTACATGGTTTTAGTTAGTAGGTAGACATCATCTTCAGATACCGATGCGTTTACAGCGAGGAAGTTTGGCTGTGCAATGGTGTTGATATCTTTTGTCTGACCTGGGTAAGTACCCGCTGGAATGTTGAAGCGTGTCCATAGATCACGGCCACCGTCCATTTTTGCAAGTTCTGCATCAGTCACATCAAGTACGGTAAATTTACCTTCGTTCGATGCCATCAGTTTTGTGATTGCACCAGTTGGCACGCCTGAAGGGTAGCCCGCCAAAGTCACCTGGCCGTTAGCTTGTGCATCAGCTGTTGGACCGTAGCCTGCGTACATTAGCTCGTAATCTTTCTCGATATCGACACCTAGGCCAGCAAGAAGGATCTTGTTCGAACCTAACGTACCTGAGTTCTTACTGCCCATACCAGCAGTGCTGCCTTTAGCTGCAGCAGCATCGGCCATCGTGCCAGATTTAACTTTGTCATTAGAGATTACGAACTGCTCTACGTTCTGCCACAGCATGCTTACAGAGCGTAGGTTAGTTTGTGGTGCAGTAATTGGACCGGTGCCCGTTGCTGCATACGAACCGTAAAGACCCTGTAGGATTGCAAAGTCAGCAGTGCCCGCGCCCATAGCCTGAATGTTTGCACCTGAACCTGCTGAGTTAACCGCAGTCAAACTGAACTTGTGTTTAGGAAGTAGTTTGATCTTAGTAAGCGTCGAAATAGCCGTGCCCACTGGGTGGTAAGTCCCCCCCGTAGAGGCTGTATTCAGAACGTAGTCTCGAGCATCAGCAGCATGTGCGCTAGTGACTGCTGCAGCTAGCATGATACCGCTGACAAGTTTTGTTATTTTTTTCATCTTTGAGTTTCCTCTGTTGGTCACATTTAAACTCCTTGTTAGGGGAGCGCTGTTTCATTCATAAGTCTCTTGGAGACTATAGATCAAATATTCGCAATTAATCTCTCTTTAGATCCCCAACCTTTTCTACTATCTGTTGCACAATGTGGCGACCGATAGGTATGGCCGATGTGGCAGCAGGGGATGGAGCATTACATACGTTGAATGTTCTCTCTGTTGCGACGAAAAGAAAATCATCGATCAACTCGCCATTATTGCTTACTGCCTGGGCTCTAACGCCGGCAGGATAAGCTAATAGATCTTTCTCGCTAATCTGGGGACAATACTTCTGTACCTCTTTGAGATACATAGATTTGAAGAGTGAGTTTCGCATCTCTCGAATCCCGTTCTTTAAATTCCTCTTCAGCACCTTGAGGACACCTGGGTTAGTTAAGGTCTCTAACGAATCCTTAAGGCTGAGATCTGTTTTGCTGTAGCCCTCGCGTTTAAATGCCAATACTGCATTAGGCCCCACAGTTAGATCACCGTTGATCATCGGTGTTAGATGGACGCCCAAAAATGGCGTGGCTGGATCGGGGATAGGGTAGATCATATGTTTCACAATTGAACGCATACTATCTGGGAGCTTGAAGTATTCACCACGGAACGGACAAATAGTGAAATCAGGTTTTTCGCCAAGCATTCGAACGATTCTATCTGACATTAATCCCGCACAAGAGATCACAAAACCAGCCTCGAATGTGCCGCTTGATGTGGTAAGCGAGACGCCCTGATTGCTCTCTTTGATCGCCAAAACCTCAGTCTCAACCAGTACCTCTCCACCTCTGGAGATAAAAAGATCAATCATCTGTTGGGTGATTTTTGTGTAGCTTACAATGCCACTGGATGGTACGAAGATACCCTCTAGACCGACGATATTAGGTTCGCGCTCAGAAAGTTCTTTTTGATCGACCCAATAGCGTTCAAGCCCATTAGCCTCTGTTCGCTCCCACAGCGCTTTCATGCGTTCGAGCTCTAACTCGTTGGTTGCGACTAATAGTTTTCCGCACTCGTCGAATGGAATCTCCCAGTGGTTACAAAACGCTTTGGTCTCGCGGTTACCTTCAATACAAAATTGTGCTTTGAGTGTGCCTGGTTTGTAGTAGACCCCGGCATGGATGACACCGCTGTTGTGGCCGGTCTGGTGCTGTGCGAATGCAGCCTCTTTCTCGAGCAGAAGAATTTTGGCGTCTGGGTAATGCTCCTGAAGTTGCATCGCCGTCGATGCTCCAACAATACCGCCACCGATAATGATGAAATCGTTTAACACTGCCACTCACTTTATTAATTATTTGAATTGAGGTGCGTTGCTTAAAGTTGATTATTAATAATCTTGATTCGAAGTTACTTATTATTAATAATCCTGTCAACAGAGATGAATCAGATAAAATCTCTCGGCTTAACCCTTCCAAGGGAAAAAAGTATGAAAGAGAAAGAGATAGTCGAGATGATCGAAGGAAAGATCATATTCGGCGAATACGCACCGGGCTTTAGGCTTGTTGAAGATGATTTGATGTCTTTAACTGGCTCTAAGCGCTATGCCGTCCGTAAAGCTCTAAAGCAGCTTGAGGAGGGGGGATTAGTTGTTATAGAACGCAACAAAGGTGCATCGGTCAATGCTCTCTCTAATGATGAGATAGCCAAAATTTACGAGATGCGTTTTCTACTTCAGAAAGCAGCTGTTGATCTGTTTCCCTTTCCCGTTGATCCCTTTTATATCGCGACCCTCAAGACTATTCATATCGAATACACTAAAGCCTTAACTGAAGGCACAGATGCACGCTTGATCGATACTATTAACGACAAGTTTCACAAAGCATTCTTTTCATACTGCGATAACGCCTATTTAGCGAATGAGATTACACGGTATGGAAATCGGGTTAGGCTTATTCGTAGTCAGGCAATCACTGATATAACCATGCGCAGGCTTCTACTTGCCGACCATGAAGCAATGATTGAAGCGCTAGAGCAGGCGAATAGAGACAAATTAAAGTCTCTCTGTATTACACACATGGAACGCGCTCTAACAGCATATAGAAACAGAGAGCAAGAGAACGCTTAAACCAATTAAGGAAGTGGATTATGGATTTAGGTTTAAATGGTCGCACAGCGGTTGTTATGGGAGCATCTCAGGGCTTGGGTAAAGCCTCGGCACTTCAGCTCGCGGCTGAGGGGGCGCATGTCGTGCTTGTTGCCCGTAATCCGGAGACGCTGGCCAATGTCAAAAGTGAAATTGAGCAGGGTGGTGGCACTGCTGATGTTCAAACCTGTGATCTTTTTGATACAAACTCAAGAGCGGCGCTGTGTGAATTTATAAATTCTCTGCCACGTATTGATGTATTGGTAGGCAACAGTGGTGGTCCAGCCCCTGGTATGGCGCCCGGTATTCAATCTGAGGTTTGGACAAAAGAGTTTGACGCCATGGTGTTAGGCCTCATCGAGATCATCGATAGTGCAGCAGTAAAAATGAAAGCGGCAGGCTTTGGTCGCATTGTGGTGATTGGTTCCTCCGGCATTGTTCAGCCGATTCCAAAATTGGCGATCTCAAATACCCTGCGTTCAGCAGTGGCGGGCTATGTCAAAACCCTATCTGAACAGATGGCACCTCATGGCGTTACTTGTAACATGGTTCTGCCAGGCCGAATTGAGACGCCGCGTACGCAAGCAATTGATAAGGGTACTGCAGCAAATTTGGGTATTAGTGTTGAAGAGGCGCGTGCTCAATCTGCAGCAACAATCCCAGCAGGTCGCTATGGGCGGCCGGAAGAGTTTGGCTCAGTGGTTACCTTCCTAGCAAGTACACAGGCAGCTTACATTACAGGTAGTCAGGTACGTGTTGATGGTGGCGCAATTAAATCGATTAATGCCTAAAACTATCAAAGCTATTAAGAGGTTTAATTTTCGCTGAAGCACTGAGACATTTATCGTAGATCCTGTAATCAAACAGGAGAATCGTGATGAGTGATTTCAACGAAAAACTTGAGCAGATCAAACGTGAACACTGTCCAACCTGCATCGTCAAAAAGTAGGCAGTGAAATAGAAAGAGCGCCCTTGGGCGCTCTATTAGTATCCGGTAGTTTTTAGTACTGGTTGATGTCTGCATCACTCTTCTTATTGAAGAGCATTCTCAGAAGTATCAGTGCAATCACCGAAGTGATACCGACGATAAGAAGCTCATCGATGAGGCCAGCATCCAACATGGTTGGAATCATTCCCACTTTGATAAGTAGGCCAGTAACGATGGCACCTAGACCGAAGCTGATTGAGATGTAGCCAAGGTTCAGAAGCATCTCAACGATGATCAAAATAAGGCCGAGTATCAGCCAGCCATTTCCGTTTGTGAAAAAATCAGCCATTGCTTTTGAGTCCTGATCCAACGGTTTCTGCAAGTAACTCAAGTGAACCGATCGCCTTGGTAATATCCGTTGGCATGATCACGGTTTTCGAGTTGTTTGACGCTGCAACCTGTGAAAGGGCAGTTACCTGTTTCTGAAGTATATCGAAGTTGATCGCAGATTGGCCGCCATTGTTGATCGCTTCAGAGATCATGCGGGTCTGCTCTGCGGTTGCCTCAGCCTTAGCTTTGATAGCGTAGGCCTCTGCATCAGCGGCAACACGCACCGCCTCAGCCTGCTTCTGCGCTTCATAGAGTTTCGCCTCAGCTTTCAGCTCGATAGAGCGCTTTTCACCCTCAGCCTGTGCAACAGCAGCACGGCGTTGGCGTTCAGCGTTTAACTGCTGGCGCTGCGCCTCTTTAGTCTGCTCATCTACCTGTACATCGGTGATCTCGGTACGAGTGATCTCAATCCCCCAAACTTCAGCAGCTTTCTGAAGGTTGGTGAGAATCTCCTCATTCATCTGTGCACGAGAAGATTGCAGCTCATCTAGGTCTAACTTACCTGCTGCAGAACGGACAATTGATTCAGCGGTGGTCTGAATAGCCTGATCGATATTCTGAATTCGGTAGACCGAACGCGCGGCATCGATAATGCGGAAGAAGTTGGTCGCCTCAAGAATCACCTCAACGTTATCTCGTGTGATAACGCTAATCTCAAACGCAGGTAACTGGCGCTCCAGAATAGAGATGCGATGGCGCACCTGATCGATCATTGGGATAACAAAGTTAATACCGGCATTGAGCGTGTTAGAGAACTTACCAAAGCGCTCTACAATAAATACCTGCGACTGCGGTACAACCTTCACAGCTGACCAAGCCATTACTAAGAAGAAGAATGCGAACACTAAAGTGACAATCATGCCTTCGCTCATCATGTGAGATTCCTGTATTGATTGAGTGATTAATTAATCATAGACCATAAGGGTCATTTAAGGATTAATTGTTGGACAAATTTGTTAATCAATTAGATCTAAAACAAAAAGCCCCGCTAATAGCGAGGCTTGTATGTGTGGTACGGATGTCCAGATTTGAACTGGAGACCTTCACGATGTCAACGTGACGCTCTAACCAACTGAGCTACACCCGTATTGTGGGTGGGATTATAGCTCTGCAATGCTTCTGGTCAATCGGTTATCTAGATTATCCCTTGGTTGGCTAACTTTATTGATCTATTGCCTCTATAATCAAACCTTTAGAACTGCTTAGCATGGAGTGAAAGGGCAGGGTATGGATCAATTTCGTAGCGTTGGGCTGATCGGGCGTCTTGGTAGTAAGAGTGTTATTGATACGCTCAAGCAGATGATTCGTTTCTTGGAGTCGCGCAATCTTAATATCGTGATCGATAGTAAGGTGGCCGATCTGATTCCAGGGCATGGCCAACAGGTGAGCTCCCAGAAGATGATGGGAGAGATTGTCGATTTAGTGATTGTGGTCGGTGGTGATGGATCACTGCTCGGTGCTGCGCGCTCTTTGGCAACTTCGAATGTCCCTGTGCTCGGTGTGAACCGCGGTAACCTTGGCTTCCTGACGGATATTTCACCCGATGACTTTGAGAAGCAGGTCGCAGATGTTTTGGAAGGTCGCTACGTTGTTGATAAGCGCTTCCTGCTTGATGTGATTGTGAAGCGTGGTGGCTCGCCGATTGCTGAAGCTACTGCATTGAACGATACAGTGCTTCACCCTGGTAAAGCGACCCGTATGATCGAGTTTGAACTCTGGATCGAGGGGCAATATGTCTACACCCAGCGTTCCGATGGATTGATTGTCTCTACGCCTACAGGTTCTACAGCCTATGCACTCTCAGCAGGTGGCCCTTTGATGCATCCGAAGCTGGATGCGTTGGTACTGGTGCCGATGTTCCCGCACACACTCTCTAGCCGCCCGATTGTGGTTGAGGGTAACTCCGAATTGAAACTGGTGATCTCGGAGAACAACGAGACCTACCCATCGATCTCCTGCGACGGCCAGACCAGTATTACTCTGGCGCCAGGCGACACGATTACGATTCATAAAAAGCCGCAAAAACTCCGCCTTTTGCATCCACTCGACTACGATTTCTATGGCACCTGTCGAACTAAGCTCGGCTGGAGCTCGAAACCAGGGGAGTAGAGTTTGGCTTTTAAGGGTTATGACCTTATCGGCGATATTCATGGTTGTTCTGAAACGCTTCGAATACTGCTAGATAGGTTAGGTTATCGATTAGAGCGGGGCGTATATCGTCACCCGCAGCGCCGTGTCATCTTCTTGGGTGATATAGTCGACCGTGGGCCTCATATCCGTGAGACCTATGAGATTGTGCGCGCGATGGTTGAGGCGGGTGAAGCTGAAATCGTTATCGGTAACCATGAGTATAACTACCTCTGTTACCGCACAGAGAATCCAGATAAGCCTGGTACTTTTCTTCGTGAACATACACCTCGTCACCAGCGCATAGTGCAGGAGACGCTAGATCAGTTCGCCAACTATCAAAACGATGAGCGCGACATGCTGAGCTGGATTATGGATATGCCGCTGTTCATTGAGAAAGATGATCTGCGCGTTGTGCATGCTTGCTGGCACAGTACTCTGATTAAGCGTCTGCAGACGCAGGTGCCGAGTTGCCCGCGTATTACCAAAGAGTTTCTCTACAAATCCGCTGTGCCGAATAGCTTTGAGTTTTTGGTGATGGATCGCCTAACCCGCGGTACCCATCTACGCTTGCCTAATAACGAGGTGATGGTGAGTAAAGATGGCTTCAGACGCCACTTCTTCCGGACCAAGTTCTGGTCGCGTGAACCGCAGTTTATGGGGGATGTGGTATTCCAGCCCGATCCGCTACCAGAGCATATTGCCCGTACCGAACTTACTCCGGCTGACCATATCGATCTGCAGCACTACGGCCCTGAAGAGCGGGCGCTCTTTATTGGCCACTACTGGTGTGAGGGTGAGCCTAAACCGGTTGCCGATAATATCGCCTGTCTAGACTACAGCGCCGTGAAATATGGCAAGTTAGTGGCCTATCGTTTTGATGGTGAGCGTGAACTCGATAGCAGCAAGTTTGTCTGGGTCGACGTCAACGCTGAATTCCCAAGGATGCCTCTGTGACACCGGTTCTTCAGGTTGGGCTTGAGGTTGATTTAACCGAGTTCACCCAGTTCTTGTGGGCGCATAAGGTGCCGCACCGTGTGACTGAAGAGGGGCAGTCGCAAACCCTTTGGATAGCGCCTCATATCAATGCTGAACGTATTCGTGAACTCTTTGGTTACTGGCAGGGTGGCGGTGAACTGAACAAGGTTGATGTGGTTGTTCATAACCCTAAATTTGCCAATTCACTCTCTATCACTGAGCTGAAGCGACTTCCTGTAACTGCGCTGGTCATTGGCCTAACTGCGCTTATCACGCTGTTGATCGAATTTGGTGCCAACTCCTCTTGGATGATTCACTTCACCTTCACCGACTTTGTCATATCCGGTGATAAGGTGAGCTACCAAACGCTGAAAACCATGCTCGCATCAGGTGAGTTATGGCGTATCTGGTCACCCATGTTTATGCACTTCAGTATGGTGCATGTCCTCTTTAACCTGCTTTGGATCTGGATGATTGGCGGGGCGATAGAGCGCAAACAGGGCCACAGCCATTTCCTTCTTTTGGTGCTCTTCTCTGGCGCAATAGCGAACCTTGCGCAGTTTTGGATTTCTGGTCCGCTGTTTGGTGGGCTATCGGGTGTGGTATTTGCAGTGTTGGGTTACACCTGGCTGTGGGACCGTATCGCAAAACAGCCGGTGTTTAGATTGCCGCAGGCGCTATTTGGTTTCATGATCTTCTGGTTGGCGCTGGGTTACAGCGGTGCGCTGGAGTTTATCGGTCTTGGTGCTATTGCTAACACTGCCCATTTGGCTGGCTTGGTCTCTGGTTTAGCCTTTGCACTTATCTCTAAAATCTGGCGCGTTTGATCGTCCGTAAACCTTATTAATTGTGTTATCCTGTTTGCCTCTTTTAGGACTCTTTTAAGGTGTTCAACCGTGAACTATGACCAGATGATTGAGGCGATGACGCCTGAGATCTATGAATCACTTAAACGTGCTGTTGAGCTGGGTAAATGGCCCAACGGTGAGCGACTAAAACCGGAACAGCGTGAGACCAGTCTGCGTGCTGTTATCGCCTATGAGATGGCGCGTGAAGTGCCGGAAAACCAGCGTGTTGGTTTTATCGATCGTACCCGTCCAGATGGCAAACAACATGGTCAGGATCCACTACAACCCGACGTGTTAAGAATCCTTACTAATGACTGATCAACCGCTAGTATCTGGTGTGCTGCGCAAGATGCGCGTGCACCTAGAGTCACCTGTTCGTTATGAGTTGGCACTGGATGATAGCGGCTCGGGCCCAATCCTAAATGACTTTCTAGGTCAGCATGTAAAACTTGAGTACACCGGTGTTATTAACTGTTTAGAGTGTGGACGCAAGTCGAACAAGAGCTTTAACCAGGGATTCTGTTACCCCTGTTTCACCAAGTTACCGGGCTGTGATACCTGTATTGTTAAGCCAGAGACCTGCCACTTTGCAGAGGGTACCTGCCGTGACGAGAGCTGGGGCCTAAAGAACTGTTTTGCACCGCATGTGGTTTATCTTGCCAACTCATCCGGAGTGAAGGTGGGTATTACCCGTCGCACTCAGGTACCTACGCGTTGGATTGACCAGGGTGCTATACAGGCGCTGCCAATATTTGAGGTGGATAACCGTCTTCAATCTGGCTTGGTTGAAACACTTTTGGCGACCGAGGTGGCCGATAAAACCAACTGGCGCACAATGTTGAAAGGTGCAGTTGATCCAATTGACCTCTACCAAGCACGTGATGAGCTATTGGCTAAGTGCCAGGCGCAACTGACGGCGCTAAGTGATGCGCAATCGGGTGATGCTATTCGTCTCTTGGATGAGAAGATCGTCGATATCAACTACCCCGTGCTTAACTACCCAACCAAAGTTGCGAGCCTAAACTTTGATAAAACCCCAGTTGTTGAGGGTGTTTTACAAGGGATAAAAGGGCAATACTTAATTCTCGATACTGGCGTTATCAATCTTCGTAAGTTTGGCGCCTACAACATCAATTTTTACGCGTAACTGGAGCCCCATTCGTGAGCGATCAGCAGCCTAATACCATCTACCTGAAAGATTACCGTGTACCTGATTTTCTTATCGACTCTGTCGCGTTGCGATTTGAACTCGATGAAGAGGAGACCCTCGTCAAGGCGACACTCTCAATGCGTCGCAATCCAGAGTCGAATCTGCGTAACGCGCCACTGGTACTGCATGGTGATAAAAGCTTAGAGCTAAAGCGTATCTGCATGAATGGACAGGCAGTGCCAGAGAGCGAGTATCGAGTAACGGATGACTCCCTCACCATTGATGTTGTGCCAGATAGTTTTGAATTAGGCACCTTGGTGCGTATTCAGCCGCAGTTGAATACCGCATTAGAAGGGCTCTATAAATCGGGTGGGGCATTTTGTACCCAGTGTGAAGCGGAAGGGTTCCGTCGTATTACCTACTACCTTGACCGTCCAGATGTGATGTCGCTATTCACCACGACCATTGTGGCTGACCCTGCTCGTTATCCTGTGCTGCTCTCTAACGGCAACCTGATTGACGTGGGTGTGACTGAAGATGGCCGTAAGGTTGTGACCTGGGAAGATCCTTTCAAGAAGCCTGCCTATCTTTTTGCGCTAGTGGCGGGTGATTTGAGCAGCATTACCGATACCTTTACGACCGCCTCTGGCCGTGATGTGAAGCTTGAGATCTATGCTGATGCAAAAGATCACGACAAACTGAGCTACGCGATGGATTCGCTTAAGCGCTCGATGCGTTGGGATGAAGAGGTCTATGGCCGTGAGTACGATCTTGATATCTACATGATCGTTGCGGTCGACTTCTTCAACATGGGCGCTATGGAGAACAAGGGGCTTAATATCTTCAATACCAGCTGTGTATTAGCGAGCCAGAAGACCTCTACCGACCTAGCGTTCCAGCGAGTTGAAGCGGTCGTTGCGCATGAATACTTCCACAACTGGTCGGGTAACCGTGTCACCTGTCGTGATTGGTTCCAGCTTAGCCTCAAAGAGGGTTTCACAGTTTTCCGTGATGCCGAGTTCTCGGCTGATATGAACTCGCGTACGGTGAAACGTATTGAGGATGTTGCACTCTTGCGTACTGCACAATTTGCAGAAGATGCAGGCCCTATGTCCCATGCTGTGCGCCCGGAGTCGTTTATCGAGATCTCTAACTTCTACACCCTCACTGTCTATGAGAAGGGTGCAGAGGTTGTGCGTATGATCCATACCCTGTTGGGTGCCGAGTTGTTCCGTAAAGGGACCGATCTCTACTTTGATCGCCATGACGGCCAAGCTGTGACTACAGATGATTTCTTAGCAGCCATGGAGGCAGCATCCGGCCGTGACCTAAGCCAATTCAAACGTTGGTACTCGCAGGCGGGTACACCCGTTGTGCATGTGAATGATAGCTGGGATGAGAGTCAGGGAGTTTATACAATTCACTTCAAACAGAGTTGTCCTGCTACTCCAGGGCAGACCGAGAAGCTACCCTTCCATATGCCAATAGTTTACGGATTGCTTGATGAAACTGGCGAGGAGCTGCGCAATGGACTGTTTGAGTTAACTGAATCTGAGCAGAGTCTCACGTTTGAAGGTTTAACCTCACGTCCTGTGCCATCCCTTCTTCGTGGTTTCTCAGCGCCTGTGAAACTTCGCTTTGATTATAGTGATGCTCAGTTGCTGCTAATGATGGAGCACGATACAGACGGCTTTAACCGCTGGGAAGCAGGACAGCGCTATCTGATGAATAAACTGCAAGCGGGTATTGCAGGTGAGCAAGTTGCGCCAAGTGATGCATTGATCTCGGCTTGGCAGTCACTGATGAGCGATACCAGCCTAGATGAGGCGATGCTTGCTAAGTTGCTTACTCTGCCTACAGAAGCCTACCTCAGTGAAGAGGCGAGTGTGATCGATGTCGATGCGATTCATAACACTCGTCGTGGTTTTGTCCAGGCGCTAGGCCGTGCTTTAGCACCCTCTTGGCAGGCGGTTTATATGCGCTGTCAGGCAACTGAAGCCTATGCACCTTCCGCCGAACAGGTGGCGCGCCGCTCATTGAAGAACTTGGCGCTTAGTTACCTTGTCGCTGCTGAGGTTGATGGCGCTGTTGAACTGGCACAGCATCAGTTTAACAATGCCGATAATATGACCGATCAGCAGGCTGCACTGACTATTCTTGTGCACTCATCCGATAAGGGTGCGGCAGCAGATGCGCTCGCATCCTTCCGATCGCAGTGGCAGGATGAGGCGCTGGTTATCAATAACTGGTTGGCGATTCAGGCAGGTGACCCAACTGAGGGTGCGCTTGACCGTGTTAAAGCACTTGAGAGCGATCCTCTGTTTGATGCTAAAAACCCGAACAAACTGCGCAGTCTCGTGGGCGCTTTCGCTGGCGCTAACCCGATTCAGTTCCACGCGATGGATGGCAGTGGTTATCGCTACCTTGCTGATTGGATCATTACCCTCAACACGCAAAACCCGCAAATTGCGGCACGTATGTTGGCGCCATTAACACGCTGGAAACGCTACCCAGAGTCGCGACAGGTGATGATGCGCGCTGAACTTGAGCGTATTATGGCAGTTGAAACGCTATCACCGGATGTTTATGAAGTGGTAAGTAAGAGTTTGGTGTAAGGGAAGTTTAAGGAGAGTTATATGGCTGTATCTATCGATCCATCACTGCAGTTTGACCTGCAACAGAACTATCGCCGTTACCTGAAGTATCTTGATCAATATGGTGTTGAGAATGACCAACTGAAGCTGGCTCGCGGCTCTAAGGTCTGGATGGTTGCGTTAGTTCTGCTGGTATTCGCGTTAGCGTCTGACTTCTTCTTAGGTGCAAGTGCGGCACTCTTTGGTATCTTCTTCTACCGTGTTGCGATGGCATGGCTTGAGGTGAGCAAAGCCGAAGAGGGGCGTGAGCAGGCGGAACGTTGGTTCCAAAATAAAGGGTTTAAACTTGAAGGTCGCGTACTGTTTGAGAGTAGTGACGAGATGTTGGAAAACCCAATTGATCCTTTTGATGAGCGCATCTACCGCTAAGAGACACAAGAGACTGCATGGATAAGCTAACCGCGATTAAAGAGGCAAAATTAATAAAAGATTTTGCCGATGGACGTATCTTCTACTTTTGGGAGTTCCAAAATGGAGAGGCGGCGAGTGACTCGTTAACGAGTTACGAGGATGCTGTTGAGTGGTGGCGCCATGCAGTTTTTGATGCCTATGAAGGGCCAGAGCGCCGTACAAGTTACGTCGATCGTCGCGCCAATGATGTTGCCCGTATCCAACAGGCACCGCGTGGTCAAATGCCGCCTATGCAATCACACGGTGGTCGAAGAGCCACTGATAAACTGCCTGAGATTGCAGAAGATCGCTCTATCGAGAAGATAAAGGCCTTTAAGATGGCCTTTATCAAGTCAAAAGCGGAATAGCTTTTAGGCGTTATCCGCAAGAATCATATCTGACGCTTTCTCAGCGATCATCGTGATCGGAGCGTGAGTGTTACCTGACGTAAGGGTCGGCATGATCGATCCATCCACCACACGAATCCCCTCTAAACCATGTACACGCAAACGTGTATCGACAACGGCCATAGGGTCGTTACCCATTTTAGCAGTTCCGACTGGGTGGAAGATGGTGGTACCTACATCACCCGCCGCTTTGGCTAGTTCTGCATCTGACTGTAGTTGCGCACCCGGCTTAAGTTCAACAGGGTTGAATTCCTGCAAACGTTGCGTCGCCATCAAGCGGCGGGCATGACGTAGGCTGTCCGCAGCTACTTTACGGTCCCCATCTGTTGATAGGTAGTTAGGTTTAATCGCTGGCGGTACCTTTGGATCGGTCGATTGAATGTGACAGGTGCCTCGGCTCTCTGGACGCAGGTTACACACTGATACAGTAATAGCAGGGAACTCATGTAGATCTTCACCGAACTTCTCAAGTGAGAGCGGCTGCACATGGTATTCGATGTTGGCTGTTTCGTGCTGTTTTGCCGATTTGGTGAAGATACCCAGCTGACTAGGTGCCATCGACATGGGGCCAGAGCGTTTCAAGAAGTATTCAGCCGCGATTTGCGCTTTGCCAAGAAGGGTTGATTGCCACTCATTCAGGGTTTTGGTGTTCTGAACGGTAAAGATAGTACGAAGCTGTAGGTGGTCTTGTAGGTTTTCACCAACGCCAGGAAGCTCGTGCACCATATCGATATTGTGCTCAGCTAACACATGCGCAGGGCCTATGCCTGAGAGCTGTAGGATCTGTGGTGAGTTCACGGCACCTGCGCTTAGGAGTAACTCTTTATTAGTCGCAACAGTCGCTGCATGGCCGTTGATCTCAAGATCAGCACCAATCACTCGCTTACCATCAAGACAAAGCTTGGTCACCCGAGCATGCGTCATAATCGTTAGGTTAGGGCGTGCTTTTACTGGGTTGATAAAGGCTTTGCGTGAGTTCCAACGCACACCATCCTTCTGGTTAACAGGGAAGTAGCCGGAACCCTCGTTATCACCCCGGTTAAAGTCGTTGGTACGATCAATACCCATCTCTTCAGCAGCATCACGCACCGCTTCTAGAATTGGCCAGCTTAGACGCTGTTTCTGAACATAGAGCTCGCCCTGATCGCTGTGGAAATCATCTGCAGGTTCGTAGTGGCGCTCCGACTTTTTGAAGTAGGGGAGAACATCTTTCCAGCTCCAACCATCGTTACCTAGCGATGCCCACTCATCATAGTCGCGCTCTTGGCCACGCATGTAGATCATGCCGTTGATTGATGAACAACCGCCCAATACTTTACCGCGTGGGTAGATTAGGGAACGACCGTTAAGGCCAGCGTCTGGTTCAGTTGAGAAGCACCAGTCAGTTTTAGGGTTGCCGATACAGTAGAGATAGCCAACAGGGACATGTACCCAGAACTGGTTGTCACTGCCACCCGCTTCGAGGAGTAGCACTTTGGTGTTTGGATTTTCGCTGAGGCGATTGGCAAGCACGCAGCCTGCAGAACCTGCACCAACGATAACGTAATCGTAACTTCCTAAATCCTTAACCTGTGCCATAGAGAACCCCGAATTATTGTTAATAAACCCTATCTTATGATTATTTGTGTGTAATTAAATGCTTAAAAAGACTTATTGCTGTGCTAAATTGCACATATGAAATCTGAAGATCTGAACTGGAATGACCTACGCTACTTTCTTGAAGTTGCACGAACTGGTCGCTATTTAACTGCTGCCAAGCGGTTAGGGGTAACGCACACAACTGTCTCGCGTCGTATTGCTGCACTGGAAGAGGCGTTACAGGCACGTCTTTTTGATAGTGATGAGCGCGGACTGCATCTCACTGCGTTGGGTGAGAGTATCTTGCCGTTAGCGCAGCAGTTTGAGGATGTAGCGACTCTTACGCAAGAGGTGGCTACGGGTAGCGATCGAGCACTGGTAGGTAATCTTCGAATAGGTGCGCCTGATGGTATCGGTAACCTATTTATCGCAAATCAGTTAACGGACTACATGCACCGCAATCCAGATCTGAATATCCGCCTGGTTCCAGTCCCACAGAGTCTGAATCTGATTAAGCGCGAAGTGGATATCGCGATTAGTTTGGAGCCCTCGACGCGTAAAGATATCGATTGTCGTAAACTGACTGACTACAAGCTCTTTCTCTACGGTTCACGTGCATACATAGATAAGCATCAGGTTGATATTCAAGATATTGAGGCGGTTAAGAGGCATCCATTTGCTGGCTATATCCCAGATATTCTCTACACCGACCAGCTCAACTTTAACCACCTGATTGCACCAGGTCTTAGGGAGAGCTTTCAAGGCGCAACCGTTATGTCGCAATTTGAGTTCATTGCCAACGGCGGGGGGTTTGGTGTTTTACCGCACTTTATGGTGCAGGATGACCCGCGGTTTGTGGCGATATTACCTGAACAGATTCTGTTCGAACGCAGCTACTGGCTATTAACCCCAATCGAGCTGCGCCGTCGTGCCAATGTTAGATCAATAGAGCATGAGTTAGAGCGGCTTGTCTCGGCTCAGCAGCGCCGCTTCTATCCGCGATTTCCTCTAGATCCTTCAGCGTGAGGAAGAGCCCTTAGCGTGAAGAAAAGCCCTCAGCGTGAAGACAAATAGCGCTCCACTGTATCCACTATCGCTTGAGTCTGTGGATCTATCTCAAGGTTGATAGTGTCTCCCACCTTGGCAGTGCCAAACAGGGTGCGCTCTAGCGTCTCAGGGATCAACCATACAGAGAAACTATCATCGGTGATGTTGGTCATGGTGAGGCTGCAGCCGTTTAGGCCAACAAATCCCTTGTCGAGTAGGTAGCGAGCCCAGTTGGCAGGGCGCTCAAATTCGATACGACAGTTGGTCTCGGTCCGTTCAATCGCTCGAATCTTGATCTGGTCACAGATGTGGCCAGACATCAGATGTCCGCCAATTTCGTCGCCAATACGTGCTGCGCGTTCAAAGTTGACCTTGCTGCCGACGGTTAACTGGCCAAGGTTGGTGATAGCAAGGGTCGATTTAATCGCATCAAAACGTGCACGCTGCCCTTCAAAACCGGTAATCGTTAGGCAGGTACCATTGAGGGCTACACTCGCTCCAATAGAGAAGTTTTCACAGTTCGCAGCAGGAAACTCCAGCTCAAGCGAGATGAACTCCTCTTTCGCTGTTAATGCAGTGACGGTTGCTATGCCTTGTACAATTCCGGTAAACATAATCTGTCTCTATACTTTGTGTAGGAAGTCTGAATAAGCTAACTATACGTAACTCTAAGCAAAAGATATCACTTCGGGGTGTTCAGATGCATATTCTCTTAACCGGTGGCACAGGTTTTATTGGTAAAAGCTTAACTGATGCGCTGTTAAAGCGCGGTGATAAGGTCAGTGTCTGGGTGCATAAGCATCGGCCAACACACTCTGGTGTCAATGTCATCGAGAGACTAGAAGATGCAAAAGATGTCGATGCGGTTGTTAATCTAGCTGGCCTACCCATAGCAGACAGGCCTTGGAGTCACTCACGTAAAGTTGCGTTACTCGCCAGCCGAATGGGCCCAACGGGTCAGTTGGTTAAGTGGATGCAGAGCCTCGAAACACCGCCTGCAGTTTTGGTGAGTGGTTCAGCTATTGGCTATTACGGTGCGACGCGAGCTAGCAGGTCGATCACTGAGGCTGATGCACCTCTTGTTAAGGATTTCTCATCCCAGCTTTGCCAAGAGTGGGAAGATACCGCGCAGGAGGCGTCTAAAATGGGTGTCCGTGTCTGCCTTATTAGAACCGGGATAGTTCTTGGTAAGGGCGGGGCGCTTAAGAAGATGTTGCCGGCATTCAAACTAGGTTTGGGTGGTCCGATTGTCGATGCGAAGCAGATGATGCCTTGGATACATATCGATGATGAGGTACGCGCTATTCTGCACCTGATTGACCAGCCAGTGTTAAGTGGAGCATTTAACCTAACAGCCCCGAACCCAGTTGATAATCAAACGTTCACTAAAACATTGGGTACTGTGCTGAATCGCCCTACATTTCTGCCTATGCCTAAGCTAATGGTACAACTGATGTTGGGTAAAGAGGGTGCGGCACTTCTTACAGAGGGTTTAAAGGTTGTTCCTGAGCGGTTACAGAACTCAGGATTTACCTTTAAATATGATTCGCTAGAGGATGCGTTGAGAGCTATCTAGCCCTTTTCATCTTCGGGCTGACTCGATTCCGGTTGGCGACGATTCGCTTCTAGTGTCTGGATTTGCTCGAGTGAAGCGACAGCTTTGGTTAGGTTCGCTTCTATGCGTTCGAGTCGTGCTTCAACGAGTGTCATGCGGCGAATGATGGTCTCTTCACGTTCTGTCTTTTGCTGCTCATCTTTTTCGATAAAAAACACAGAGAAGCTGGCGGTCAGCATTGAGAATATCGCGATGCCGACCAAGATCAGTAGCATGCCTACGATGCGTCCTTCGATGGTGGTCGGTACCAGGTCGCCGTAGCCTACTGTCGTCATAGTGACCCAAGCCCACCAAAACCCATCGATTGGATTCTCGAATGCTGGATCAAGGCCGGAGATCAAGAAGGCGGCAAGAATCAAAAAACCAAAGGCAACCGCAAGGGTAATACCCAAGTTATGTCGCCCTAAAACAGAGCGAAGGTCGCTTGAAAGACGTGCAAAGATGCTAACGAATAGCAGTAGTCGAAGTGATCTGAGAGCGCCGCTTTGAAGGCCTAGTATCTCAAAAACTAAAGGCGCGCCGGTGATAACAATCACAAGACTCATCCAGTTACCTTTTAGGTAGCGCCAACGGTTATCAACAAGAACGAGCATCGCTGCTAGATCGAGGGTAAATATTGCCCAGATAACCCAGTCGCTTAACTGAATGACGTTAAGTTCGCCTCGGTGGTCGGTGGTTTGAAGGTACCAGTCGATCAAAATCCAGAAAGCGAGAAACAGGAGTGGCCATTCAAAAGCGCGGCCCCAGCGTCTGGCGTTACGATTTTCCCTTGGATCTACGCCTCGAACACCGAGAAGACGCATAAAGCGTAGATGATTGTCGTACTGTGCCATTTTCCACTCCGGTTAAACTTATTCCCTCATTATTGGTAGAGAGCGTCATCGAGTAAAGGGCTTTGCAGTCGCAGATGTTTTTTGCAGGTGCGTTAGGATATAATTTGCGCACTTAAAAACCATGGTTGGAAATCGATGCTTTACGATATCGCGCGTTCACTTATGTTTCGTCTTGATGCTGAGAAGTCGCATGACCTTGCCCTTAGCAGTATGAACCTCGCTGCAGATTTAGGTCTGCCTGGTCTTTTGGGCGCACGTCGTGTTGAGGCTCCAACAGAGGTGATGGGCATTCGCTTTCCAAACCCTGTAGGTTTGGCTGCGGGTCTTGATAAAAATGCTGGTGCTATCGATGGTTTGGCAGCAATGGGCTTTGGCTTTGTTGAGGTAGGTACTGTTACACCACGCCCACAGCCAGGTAACCCTAAGCCACGTCTATTTCGTATTCCAGAGCACAGCGCGATCATCAACCGTATGGGTTTCAATAACCTAGGTGTCGATCGTCTTATTGAGAATGTTGAAGCCTCTAACTACAAAGGTGTGTTGGGAATCAACATTGGTAAAAACAAGGATACGCCAAACGAGCAGGCAGCTGATGATTACCTCATCTGTCTTCGTAAGGTTTACCCATACGCTACCTACATTGCGGTTAACATCTCGTCACCTAACACTCCGGGTCTGCGTGATCTGCAGCAGGGTGATAGCCTAAACCAGCTGTTGGATATGCTTAAGAACGAGCAGGCACGCCTCGCGGGTATTCACGGTAAGTATGTTCCAATAGCGATTAAGATTGCACCTGACATGAGTGAAGAGGCATTTGTCTCTACAGCTAACCTACTTAAGACCTATGAGATGGATGGCGTTATTGCGACTAACACTACCATTGAGCGTGCTGGTGTTGAGAGCTCTCCGTTTGCTCAAGAGTCGGGCGGTTTGAGTGGTGCGCCTGTGCGTAACCTATCAACGCGGGCAATCCAGATTCTGGCGCGTGAGTTGGATGGCTCGCTGCCAATTATTGGTGTAGGTGGTATTACCGAAGGGTTTGATGCGGTTGAGAAGATCGAAGCGGGTGCAAGTTTGGTTCAGGTCTACACAGGCTTTATCTACCGTGGGCCGAAACTTGTTACTGAAGCGGTTGAAGCGATTCGCGATCGTCGATTGCTACAGCAGAGCTAAGCTGGATTGAAACTAAAAACGGCTCCCAAGGGAGCCGTTTCTCATAAGTCTATGTTAATGAAGTCCAGGTGTTGCTTGGATTGCTGAGACACCTGACATACCGTCCCAGTGTGCTTCACGACCCTCGCGCCATCCTGTCATCCAGTGGCTGCGGAGATCTGTTGATTGTACCGGACAATCTGACTGTGATTTTCCCTCTAGTCCGGCTGTAAAACCGCGTTTGTAAAGAGTGCTAGTACGTTCTCGTTTCTGTCTTCTCATATATACGCCTCGTATTGAATGAGTGAGTAGTGCAAGATCTAGTCTTGTACTCGGATTTGGCGACAACAACTCGTAGTCACACTTATATGTTTAATGCAAAATTGTGAAAACGCGTAATTTAAATAAGCTATGTGAAATAAAGGTGTAATAAATTTGCCCTTAGTGCACTAGCAAAAAACCTGTGGTTATCATGGGTTTAACCGATGAAATTCGATATAGAATTGCTGAGTGAAAAATATTCATACAGCTAAATAAGTTTAGTGAGCATCAGATGAAACTATTTGTAACCTGCCCCAAAGGACTTGAGTCCCTCCTGCTCGAGGAGATTCGCTCGTTGGGTTTAGAGCAAGCCAAAGAGACCCAAGCAGGGGTGCAACTTGAGGCTGAACTTGCTGATGCTTATCGAATCTGTCTCTGGTCGCGTCTAGCTAACCGTGTTCTCTTATTGGTAGCAGAGGTTGACGCAACAACTACTGATGCTCTGTATGAGGGTATCAAAGCGATTGATTGGTTAGATCACCTGCGCCCAGAGGGTACGCTGACAGTCGACTTTAATGGTCGTAACGAAGCGATTAATAATACTCACTTCGGTGCGATGAAGGTTAAGGATGCGATAGTCGACCAGGTGCGTGATGCAACAGGTCGCCGTCCCTCGGTGGCTAAAAACCAGCCAGATTTGCGTATCAATGTTCACTTGCGTCGCACCAGTGCGCAAATAGCTATCGACCTTTCGGGTGAGTCACTCCACCGTCGCGGCTATCGTCTTCAGACTGGTGCAGCTCCGATGAAGGAGAACCTTGCCGCCGGTCTATTGTTGCGCTGTGGTTGGGGTGCAAATTCAGAGTTTAAACAGCTAGTAGACCCAATGTGTGGTGCGGGTACCCTGATTACCGAAGCGGCAATGATTGCAGCAGATATTGCTCCAGGTTTACTTCGTCGCCGTTGGGGTTTTGATCGCTGGTGTGGCCACCAGCCAAGTGTTTGGACTCCTATCTATCAGGAAGCGCAGGAGCGCCGTGTTGCTGGATTGGCTATATCACAGGTACCAATGCGTGGTTTTGATGCGGACAAACTGGCTGTAGATCGTGCGCTTGCCAACGCGGATGCCCTAGGTGTCTCAGATCTTGTTGAATTTACTCGTTGTGATTTGGCGAGCCTTGTTTTGCCAAACGCAGAGGAGAGTGGTCTTCTAATTAGTAACCCGCCTTATGGTGAGCGCTTGGGTGAACAGTCTAGCCTGCGTTTTCTCTACAGCCAGTTGGGTGATTTCCTAAAAGCTCAAACTGTGGGTTGGCGCTCTGCGATTTTCACCTCTAACCCTGAACTTGGCAAAGTGATGGGATTACGCGCTGATAAGCTATACCGCCTCTTTAACGGCCCATTACCAAGTCAGCTGTTGCTCTTTACTGTCTACCCGCAAGAGGGGCGTGAGAGTTCCCAGGCTGCTACTGCTGGCGATACAGGCTTGACTGGCGACCAGTCAAATAAAACGCACCAAGTTGGTGCACTATCGGATGGGGCTCAGATGTTTGAGAACCGTCTCCGTAAAAATTTGAAGCAATTGAGTCGTTGGGTTAAGCGAGAAGAGATCGAAGCTTACCGCGCTTATGATGCTGATCTACCTGAATATGCCGTTGCTATCGACTGTTATGCCGATCAGGTCGTGATTCAAGAGTATGCTCCGCCAGCGAAGGTTGACCCTGTTAAATCATTCAAGCGCCTCCAAGAGGTGGTAGCAGTGGCGGGTCGTGTATTTGAGATGAGCACCGACAAGATCACTCTAAAGCAGCGTAAACGCCAAGCGGGTAGTGACCAGTACGAGCGTGAAGATAGCCAAGGTCAGACCTTTGTTGTCACAGAGTATGGTTGTAAATTTGAGGTTAACCTTCGAGATTACTTGGATACTGGGCTGTTCCTCGATCACCGCCCCGTGCGCAAGAAGATTCAGGGGTTGGCTAAAGATAAGCGAGTGCTTAACCTCTTCTGTTACACAGCAACTGCAAGCGTGCATGCTGCAGTGGGTGGGGCTAAAGAGACGACCAGCGTCGATATGTCAGCAACTTACCTAGATTGGGCACGTCGCAACTTTGATTTGAACAAGATCCCAGCGAATAAGGCAAAATTGATTCAGGCTGATTGTATTCAGTGGTTGGATCGTCCTCGTACAGAGACCTTTGATCTGATCTTCATGGATCCACCGACCTTCTCAAACTCTAAACGTATGAGCGACATTCTCGATGTCCAGCGTGACCATGTCATGTTGGTCGAGCGCGCCATGGCACTGCTAGAGCAGGGTGGGCTACTGATCTTCTCTAACAACTACCGTCGCTTTAAGCTCGACTATGAAGCGCTCTCTGCGTTTGATATTAAAGAGACTACTCCTAAGACGATCGATCAAGATTTTAAACGCAATGAGAAGATTCATTGCTGCTTTGAAATTCGTCATCGCTCCTGATCTGTGCATTTGTGAGGAGTGTGCCCAAAGTTGGTACGCTCCTTGCAAACTACTAGGCAACTGTTTTTAGCTAACGCTGCTTTTAACTTTAATAAAGCTTAATAAAACTTTGATTATAATGTGGTTTTTGTGATCATTTTATCTAATCTTGCTTTGTTTTAGATGGCTATAACTAGATCTAAATGCACCAAAAAGGTGCGTAAATTTTGTTGATGCACATCCATTGTGCAAAAACTTTAGGAGAAAATTGGTGGAATCAATTAATAGTGCAGTAGAGACTCTAGTCCAGAGCTCTAATACATTGTTCATCCTCTTGGGTGCGATCATGGTGTTTGCGATGCATGCCGGCTTTGCATTCTTAGAAGTGGGTACAGTCCGTCGTAAAAACCAGGTGAACGCACTTGTTAAGATCATGACCGACTTCGGTTTTTCGGCAGTCGTCTACTTCTTCGTAGGTTACTGGATTGCGTATGACGTAACTTTCTTCTCTGACGCAGCTACGCTTGCACAGGGTAACGGCTACGACCTAGTGAAGTTCTTCTTCCTAATGACCTTCGCTGCGGCTATTCCAGCAATCATCTCTGGTGGTGTTGCTGAGCGTGCGCGCTTCTACCCAATGCTTATCGCAGCAGCACTCTGTGTAGCGTTTGTTTACCCATTTTTCGAAGGTATCATCTGGAACGGTAACTACGGCTTCCAGGGCTGGTTAGAGAGCAGCTTCGGTGCTGGTTTCCATGACTTTGCAGGTTCTGTCGTTGTTCATGCAGTAGGCGGCTGGTTAGGTCTTGCAGCTGTGCTCGTACTCGGTGCACGTAAAGGTCGCTACCGTAATGATCGTGTACAGGCTTTCCCACCATCAAACATTCCATTCCTAGCATTGGGTGCTTGGATTCTCTGTATTGGCTGGTTTGGTTTCAACGTGATGTCTGCGCAGACTCTTGATGGAATCTCAGGTCTAGTTGCTGTTAACAGCTTGATGGCTATGGTTGGCGGTATTATCGCTGCAACTCTGGTTGGCAAAAATGACCCTGGCTTCATCCATAACGGTCCTCTAGCTGGTCTTGTTGCTATCTGTGCAGGTTCTGACTTGCTACACCCAATCGGGGCGCTAGTGGTTGGTGGTGTCGCTGGTGCGCTTTTTGTTTGGTTGTTCACCCTTGCTCAGAACAAGTGGAAGATCGACGACGTACTGGGTGTGTGGCCGCTACACGGCCTATGTGGTGCTTGGGGCGGTATCGCTGCAGGTATCTTCGGTTCTGAAGCCCTCGGTGGTCTTGGTGGCGTAAGTCTAGCTTCTCAGGTTATTGGTACGCTTGCAGGTATTCTTGTAGCACTAGTCGGTGGCTTTATCGTCTATGGTGTTGTGAAAGCTGTTGCAGGTATCCGTATGGATGAAGAGCAGGAGTTCCGTGGTGCTGACTTGACCTTCCACCACATCGAAGCGACCTCTGAAGATCGTTAATCGATACTCTACATACAAAAATGCCGAGCACTAAGCTCGGCATTTTTATATCAACTTAGCACTAGTGCTTAATGATGGTGGCCGCCTGCACCGTGTACGTGACCGTGCTCAACTTCTTCAGTTGTAGCTTCACGAACTTCAACTACTTCAACGTCGAAGTTTAGTGTTTCGCCAGCAAGTGGGTGGTTGCCATCTAGAGTAACCATCTCGCCTTCAACTTTGATAACAGTCACTGGCTGCTCGCCCCATGGAGTTTGTGCCATGAACTGCATGCCAACATCGATCTCATCAACGCCCTGGAATGCGCTGCGATCAACTTCTTGGATAAGCTCTTCACGAATCTCACCGTAACCTTCAGCTGGCTCTACAGTTACCTGAAGTGAATCGCCAACAGTTTTACCTACAAGCGCCGCTTCAAGGCCTGCGATGATGTTTTGCGCACCCTGAAGGTAGACAAGTGGCTCCTGGCCTACAGAACTATCGATAGTCTCGCCAAGCACGTTAGTTAGGGTGTAGTGAATTGAAACAACAGATTTGTCAGCGATTTGCATCTTTTTCTCCTGTAAATGGAGATGCGATTTCTGGTGAAGATGCAGCGCTCCGTGAATTGAGGTCACTATGCTAACAAACACATGCTGCAGTGCAAGTTTGCTGGCACTTTATTGGGGTCAGAGTCATCTGAAGATGACTCTGACCCCAGTATCTGTGAACCCGATGTCTGGAAGTCGCTGAGATAGCGGATGACTGGCTAAAGGCCAGTCATCGGTGCACTGAACTAGCTACAATGTTACCGTGACAGGCCTTCAGCCTGTCATCGGCTCTTTCAGTCATCTGAAATCTAGAAAGTCACGTACATATAGCCAACTAAATATTTGAATCGAGGCATACAATGAAGCTTATGCGAATCTTAACAATGCTAGCCGCTTTAGTCGGTTTTAAAACAGCCTCTGCAGATAGCTGTATGAATGTCTTGGACCATACAGTGCGCGAGCTTGCAGGTGAGAAGCAGGTTAACCTCTGTGAGGCATACAAGGGACAGGTTCTGCTGATTGTCAATACTGCCAGCAAGTGTGCATTTACTGGTCAGTATGAAGGGCTTGAGGCGATGCACGCTAAGTATCAAGATCAGGGTTTCTCGGTACTGGGTTTTCCGTCGGGTGATTTTGCCGATCAAGAGTATAACCAAGAGAACAAAATCCAGGAGTTTTGCCGTCTAACCTACGGCGTTAAATTCCCAATGTTTGAGAAGTCGCATGTACGTGGCGATTATGCCAATCCAGTATTTAGTGATCTGATTAAAGCCACTGGAGTGTCACCGAAATGGAACTTCTACAAGTATCTTGTTGGACGTGATGGCAAGGTGATTGATGTCTATTCAAGTATGACATCGCCAGAGAGTTCCGGTTTAGTAAAACAGTTAGAGGCCGCGCTGGCCGTTCCGATGGATAAGGATAGTTGATGCAACGTGTAGCGATTGTTGGTGCGGGTATAGCAGGGGCAACCCTTGCACGTCGTTTAACCGACGCGGGTATGAGTGTCGAGGTATTTGAAAAGAGTCGTGGCACGGGTGGGCGTCTAGCTGCAGCGCGCTTAGGTGAAGCATCCCTTGATTTGGGTGCGCCAATTATCGAGGCGCACTCTGCTGAGTTTAATGAATGGCTCACGATGCTTGAGCGTAAGGGGAGTGCACTTCATTGGCCAGCCAAAGTACAGCAAGGTCTGAATGGATCAGCCAGCATTCAAAATCAGTGGTTAGGGGTGGGGCGCAACTCTGCGTTAACTCGTGCACTTCTCGATGGAGTTACACTTCACACTGAGAAACGTGTAGGCGTGCTTTGGAGTGATGCCAGTGGCGCGTTAGTTCGTGATGAACATGGCGATCTCCTTGGCTATTTCGATGCTGTTGTTTCAGCTGCTCCTGCACCTCAAGCAGAGCCTTTATTGGAGGTGGTTAGCCGCTTCGCTAAGCGTGCCCGTGTAGCGACCACAACGGCGAGTTGGGTAGCACTGTTTCAGTTGGCACGCTTGCCTAAGGTGCTTGAGAACTCAGACATCGTCAATTTGGCGGATAGCCCAATCTCGCGCATTGTGGTTGAGAGTCATAAACCCGCTCGCTCCGGTGCGCTGCTTCATGTGGAGATGTCACAAGCCTGGAGTGAACAGTGCATTGAGGACAATAGAGATGCTGTGCTGTCTGATGTGCAAAAGGTTCTCGAAGAGGCTGTTAATGACGCTTTAGAGATTGAAAATGCACGACTGCATCGCTGGCTCTACTCTCGCTCCCATTCAGCAGGCAAAGGTGAGCTCGCGCTTTGGGATAGTGAGTTGAAGGTAGGTGCCTGCGGTGATTGGATTGGTGCGCCAGGAATTGAGGGAGCATGGACCTCAGCAAACGCATTAGCTGATATGATACTCGCATCTCAGGAATAGCGATGATCATGCATGCCACAGGAAGTTGAATTCAGTTATCGAATAGAGCGATCAGCACGGCGTCGTCGTATGGCTATCCATATCGATAACGCCGAAGTAGTTGTTCGAGTTCCTAGCTATGTGGCAGAGACTGAAGTACTCGCTTGGCTCCTTGAAAAACAGTCTTGGATTAAGCCTAGGTTGGCCAAGCAAGCTGCAGCGTTATCTGAGCACTATATCGATCATGAAGGAAGTACACTGCCACTTTTGGGACGTCCCTTTAATTTGTGCTATTCACTGAGTGCAAAAAGATCACAAGTTGATTTGGCTGCCAATACCATCACAGTTGCTGTAACAGGAAAAGCAACCGCTCGATCCAAGGAACGACTTTTAAAGCAACTCTTAAATGAATTTGCTGAGGCTCACCTAAGCGAGCGCACAGCTCAACTCTCAAACTTTACTGGACTTACTCCGTTGAGCGTTGCAACTGCCAACTACAAGCGGAAGTGGGGACAGTGTAGTAGTCGCAAAGAGGTCACTTTAAATTGGCGTTTGGTGCATCTGAATCAGCAATTACAGGACTACGTGATTATTCATGAGTTGTGTCACCTTAGGGAGATGAACCACAGTGCCCGATTTTGGGGATTGGTTGCTGAGTTCTTTCCTGACTATCAATTGGCTCGCCAAGAGATGAAAGGGTGTTTTAGCTATCTAAACTGGTGAGTCTTCCACGCTAAGTTGTTACACTCAGGTTTTTCAAGCTTGGAGTCTGGGTGTGCAATCCTTTCTATTCTCGACAGAAGACGATCGCGGTGGCGTAATTCTATGTGATATAGATTCGCTGGAAGAGGTTGTGCCTTATCTTCAGGCA
This sequence comes from Marinobacterium sp. LSUCC0821, assembly GCF_012848475.1. NCBI lineage: Bacteria > Pseudomonadati > Pseudomonadota > Gammaproteobacteria > Oceanospirillales > Oceanospirillaceae > Marinobacterium > Marinobacterium sp. LSUCC0821. The sequence goes on from NZ_CP051666.1 coordinate 493,031, forward strand.
CGCTTTAAAGGCGTTGTGCGTGTCGAGCAGGGTTTGAAGGCTTGGACCAAAGAGGGTGGGATCGCAGATTTTACTCCGCGCCCCATCTCAGAGATCGATATCTGAAATTGAATTAGCGCTTGATGCGCTGTTTCTCTTCATCTTCAATACGAATAGGCTGAAGAGCTACTTTGTCCGCTTCAGCTTTCGCTTTAATTTGTGATGCTAGGTAACCGATAACAGCCAGTGTCGCTAAACTTGCAAGTACTACACTCATCATCTCAATTCCCATATTCATTCTCTTCGCTTAGTTTGTTTGTAATTACTACTTGGTTCTATTAGAACCATTCGCTTTGTCTCTTCTTACGGCGTGGAAGGTTGGAAACGATCACTCCAATAATTAAGCCGCCCAGGGCAATTAATCCGCCGTGTGTTAGCCAACGCATGAGGTTTGATTGATCCATGCTGGCTACCTGAAATTCTAGCTCTCTAATGCGTTTGTCACGCTCTAAAACTTCCGCATCACGATTGGATGTTTCAGCACGAAAGTTTGTGAGCTGGGTCTGAACAGTCTGAAGTTGCTCTTCACGATGAGTCAGTTCAGCACGCAAGTTATCCACTTCGCTACGCAGGGTAGGGAGTTCGCTCTGAAGCGATTTAAGCTGACTCTCTCCCTCGGCAATATAACGGGTTAAAACCCAGCCCTCTTTGCCAGACTCGGTTTTAATCTTGGTGTAGTCGCCACTCGCCTTATCGATAGTAATGCTATCGCCGCTGCGCACGCGACCAACAATACGGAACTCATATGAGGGGCCGCTGTGCATAAATAGCTGCACATCATCGGCAATATGGTTCTGTGCAGCGAATGCTGAGACAGTGAAAATAGCAGGTACAACAGAAATAAACTTCAACATCTTCTTGGAAACTCGAATACCTGAGTTATAGTACTTAATAGGGTTGTATTCTAACGTTTTCAACCTTTCTTAAACCTTAAGATAGAACAGTTTTTAGGATCTGCACACATGCCTGATACACAGCTTATTATTGATACCTATATCACCCCCTGGTCGATCAATATCGCCTCAGCGCTTGCGATATTCATCATCGGTCGTTGGTTTGTTGGTCTGCTGGCGAAGGGGCTTGATAAAGTTCTGACTAAAACCGGCATGGATACGATGTTGGTTAATTTTATCCGCTCGGTTGCCCATATCGCCTTGATTCTGTTTGTCGTTGTAGCGGCGCTAGGGCAATTAGGGGTAGATACCACGTCGCTGATTGCGTTGGTGGGTGCCGCTGGTTTAGCGATTGGCTTGGCGCTGCAAGATTCGTTAAAGAACTTTGCTGCTGGCGTCCTGCTAATCTTCTTTAGACCGTTTAAAGAGGGTGATTTTGTTGAGGTAGCTGGTGTTTCTGGTGTTGCGGAACAGATTACGATCTTTAATACGGTGATGCGTACTGGTGATAACCGCGAGGTCATTGTCCCAAATGGTGCGATCTACTCCGATATCATCACAAACTATAACCGTCGTCCTACACGTCGTATCGATATGATTGTGGGGATCTCTTACGATTCCGATATCCGTCTTGCCAAGCAAATTTTGGCTGAGATATTAGCTGCAGATGAGCGCGTGCTAGAGGATCCTGCACCCAAGATTGCCGTGGCAGAGTTAGCCGATAGCAGTGTGAATTTTGTCTGTCGCCCCTGGGTTAAAACAGATGACTACTGGGATACTAAGTGGGCTATTACCGAGCAGATTAAGCTTCGTTTCGATGAGGCGGGTATCGGTATTCCATTCCCGCAGATGGATATCCATCTAAAACGTGAGGATGCTTAAGGCGTCCTGATTAAGACTCCTTAGCATCACCCTCGATGGCACGGCTACCTATCTCTAGTGTTAGCTGTGCCTTTAGAGCCTCATTCTCCATATTCAAACGCTGGGCTTCTAAGCGGTATTTGAATATCTCTTGATACTGTCTATCCAGTTTCTCATCGAGCACCTTATTGGCATTGCGCAGTTGAGCAATCTCATTGTTCAGCATCTCGTTGCCTTTCTGCAGATCCCTAAAGAACTGAGAACCCTCTCCAGAGACGATCTGCTGCCCGCGCCCATCTGACTGACTCAGCTTAAGTTCGCTAGCAAGGTGACTGAATAGGGCGCGAAGGTCTGCCGATTCTCGGTCGCTGTAACTAATTGAGTCCTCTATGGCAGAGTGTGCTCCTGCTGCACCGATGGAGCCCGCAAGGCGATGCTCGATCATGCGATGGAACTCCATCAGCTCAACGACGGTCAGATGGCTGCGGCTTCCGAGTTGAAGATCATTCAATATCGAACCCAACATCTCTTCTGCTTTCTCATCAGAGAGGTAGCGGTTTAGGAGTTTCTCGGCCTCTTGAATCTTCGGTTCACGTTCGATGTAGGCTTCAAGTCCGGTCGGGCGAGCGTTTCTATAACGATCGCTCATCTCTTCTCGCATTGCATTAAACAGCTCGGCTGTTAAGGCGCGCTCAACTTTGCGCGGACGGTAGAGTTTACTGCCTAGCCAGTAGAAACCGAGGTTAAAGAGTAGCGACCAGAATACCCCGTGAGCGAGCGGTGGGAGGAAGTCAAAGCCAAACATCGCTTGTGGGCGCAGCCAGCTGTAACCCATAAATCCGTGGGTCATGATGCTCTGATCAATCCACCCCTCACCGACCATCGGTGGAACGACAAGCGTGAAATACCAAACCAGGTAGCCAATCAGAAGACCAAGTGCTGCACCCAGACTGTTGCCTGTTTTCCAGAATAGGCCGATGAGACCTGCAGGCGCTAACTGCAGCACAGCAGCAAAGGAGATAAGTCCAAGCGAAACAAGTATGTAGGGAGCCTGTAACTGCTCAGCGGCGGTGAATGCCAACAAAAGAATGATGACAATTAACCCCCAACGAATCTGCAGTAGGGATGCAGCTAGTTGAGTATCAGGACGAATACGACGCCAGATAGGGATAACTAGATGGTTAGAGGCCATGGTCGCCAAGGTAAGTGTGGTGACTATGATCATGCCCGTTGCTGCAGCAAAGCCGCCTATGAAAGCGATTAGGGTCAACGCTGGGCTTCCGCTCATCTGTGGGATAAGGAGGACAAACTGATCGCCTGCCGATGCGGGTAGGCCTAGTAGGAGGCCTGCAGCTGCAACGGGAATAACAAATAGATTGATTGCAATGGTGTAGATCGGGAAGAGGCGAATAGCACTCTTTAGATGTTTGGAGTCAGCGTTTTCAACTACAGTGACGTGAAACTGGCGAGGCAGCATCAAGATTGCAGCAGCGCCCAGAATAATTAGAGCAACCCAGGTATAGCCGCTACCTTCCTGCCCAGCAGAGTAGAGGTATTCAAGGTTGGCAGTTTGAATATTTTGATGTAGGTCTTGGAAACCATCGAAAAGTCCGTAGGTGACGAAAAGGCCTACAGCAATAAACGCGAGTAACTTGATAAGACTCTCTGCCGCTAGTACGGCAATAATTCCTTGGTGACGCTCTGTGGGGTCAACACGGCGCGCGCCAAACATGATGGTCAGTAGCGCCATGAGCAGGGTTACGACTAAGCCATTGCCGCTGCTGCTTGGCTCTCCAGTGAGTACCTCAAAAGCTCCATAAATCGCACGAAGTTGGAGAACGATGTAGGGTGCTAAGCCGATCATGGCAAGAATTGAGACGAGTGCAGCGAGGCGCTGAGAACGTCGGTATCGAGTCGAAATTAGATCTGCGATTGAGGTGAGGCGAAAACTCTCTTTTGCCAAAATCATGCGTTTAAGAGCACCGGCCCCTAAAATGAGTCCCACAATAGCACCGACGTAAATGGCAAAAAATTGTGCACCGTTGGCGATGGCAAATCCCACGCTGCCGTAGAATGTCCAAGAGGTGAAAAAAACAGCTAGAGAAAGGGCATAAATAGCGCCTTGCCAGCGAAGCCCCGAACGTTTACGAGCGTAGCGTTCAACTAATACGGCAAGCGCAAACAGCATGCCCATATAGACGATTACAATGGCTGATAGTGATCCGGCCGAAAACATTAGGGTTGCTCCTTCGACGCACCGCAGCCGCACTTGGCTGCCTCTTCTGCTAGCTCTTGCTGGTAGCTCATCTCAAGTTCGCTACCCGGGACTGGGTCTATGCCGCCGTCTGAACCTGGATGGCAGCGACCAATCCGTTTCATACCTATCCAAAACCCTTGAACTGGTCCATGCAGTGATACCGCCTCGATCATGTAGCTAGAACACGATGGATAGAAACGGCATCTCGGCCCAAGAATAGGGCTGATGAAAAGCTGGTAAAAGCGAACCACCAAAATGATGATTCGCTGGAAAAGACCTTTGATCAAAACGGCACTCCTTAAGAGCGTCTATGTTAGCCCTAGGGGAGGGGTAATGCCACTTTATCAGGCTGCTTCTGACTCTGACTCTTGGTCTAGTAGAAGCGTGTTGAGTGTGTGACTGCGAACCTTCTCAAGAAGTTCGCTATTGGTCGCAAGTGATTCACCGTATGATGGAATCATCTCTTTGAATTTTGCTTTCCAATCAGCACTTTGCGCGCGCTCTTTGAAACAAGTTTCAATGATACAAACCATCGTGTTAGTGGCAGTAGATGCACCTGGTGATGCACCAAGTAGTGCAGCTAACGAGCCGTCTGCCGCGGAAATTACTTCAGTTCCGAACTCCAATTTACCTTTGGTCTCGTTACCTGGTTTGATGATCTGAACACGCTGACCAGCGTAGGAAAGTTCCCAATCATTCTCCTCAGCATCAGGGAAGAAATTGCGCAGCGATTCAACACGTGAACCGTGCGTCTGCATCACTTCACTGATGAGATATTTGGTGAGGTCCATGTTGTTTTTAGCAACAGACATCATAGGGATAAGGTTGTCTGGGCTTAACGACATAGGTAGGTCCATAAGTGAACCATTCTTCAGGAACTTAGTGGAGAAGCCAGCAAAAGGTCCAAATAGAAGTGCTTTTTTGCCATTAATGATTCGTGTATCCAAATGCGGAACCGACATCGGCGGAGCACCTAGAGGTGCCATGCCGTAAACCTTGGCATGATGGCGTTCGATTACGGCAGGGTTTTTACAGATCAACCACTGGCCGCTCACTGGGAAACCACCGTAGCCATCACCTTCAGGGATGCCAGATTTCTGAAGAAGTGGAAGTGCACCACCGCCTGCACCAAGGAAGACAAACTTAGCGTTAACCTTGTAAGTATCTGGCTTAGCAGAGTGTTTAAGTTTCACACTCCAGCTGCCGTCCTCTTTCTGTTTAAGGTCGGTAACGACACGAGAGAGGGCAAGCTCAAAGTTCTCGCTCATCTCAAGGAAATTGACCATGTAACGCGCTAGCTCACCAAAGTTTACATCTGATCCGTAGCGAACACGGGTGGCAGCAATGGGTTGGTTTGGATCACGGTTATTCATTACCAGCGGCATCCACTCTTTGATGACTGCTGGATCTTCGCTGTACTCCATGGCACTGAATAGTGGGTGTTGTGTCAGTGCTGAGTGACGCTTGCGAAGGAAGTCGACATTCTCTTCACCCCAGACAAAGCTGCAGTGTGGAGAGGTGTTTATAAACTTTTTAGGATGAGGTAGTGCACCTTTGTTCACAAGGTACGACCAGAACTGTAGGCTGATTTCGAAACTCTCGTTGATCGAAAATGCTTTGCTACAGTTGATTGAGCCATCAGCCTGTTTAGGTGTGTAGTTCAATTCACAGTAAGCGGCGTGACCTGTACCGGCATTGTTAAGACCATCGGTACTTTCACTAGCTACATGTCCCAAACGCTCAACCATTAAGATTTTTAGGTTTGGATCAAGTTCCTGGAGCATCACGCCTAGAGTTGTACTCATTGCGCCTGCGCCAACTAATAACACGTCTACTTTCTGCGTATCCATAACACCACCACATCTGCAATTTGAACAAATGGGTCTGCAGTAACTCAATGTTAGGCTTTTGGCCGAATAGAGGTTAGTTGCAAACCTAGGGATTTAACGAAAGTTTCTCGTCGGTATCCATTGTTGCCATACATGCTTTGTATGACATCCCTATTACTTGATGCTGATTATATTGCGCTGCACCATAATGTAATCACCTTTCTAAGTGAATTTTTCGTTATAGCTGTATAGCAAATTCTGATAAGTCAGTTTCTATGCGGCCTAGCGCCAAGTTGCTTAAAAATTGATCAGACTAATGTTGAAGATTGAATCTGTTGGTTAAGCACTAAAAAATAGACGAAACCGCGTCGTTATTGGGATTCACGGATACATTGTGCGGACATTTTTCGCTTAAATCTTCTTAATAGATCTTTTTAATTGGTTTGTTATTAGAGTGGCTTTCGCTAATTAAACCCGAGACTGGTTAGTGTGAATTCCAAATAGAATTGAACGTTCGATAAGGTGTTGTAGATAGGGTTATTGCTGCAATTGCAAAATAAAAGGCGGCTCGATGGCCGCCTTGTTGTGTCGCTTAGACTATTAGAGATGCTCTTCAGCGTATTCTGCCAATTTCGAGCGGAAGATCCCTTCAAAGTGAACAGATGCACAGCCCTCATAATCGCGGAAGCGCTCTGCGATATAGGTAAGACCTGAGGTAAGTGCTGTGAGGTAGTTTGAGTCGATCTGAGCAAGGTTACCCAAGCAGACCATCTTGGTGTTCTTACCACAGCGGGTCAGAATGGTTTTTAATTGTTGTGGCGTAAGGTTCTGCGCCTCATCAATCAACACAATCGCATTTTGAATGCTACGGCCACGAATAAAGTTCAGTGACTTGAACTGAATATTGGCCTTCTCAATCGCATATTTAACACTGCTTTGTGGGCGTTCATCATGCTCATGCATCGCTTCAAGGTTGTCGTTAATTGCGCTCAACCAAGGTGTCATCTTCTCCTCCTCGGTACCTGGTAGGAAACCGATATCCTCTGCGACAGGTGGAGTAGAGCGGGTAACGATAATCTTATTATAACGCTGTTGCTCAATGACCAGCTCCAGTGCGCTTGCTAGGGCTATCAAGGTTTTACCTGAACCTGCAGAGCCTAAAAGAATGGCAAGGTCGATATCTGGATCGAGCATGGCATTCATTGCAAAGGCTTGCTGGATATTGATTGGGCTAATGCCCCAGCAGTTTTGCTGCATCAATTTCTGGTAGCCAAGATCGCGAAGAATGACCTTATCTCCCTCAGTGCGCATAGTCCGTGCAGCGAAATCTTGAGAGTCATCATAGATGTACTCGTTGGCGTAGGTCTCCGGAAGGACCTCACGTGCAACACGATGGTAGGTGTGCTCTGCATCGTGGTAGCTCTCTACCTCGTCAACGCCTTCCCAGAATGGCGTTTCAAGGTGCGTATGGCCAGCAGGGAGTAGATCGATATCTGAAACTAACTGGTCAGTACGGTAGTCCTCAACACGTTTTAGGCCTGCACCCATCGCCTTGAGGCGCATGTTGAGATCTTTAGTAACAAGGATAATCTGACGCTTCGGCATCGTCGCTTGGAGATGCAGCGCACAGTTGATAATACGGTTGTCTTTGTTGGTTTCAGCCGGGAGGAAACCTTTCTCTTTGCCAAGTTCGTGGTCTGGATAGATGGAGAGCTTACCAAGAACAGTTTCGCGATCTTTACCCTCAAGCTTGATCTGTACGCCACTATGAATCTCTGAAGGGCTAGTAGCCCCACTTAGGATCTTATCGATCTCTCGAATCGCAGCACGCGCTTCAGCAGCGACGTTCTTTTTGCGATCTTTAATATCATCTAACTCTTCAAGCACGGTCATCGGTATAGCGATATCTTGCTCTTTAAACTCAACAAGACATTTCGGATCGTGCAGGAGAACGTTTGTATCGAGGATATAGAGTTTGGATGCGCTCATTGGCATTTCCTTATCGGTCACGAAAGAGGATAGTGAACATTGTGCCCACCACTCAAAGCTAAACTAAGAGTGCTGGTTTAGCAAATGTCATCTATGCTTAATCTAACTGCGTAATAATTACAGAGCCATTACGCTGAGGAGTTATTTATGAGTAGTCAGTCTGTATCAGCCAGTGTTCGTCCTCTAGAAAGTTTAGACATGCTCTCACCGCATGAGGTAGAGCGAATTAGAGATCGCAGTGAGGCAGGTCTCTATCCGTTGTTTCGCAAGTGTGCTTTGGCCGTCCTGAACTGTGGAAGTGAGATGGATAGCACTCATGAGGTACTAAAGCTTCACAAAGATTTTGATGTTCATATTGGTACCAAGCACCGTGGCGTGCAGTTGGAGCTTGAGAATGCGCCAGCTTCAGCTTTTGTTGATGGCGAACTTATTCAGGGTATTCGCGAACATCTCTTTTCAGTATTACGTGACCTTGTTTATGTCGTTGATGAGGTAGCTCATGTAGGAAGGGGTTTGAGTGACTCCGAGAAGATCACCCATAAGGTGTTTCATATTCTGCGACATGCTGAGGCGTTGCAGCCACATGTGAAACCCAATATTGCTGTTTGTTGGGGTGGCCACTCAATCGCGCGTCCTGAATATAACTACACCAAAAAAGTGGGTTATGAGTTGGGGTTGCGGGGAATCAATATCTGTACCGGTTGTGGACCGGGTGCCATGAAGGGGCCTATGAAAGGGGCGACCATCGCTCACGCTAAACAACGTATCAGTGATGCGCGTTATATCGGTATTACTGAGCCAGGCATTATCGCGGCCGAGAGTCCTAATCCGATCGTATCTGAACTCATCATCATGCCTGATATTGAAAAACGCTTAGAGGCGTTTGTTCGTCTTGGTCACGGCATTGTGGTTTTCCCTGGTGGTGCAGGTACTGCCGAGGAGATTCTCTACATGCTCGGCATTCTTCTGCGAGAAGAGAACCGCGACGTTGAGTTTCCATTTATCTTCACAGGCCCAGAGGGTAGTGAAGCCTACTTTGAACAGATCGATAAGTTTATCGGTGCAACTCTAGGTGAGCGTGCCCAGTCCTTATACAAGGTTATTGTGAACGATCCAGCAGCAGTAGCAGCTGAGATGAAACGAGGTTTTGACGCGGCTACTGAACATCGTAAAGAGGCGGGCGAAGCTTACCACTACAATTGGGACCTCTTTATTCCTTATGAGCTACAGAAACCTTTTGATCCAACGCACGATAATATGGCAAAACTCGATCTGCATTTAGATCAGCCAGACTATATGCTTGCGGCTGAATTGCGAAGGGCGCTTTCTGGAATTGTTGCGGGTAACGTTAAAGAGCAAGCGGTTCAGGCAGTTGAGACGCATGGTGCCTTTAAACTATGCGGTGATCAGGTGGTGATTGATGCATTATCCGAGTTATTGCAGGGCTTCATTGAGCAGCGTCGGATGAAGATTGATTACGCTTCATATACTCCTTGTTTTGAGTTGGCTTGTTAATGGCAACGTTATGGGGGGCAGAGTCATCCTAGGATGACTCTGACCCCGTTCGTTTAATCGTATATACTGGCTCAAACTAAACTGACAGGGAGTCGATGATGTGTGAGCTTTTGGGTATGAGCGCGAATGTACCCACGGATATCTGTTTCAGTTTTGCAGGTCTTATGCAGCGTGGGGGTGGTACAGGCCCGCACCGAGATGGTTGGGGTATAGGGTTTTATGAAGGCAAAGCGCTGCGCGCGTTTCACGATCCTGAACCAAGCGTCAACTCGCCTATCGCAGAGCTGGTATGCCAATATCCGATTAAAAGCTGCACCGTCATTAGTCATATTCGCCAAGCCAATGTTGGCCAAGTAAACCTTGAGAATACCCATCCATTCAGTCGTGAACTATGGGGCTTCACCTGGACCTTTGCGCACAATGGGCAGTTAGATAAATCGCTGTTTGAGAAAGAGCTTCACTTCTACCAACCAGTCGGTACCACCGATTCTGAGTACGCATTCTGTTGGCTTCTCGGTCAGATCAGAAAAGCTTTCCCGCAGCCGCCAGCCAATAACCGAGAGCTCTTTGAGCTTATTCGCTACTGTAGTGATCAGCTACGGGCTCTGGGTGTATTCAATATGCTGCTGAGTAATTCAGAGTTTCTATACTGCTACTGTACGACAAAACTTAACTATCTCACCCGACGTGCTCCTTTTGGAGAGGCGCAATTGCGTGACTTTGATTTGAGTATCGATTTTAGAGGTGAGACCAATCCAAATGATGTCGTCACTGTTATAGCAACTGAACCACTGACCGATAATGAACCTTGGCTGCAAATTGAATCGGGAGAAGCGATTGTGTTTGCTCAGGGGGAGGTGTGCTATCAACAGCGATAGTCGACTTGGCTTCTACCTTCGTGGCTTAGAGAGTCTCTCTGGGCTGGCGACCTTTTTAGCGGAACGTCATGAACACAAGGTGGCGGTGCGTGTAGATCGTGATCAACTCACCTTTGGCGATATAGAGCGCTACTCTATGTCGGTTGCGAACTGGATGATTGATCGTCTAGCGATAGCTCCAGGGACTCGCATTATTATTCATCTCCCCAACTCTGTTCACTATCCTGTGGCTCTAATGGCGGCTTGGCGAACCGGCATGATTCCCGTTTGTCTATCGCCATCTGCAGGAGTTGAAGAGATAGATCGGGCTGCTAAAAGCAGTGGTGCTAGTGTCATCATCACTGAAGCTAAAAGTCCTGTTTTACTAGACCTCTCTCGTCGTCGCAAAAAAACGCTGCAGACAATTAGCTGTTCTGAAGAGGATTTTAGTTACTGGTTCCTGAGACCTGTTAAGCGATTCTTTCGTCACATGAAGACCCCGCGTCGTCGTTTGGCTGAGTTTAAGTTTCGTGATGGTTTGGACTACCGAGCTCTTAATGTACGTCGTATAGCGCAAACTCCTATAAATGATGTAGCGCTTGTTCAATCAACTAGTGGCACCACTGGCACTCCTAAAGGGGTAAAACTGACTCACGGTAATCTTCTTGCAAACATGCGTCAGCTCTCTGTTTCACTGGAGATGATGGGGTTGGAAGGTCGACAACGACTGCTTCAGCCGCTGCCCATATATCACAGTTATCCGATGATGATGTGTCTAACGACTTGGGCGCAGGGTGGTTCTGTTGAGATGCTGAGCGATGTTAAGGATATCAATCAGATAGCTGAACTGTTCGATAGGGTAAGACCTACGCTGTTCGCCGGTATCAGTCCGGTTTTTATTGGTTTGATGCAGCATCCACTATTTTCGCAGCTCGACTTTAGTGCCCTGAAATGCACGCTTTCGGGTGGCGCCCCCCTCAAACAGTACATTGCGGATAGATGGCAGAGTATTACAGGCAATGTGATCTCACAGGGGTATGGTTTAACAGAGTGTTCACCTGTAGTTACCTTGGATACTAGCGGCCAATTTCGCGATGGCATTGTCGGTGCACCTTTACCACTCACCGAGATTGAAATTCGTGATGTTGATGGCAATGCTTTACCTATCGGAAGTGCAGGGCAGATTTATGTTCGTGGTCCTCAGGTGATGCGGGGATACTGTAGCTATGTAGAGCAAAGTGCTGAGATTTCATCGGATGCTTGGCTCGCTACCGGTGATATAGGCCGCTTTGAAGAGCAGGGTGTTCTACGCATGATTGAGCGGCAATCCGACGTTATTCATATCGGTGGTTTTAAAGTCTATCCATCAGCGATTGAGGCTCTGGTAGCAGAACATCCAGATATTCTAGATGTTGCGGTGAGCGCTTATGAGGAGGAGGGTGAGACCAAATTGCGGCTTTATGCTGTAACTAACAACCGTCGCTTAACGCAAAAGATGATTCGAGAGTACTGTCGCCAGCGCCTCACATCATACAAGGTCCCGGAGCGTATTGAGCTGCGCCAAAGCCTGCCTCATACCCCTGTGGGCAAGGTGTTACGCAACGAACTGAGCGAGGCCTGAAACCTCCTCGATTTAGAAACCGAAATGGTTTCTTTAAGCTGCTACGACTCTTCGTTAAAATGCCCGACTTAATTGCATTTTTGGACCTCCAGTGACCGATACCCAACCTACAATTGAACAGCTTCGTAATCGACTCTCGCGTTGTTTGATTCGGGATAGATTTCCGATTAAACAGCAGATAGAGCGTGTTGCTGCGCAGGGTTCGGATATCGCGACATCGGCTGAGCTGCTTGCGAAGATTATCGAACGTATCGAAGCTTCTGAGGTTATTGTAAGCAAGCGCACTGAGCTGGCGCTGCAAACAATTGACTATCCGGATCTTCCCGTCACAGGTGCCAAGGATAAAATCCTAGAGGCAGTACGTGATAACCAAGTCGTAGTCATAGCAGGTGAGACGGGGTCTGGTAAAACCACGCAGTTGCCTAAAATTTGTCTAGAACTTGGCTTGGGTTGCCGTGGTCTGATCGGTCACACTCAGCCGCGTCGATTGGCAGCTCGTACAGTCGCCAATCGTATAGCTGAAGAGCTTAAGTCACCCCTGGGTGAGCGTGTCGGTTATCAGGTACGTTTCCATGATCAGGTCGGGGAAAGCACCCAGATCAAGTTGATGACTGATGGTATCTTGTTGGCAGAAACTCAGCACGATCGATACCTCAATAATTACGAAGTTATCATCATCGATGAGGCACATGAGCGAAGCCTCAATATCGATTTTATTCTGGGCTATCTAAAGCGTATTTTGCCTAAGCGTCCAGATCTCAAAGTGATCATTACATCGGCAACTATCGATGTAGACCGCTTCTCTAAACATTTTAATGAAGCACCGGTTATCGAAGTATCTGGCCGAACTTTTCCAGTTGAGATGCTCTACCGTCCTTTAAACGAAGGGAGCGAAGAGCAGGAAGCCACGGGTGATTATCAAACGGCGATTCTTGCTGCTGTCGATGAGATAACAGCGATAGATCGTGCCAAGGGCAATAGTGGGCCTAGTGACATATTGATTTTCCTCCCCGGTGAGAGAGAGATACGAGATAGCGCCGAGACACTGCGTAGAGCAGACCTACGTGATACCGAAATTATGCCACTCTATGCACGTTTGTCTCTGGCCGAGCAGAATAGAGTCTTTACCGGTGGTCGAGCGGCCGGGCGGCGTATTGTCCTGGCAACTAACGTTGCTGAAACCTCGGTTACTGTTCCGGGTATTGGCTATGTGATTGATCCAGGCTTAGTGCGCATGTCGCGCTACAGTTATCGCTCTAAGGTGCAGCGTCTACCTATAGAGGCTGTCTCCCAAGCGAGCGCAAATCAACGCGCCGGTCGTTGTGGTCGTATCGCGCCTGGTACCTGTATCCGTCTCTACTCTGAGGAGGATTTTAAGTCTCGCCCTGAGTTTACTGATGCAGAGATTCGCCGCACTAACCTGGCATCGGTTATTTTGCAGATGCTGCAACTGCGTTTGGGTGATATTCATGCATTTCCTTTTATTGACCCACCTGACAAACGCTTCATCAACGACGGTTTTAAGCTGCTAGAAGAGCTACAGGCGGTTGATGGAAAAAGGAATATAACCAACCTAGGTAAACAGCTGGCGCGTCTACCTGTCGATCCACGTATTGCTCGTATTATTGTCGAGGGGCATAGGCAGCAAGCGCTCTCTGAAATTCTGACCATAACCAGTGCTTTGAGTATTCAGGATCCACGTGAGCGTCCGCAGAATAAACGCCAGGCCTCTGATGAGAAACACAAACTTTTCCAAGATGAGAAGTCAGACTTCATAACGCTACTCAACCTCTGGAATGCCTTTGAAGAGCAACGCCTTGAACTTAGCCAAAATCAGCTGCGTAAGTGGTGTGAAAAGCACTATCTAAGTTATTTGCGTATGCGTGAATGGCGCGATTTGCATCGTCAGTTACACCTGAGTATCAAGGCTATAGACCTTAAAGAGAACAAGAGTGGCGCGAGCTATGAACAGGTTCACAAAGCGCTAATCTCAGGGTTTTTAGGCCAGCTTGGTTTTAAGCAGGAGCGGGGCGAATATCTAGGTGCGCGTAATCGCAAGTTTAAAATATTCCCTGGTTCCGGTGTCTTTAAACAGTCCCCTAAGTGGCTAGTGGCTGCTGAGCTGATCGAAACCAGTCAGTTGTTTGCCCATACTGTGGCGGAGATAGATCCCGAGTGGGTAGAGCCTCTGGCTAAGCACTTGGTTAAGCGAAGCTATTTAGAACCTCACTGGGAGAAGAAGCGAGCGCAGGTTGTTGCTATCGAGCAGGTGCAACTCTACGGTTTGATTATTGTGCCTAAGCATCGTGTGCACTATGGGCCAATCGATCCAGTTATTTCTCACGAAATCTTCATTCGCAGTGCCCTTGTTGAGGGTGAATTTGTTACCAAAGGTAGCTTCTTTGCACATAACCGTTCACTGCTAGAATCCGTTGCAGCTTTGGAAGATAAGTCGCGTCGACGCGATCTTTTGGTAGACGAAGAGACACTCTATCAATTTTACCTAGAGCGCCTAGCAGAGCAGGGCGGTAGCGGTATCATCAATGGTGCTGGGTTTGAAGCTTGGCGCAAACAGAGCGAGCAGAAAGCACCGAAGCTACTCTACTTAACCGAAAAAGATGTATTGCAACGCTCTGCAGAACATGTGGGTGAGAGCAGCTATCCAGAAACTCTACTTCTGGACGGAGCACCGCTGCGTCTACACTACCGCTTTGACCCGAGTGCAGTGGATGATGGATTAAGCATCGATTGTCCACTGCCGCTGATTTCTCGTATGGGTAGCGAGCGACTCGACTGGCTAGTGCCTGGCATGTTGGCTGCAAAACTAGAAGCGCTTCTGCGAGGTCTACCTAAAGCTGAGCGAAAACAGTTTGTGCCTATACCAAACTATGTCGCAGAGTTGATTACAAATCTGAAGTTTGCAGAAGGGGATCTGTTTGAAGCGGTCTCTTTGCAGCTACTGCGCTTAACGGGCCATCGTGTGAAGGTTGAGCTGTTACGTGAGGTCGTTTTGGAGCCCGTGCATCAGATCAATATTCGCTTGTTAGGGGATAAGGGTGAGCTGCTTGGTCAAAGTCGAGATTGGACCGCGCTTCAGAAAAAATTTGGTGATGCGGCTCAAACAGCGATTCAGCAGGCGCCTAAGCAGAGCTGGGGTGAAACTGAACTTACCGAGTGGAGTTTTGGCAACCTTCCAAAAGAGAAGCGGGTTAAGCATGCTGGTGGTATAGAGGTTGAAGCCTACCCCGCGCTAATCGATAAGGGTGAAACGGTTGAGCTTACTCTGTTAAGTCAGCCGCTTGATGCTATTCGTGCATCCCATAAGGGCGTTGCTCGTCTGGTGTTGCTATCACTGCAATCTCAAGTTCGCGATGCACGAAAAGCGATACCTAATTTAGCTCAAGCGATTCTCCAAGCGGGCAAAAAATATAATGAGCGCTATCTGCAAGATCAGATCATCATGGCAGCGGCCCTTCGTCTGATAGATGCCTCTCATCTTCCTAGAGATGAAGAAGGGTTCGCGAAGTGCCGTGATGCTGTTCGCTCTGAACTTCATCAAAGCACATTGAGTGTGGCAAAGTTTGTTATCGATCTGCATCAGCGAGTTCATCGAATATCCAAGGCTCTTAACGGCAAGGTGAATCTTGAAACTGTGCCTGTTTTGAATGATCTAAGGGCGCAGTTGGATAGGCTTATCTCGAAGACATATCTCACCGATACTCCACCAGAGTGGTTGAACCATCTACCACGTTATCTCAACGCGATAGAGATCCGACTCGAGAAGTATCAGCGTAACCTTCGCCAGCAAGTACTATGGTCGGATGAGTTGCAGAAGTGGCAAAAACAGTACGAATCAGCACTCAGTAAGGCGCAGGATACCGGTGTGGTATCAAGTGAGTTGCTGGATCTGCAGTGGTGGTTAGAGGAGTATCGTGTCTCACTTTTCGCTCAGGAACTTGGTACAGAATTTAAGATTTCTGAGAAGCGCCTTAAGCAGAGGTTCACAGAAGTTGGGGCATAATCCGTTTTAAATTGGCGCTATTTGATTTTGGCGTCTACACTTTTGGCTCAAGATTGATAGATTAAATCTTTAGCGTTTTGGAATGCATATGAAGTTATTTAAACAGTTATCACAGTTAATTTTACTCAGTTTCACCCTTGCATCAGTGCCTGCCTTCGCAGAGAGCGAGCAGCAGTCTGACCCATGGGAGGGTTTTAACCGTGCTATGTTCAATTTTAATGATGCATTGGACAGAGCTATTTTAAAACCAGTTGCTCAAGGCTACCGCTTTGTAATGCCAGATATTGCAGAGCGCGGTGTGCATAACTTTTTCGAAAACCTAGGTGACGTTGTCACTATGGTGAACAACCTGCTTCAGTTGAAACCTGTCGAAGCCGTGCAAGATCTCTCTCGTGTGGTGATTAATACCACGATTGGTATCGGTGGTTTGATTGATGTCGCATCGGCGATGGATATCCCTAAACACGACGAAGATTTTGGTCAAACCTTGGGTGCATGGGGAGTAGATTCAGGCCCTTACCTAGTGCTTCCTCTTCTTGGACCATCTTCACTTCGTGATGGTGTTGGTCGAATCCCAGATACCATGATCGATCCACTAAACCAGGTAGCAGACGATGAGACACGAACAGCACTTTGGGTGGGTAAGGTGATCGATAAGCGTGCTGATCTTCTTAAGCGTGAAAGTGTGATTACCGGTGATCGTTACATATTCATTCGCGATGCGTATCTGCAGAAGCGTGAGTTTGATGTAAACGATGGTCGCATTCCGTTCAATTCTAGCGACTTCTAATCGCTAAGCTGTTTACTTCGATTCGGTGCAAGAGTAGTCTGATCTAAACTTTGTAACCGAATCGATCCATGGAAACTCACGAATCCATAATACTCATCTACTCGTCAGATACTGAGACGATCGATTCTATTTTTGATTTTTGTGAACTGAGTCAAACCAAGTCGCTTAGATTAGTCACCTGTCCTAATGAAGAGGCATTGGATGATCATCTTGATCATCACGAATGTTCTCTCGTGTTTATCGACCTAAAATCGTTTCCTGATGGCAACCAGCTAGATGCAATCGCGCAACGCGTGAGTCCTAAGCCTACTATTGCGATACTCCCAGAACTGGATCAACACCTCCTCATTCGCGCCCTGCGTAATGGTGCAGACAGTGTCTTCACGCAGACCGAGATGCGTAGCGATCCGCTTGAGTTGGTGCGCTGTCTAGATCGCCAACTGCAGCGAGCACATGCCATTGAAGAGACGCGTTATCTGCGTGATACGCTAAGTAAATCGTTAGAAGAGTTGAAAGCGGACCAGGATGCAGCTGCGCAGATTCAACAGCGCCTTTTGCCTCCAGCAGAGCAGACACTCGATGATGGTCTGCACTGTGAGTATATTCTGCGTCCTTCAATGTTATTGAGCGGTGATTTTATCGATTTGATAAATCTTCACGATAACAAACATCTCTTCTATCTAGCGGATGTCTCCGGTCATGGTGCCTCATCTGCGATGGTTACAGTTCTTTTGAAGAACATGACCAACCGACTTGGTCGCCTATACAATCGCGGAGATAGCAAAACTCTTGAAAGCCCAATGGCGCTCTTGAAGCATTTTAATAGAGAGATACTGCTGACAAGCCTCGGTAAGCATATGACGATGCTGGTTGGTGTGATCGATCTCAATAACTCTACACTCACCTACAGCATAGGTGGTCATCACCCAAGCCCACTGTTAACTCAGGGCGGAAAGACTGTGTTTTTAGAGGGTAGAGGGATGCCGGTTGGCCTCTTTGAGGAGCCAATCTATGAAGAGCACTGCATCGATCTAGATGAGCAGTTTTCAATCGCGCTCTTCTCAGATGGTATTCTCGAAATTTTAGAGGGTGACAACAGCGACGAGAAGGAGCAAAATCTGCGCCTTCAGTGTCAGGATTTTGATCTCACCCCTGAGCAGTTATTAAAACGCTTGGTGAACAGTGAAACCGAAATGCCTGACGATGTAGCAATTATGATGGTTTCGCGTCGATGTTAACGACTGATGGCGACATACTTTACGCCTTTCAAGACGGTCACTACGTTTTAAAATTTATCGGGGATGTCCGATTAACGCTCTGTTCAACTATTGATCAGCATCTGCGTGACATTCTAGAACGTGATGATGTGACTGATACTCTGGTAGATCTTACCGAAACAGTGAATATCGATAGCACTTCATTGGGATTAATCGGCAAGTTGGCTGTTAAGAGCGCCAAGTTTGATATGCCCAAACCCACCATCGTATCGACCAATCCAGATGTAACCAAAATCCTTATGGCTATGGGATTTGATCAAGTTTTTCTACTGCTTGATGAGATGCCAACCAACCGCCAAGATCTCGCTAAAGTTCCCTTCGTACAAGAGTCTGATGACCAGGTGAAAGCACGTATTATCGATGCTCACCGTGTTCTTATTGATCTAAACGAACAGAACCGCGACGAGTTTAAAGATCTCCTCACTGCGTTAGAGTGTAATTCTTAGATTTATTGACTATCAGGGCGCCACGTCTTGAGAATCTCGTTTCTTCTTTTGCTCTTCTCGCTGTTCGGTAAACGCCAATTATCCTCATAAAGTTTACTTTCCCATTCTCCATACATGGGGTTAGGTAAGAGGATAAATCTGTCTCCAAAGAGTTTGCGGTTCTTCACCACAGCTGCATCGGTTTCTGCAAAGGTTTCTGTATCAAAATCTGAGCTAAAGTCATTTAAGTTATCACCCATGAGTAAGGCGATTTCAAAATTGCTAGCGATAGATCTTCGATGATCTTCTTTATCTGAAGTTTTAGATTTTGTTAGAAGATGATCATTGTCCGAAAAAGGGAAATTGAGTTCAGATAGATTACGAAGAGTGCCCTCACGAGTATCATCTTTTCGGTTAGTAACGTAGAAGACCTCCCCACCATGCCCCTGAACATAGTTTAGAAACTCAACTGCACCAGGAAGTGCGGGGGCAATAGCAGCATCTGCCCATAGTTTTTGACGTTTGCCTGAGTGAAAAATACCGTCTGCGATTAACCAAGCCTCATAACGGGCATTACTGATAATGGTTTCATCCACATCAACAATAACAGCAAAAGGTGTCTCCTTTTTATGACCTTCTAGAAAATCATTTAAACGATATTTAGCTAGGTTGAATGACTGGTAAGAGAGAGCCTTAAACTCACTTGATGCTTCAACCCAAACAGTAGCCATAAGCATCTGCTGATTTAATGCATAAGTAGAAAACTTCTCCTCCTCTTCAGCTGAAGCGAATTGGGCAGTCGCTAGAGTAGAAATCAAAATTGAAGTGGTTACGGCTGAGAAGATTTTAGTTTTAAACATGACATTTGCTTTTGTGATTGATCTTTTGAGTTTAGTTGAAAATTCATTGAATAGATATTTAGTAAGTATCTTGCGAAAAGTACTTTGATTGATCATCGCAGCTATGGGTCGGTGTCTCTATCTATGTCGGCGTCTCGTTGGGAAGCCTCCTACAGGGGGAGTGTTTTCGGGATTCGTAACAGCTGATGCCGCAAACGGCGTTGAGCTAACTCCAAAGAGATCGGATAGAGGGTGACCTTGGTTCCCGGTAGGGCTTGGGCCAGTTGGGATAGGTCAGCTCGGCAAATTGAGCCAATCTTCATATAGCCACCAATGGTTTGGTGGTCATTTAGCATGATGATTGGGCAGCCGTCGGCTGGCAGTTGCACTGCACCCAGAGTAACCCCTTCCGATCGAATGCCATCAATAGGCGGTTTGATGGGGGTATCGGTCGTTAAACGGTATCCCATGCGATCTGCATGTGGAGAGACATTAAATCGAGTTGTAAAAAAGCGTTGTTGCTGCTGCCAATCAAACAGGTAGTGCTGAAAACCCCTCACTAAACCCAGAGCGATATGGCGTTTGAACTGCGGGATCTGATCATTTGAGAGGCGCTTTCTCTCAACTAATTTGGGTGCAAGTAGAGCGATCTCTTCGCCCACTTTAAGAGCTGCACCTATCCCTTCACGTATACAGACTGATTGGCTGTTAAACCAAGTTGGAGTGTCCATTCCTCCAGCCACGGCTAGGTAGACTCTGGCTCCAGATGATAGGGATTTAATCTCAACCTGATCGCCACTGTTCAGGTTAATTGTTTGATACTGTTCCGCTATCTCACCATTAACTAAGAGATCAGATTTAGCACCGGTCGATGCGATAGAGATGGGCACGGTTGTAGTGAGGGCAAAGCCACCGAGAGTAATCTCTATAACTGCGTCAGAATCATCATTTTCGACCAGTGCATTTGCACATCGCATAGACCATTTATCTGCGGCACCCGATTCAGTGATTCCCAAGTGTGCATAGCCAGATCGCCCCATATCCTGAATGCAGGCAAGGCCAAGGGCTTTTTCAATTCTAAATTTAGAGGCAGTTGAATTAGACACAGCACCCCTCCAGAAGATTCCAGCTGTTGGGGGCAGCTTTAAGTGCCTTAAATGTATTCTGATCTATGGCGATAAATTGCACCTGGTCTGTAGGTTGGATCAGAGAATAGGGTGCTCGGTTTTGATCAAAGAGCTCAATAGGGCATTGTCCAATAAGGTTCCAGCCACCGGGTGACTCAGCAGGGTAGACCGCTGTCTGGCGGTCTGCTATTGCTACAGATCCTTTGGGTACACGGGTTCTTGGTGTGGCAAGTCGTGGTGTAGCAATACGGCTATCGACCTGGCCAAGATAGGCAAAGCCAGGGGCAAAGCCCAAAGCAAAGGCGCTATAGATTGTGGATGAGTGAATCTCGATCACTTCCTCTATCGAGATAGATGCCTTCTGTGCGACCCGCTCTAGATCTTCGCCCGTCTCAATCGAGTAGTAGACTGGAAAGTAGAGTCGTTTTGTTTGTGTTTCAGAGGTGAGCGATAGCGGCTCATCCTGTAGTGATTTCAGCGCTCGTTGCATATCAGTAGCACTGATTTTAGTGATGTCGTAACACAACAGAATGGAGCTGTAGGATGGCACCGCATCGATGAGAACCGGGGCTAGCCTTTCATTGATCAACTTGGATAGTGTCGATAACTGTTGATTAAGCTGAGTATCAATTGCGCCATCGATATAGAGGATAAATGCGCACTCCGATGCCGTTTCAAAACGCCAACGAATCACAATATCTCCTTGCGAATTCTGGCAACCATAATTAGGGCTTCAGGATTATCGCCGTGGACACAGAGGCTTTCGACAGGGAAGGTTAATGCTTTGCCCGATTCGCTAATGATTTGACCCTGAGAGAGCAGATGTTTGACCTGCTCGACTGCAGCCGACTCATTTAAAACTGCATTGGCTTGGCTGCGAGCAACAAGTTTTCCGTCGTTGGTATAGGCGCGATCAGCGAATGCTTCGTATATGAGGGAGACTTTGTGTCTATCGGCTATTTCACGGTACCTATCGTGATCTCTATTGGCGAGTATCATTAATTGAAGAGGTAGCGGGATTTGCGCAACCACTTTAACGACCGTCTCAAAGAGAGAAAGATCTGCCATCATGTCGTTGTAAAGCGCCCCATGAGGTTTCACATAGCTTAATGGGTAGACCTCTTCAATCGAGATCCGAAGCAGCATGAGTATTTGATCTAGCAGCGTCTCGCTCAAAGCTTCAGGGGTGATCGACATGGATGAGCGGCCAAAGTTGTCGGGATCCGGGTAAGAGGGGTGAGCGCCAATTTCAACCCCAGTTGCTTTAGCAAGGAGTATCGTTTCGCGCATGGTTTTAGGGTCGCCTGCATGCATACCACAAGCGATATTAGCTTGGTCCAGCATGGGCATCAGATCTGCATCCATCCCCATCAACTTGCCATTAACGCGCTCGCCTAAATCTGCATTTAATTTCATTTCACACCCCTAAGAACGACTATACGTAAATCTAAGCTACATGCAACGCTGACGCCTTTCCCCTATAATCGCACCAACCAAAAACAGGGAAGGTGTGTGATGGAGATTAAGGTAAATTTTTTAGAGAACTTGCGCTTAGAGGCTAAGTTCGATGACTTTACGGTCATTACCGATCAACCCATCCGCTACAAGGGGGATGGTTCTGCACCTGCACCCTTTGACTACTTCCTCGCCTCATCCGCACTCTGTGCTGCCTACTTTGTTCGTGTCTACTGTTTAGCGCGTGATATACCGACTGAGAATATTCGCCTGTCGCAAAACAACATTGTTGATCCGGAGAATCGTTATAACCAGATCTTTAAGATCCAGGTTGAGCTTCCAGAGGATATTTCGGATAAAGATCGTGAAGGCATTCTGCGCGCAATTGATCGCTGTACCGTTAAGAAGGTCGTTCAGCAGGGGCCAGATTTTCAGATTGAGCTGGTCGATAGTCTAGATTCAGATTCGCAGGCTCTGTTGATGGAGGAGAGTGCGCTTAATAGTGAAACCTTTATTGAGGGTAAGGATCTTCCGCTCGAGCAGACAATCAAGAATATGACCAAGATTCTGTCGGATCTGGGTATGAAGATTGAGGTCGCCTCTTGGCGCAATATTGTGCCTAATGTCTGGTCGCTACACATACGTGATGCGGCATCGCCCATGTGTTTTACCAACGGCAAAGGCGCTACAAAAGAGAGTGCACTCTGTTCTGCACTAGGGGAATTTATCGAGCGCCTCTCGTGTAACTTCTTCTACAACGACCAGTTCTTTGGTCCAGAGATCGGTAACGCTGATTTCGTTCACTACCCAAATGAGCGCTGGTTCCAGCCAGGTCCTGATGATGCGCTACCTGCTGAGATCTTGGATGAGTACTGTTTAGAGATATATAACCCTGATGGTGAGCTGTTTGGCTCAAATCTGTTTGACACCAACTCAGGGAATCCAGAGCGAGGAATCTGCTCAATTCCGTTTACTCGTCACTCTGATGGTGAAACGGTCTACTTCCCATCGAATCTCATAGAGAACCTCTTCCTAAGTAACGGCATGAGTGCCGGTAATACGCTTGAAGAGGCTCAGGTGCAGTGTCTCTCTGAGATCTTTGAACGTGCTGTTAAACGCCAGATCCTAGAAGAGGAGTTGGCGCTACCGGATGTTCCGACTGAAGTGCTAGCGCGCTACCCATCGATAGTGGCGGGGATTCAAGGATTGGAAGAGCAGGGGTTCCCTGTTCTTGTTAAGGATGCATCGCTTGGTGGTCAATTCCCAGTTGCTTGCGTGACGTTGATGAACCCCAGAACAGGCGGTGTATTCGCCTCCTTTGGTGCCCACCCTAACTTTGAAGTGGCGATTGAGCGTAGCTTAACTGAGCTACTTCAGGGGCGTAGCTTCGAGATGTTGAATGACCTGCAAAAGCCTACATTCAACTCTATGGCGGTGACTGAGCCAAATAACTTTGTAGAGCACTTTATCGACTCTACCGGCGTTGTCTCTTGGCGTTTCTTCAGTGCTAAATCAGATTTCCAATTTGTTGATTGGGACTTCTCAGGTACCAACAGTGAAGAGGCTGAAACCCTGTTTGGTATCCTCGCTGAAATGGGTAAAGAGGTTTATACCGCGGCCTTTGATCATCTCGCTCCGGCTTGCCGTATTCTTGTGCCGGGCTACTCTGAGGTCTACCCAATTGAGGATCTAGTCTGGGATAACACCAATAAGTCGCTGCAGTTCCGTGAGGCGATTTTGAATCTGCACGACCTAGATCAGGATGAGTTGGTTGACCTAGTTGAAGCGCTTGAAGAGTGTGAGGTCGATGTTTACAGCGACATTATCACCCTGATAGGTGTCGAGTTTGATGAGAATACTCCTTGGGGTCAGCTGACCATTCTTGAACTAAAACTCCTGATTTACCTGGCGCTAGGTGAGCATGAGGCTGCTCTTGAACTCGTTGATGCGTATCTGCAGTTTAACGATAACACCGTTGAGCGCGGACTCTTCTATCAAGCACTCAGTGCAGTGTTGGAAGTGACCTTGGATGATGAGCTCAACCTAGATGATTTCCTACCTAACTTTACTCGTATGTTCGGCAAAGAGCGTATGGATGCGGTTGTCGGATCTGTTGAAGGGACTGTTCGTTTCTACGGTCTAACCCCAACCAATTCAAACCTCGAAGGCCTAGATAAGCATCTTCGCCTGATTGAGAGCTACAAAAAGCTGCATGCTTGGCGCGCGAAATTTAAATAAAACGCTTCGCGGCTTCGCCTCTGGCGAATGCGCTCCTACGTAACCCTGGAATAACACCGTACGAGCGCATTCCCGCTTGCGGGAAGCCGCGACCAAGGGAAAATTAAAAACCTGCGTTTCATCAATTCCACACCCATCTCACTCCGCTATACTGATTAAGGTTCCTAGATAAAAGTCAGAAAAGGGTGATGCAATGAAAAGTGCTATGGATTTAGTGATGGCTGCTAAAGCTAAGATCAAAGAGGTTGGGGTTGCTGAGGCTGCTGCGGCGATCTCTGATGCTGAGGTCTTGATCGATGTGCGTGAACCTGATGAGTACCGTGCGGGGCATTTGCAGGGCGCTATTAATATTCCGCGTGGTCTATTGGAGTTCAAGATGGGCGGAGACCCTTCACTTGAGAAGCGTGACCGCAAAATTGTGATCTATTGCAAAACCAGTGGGCGTGCGGCGCTGGCTGCAGCCTCTCTGCAGGAGATGGGCTACATCAATATCACATCAATTGCTGGTGGCTTTGATGGTTGGGTTGCTGAGGGTAAACCAGTCACTGAGCGGGCTATGCCAGAGTTCGGTTAACGAATGAAAATAAAATGGGGGCAGCAAGCCCCCATTTTTTTGTCTGTTTTTCTTATCGGTTACTTAAACTAAGTAATGACCGACGAAGTAACTTCCGATGAAGCCCGAGATGAAAGCAATCGTCAGGAAAAGCACGTAGCGAGCGTAGGTACCGAAGGTGAGAATCTCAACTTTAGACATAGCCACAATGCCGGCAGCCGAACCGATGACCAACAGCGAACCACCCACACCAACGGAGTAGGTGAGTGATAGCCAGTCACCCGTGGACATCTGTACGCCTGATTTCAATAGCGCAGCTGTAAGCGGAACGTTATCGACTAGTGCAGAGAAAACACCCATGGTTAGGTTGGCAGCAGCGACAGGCATCATCTGATAGATACCGACCAGCGAATCCAGTACCCCAATCTCTTTCATCATACCGACGAGCAGAAGGATACCTAAGAAGAACATTAGGGTATCGAACTCGATACGACGTACGTAGTCCAATAGGTTCTCACGTTGGTCATCGTGGTACATGAAACGTCCCAGAAGGAACATCATTGAAAGACCGAATAGGAAAGTCAGTACCGGTGGGATACCTGCAATCACGTTCAGAACGATGGTTGAAAGAATCGTCAGTAGGAATACAAAAGCGATAATCTTACCCACACGGTCATCTTTGCGTGGTGTCGGAATGATCTCCGCAACACCGTTTAGAGGACGAGAAAGTAGGGTCGCGAGTAGCATTGTGCTTAGTAACGACGGGATCGATAGGAACAGTAGGTCCTGAATATGCACCTTACCCGCCATAAATATCATGAGCGTAGTTACGTCACCGGTGATCAGTGAGACACCGCCTGAGTTCACTGCAAAGACCACAAGTACAGCGAATCGAAGAGTTTTACGTCTATCCAGACGAAGTGACAATACCAGCGCAATACAGACTAGCGTTGCCGTGATGTTATCGGCAAGTGACGAGAACGCGAATGAGAAGATCGCGACCAGATAGATCAGTTTGCGCTCGGATATGCGTCTCGGCAGTAGTTTATAGATTAAGGTTTCAATCAAACCCTGATGGTTTAGAAATGCAACGAAGGTCATTGCCGCCATCAAGAAGAGCCAAAGGCCTGCAATCTCAAGCAAGTTCTCATCCAACTGCTCGCGCAGCATCTCATGAGTGACACCTGGTTCTGGGAAGAGAAAGATAAGAATCCACGATAGCGTCCCTAAGAATAGAGTCGATTTGGCTTTGTTTACGTGGATTACCTCTTCAAGCACAATGGAGAGGAGGGCAAGTAGTGCAAGCGATAATAGAAAGCCGTGCAGCATTTGGACATCCTTGTGGGTTTCCTGAAAGTATCTATTCAGGCCTAAAAAATTTGCGTCATTTTACTACTTTTGTCGAACTTCCTCTGGCCTCAATTGAATAAAAAGAGATATTTTTAGTAATTATTTTTCATAAGCTTAATTCGTTGGATTTTAAGAGGGGTTACCCGTTTGGATAAGTGTTCGAATTGGTTTGTCTATCTATTGAGGTGTGCAGATGATTCGCTCTATACAGGAATCACGACAGACACTGTTCGCAGAGTAAGGCAGCACAATGGTGAGTTAGTCGGTGGTGCACGTTACACACGTCCAAGACGACCGGTTGAGTTGGTTTGGCAGGAGCAACATGCAGATCGTTCATCTGCTTCGAAACGAGAGTGTGCGATTAAAGCTTTGTCTCTTAAAGAGAAACGACGATTGATTGGCAGTAAAGACTGAGAATTTTAGTTGGTTAAAAAATGAACAATTTTCAGTTTTCATCCAATTTAGTTGGAGTAAACTAAATTAAAAGTTATTCATTGAATAACTTACCTGGCCCGGGTTTGAGGGTAAGACGAACCGGGATCTTTCCGGTAAATAGCGGGCGACAACCTTAGGGTGTCGCCCGTTTTCGTTAGGAGTCCTTTGATTAAAGGCTCCCTAGCAAGGATTAGTCGCGATCTTTGCGCGGCGCTTTACGAGGAGCTCCTTTGTCCTTTGATGGTGCTTTTGAGCGTGGTGCGCCTTTGTCACTTCGAGGAGCGCGTCTCTCACCACGTGGTGCAGAGTCCTTATCGCGAGCAGGGCGCTTGCGTGGTGCGCCGCGTGATGGAGCTTCATCACTCCAAGGACGAAGACCAAGTTCACGACCACATACACGTGCTGCAGCGATCTTCTTGATCTGCACATCGTGCAAGTTACTTGGCAGATCAATTGTTGAGAAGTTCTCGCTGATACTGATACGGCCGATCTGTGCGCTGCTTACCCCACCTTCGTTCGCTACTGCGCCAACGATGTTGCTTGGTTTAACACCATCTAGATGACCAACGCTAATCCAGTAGCGTGTCTTATCGCCATCTGGACCTGAGTTATCACGGTCACGACGTGGACGATCACCGCGCTCTGGACGGTCGCCACGCTCTGGGCGTTCACGACGCTCACGCTTCGGACGCTCTGTGAATTTAGGCTCATTCTCATCTAGGTAGAATGGTTTGTTACCGTAGATCATCTGAAGTGCAGCTGCAGCTAGCGCGCTAGAGGTGATGCCGCTTTCTGCAGTTAACTCTGTAATCAGTTTGTGGAACTCAGCTGTCTGGCTGCCATCAACGGCATCAACCAACTGCTGCTTAAGGCGTTGTGAACGGCGAACGTTCAGCGCTTTAGCATCTGGAAGTTCTAGTGTCTCAAGAGTTGAGCGAGTGTGCTTCTCGATCTGGCGAAGTAGGTGGCGCTCACGGTGAGTCACGAATAGAACTGCATCACCCTGGCGACCGGCACGACCAGTACGACCGATACGGTGTACGTAAGACTCAACATCGTAAGGGATGTCGTAGTTGATTACATGGCTGATACGCTCAACGTCTAGACCACGTGCCACAACGTCTGTTGCGATAACAACATCAAGTTGGCCGCGCTTAAGACGCTCTACAACACGCTCACGTTGAGACTGCTGAATATCGCCGTGCAGCGCTGTTGCTGCAAAGCCTGAATTTGTAAGCTGTTCTGCAAGCTCTTCTGTCGCTGTTTTGGTGCGAACAAAGATAAGGGCTGCATCGTGTTCATGCATCTCTAGAAGACGCGTTAGAGCCTGTAGTTTGCTTAGGCCACGAACTTCCCAAACGCGCTGGCGAATGGTGCTAGCTGTTTCGGTTTTGCTCTGAATTTTTACGTGAACTGGATCGTTCAGGTAGCGCTCTGTAATCGCTTTAATTTCGCGAGGCATGGTCGCAGAGAAAAGGGCGATCTGACGAGTTGGTGGTGTATGCTGAAGAATCCACTCTACATCGTCGATAAAGCCCATGCGTAGCATCTCATCCGCTTCGTCGAGTACAAGACACTGAAGTTTATCAAGGCTTAGGGTGCCACGGCGCACGTGGTCCATCACACGACCTGGTGTACCGATAATAACCTGAACGCCTTTGCGAAGTGCGCGTAGTTGAGTGTCGTAGCCCTGGCCGCCGTAGATAGCGAGTGAGCGAAGACCGTTAAGGTGTTTTGAGTACTTTTCACAAGCTTCAGCAACCTGGATTGCAAGTTCACGCGTTGGTGCAAGAACCAATAGCTGAGGGTGAAGTTGAGTCGTATCTACGCGCTGCAAAAGTGGTAGTGCAAAGGCTGCGGTTTTACCGGTACCTGTTTGCGCCTGGCCAAGAATGTCGCGGCCTTCAAGTAGGGCTGGGATAGCGCCTGCTTGGATTGGAGATGGAGTCTCGTAGCCAACATCTGAAAGTGCTTCGAGAATAGGTGTGCATAGGCCTAGATCAGCAAATGTGATCGCCTGGTCAATATCTGACATCGATTTTTCCTGCTTGTTAATGAGACCCTTTACCCGCGAGCCCATTCGTAAAGCAGGTGTTGGATCTAATGAAAGAGCGCGTATCATACAGGGTTGTATCAGAAAAAGCTAATTTATATCGACTTTGGTCTAAATTGATTATATGTGCAGTGACTAAGTTGCTATCCTGCGGGTTCCAAAAAGAGGGCTTTAAATGAAACTAGTCGATATTGTTCGTTACCCCCTAAAGTCTGGTGCGGCTCAGCACCTTAGGACCACGCAGTTGAGTTCGATAGGTATCGAAGGTGATCGTCGATTTATGCTGGCAGAGCCTTCAGGAAAGTTTATTACTGCTCGTAAAGATCCTCAGTTATTGCATTTAGACCTTCAGGTTGAAGACGGTACGGTCTCGCTTTTTCGTGATGGTGAGCTACTTGGTACCTTCGCTACCTCATCTCATGATCGTTTAAATGTAGAGGTTTGGTCTCGCACGATTTCTGTTATGCAGATCACAGAGGCATCTCCATTGGTGAGTGAACTTGTGGGGCGCGAAGCGCGCTTGGTCTTTAACGATGCAGGTGCAAAAGATATTGCAGAGAAGCGCTACCCTTGGGGGCCTATCTTGAGTGATGGCTATCCGCTGCTACTTACTAATACGGCCTCGTTGGCTGCTTTGGATGCAGCTTCTGGTGGTGTTTTTGAGATGTCGCGTTTTAGGCCGAATCTCGTCATCGATAGTGATACGCCTTGGCAGGAGGATGGTTGGACGCAGTTTCGGATAGGTTACACACTATTTGAGCGCAAAAAACCTTGTGAGCGATGTGTCCTTACAACTCGTGACCCGCTGACAGGTGAGAAAAGCATTAATCAAGAACCATTGAAAACGCTCGCCAAGATACACAGGGGTGAGGATGGTGCGATTAACTTTGGTCAGAATATCGCGGTACTAGAGCCCGGTATTATTTCAGTTGGTGATACTGTTGAGTTGATCGACTAACTTAGCGACGCCTTCTCTCAACTGGTTCATCTCTTGTCGATTACTCGGCTCTGTTAAATCAATCTCATCCAAGGGCTGGTTTGTCAGCCTCAGCGCTTCGCGTATAAAAGGTTTGCTCAATGTAAGAGGGGCAAACGCATGTGCGAAGCGAGCCAGCATACTGATTAGTAACTCAGGATCCGTCTGTTTTAATTGAACACCCTCAAATCCGACAGGCAGTTCAGGAATCTCCTTGTGAGCGAAAAGGTCTTGATAGCGCTGGCTAGCTCTGTCTATGAGTTGTGAGAGATTTGGCGAAACGTCAGGATTCAACTCTTTTAAGACGAGCGCAGCTGCTTCTCCAGCGACCGAATCAATGGTATCGCCCCATCTTACCAGTGAATATCCATTGGCCTGCCAGAAGGCTAGTACATCCTGAAAACCGGCAAAGCTCGAACCTAAAAAATCGACTTCTAACTCTTTTGCAGACTCTTCAACCTGTTTGAGAAGTTCAGCTCCTGTCCCTTTGCGACGCATCTCTTCTGCTACGGCAATACGTATGATGCGCCAATAACTATTTGAAGCAGCTTTAGGCCATCCCTCAGAAAACGCCAAGGTTTGCGGGAGTAGGTTGCCGTTCGGGCGGCGCTCACCTCGCGCAATCGCTTCAGCTAACTCTGGATCGATATTGCCCTCGCTTGCGACCCAGCAAGTGCCTGTAAGCATGCCTTTATTAATAGCTACAAATAGAAGGTGGCCGGGTGAATCTAACAATATCCGCAGATCATTCGGTGAGGTCCGATAGTGAGCCCCTTGTAGCAGAGCAAATACCGCTTCAAGTAGTTCTGGCTTCTCTACTAGCTGCGCACGTTCGATCTGATGGATGCCATCCGGTAAATCAACCGTTTGCGAACTCGATAGATCCATTAATAGTAGTTTGTTGAGTTGTTGCTCTAGTGGATCGTTACTCTGCCAGCGGATAGGTTCGTTCAGAGTAAGGTGCTGGTCTAGGTTGCGCTCTGCTTTTAGTTTATCGAGAAAACGTAGCGCGAAACCGCGGCCAAATCCCTCGTAGCCAGCCGTAGTAGTTGCCAAGCAGAGGTGGGGTGTTTTATTTGCAAGCTGTAAAAGCATAGGGGTTGCGATGGCTGCGGCTTCATCGATGATGAGGAGTTCAATATCAGATAGCTCTTGCTCATCTTTTAGTACCTGCAGCGCCTCGGCAGGTCTTAAGAATCGAGGTGGATGTTCAGCCCGGTCCGTATCAGCGATTTGATGATAGCGAGAGTAGAGTGAGTCTACCGAGCGTCTATCGGGGGCTGTAATCAAAATCTTAGCAGGGTTGATGCTCTCTGTTTTGGCCAACGCAATGCCAATAGAGCTGCTTTTGCCGCGGCCACGATCGGCCGTGATCAGTGTTGTGGATCTGTCGTTTTGCCAGGCTCTGAGAAGTTGAACAACGCTGTTGATTTGATCATCGGTGGTGCGGTCTTCAGTGTTAGGAATTGTAAATTTATGCAGCCCATTTAAACTAGATATTGGTTTATAAATATTATTTAAGCCATTGCTTATAAATGAAATAAATAACCCTTCTTCAGCGATAACCAAACCGACTTTTTTCAGTTCAGGGTCTTTAAAAGAGGACCATACATCACTTGCCGGTGTTATCAAAAACAGCTTCCCAGCGGATCTAATCATTCCAGCAGCTTGCGCCAGTGTGTTGGGTGAAAAGCCATCAAAGGTGTTAAAGATAATAAAATCGACCGATTCGCCAAGGTGATTTACTACTGCATTTGGTGAGATAGCTTTTAATGGCGAAGGGCACTGCTTTGCAATCACATAGCCGTTGGCAGGATTTAGCGCGCAGACTTTACTTAGTTCTGCGATGGTTGCATCAACTTCAGATGCAGTGCAGTTGATCCAAACCAGTTCTCTATCACCGGATAAGCTCATGAACGATGGCGCTCTTGGTTAGCGAGACGTTGTTCATCATTCTTTCGCAGCAGAACATAGATTGCCGCTAACCCACCATGTTGTGGTTGTGCTGAGTGGAATGCGAGTACCTCATCTATTTTGGGTAGCCAGATAGCTAAGGCACTTTTCATCAGGTTTTGTGGAGCATTTTCATGTTTGCCGCGACCATGATTGATCATCACGGTTCTTAGGCCAAATCGGTAACACTCTTTAACAAAGTTGGGTAATTCATCCATCGCTTGTGGCAGTGTCTTATTGATCAGATCGAGACGGGCATCCGCTTGGTACTTGCCTAAGCGAAGGTTTCTATAGACTCCATCTTGGACGCCATCGCGTTTCCAATCGAGAGGATCGAGTGGGTTAATGATTTGATCTTTAGTAAACCGAAATCGCTCATCCTGGCCTTCAGCCGCACGACGGCGCTCCTCTAGTGCAGAGAAGTCGCCACGACGGAGTTGTTCGCGGGCTGATACACGTTTTTCAGTTGCGAGAGGTTTTACCCCTTCGCCAAGCATTAGAGCCGAAAATTCGTTATCTAGATCGGCATCACTCACGCTTTAACTCTCCCAATGAAAATAGCTACTTAAAGGGGTTTAATGGATTCCCGAAAGGGGCTATTGTTGCATGAATAGATAACAAAAACCCAACATCAGCCTAGGCTGGTTAGAAGGATTGGTTCGTATGCAACGCCTTATTATTGCACTTATTTTAATCATCATTGCGGCAGCAGCCTACCTGTTTATGGCGGGTCCTGTAGAGAATAGTCCAAGTCAGGTCTCCTCTAACGTAAATGCTCCGACGCCTCAGCAAAGTGATGAGCAGAGTGCAGATTCTGCACGTGATGTTATTAAAGCGCTCACCGAAGAGAGTAAAGATGAAGCGTTAGACGTTACTAAGGCGAACAACTTTGTCACTGGCGATCAGTTGGTAAAAATGCCAAACATGGCTAAAGAGAGTGCTGTAAGCGAGCAGATCGCAACGGATATGAGTGCTGGCGATGGGGCGAAAACTCAGGCGGTTGAAGCTGCGCCTCAACTTGTTGTGAAACAGGCAATGGTGAATAGTCAGCCTGATCAACTTATGAAGATGGTGGGCGATAAAAACATCATCAATGCTGACTCTCTATCACCGGGTGAACAGATTCGTTTGAAAGAGTTGCTCTCAAATCCTGATATGGCTGCAGGCACTGTCTTCTACATCCATGCTGTTACTCCAGAAGATGCACAAGGTTTGTGGGGTATTCTGCAGCAGGGGCTTACAAAAACCTTCCGTGAAGGGATTCAGCTACAGGGTAGTGAAACAAAACTTGTGGCACAAATTCCTGAGATGGCTGATGAGCGTCTAGAGAATATGCGTTCATCCTATTTGGGCAACTTTCTATACAACAAGGTTAATGATATCTACGTCTACAACTACCAGCAGGGTATGTTGGGACAGGATCCTGATCTAATTAAACCAGGTCAGCAGCTCATCATAGTCAGCTACTCTGAAGAGGAGCTAATCGAAATCTACCGCCACTTCACGCAGGGCTAATTTGATGATCGACTTCTACACTTGGGGAACACCAAACGGCCATAAGATCCGGATTATGTTGGAGGCCTGTGGTCTTGAGTACCGCTTACACCTGGTAAATATACTCAACAAAGAGCAGTTTGCGCCCGAGTTTCTTAAGATCAGTCCAAACAATAAGATTCCCGCCATTGTGGATAGTGAAGGGCCTGGTGGCCAGCCAATCTCAGTGTTTGAGTCGGGTGCGATACTCATCTATCTGGCTGAGAAGTGTGGGAAATATCTACCACAAGATCCTCGTCAGCGTGTTGAGGTGATGGAGTGGTTGATGTGGCAGATGGGTGGTTTTGGTCCTATGCTTGGTCAAGCGCACCACTTCAATAAATTTGCTCCAGAACCGGTGCCCTATGCAATTGAACGCTACTGCGCAGAGGCTCATCGCCTTTGGGGTGTCCTTGATGAACGCCTAGCTTCGCGAGAGTTTGTCTGCGGTCAAATGAGTATTGCCGATTTTGCGATTTACCCTTGGGCGAATCGTTTTGAGTTCCAGAAGATCGAACCAGAGCAGTATGCAAATGTGCATCGTTGGATGGAGCATATGAAATCATTCGACTTCGTTCAAACGGGTCTTTTGACCCCGGAGGGGTGAGAAATTACTCCCGCGGTTAACTGCGCCAAAAAGGCCAAGATCGATTTCACCCTGCATGAGTACCAGCATGAAGCCTCTGAAGAGGGCTACGGTTTAGAGGCTGCGCGGAAGTTGGGTTTAGATCCCAACGCGGTATTTAAAACCCTGCTTGTCGCAATTGATGGTGATAATAAACGGCTTGCCGTGGCGGTTGTGCCAGTCTCGGGTACGCTCGATCTAAAAGCGATGGCTAAAGCTTTAAAGGCTAAGCGTGTAGAGATGGCTGATAAGCAATCAGCGCAGCGATCTACCGGTTATCTGCTCGGTGGTATATCACCACTGGGTCAAAAACGGCTTCTCATTACCGTGGTTGATGAGAGTGCCGCACACTGTGAGACTATCTATGTCAGTGCTGGAAAACGTGGCTTGGATATGGGGCTAGCGGCCTCAGATCTACTTCTACTAACTAAAGGCACACTTGCTGATATCGGCTCTGATTAATCCTTCGTTAGCAGCTCTTTTGCGGCGTTGATTCTTGCAGCGAGCCAGTCACTTCCCCCTCGGTCTGGATGCGCCTTCTGCATTAAGCGCTTGTGCGCAGCAAGAATCTCCTCTCGGCTTGCTCCCGGTTTCAATCCCAGTATTTGGTAGGCTTCTTCCTTGTTGCTGACTGGCGCTTTAGCGGGGCTTTGCGTTTTTTGATCGCGTTTGCGTTTGAGAAATGGGAGAAGTCGAATCAGCCAGGGTAGGACGCGGCGAACAAAGGGTAGTAGGGCGCCAATAGCTGCGCCTATCCAGTGCATGCGCCCGGTGATAGCGAGAAACAGAAGAAAGAGTGCCAGCGCCACTAAAATGATCTGTATGGTGGCTCGTCGGCGTTGTTGAGGCAACAGTGTTCGCAACCAGAACAGGGTGATTGCTGTAAGGCCAAAAAGAATGATCAGAAGTAGGGGGTTCAAAATATCTCACTCTTCAGAATTAGCTTAGCGTGATCTGCTTTCATACAATCCAATTCTATACAGCCGTCGTAGAAAGACCAATCCATATGAGATTTACGTTTATGAAAGTCACTATCGATCAACTACAAAGCCAACGTCCTAAAATTCATGAGTTGCGCCTTAAGTCATTTGAATGCGAACACTATTTAGTTCAAGTGACTACCGACCAGGGTGAGTCGCTTGTCTATGCAGATAACGGCAAGCCAGCGCTATTTCGCTCACAGCTAGCAGCTAAGTTCCCTTTTAAAGGTCTTGAGGTCGCTAGGGCTACCTTGGAACATCAATCTACCTACAACGAGATGATCGGGTTGGATGTGGGTTCGGTCGAGCCGCTGGTGGTTGATATCAGCCTGCCGGATGCTGACCTTTCGTAAACAAAAAAGGCGGTCAATGACCGCCTTTTGCACATCTAAGCTATTAGCTTAGCGCTTTAAGGATCTGATCTAGACGATCCTTAGCATCACCAAATAGCATGCGTGTGTTGTCTTTGTAGAAGAGTGGGTTATCTACACCCGCATAACCGGTACCCATCGAACGTTTCATTACAATGGTCTGCTTACCGTTCCATGGCTCAAGTACTGGCATACCCGCGATTGGGCTATCTGGAACTTCTTGGGCGGCAGGGTTTACGATGTCGTTTGCACCGATAACCACAGATACGTCAACGTTAGGGAAGTCTTCGTTGATCTCTTCCATCTCATACACGATATCGTAAGGAACCTTCGCTTCAGCAAGCAGTACGTTCATGTGCCCTGGCATACGACCCGCTACAGGGTGGATACCAAAGCGAACGTTTACGCCTTTATCACGAAGTTTCTTAGTGATCTCGAATACGATGTGCTGTGCCTGTGCAACGGCCATACCGTAACCTGGAAGGATCATCACCTCTTTAGCGTGCAGAAGCATATCTGCAACTTCATCAGACTCGATAGGGCGGATGTCCTCTTCGCTGCCTGCAGGGCCTGAAGGACCCGCTGCCGATTTCTTCTGGCCAATACCGCCAAAGATAACGTTAAGGAACTTACGGTTCATCGCCTTACACATGATGTAAGAGAGGATCGCGCCGCTTGAGCCTACAAGTGCACCGACTACGATAAGTAGATCGTTACCGAGCATGAAGCCCATCGCTGCTGCAGCCCAGCCAGAGTAGCTGTTTAGCATAGATACAACGACTGGCATATCCGCGCCACCGATAGCTGCAACCATGTGGATACCGAAGATCAAAGCGATGATAGTCATCACAGTCAGTTCGAATACGCCATCAGTCGCTGCAGTATCCATGTACTGAAGCATGAAGTAGAACGCAATTATACCAAGTGCAATGTTAAACAGGTGACGACCAGGTAGCTGAAGAGGGCGACCGCCCACTTTGCCACTTAGTTTGAGGTAAGCCATGATCGAGCCTGAGAAGGTCATCGCACCGATAAGAATGCCAAGGTAGGTCTCTACCGCGTGGATAGATAGCTCAATACCTGTAAGTGAAGCATCATGCTCAAGCGCATTTGCCCAACCTACAAAGACTGCAGCCAAACCAACAAGGCTGTGAAGAACTGCAACTAGTTCAGGCATTGAGGTCATCTCAACGCGCTGCGCTAGGATGTAGCCGATGATACCGCCGACAACGATACCGCCAACGAGCATGCCGTAGTTGTTGTTCACTAGACCAAATACAGTAACACCAACAGCGATAGCCATACCTAGCATGCCGTAGAAGTTACCGCGACGAGCAGACTCCTGATGTGCTAGACCGCCAAGTGCCATGATGAACAGGGCGCTGGCAGCGATGTAGGAAGCTGTAATAATTCCTGAAGTCATAAATTATCTCCTTACTTCCTAAACATGCGTAGCATGCGCTGAGTAACGGCAAAGCCACCCACGATATTGATACTGGTGATAAACACCGCAAGACCCGCAAGTACTGAAACCACTGGGCTCGTACTAGAGATCTGTATCAAAGCACCGATCACGATGATCGAACTTATCGCGTTAGTTACCGACATAAGAGGGGTGTGTAGCGAGTGAGATACGCCCCAAATAACCATGTATCCGATGAAACAAGATAGAACGAATACGGTTAGGTGGCCGATAAACTCAGATGGCGCTACAGAACCTAGGCCAAATAGCGCACCGCCTGCAATAAGCAGAGGGATTAGGAACGCTAGAGGGTGAGCAGGTTTCTCTTCCGGCTTCTCTAGGCTCTGTTTCGCTTTAAGACCAATGTCCTCTTTAGGAGCTAGGGAGATACGTGGTGCTGGTGGTGGCCAGGTGATGTTGCCCTGTTTAACCACAGTAGCTCCACGAATCACTTCATCTTCCATGTTGATATCTATCTCGCCGTTCTTTTCAGGGCAGAGTTCGGTCAACAGGTTAAGAAGGTTAGTTGCGTACAGCTGTGAAGACTGAGCAGCTAGGCGGCTTGGAAGGTTGGTGTAACCGATAATCGTTACGCCGTGCTTATTTACTACCTTGTTCGCTTCAGTCAGCTTACAGTTACCACCCGCTTCAGCAGCAAGGTCAACGATAACTGAACCTGGTTTCATGTTGGCAACCATACGCTCAGTAATAAGCTCAGGTGCCTCTTTGCCAGGAATAAGTGCTGTAGTGATGATGATATCTACTTCAGCCGCCTGTGCAGCGAATAGATCCATCTCAGCTTTGATGAACTCAGGGCTCATGGTTTTAGCGTAACCGCCTGCACCGGCACCATCTTCATCTTCTGGGAAGTCGAGCATAAGGAACTCGGCATCCATCGACTCAACCTGCTCTTTAACTTCAGGACGAGTATCGAATGCACGCACGATTGCGCCCATGCCTTTCGCAGCGCCGATGGCAGCTAGACCTGCTACACCTGCACCTATAACTAGTACCTTAGCTGGCTGGATACGACCTGCGGCAGTGATCTGGCCGGTAAAGAAACGACCAAAGTGCTGCGCAGCTTCAACAACAGCACGGTAACCCGCGATATTAGCCATTGAAGATAGAGCATCCATCTTCTGCGCACGTGAGATACGTGGCACAGAGTCCATTGCTAGCGCGTTGATGCCGTGATCAGCCATCTCCTGAAGCATCTCAGGGTTCATGGCAGGGTAGAGGAAGCTGATGATCGTTTGATCTTTCTTCATCAACTCAATGCCATAGAAACCAAGCTCTGGGTGCGCTTTAGGTGGGCGCACTTTCAGAATGATGTCTGATTTACCCCAAAGATCGTGTGGATCTTGGATAATTTCAACGCCTGCTTTCTCGTACTCTTCATCAGCGTAGCTAGCCTCTAAGCCAGCACCCGCTTCCATAGAGACTTCAAAGCCCAGTTTTTGCATCTTAGATGCAACTTCTGGTGTGAGAGCGACGCGTTTTTCGCCCTCTTCGTTCTCTCTTGGTACACCGATTCTCATCGATTTCCCCTCGTTTACGAGTCACCTAAGTGACGAATAGTGTTAACTCAAAGCCTAGTTTCTATTCCTAGGTTGAGAGCCTTAGAACAGTATTGGCCAGCATGCGGAGTTCAGTTTCCAAGCGCTTGCCTCAGTTCGTCAAATTTTTTCGGTCCGATTAGAATACAAGATAATTAAGTTATAACCAAATCGAATGTGTGAAATATGTTCATGATTGCTTAACGTAAATTTCATGTTGGCTTAGTGGTTAAAGTTTCATCATATGGAAGGGTAATCTAAAAACCGTGACAGCTAATCGTCCTAGGCAGATACTTTAAAAAAATTAATAAAAGGTGTGTTTCATGACGAATGTGGTTTTAGTTACAGGTGGCGGTAGAGGCATAGGTGCGGCTACTGCAAAGTTACTAGCATCCAAAGGTTATCTAGTTGCGGTTAATTATCGCGATGATAAAGCATCCGCTGACCAGGTCGTTGGTGCCATTCAAGAGAAGGGTGGTACAGCACTCGCTTTTCAAGCGGATGTTTCAGATGAACAGCAAGTTATTCAGCTGTTTGATCAGATTGAATCTAGCCTTGGTACTGTCTCACACCTTGTAAATAATGCCGGTCGCTTAATGACGCAGGCGAGATTTGCAGATATATCACTTGAGCGATTCAATACGATCTTAAATGCTAACCTGACGAGCTGCTTCTTGTGTTGCCGTGAGTATCTGCGTCGCCAATCTAAATCTGGCCAAAAGGGTGCAATTGTAAATGTCTCATCAGTGGCTGCTCGCACTGGATCGCCTTTTGAGTATATTGATTACGCCGCATCCAAAGGTGGAATGGATACCCTGACGCGGGGGTTGGCGACAGAGCTTGCCGATACAGGTATTCGGGTAAATGGAGTCCGTCCAGGTTTTATCTATACCGATATGCACGCCGATGGTGGTGAACCGGGTCGCGTCGATCGGCTTGCACCAGTTATCCCAATGAAACGTGGAGGCACCTCGGA
Source organism: Marinobacterium sp. LSUCC0821 (assembly GCF_012848475.1). Classification (NCBI taxonomy): domain Bacteria; kingdom Pseudomonadati; phylum Pseudomonadota; class Gammaproteobacteria; order Oceanospirillales; family Oceanospirillaceae; genus Marinobacterium; species Marinobacterium sp. LSUCC0821. Next base: position 531,887 of record NZ_CP051666.1, read on the forward strand.
AGAGGTGGCTCAAAGCATCGTTTGGTTATTGTCCGATGACGCCTCATATGTAACGGGCAGTTTTATTGATGTGGCTGGCGGGCGATAGAAAAGCTAACTAATCTAAGAACTCCAGGCTATCAAGTTTATACAGGATTGGTTTTGTTAATGCTGATAGCGCAGTTTTGTGCATACCATTTTCATCGAAGTTAGAATCGCTTAGATAGGTTTCATAGCACTCTTTAAGAGAAGCCCATTCTGAATCTATAGCTGCAAACCAGGCGGTATTGCGGTTTCTACCTTTCACAATATTCGACTGTCTGAAAATACCTTCAAAAGAGAAGCCAAGACGCTGCGCAGCATACCGGCTCTTTCTATTCAGGGCGTTGCATTTCCATTCGTAACGACGATATCCGTTCTCAAACGCCCACTTCATCATTAAATACATCGCTTCAGTGCTCTCTTTAGTGCGCTGTAATGTGGGGGCGTAATTCAAATGTCCGACCTCGATTGAACCCTCGGCTTGATTGATTCGTAGGTAGGCAGCAACCCCGACAGCTTTATTATCTGAAGTTCGAACAATGGCAAAGAAGGTCGGGTCATCTTCTGAAGTGATAGAGCCTAACCACTCGGCATACTCTTCAAAATTGCTGAAAGGACCGTAGGGTAAGTATTCCCAAATAGCACCTTCTATATCCTCAGAGTAAGCGTCAAATAACTCTCTTGCGTGCTTTGAAATATCAATAGGTTCAAGAATCACTGCTGTCCCAGCTACACGCACATTTTTCGGATGCTTGGCGGGCTTAAAGTTCTCTACAGCAAAATCATGTTCCATCTGATATCAGTCCATTGTGTTGGTGGTAGTGGTGAGTCAATTTAACAGGCGTGGAAACTGATGTAAAAAGAGCGAAAACACTGAGGCAGTTATTAATGATTTTGGTGAATTAGCGAAGTCCTGCAACCCAATGACCGCGAAGCGCCGTATAACTAAGCCTAGCTGAACGGTCCATGATGACCAGAGCGGGATGTTTTCTTACAAAGATAGTGATAAAGAATATGACAGCACAACTTCGCGTCACTCAGCGGACCCTCCCGACAGGTCAGGTGACAGCAGCGTATGAACGCAAGGTGGAGGCGGGGGAGGTGCGACGAGATGACGCGCAAGTGGCACTGGCGGTAAAACTTGACGCCTTACACGATTCTCTCACTTCGCTCCCACCAGTACCTGTTCACACTAACCAGTTACTGACGCGATCCTTAGCTTCCGTTTACTCCTTGCTTCGAAAGAAGTTCCTGTTTTGGTCTTTTAGTCCATTACCGCGAGGCATATACATTCATGGACCTGTAGGGGTCGGCAAGAGCTTTCTGATGGATCTCTTCTACGCGTCGGTTAATAGCCCTATTACCAAACGCCGCGTCCACTTTCATGAATTCATGCTAGAGGTCCATCGTCGAATTTTTGTCTACAAACAGAAGCACCCCAAAGATGATGCGATGCCAATCATCGCGCAGCAATTGGCAAAGGAAGCCCAACTCCTCTGCTTCGATGAGTTTCAAGTGACGGATGTTGCTGATGCCATGATTTTGAAACGACTTTTCTCATTATTGTTGGAGTGGAATGTCGTGGTGGTGGCCACCTCGAATCGCTCTCCCGATGCCTTGTATGAGGGCGGCCTTAACCGATCTCTCTTTTTGCCATTCATAGACATGTTAAAACAGAGGTTCGACATTATCTCCATGGAAGATTCCGCTACGGATTATCGACTCGAAACTCGAGCGGATGGTCAATCCTATTTTTGGTCAAACAAGGATGCTCATAGCGATAAAAAAACTGAGAACGACATTCAGGCGCAGTTGAAAGCAATATTTGGCGGCACTTCATCCGGAACTGAGGCTGAGGTCATCCATGTACTCTTCGGTCGCACCGTCCAGGTTGCACGAGTGAATGAGCGGTGCGCCTGGTTTAACTTTTCCGAGTTATGCTACCAGCCGCTCGGCGCGGCTGATTATATCTCCCTCTGCGACAGATTCCCGGTCCTCATCGTTGATCGCGTGCCGCAATTAGATGCCAATTATATTGACGAAGCGAGACGATTCGTGACCCTTATTGACGTGTGTTATGAATCTCGCACCCGCTTGGTACTGGCGGCAAATGTCCCGCTCGATAAATTATTTGTCGATTTTTCAGCGCAAATCGAAAGCAGTGATGGAAATGAAGAGTTGTTTGTCAGTGAGAAGGGGGGGAACTCGAGTTCCTTTGCAACGACAATGATTCGCACCAAAGAGGGTGAGGATATGGAGTGGTCGGCGACGGGTCGAATGGGCGCTTCACTTGCTCAATTATCAGCCGCCAATGATCTCGTATTCTCCTTTCGGCGAGCCGCTTCTAGGCTGGTTGAAATGGGTGGAAAGGATTGGGGCCGGCAATAATGAAAGATCTTTACTGCTGATTATGGCACTTAGGTTCCCTAATCTGAACTGATAGCTCTTTCGTAGACTCTGCTATGAAAAATACTTCACTAAAAACCTTTGCGCCTGTACCTAAAACACGCACGTCTCGACTTTTGAATCTTGGCGGTTTGGCCACAAAGGTTGCAAGCAATGTGTTAGCTGAGGGCACAAAACATTGGATAAAAGGCGACGCTCCGCCTATCAGTGAGCTCGTCCTTAATACCAAAAATCTTTCAGAGGTAGCTGACAAGCTAGCCCGTATGCGCGGCGCCGCAATGAAGCTTGGGCAGTTGCTCTCCATGGATGCCGGCACACTTTTGCCAGTTGAATTAGCATCAGTGCTAGCCAAGCTTCAGTCAGAGGGCGTTATGATGCCCAAAACCCAATTAATCGACACACTGGAGTCGGAGTGGGGAACTGATTGGAGTGAGCGGTTCAGCTACTTCTCTTTTGAGCCAATAGCGGCAGCTTCTATAGGTCAAGTTCACCGAGCCCGTTCGAATACTGGCGATGAGCTCGCCGTTAAGATTCAATTTCCTGGCGTTGCAGAGAGCATAGATAGTGACATTGATAACGTATTATCACTGCTCAAGCTCAGCCGATTACTCCCTAAAACACTCAATATAGATGACTTAGTTGTCGAAGCCCGACGCCAACTTAAATTAGAGGCTAACTATCTTGCCGAGGCCGCACATCTCAGTGAATTCACGAATGAGTTGGCAAAACATCAAGTCTTTGCAGATGTGGTGATACCAAGCCAACAGCCTTCATTAACAACCAATAAGATCCTAACCATGAGCTTTGTTGAAGGTTTGTCCCTAGAAAGCTGGTTACAGAAAAAACCTTACGAAGCTAATCGGCTTATTACAACCCAGTTAGAACTCTTCTTTACTGAGCTTCTAAATATGAATCTAATGCAGACAGACCCTAACCCGGCAAACTATCAAGTTGAATCTGGCACGGGAAAGCTAACGCTATTAGATTTTGGGGCTGTAAGACGCTTCGAAAAGGGCTTTGTTGCCAATTATAAAAGCGCGATCGACCAAGCAATCGCACAGGATAGACCCGCACTCTTAGGTGCTTTAGAAGAGCTAGGCTTTTTCGCAAAAGGCAGTGACGTCGCTAACAAAGATGTTGTCTTGGATATATTTATGCTTGCAGCAGAACCACTCAGGGCAAATGGAAGTTATAACTTTGGCAGTTCAAATTTAGCAAAACGAATTCAGATGCTAGGCATGTCCGTTAGCAAGAACCCGGATGCCTGGCACACCCCTCCTGCTGATGTTCTATTCCTACATCGCAAAATGGCGGGGCTATACCTCTTGGCAGCTAAGCATAATGCGCAGGTAGATGTCGCTCAGCTTTACTACAGTTTTCAATAGAGCTAGGCCTCTAGCTCCTGAATTTGTTTATAAACAGACTCGGCCTGACTCATCACATTTGAGTAAGCTTCAATATCTCCATTGCGCTGTAAATGCATGGCCTGCTCGGTTAGCTCCGCATACTCTTTTTTGAGTTGTTTAAGGGGGTCTTTTTTAAGAAATCCGAACACTTTTCACTCCTGTTTTTGGTTCTTAACACTAATTTGATAAGAAATTGCACAACCATATTTGCAGCGACGTTTGAAACGCCAATTTGCAAATCGGAAGTAAACCCAGTCTAAAAGTCGTGCTGTTTTGGTCGCACGTATAAAAAATGCTAACCAGCGATAGCCAGTTAAGCGCTCCCAAACTGCAAGAAACGCATAAACACCTATCAGCTTATCTCCATCGGCTGTTACGGCATGAATGAACTGCATGGTTTCCGTAAGGTTTAATCCTAAATCATTGAGTGCTTTAGGATCTGAGGTGATATCAACCCAATTAATCAAATCTCTTGTATCGATTCTTTTATAGTGCTGAATCTCTTTAGAACAGAGAGAACAGCCGCCGTCATAGAGCAAAGTAATTTTTTCCATGCTCTATTTACGTCTGCGCTAATGATTTGGATGCAAGAAAATCTCAAGTGGTGGGCGCTAGATTTCACACACCTCTTCGTTGAGATTAGTGTGTTGCACCGATCATTTGAATCTACAGCCGTTTACCGCCTTTGATTTTTTAATTGATCAGGGCGGGGAGGATTGGCGTACTATCTCTTAAATTCTCTAAGGTGTAGTTATTTGAAACATATACGCGGCATTGTTTTCGATCTTGATGGGACATTGGTTACCTCAAATTTAGATTTCAGTCTTATTCGATCAGAATTGGGTTGTCCTGAGGGTGTTGATGTATTGGCGTACGTTGATCAGCTCTCTGCTTCTGAAAAGGTTGAAGCTGCGGCTATTATTCATCGGCATGAAGTTGACGATGCCGAGCAGTCTGAGTGGTTGCCGGGTGCAGAGGTATTTGTTCAACGCTGTATTGAGTCTCAGTTGCCATTGGCTATTTTGACCCGTAACTCTGATTTCTCGTCTCGACGAAAAATCGCTAAGAATAAAATTCCAATCTCTTATCTTATTACGCGAGAGAACTCTAAGCCCAAGCCTGATCCTAGTGCACTTAACCAAATCGCAAGTGCCTTCTCATTACCTAATGAATCTGTGTTGATGGTGGGGGATTACAAATATGATCTGCAGGCGGGGCGCAATGCCAATATGCTTACATGTTTGGTGAATTGTGAAGGTGAGCCTGATTACCTGCATCTGGCTGATTATAGGTTTCAGAGCTTTATTGATTTCCATGAAGCGTTTTTTGAAGAGCGATAAATCCTTATAGATGACCAGTAAATAGATACATTATCTGTTACGTGATCTAAAAATGATGTCACCCCTTGGAGGGTTTTTTTCATCTGTGAATTGAAATAGCTAAATAATTTAATGCAATTCCATAAAGATTTGGGCCCCTAATAATTACCTAAAACCCAATGAATATAAGGCTTTTGGCCTGTTTTTAAATTTTCTATTGGCCAGGTGTCGTTAGTAACATTGCTAATTCAGTAGTGCACACATACACCTTCGCCTTTGTACTTCAGATTGGCTATCTGCTTTTAAAGTGGGTTGTTCTTTTAATTGGCTTCAGATAAGTTGAACTTAATGGATCGTCCGGGAGAGAGCATTTTGCGATTATGCATTATGCCGCCGAAGGAGCACGTGCCCCGCAAACTCTCAGGCAAAAGGACCGGCGATCTTTAAAACATCCGAAGAGTGATCTGCGCACTTTCAGATCCACCGAAGGAGCAAGCGCTTCCGTCAATGGGACGGTTCGCGTGAATCTCTCAGGTACCATGACGGAGAGGGTAGTCGGACTTAAAAGCAGTTCTGCTTGTCATTTGAAGTCCGCAAATAAGAGTGCGCTCCTATGCAAACTATTGCTGTTTTAGGTGCCGGAATCACCGGTATTACCACTGCTGCGAAACTTCACGAACAGGGCTTTAATGTCACGGTTATTGACCGTCAACGCTATGCTGCGATGGACACTAGCTTTGCTAATGGTGGTCAACTATCTGCATCCAATGCTGAGGTCTGGAATACCTGGTCTACGGTCTTTAAAGGGATCAAGTGGATGATGCAGTCAGATGCCCCTTTGCTGGTAAACCCTAAGCCATCTTGGCATAAGATCAGTTGGATGCTCGAGTTTATGAGCAACATTCCAAAATATGAACGCAATACTATCGCTACAACAGAGCTGGCGATCTCTTCGCGTGCTCACATGCGTGATCTAGCAACGCGCTGGGGTGTTGAGTATGACGAGTCAGACTGCGGAATTTTGCATTTCTATTCTGAGAAGAAAGACTTTGAACATGCTCGTCGCGTCAATAAGTTGCTCGCTAAGGGTGGGTTAGAGCGTTTTGAACTTTCACCGTCTGAGATCATCGAGAAAGAGCCGCAACTACGTGGGGATTTTGTTGGTGGCTTTTGGACACCGAGTGACTTCACTGGCGATATTCATAAGTACGCTTTCAGCTTGGCTGAAGCTATCCGCAAAGCGGGTGTGAATTTCCAGATGGATACTGAGCTTGTCGATGTGAAAGCTGACCAGGATGGCGTACGACTGAGTGATGCCAAAGGCAATGAGTATGAATTTGATGCTGTTGTTGTCTGTTCAGGGGTTGGTAGTCGTGCGCTTGCAGCTAAGCTTGGCGATCGCGTTAACATCTATCCTGTTAAAGGTTACTCGATTACGGTCAACCTGCGTGACGAGCAGAGCCAGCAGAGCGCACCTACTCGTTCACTTCTTGATGATAAAGCGAAGATTGTGACCAGTCGTTTAGGTATCGATCGATTCCGAATTGCAGGTACTGCGGAGTTTAACGGCTATAACCGCGATATCCGCGCTGATCGAATCAAGCCACTCGTTGAGTGGTGCCAGCACCATTTCCCAGGCGTATCGACAGAGAGTGTTGTGCCTTGGGCGGGTCTACGTCCAATGATGCCAAATATGCTGCCTAAACTGGGAGCTGGGCGTCGTCCAAATGTCTTCTATAACACGGGTCACGGTCACCTTGGTTGGACACTCAGTGCCGCAACTGCAGATATTGTGACTACGGCTGTTGTCGAGGCGCGTGAGAGTAAAGGCAACTTAAAACTGCTTGCTCTGTAGTTGAGTTTTGATCAAGGGGAGGTGGTTGTCTTCCCACTATTTCTAACCTTTCAAAGGTTTTAGATTCGAATGTTTTGGAGAATATGATGTTAACTGTTACACGTTTAGATATCGCAGATGCTGCTCTACTTATTGAAGGTGCTCGCCTCAAAGCTAAAGAGATTGGCATTCCAATGTGTATCTCAATCGTTGATGAGTCGGGAAATCTCATCGCTTTTGAACGTATGGATGGCGGAAAAATTACGAGTGTGACGATCTCGCAGGATAAGGCGTTTACTGCTGCGGCTGCTAAAAAAGCCACGCACGAATATAACGCTGTCTGTCAGCCAGGCTCGTTGGTATTTGGTATCCATACTGCGCTTGGTGGCCGTCTATGTGTGGTCGGTGGTGGTTTGCCGATCGAGTATGATGGTCAGGTTGTTGGTGGTATTGGATTAAGTTCGGGCACGCCTACTCAGGACATGGAGTGTGCGCAGGCGGGTATCGATCATTGGCGATCTAAGACTCAGTAAAAATAAAAAAGGAGAGCTTATGCTCTCCTTTCTCTTTTACTTGATTCGCATGCCAGACTGGGCGCCTTCGTGCGGTTCAAGAATCCATAGATCGCTGCCGCCAGGGCCGGCTGCAAGAACCATACCTTCAGACATACCAAACTTCATCTTGCGTGGTGCGAGGTTAGCAACCATCACCGTCATCTTGCCTTCGAGATCCTCTGGCTTGTAAGCAGATTTAATACCTGCAAAGACATTGCGAGTCTCTCCACCAAGATCCAGTGTAAGTTGCAGTAGTTTGTCTGCACCCTCAACATGTTCCGCTTTAGCGATACGAACAACGCGAAGATCGATCTTTGCAAAGTCGTTAAAGTCGATTGTTTCGGCAATCGGCTCAATGTTAGATGGCTTCGGCGCTGCGACCTGAGCAGTTGCTTGTAGATTCTGTTTAGAGTCTTCAATAACCGCCTCAATTTTCTCAGGCTCTACACGCTGCATTAGCGGTTTGAACTTCTCTACTTTGTGAGAGAGTAGAGGGGTTTTAATCGCATCCCATGCAAGGCTGTCGATATTTAGGAAAGCTTTAGCTTCTTCGGCAACTTCAGGAAGGACTGGAGCCAGGTAGTTGATGATGACGCGGAATAGGTTGATACCCATGGTACAGCAAGCTTGTACCTCTGCCTCTTTACCTTCCTGTTTCGCAAGCACCCAAGGCTCTGCAGCATCGATGTACTGGTTAGCTTTATCAGCCAGAGCCATGATTTCGCGCATCGCCTTAGCGTATTCACGCTTCTCGTAGGCCGTTGCAATGGTATCAGCCAGTGCAATCGCTTCTTCGTATAGCGCAGGCTCTGCAAGCGTTGAGTCTAGCTGGCCATCAAACTTCTTGGTGATGAAACCTGCGCAGCGACTCGCGATGTTAATCACCTTGTTGACGAGGTCCGCGTTAACACGAAGACGGAAGTCCTCGAGGTTAAGGTCGATGTCGTCGATACCTGAACCCAGTTTCGCTGCAAAGTAGTAGCGTAGGTACTCAGGGCGTAGGTGCTTCAAGTAGGTCTCAGCCATGATGAAGGTACCACGCGACTTCGACATCTTCTGGCCATCAACGGTTAGGAAGCCGTGACAGAAGACGCCTGTTGGTGTGCGGAACCCTGCACCGTGTAACTCAGCTGGCCAGAATAGGGTATGGAAGTAGGCGATATCTTTACCGATGAAGTGGTAAAGCTCTGCTGTGCTATCTTCAGACCAGTACTCATCGAAATCGACACTGTTCTTATCAGCCCAATTTTTGAAGCTCGCCATGTAGCCGATAGGTGCATCTAGCCAAACATAGAAGTACTTGCCAGGTGCATCTGGAATTTCAAAACCCCAGTAGGGTGCATCACGTGAGATGTCCCACTGTTGCAAGCCAGACTCAAACCACTCATTGAGTTTGTGTTTCATCTGATCCTGAACGTGAGTATCAACCCAGCCTTTTAGAAACTCTTCAAAATCTTCCAGTTTGAAGAAGTAGTGTTCAGAGTCCTTCTCGATCGGTTTAGCACCTGATACTGCTGAATAGGCGTTCTTAAGTTCGGTTGGAGAGTAGGTTGCACCACACTTCTCACAAGAGTCGCCATATTGATCTGCAGCACCACACTTAGGACATTCACCCTTAATGAAACGGTCTGGAAGGAACATCTCTTTCTCAGGATCGTACGCTTGGGTGATTGTGCGGCGGGCAATGTGACCTTTATCGCGCAGACGCGTGTAGATAAGTTCTGCGAACTGCTTGTTCTCGTCTGAGTGCGTCGAGTAGTAGTTATCGAAGTTGACAAGGAAGCCGCTAAAGTCGCGTTGATGCTCCTGACTCACCTGGTCGATCAGTTGCTGTGGCGAAATACCCATCTGATCCGCTTTAAGCATGATCGGAGTACCATGCGCATCATCAGCACAGACGTAAGTACACTGGTTGCCGCGCTGCTTCTGGAAACGTACCCAAATATCAGTTTGGATGTACTCAACCAAATGGCCAAGATGGATAGGCCCGTTGGCATAAGGAAGTGCGCTGGTCACGAGTATTTTGCGGTTTGAATCGGTCATGAACGTTCGATCTTTCTAATAAGCGAAAATTTGAGTCCGAATTCTACGTGTTTACGGATTCCGTTTAAAGTTTCTTCGCTTGCTCAGCACTGTTAAACTGCGCCACCAGCTTTTAAATCATAGGTTATTTTGCGCATATGTCTTCACTTCCAGTTATCGATCCTGCCCTTTATCCAGCTCAACTGGAGGAGAAACGTGCCGCGATGCAAGCGATGTTTGCGCACTTTGAGCTGCCAGAGCTAGAGGTCTTTACCTCGCCTGAAACGGGTTACCGCATGCGAGCAGAGTTCCGTGTTTGGCACGATGGTGATGACCTGGATTACGTAATGTTCGAGCCAGGTGATAAGCACACGCCAGTTAAATTAACTGAGTGTCCAATGGTTGATGAACGTATCGCTTCAATGATGTTTGAATTTCTTGAGGCTGTTAAAGGTGTTGAAGAGCTGCGCAAGCGTCTGTTCCAGATCGACTTCTTGGCGACTCTAAAGGGCGAGCTGTTGGTCAGTATGCTCTATCACCGCGCAATCGGAGAGGCTTGGAGCGAAGCTGTTGCGCCGCTGCGTCAGCAGTTTGGTATCGATATCGTTGGCCGTTCTCGTAAGAATAAGATCGTTCTTGAACGTGACTTCGTTATTGAAGAGCTGACGGTTAATGATCGTAAGTACATCTACAAACAGACCGAGAACAGCTTTACCCAGCCAAACGCACGTGTATGTGAAAAGATGCTGCAGTGGGCGTTGGATATTACTCACAATGCTGAGGGTGATCTGGTTGAGTTTTACTGTGGTAATGGCAACTTCTCACTGCCACTAGCGCAGAATTTCGATCGTGTTGTGGGTACTGAAATTTCTAAAGAATCTGTTCGTTCGGCGCAATTTAATATTGCCGAAAACAAAATCGATAATGTTTCGATTTTGCGCCTCTCTTCTGAAGAGTTTACGGAGGTACTCCAGGGTAAACGTCAGTCGCGCCGTACCGAAGGACTCGATTTAGCCTCCTTCAAATTTGATACCGTACTGGTCGATCCGCCACGTGCAGGTCTTGATGATGAGACAGTGAAACAGATCCAAACCTATCCTGCGATCATCTACATCTCTTGTAATCCTGAGACACTTCAACAGAATTTAGAGGTTTTAACGCAGACGCACCGTATAGAGCGTTTTGCTCTCTTTGATCAATTCCCATACACCCACCACATCGAGTGTGGTGTCTATCTGGTCAAAAAGTAATAAGAAGCCAGTTTTATAAAGAGCGGCACTATTGCTTTAATAACTTTCTTGGGTAGTATATCCGACTAAATTAGTCGGATTAATTGAGGCCATTTTATGTCTGCCAATGCAAATCTTCCTAACCTTGCCGGTGTTAAAAAAATCGTTGCGGTATCCTCTGGTAAGGGTGGGGTCGGTAAATCGACAGTAACAGCTAACCTTGCAGCGGCACTTAGCGCATCAGGTATGCGTGTCGGTGTTTTAGATGCTGATATCTATGGACCTAGCCAGGCGATGATGTTTGGCGTGCCAGCGGGTACTCGTCCACAAACAGCAGAAGATAAATACTTTATCCCTGTTGTTGCGCACGGCATTCAGACGATGTCGATCTCATACCTTATCGATGAAAACACGCCAATGGTGTGGCGCGGGCCTATGGTGAGTAGTGCGCTACAGCAGCTATTGATGCAGACACAGTGGGATGCATTGGATGTTCTTCTAATCGATATGCCGCCAGGTACAGGTGATATCCAGTTAACCCTCTCTCAGAAGGTGCCTGTGGATGGTGCGATCGTTGTGACTACGCCACAGGATATCGCGCTGTTGGATGCCAAGAAGGGTATCGAGATGTTCCGCAAGGTTGAGATTCCTGTTCTGGGTGTTGTCGAAAATATGAGCACTCATATTTGTACTAACTGTGGGCATGTTGATCCTGTATTTGGTGAGGGCGGTGGTGCTAAGTTGGCTGAGCAGTACCAAACTCGCTTGCTAGGTAAATTGCCGTTAGCGATGCCTATTCGTATTCAGGCAGATGCCGGTACGCCAGTTGTTTTCTCTGAGCCAGACTCTGAATTTACAGCGATCTACAAGGCTTTGGCTGCTGAAGTACAAGCTGAGTTGGCTGCCAAAGTTGCGCGCACTGCACCGGTGATTCAGTTTAGTGATGATTAATCGATAAATTGATCATTAAAAGGGCTCCGTTAAGGGGCTCTTTTTGTTACAATTTCGCGGTTTTCTTTTAAGGTATTTAAAGATGGGTATTAAAGCAGATAGCTGGATCCGCCGTATGGCGCAAGAACACCAGATGATTGAGCCATTCGAAGCGGGCCAGGTTCGTGAAGTGAATGGTAGCAAAATCGTCTCTTACGGCACTTCAAGCTACGGTTACGATGTGCGTTGTGCGGATGAATTTAAAGTGTTCACCAACATCAACTCATCAATCGTTGATCCAAAAGATTTCAGCTACGACAGCTTTGTTGATGTGAAATCTGACGTCTGCATCATTCCGCCTAACTCGTTCGCGCTTGCTCGTACGGTTGAGTACTTTAAGATTCCTCGTGATGTCCTAACGATCTGCCTGGGTAAAAGTACCTATGCACGTTGTGGCATCATCGTTAACGTGACTCCGCTTGAACCTGAGTGGGAAGGCCACGTCACACTAGAATTCTCTAACACAACACCGCTTCCAGCTAAAATCTACGCCAATGAAGGTGTAGCGCAGATGCTATTTATCGGTGGTGATGAGGTGTGCGAGGTCTCTTATGGAGATCGCGGTGGTAAATACCAGGGACAGACTGGCGTAACGCTACCACGCACTTAATATGCACACCCAAGTAGAGACAATTAACGCCTTTTGGGCGGATCTATCAGAATCACTCGATGGTTTGAGTGGCGTCAATCTAGAGCAGCTAGCTGAAGATGGTGAACGCCTACTCAATGGCTTTCGTGCATCGCTTAAAGCGATCGACTCCAATCTGACCTTCCATTTCGAACGTTCGAAAGAGGAGGGGCCGGTTGAGTTGGTGTTTGGTTGTGATGGTTACCCTGAGTCTATTCATAACGTGCTGACCCTTGTCGGTGCGGCACCTGCCTTTAATGGTATTGAGATTCGTGCCTTTAATGATCGTCACGATCCTATTCCTAGCATGGTCAATCTTGGTGGTGAGCTCTGCTCGATCAATGACTACTGGTGCTCTCTGCGTAATATCGATGGCAAACTTGAGTTGGCTATCTATATGGAAGATGCACCAACGGTCCTAGAGATGGACCCGCGCGTTGAAGCGGTGATGATTTTGCTTGATGCGTTGATTGGAGAGTATGAGATCATGACTCGCATTTGGGCCCTGGATTGGTATGACCTACCAACTTGTCCAGTCGATTTTGGGCTGATTCCTTTAGCGGATCTGCGTGCTCAGTTTGATCAGATCAAAAGCCGTGTTCAACCGATTGGAATTAAGCTGCACTAATGTCCGATAAGCTCACTCAGCTGCTAGACAAGCTTCGTGAACACTATCTCGATGAGATGGAGTCTAACGGTTCAAACTACCCCTATAAAACTGCACACCAGGTCGCACATCGCCGTTTAGCGCTTGAGCCCAACGAACTTGTTGAACTGGTTCAGTCGGCACCGCGGCTACTCGCTTCTCGTGCTTCAAATCTTATAGAGGATGAGGCTGAGATCCATAATCCAACCATTGGCGCTATCATCACAGCGAACCTTGTTGCCGCTGGGATGGAGGGTTTGATTCTTGTCGCCTTGAAGCGTAATTGGCTAGAGCGTGATGAGCAGGGTGACCTGTTGGTTGATGCTCATGAGTTAGATCTAGTGAAACCTATCGCGGGCGTTGATTACACGAAAACACCGCGTGAATATGTACCTCCTCAAGGTCGCAGCAAGTTATCGGATCTCTTTGCTGCAGCTGAAATGGAGTTTGAGGGTCGGCTGGCTGAAGAGGCTGTTGATGCCTATCAGTTGAGTCTCAAAATCGCCGCAGACTATGCAGTCTTTGCGCCGGATGATTTGGCGCCTATTCTTGCTGAAAATCCACTGATGCTAGGTCTTCGCAATGATGGTCTGGTCGATCCTGAATTCTTCGAAAATGACCCGCCTGCGGGCATGATTCTGAGCGCTCATCTGACTGAGATGATGGTCGCCCAAATGGTTGATCGTGCCGTAGAGAAGGGGAGTATTGCGCTTGATTCTGTAGGTACGCCAATCCTTAATGAAGAGAGTGACGAGTCACCTATCCTACATTAAGTAGGCACTCAATAACCCAAGAATTGGGCTTCTTCAATTCGCGTTAGCCGGCAGTTTAAGGCTAATTGCAGAGGCAAATCCGATCATTAGCGTCGACGCGATTAAGCAGAGCAGTAACCCATCAACCCCCAACTGACCTATCTGAAAGAGCACACCAGAGAGCAGCGTGCCGATCAGTCGTCCCATAGCATTCGCCATGTAGTAGAAACCTACATCAAGAGATACACCATCTGATTTTGCATAACTCACTATAAGGTAGCTGTGCACAGCCGAGTTGAGTGCAAAAAGAAGCGCAAAGAGTGTAAGCCCAACGATGAGTATTAACTCAGTAGAAAGCTCTGTAGTAACACCTAGTGAAAGTGCTAGGGCAATCGTTGCTGGAATTAGAGTTAGTGATGCTGCTAAAAATACAGCCGTGCTTTTAGAGGGGGCGTTCTCTTTAGTGTTAAGAATCAATGGGGTCGCCGCCTGAATGATGCCGTAACCAATAATCCATAACGCTAAGAATGAACCGGTCGCACTTTCGCCCCAGCCGAGTGTTTGGCTAAGAAAGATGGGCAGCGCAATTACAAACCAAACATCTCGGGCTCCGAAGAGAAATAGACGTGCTGCTGATAGCCAATTTATAGCGCTACTCTTCGAGAAGATTTCACGAAACTTAGGTTTGTATGTGGCCTTACCAAGATCCCTTTTAAGCAGTGCAAGGGAGCCAATCCAGACAACTGCTAACGCGATGGCCATGGATAGAACCGCGCCCTGGAATCCAAGTGCTGTAAGAAGTAGGCCACCAAGGAAGAAGCCAACCCCTTTTAATGTGTTCTTAGAACCTGTCAGCAGTGCGACCCACTTGAAGAGGGAGGATTCAGCGTTGTCAGGGACTAGCTGCTTTACGGCGCTCTTAGCCGACATCTTATTCAGATCTTTTGCTATACCTGAAAGTGCTTGTGCAGCCATCACCAAGGGAATAGAGAGCATGGGCTGCGGAAGTGCCAGCATGCCAAGGGCTGCTATTTGCAAACCTAGACCAATGTTCATGGTGCGATTCAGTCCGATACGCGCACCTAGCCAGCCACCGACTAGATTGGTAATAACACCAAAGAGTTCGTAAAAGAGGAAGAGTAGAGCGATATCAAGTGGCGCGTAGCCCAGTTGGTAGAAGTAGAGTACAACTAGCATGCGAAGGGCGCCATCCGTGAGGGTGAACGCCCAATAGTTGCCGGTAATCAAAAGGTATTGTTTAACGGCGCTGCTCATCGTTGTCCTTAACTATTAGAGCCTTAGCTTAGCTCTCTAGCCAATCATCTAGCTCTTCGATTTCTGAAGGGCTAAGTGTACCTACTGTCAGTTTCATTTTCATGACAAGTGCGATGTGATCTAGGCGAGCAGAAGCGTAATCTTTTTTAGCTGCGTACAAAGCGCTCTCTGCGTTAAGAACGTCAACAACGTTACGTGTGCCCACTTCAAAACCTTGCGAGGTCGCTTCAAGAGCCTTTTCGCGAGACTGCACGCTGACTGCTTGTGCATCTACCGCTTTTGCACTTGATTCTAGATCACGAACCAAGGCCGCAGTGTCAGAGCGAACAGTACGAACCTCGCCTTCATAGTTGAACAGTGCCTGCTCATGAAGGTTTGCATACTTGTCTGCTTTGGCTGTAGTTTCAAAACCACTAAATATAGGCATCGATAGGCGTATGGTTGTCGTCTGATCACCACGAGCTTCGTAGGTTTTCTCACCACTCAGCATAGAGTGGTTTAGGGAAAGTGTTGGCAGGTGAGCAGATGCATAGGCACTCGCTTCATAACCCGCTGAGATCTCAGCTTGCTTCTTAAGCTGTAGTGCTACGTTTCCACTCAGTGCTTTATCAATCCACTCAGATGCACTTTTGCTATCTAGTGTTGTGATTGGGTAGTTAGCTTTGAGGTCTTTGATCTCAGGTGCTGTGTTGCCAGTGAGTTTCTCTAATGCTTCAAGGGAGTTACGAACAGCGCTTTGTGCGTTGATAAGACCGACGCGTGCACTATCGTAGGTCGCTTGTGCTTCTAGAACATCAGTAATGGCTGTTAAGCCCACATCAAACTGAGCGTTGACCTGATCTAGACGGCGTTTAACTGCGCGCTCCTGGGCTTCAGCCACTTCAAGGGCGCTTTTAGCTTTGAGTGCACCAATGTATGAGTTTACTGTGCGAGTAATTAGTGACTGATCAGCAGCTGCAAGTTTCAAGCTTGTGATGGCAGGTAGCGTATCTGCCGCTTTGTAACCATACCAAGCCGGCATGCTAAAAAGAGTTTGATCGATGCTTAATGTAGCACCTTTACTCTCAGTGGTACTTTCACCAACATGGGTGCTAGTGCTTGAGCCGTTTAGGGTGATGTCTGGATACAGGTTAGATAGTGCAATAGCTAGTCCGGCATCACCTGCTGCTGCTTCTGCTCGACTTGCTTGATAAGTCGCATCGTTTTTAAGTGCTTGTTGGTAGATATCAGCCAATACACCTGCCTGCGCAGAGGTGGCGATAAGCGTTGCTAGCGATGTTACAAGTGCTTTCTTAACGAAACGAGAGGTCATAACAAGTCCTACAATAATTGAGTACTAACTTTAAGATGTTGTGAATATTAGCAACTTCTAAAGTATAGTGAAAGTGCTTAAACGAAAAACAATAAAAAACCGGATACGAGATCCGGTTTAGTGTAGTTCAGTTACCCTCGATTAAGCGAGAGCTTTCGCAATACGTTCGATAGCGTCGCGAAGGATATCCATACTGGTAGCAAACGATAGACGCATGTTACCTGGTGCACCAAATGCAGAACCAGGAACTAGCGCGACACCCGCTTCTTTTAGAAGGAATTCGGCCAGTGCAATATCGTCTTCGATATCAGCGCGAGCGTCGATCACAGCTTGGAAGCTTGGGAATGCATAGAAGGTGCCGTCTGCAGGAATACAGTCAACGCCTGGGATCTTGTTCAGTTCGCTAACAACGAATTCATGACGTTGTTTAAACGCAACAACCATCTCTGCAATACAGTTCTGGTCGCCTTCGAGTGCTGCGCGTGCAGCTTCCTGAGCGATTGAACATGGGTTAGAGGTTGATTGTGACTGTACCTTCTTCATAGCACCGATCAGCTTAGCTGGACCTGCTGCATAACCGATACGCCAGCCAGTCATCGAGTACGCTTTTGAAACACCGTTAAGCACGATAGTGCGATCATATAGATCAGGTGCAGCATTCAGGATGTTAACGAATGGCTGATCATTGAAACGAATGTGTTCGTACATGTCGTCAGTTGCGATCATTACGTGTGGGTGGCGCTTAAGTACATCAGCAAGTGCTTTAAGCTCGTCCAGATCGTATGCCACACCAGTAGGGTTTGATGGGCTGTTGATAACAACTAGTTTAGTTTTAGGTGTGATTGCTGCTTCTAGCTGAGCCGCAGTCATCTTAAAACGCTGTTCCTGAGTTGTAGCGACAATTACTGGTACGCCATCTGAAACTAGAACCATGTCTGGGTAAGAGACCCAGTAAGGTGCAGGGATGATTACCTCATCACCTTCGTTAATAAACGCAAGTGAAAGGTTAAAGAAGCTCTGCTTACCGCCGCTAGAGACAAGAATCTGGTTTGCTTCGTAGTTTAGGCCGTTGTCGCGCTTAAACTTCTCAATAATCGCTTTCTTAAGAGCAGGGGTGCCGTCAACAGCCGTGTATTTGGTCATACCCGTGTTAATCGCATTAATCGCCGCAGCTTTAATGTGATCTGGGGTATCAAAGTCAGGTTCACCAGCACCAAGGCCGATAATATTCTGGCCAGCAGCGCGAAGTTCTGCAGCACGGTTAGTGACTGCAAGCGTTGGTGATGGCTTGATGTTGTTAACACGGTTAGAGAGTTGAACGTCCAATCTCTTTTATCCTCTAAGAATCGATTGAGTCGGGAAGCAAATTTAATATTGGCTTCAGTCGCAAAAATGCCGACAAATTATACAGATAATTTGCGTCAGTTATAATACCTAAGCGTTAATAAAGTTAACGTGTTAAAGTACCGCGTTGTCTCGTTTTACCAAGGATGTTTGTTGATGAAAGTGCCGTTTGAAGTGCGCTCAAAATTTGAGCCTGCTGGTGACCAGCCGAAAGCGATTGAGGGGTTGGTGGATGGCCTTGAATCCGGCTTGGCGGCACAGACGCTGTTGGGTGTTACGGGGTCGGGTAAAACCTTTACTATTGCCAACGTTATTGCTCAGGTTCAGCGACCTACGATTATCCTTGCGCACAACAAAACCTTGGCTGCGCAGCTCTATGGTGAATTTAAAGAGTTCTTTCCAAATAACTCTGTAGAGTATTTCGTCTCCTACTACGACTACTACCAGCCAGAGGCCTACGTCCCATCGTCAGATACCTTCATTGAGAAGGATGCCTCGATCAATGATCATATCGAGCAGATGCGTCTATCTGCGACGAAAGCGCTGCTTGAGCGTGATGATGCGATTATCGTAGCCACTGTCTCTGCGATTTATGGCTTGGGTGACCCTAAGGCCTACCTAGCGATGATGCTTCACCTGGATAGAGGTGATCGGATCGATCAGCGTGCACTTCTGCGTCGTCTAGCTGAGCTGCAATACACCCGCAACGATATTGAGCTGCATCGAGGTACCTATCGAGTGCGCGGTGATGTGATCGATATTTTTCCTGCTGAATCTGAGCGTGAATCGCTACGTGTTGAACTGTTTGATGATGAGATTGAACAGCTGGCGTGGTTTGATCCACTCACGGGTGAGGTTTTGCGTAAAGTACCGCGCGCTACCGTCTATCCAAAAACGCACTATGTTACCCCGCGTGAAACGCTGCTTGATGCGGTTGAGCATATCAAAGATGAATTGCGCGATAGGCTAAAGCAGCTGCGTGATCACGATCAGCTAGTTGCTGCTCAGCGTCTTGAGCAGCGCACACTCTATGATATTGAGATGATTCTTGAGTTGGGTTACTGCTCGGGGATTGAGAACTACTCTCGCTATCTATCTGGCCGCGGCGCCGGTATGCCACCACCAACGCTATTTGAATACTTGCCTGATAACGCTCTGCTTGTGATTGATGAGTCGCACGTGACCGTTCCCCAATTGGGTGCGATGTATCGTGGAGACCGTTCCCGTAAAGAGACGCTCGTTGAGTATGGTTTCCGCTTGCCATCTGCTTTGGATAACCGCCCACTGAAGTTTGAAGAGTGGGAGGAGTTGGCGCCGCAAATGATCTTTGTTTCAGCTACACCAAGCAAGTATGAAGCAGCGAATGCGCAGGCTATCGTAGAGCAGGTTGTTCGCCCCACTGGCTTGATTGATCCAACTGTAGAGGTGCGTCCGGCATCGTCTCAGGTTGATGATCTGCTTGCTGAAGTGCGTCTAGTTGCGGATAAAAATGAGCGCTGTGTTGTCACTGTTTTAACTAAACGCATGGCGGAAGATCTGACCGAATATCTTGCTGAGCATGGCGTCAAGGTGCGGTACCTGCACTCCGATATTGACACTGTTGAGCGCGTAGAGATTATTCGGGATCTACGTATAGGTGAGTTTGATGTGTTGGTAGGTATCAACCTTCTTCGAGAAGGTATTGATATGCCAGAGGTGTCGCTTGTGGCTATTCTTGATGCAGATAAGGAGGGCTTCTTGCGCTCTGATACCTCGATGATTCAGACCATCGGACGTGCTGCGCGAAATGTTAACGGTCGTGCTATTCTCTATGCAGATAAAATTACCGGATCCATGCAGCGTGCGATGGATGAAACCGCGCGCCGTCGTGAAAAACAGGTTGCCTTTAACGAAGAGCATGGAATAGTACCGCGTGGCATTCAAAAATCCGTGGCCGATATTCTAGAGGGAGCGACTATTCCGGGTAAGAAGGCAGGCTCTAAAGCGTCACGTAAAGTTGCTGAAGTGGAAGCTGTTTACACGCCTGGTGATAAACCCCTCTCACCCAAGGATCTGGCGAAAGCTTTATCTCGAATTGAAGATCAGATGTACGAAGCTGCCAAAAATCTTGAATTTGAGAAGGCGGCTCAACTGCGAGATCAATTGCAGCAATTGAAACACGCTTCTTTAGAAACTGGTTGGAGCGGTGATGCAGCTCTAACGGATTGATGTTTAGGATAATTTGAAGTTTCTGGACAGCTTTGGTTGGTCAAAAAAAATTTGTCCTTTATGATGGCATTATTGAATTTTGTACTACTCTTAAGCTAAGAGTAATTCGTTAAGGATTTTATTGTGGATGAGAAACAACTCCCTTCAGAACTGACAGAAGGTTTAATCGTTGTTGCCTTAGGTGCTTCAGCTGGTGGATTGGAGGCGGTCACCTCACTGCTTCGTAATAGTTCTCCTAATGGTCATTTGGCGTTCGTTTTAGCACAGCATATGGCTCCACAGCATCGCAGTATGTTGGTTGAGTTGCTCTCTAAAAATTGTGATTACAAGGTGGTGGGTGCTGAAGAGGGGGCTACAATTCAACCAGACACCGTCTACGTTAATACGCCTAACTCAGATATTACGGTTGTTGAAGGTAAGATTCATATTACCGTCCCATCTGATGATGTTGGTGCGAAACCATCCATTGATAAGCTCTTTAAATCGGTCGCCGATAACTACGGTAGCCGTGCAATTGCTGTAGTCCTCTCAGGAACCGGTTCAGATGGTACGGTAGGTTGTCGAGCTGTGCGTGATGCCGGTGGTATCACGATTGCTCAGACGGCGGATACTGCTAAATACGATGGCATGCCAAACTCAGTTATACGAGCTCGTTTAGCGGATTTAACCTTCTCTCCTGAGGAGATTGCTAACTACCTTTCTGAAAGTCACGAGCGTCCTGTAAAATTAGCAATCAGTGGTGAAAGCGATGATGAATCCGTCGTCTCTGTTGACTCGCTGATCGATAAGATATTGACCCATACTGGGGTCGATTTCCGCCAATATAAGCGTGCAACTATCGAACGGCAATTACAGCGAAGGATTGCCGCTCTGCGTATGCCATCGATTCAAGACTACTTTAAGTATATTGATAAAGATCCCGATGAGCTGGATATCATTCAGCGAAGTTTCTTGATCTCTGTAACGGAATTTTTCCGGGATGATGAGGCCTTTGCTGCTTTGGGTAAGGCGCTCGATAATATCATCGTTCAACAACAGCAAAGTAAAGTGATCCGTATCTGGGTTCCTGCCTGTGCGACAGGTGAAGAGGTTTACTCAATCGCCATTATGTTGGCAGAGCGATTGGGGCCGAGCCTTAGGGGTTATGAAGTTAAAATATTCGCTACCGACATTAATGATTTAAGTCTTGAAGTCGCGCGTCAGGGTGTCTACGGCGATTCGGTGGTTGAGCAGCTATCCTCTGAAATGTTAGCGACCTATTTTGATTTTGATGGCATTAAGTACAAGGCGAAAAAGTGGATTCGTGACATGTGTATGTTTGCCCGTCACGATATAGCTAAGGACCCTTCATTCTTAAGGATGAATTTAATTAGCTGTCGCAACATTATGATTTATTTAAACAATACACTTCAGGATCAGCTTATTAATAACTTCCATTATGCTTTGAATAGTGGTGGTTATCTCTTCCTTGGTAAGTCCGAGTCAACTGGTAATGCGGGTGAAAAACTCTTTGAACCGGTCGACAAATCAAACAAACTTTATCGACGTAAATCAGGTGTGGTCTCTTGGGGACGTTTTAGCACAGTGCTGAACAAAGAGCTTGTGGCGCGTGACAATGCCTCTGTACAGGTTAAATCTGCAAGTCCTTCACATCGGATGAGTGAGAAGGTATTTGCTTCACTGGTTGAAAGTTATGCGCCCCCGAGCATTCAATTGAATGAGCAATTCCAGCCTGTTCAATATTTTGGTGATATATCCCCCCCTTCTTAAAGATCAACCCAGGTAAGGCTAATTTCGACATTGTTAGTCTCGCGCATCCGCAAATTCAAACGGAAGTACGGGCTTTGATTAACCGTGTAGCGCGCGGAGACCAGGATGAGATTAATCACCTTGTACGATTCCGGTTTGCCGAAAGTGAAACTATCTCTTCGGTCACTCTTACGGTTCGTCGTCTGATTGATGCTATTACCGATAGCCACTCCTATGTGATGAGCTTCGAGCGTATCGCAGAGTCACCTGTTGCAGCTATAGGTAATGCGTCAGCGGTGCCCGTGGATGCTTCAGCAGTAGAAGAGCTTGAAGATGAACTTCAACGTACTCGTGATCACCTTCAAGCAGTCGTTGAGGAGTTAGAGACTTCAAACGAAGAGTTGCAAGCGTTGAATGAAGAGTTGCAAGCTTCTATTGAAGAGTTGCAGGCGTCTAACGAAGAGCTAGAGACGACCAACGAGGAGTTACAAGCTACCAACGAAGAGTTGACCACAGTCAACGACGAGTTGCAGGCAAAATCAATTCTGCTTACTGATACCAACGAGACACTGGTCAACATTCAGCGCTCTCTAGATATGGGGCTTGTTGTAGTCGATACCGATCACCGTGTCACGCGCTTTACACCTCAGGCTGTTCGTCTGTTTGGTATCTTGCCAGATGATGTCGGACACAAGCTGACCAAGCTACCGCGTCATATTGAAATTCCTGATTTCGAGAATTTGATCGATAGGGTGGTTGAAACAGGTACCCCGGTCCGACAGCAGATAGATAGGGCGGGTGAAAAGTATCTGATGAACATCAGCCCTTACCGTCGTGATCAGGGTATCATCTCAGGTGCGGTGTTAACATTTACTGAAACGACCCGCTTGAGTGAGACGATAGACCGAGCTGCAATGTTTGGCGAAATGCTTGATACGATGGGTCGCAGTATCAATGAGGGTGTCATGATCTTCTCGCCTGGTTTTGCAGAGATGCATTTCGTGA
This sequence comes from Marinobacterium sp. LSUCC0821, assembly GCF_012848475.1. NCBI lineage: Bacteria > Pseudomonadati > Pseudomonadota > Gammaproteobacteria > Oceanospirillales > Oceanospirillaceae > Marinobacterium > Marinobacterium sp. LSUCC0821. Next base: position 554,587 of record NZ_CP051666.1, read on the forward strand.
GTGAGCGTCTCGAGAAGTTGGTAATGCGTCAGGCTGATGTGTTGAAACGAGATTCCGATACCTATCTCGATCTTATCGATGCCAAAGATCGTGATGCGGTAGTTAAGAGCTACAAGAATGCTGATCTGGATAGTTGGGATTTGACATACAAGCTCAATCGTCGAGATGGTACCGCAATTACGGTTCGAGATGTCGCCAAGCGTCACAGTCTAGATAGTGTCGATCGTGAAGTGATGAGCTCAACTATCACTGTTGTTGAATAAGCTTGACTAGTTAACCAGAGTTTATGATTCTAAAAGCCCTCGATCTCCCGTCGGGGGTTTTTTATAGCAACCAATAACTAATAAGAAAGGGTAAGTAGAATGAAAAAAATAGCTCTAGCTGCATTGTTGATGGCTGGTGTTGCCAACGCTGAGACTCATAAATTGGCAATTCATGTTGACCAGAACGATCCAGCGGTGATGAACCTTGCACTTAATAATGCCGAGAACGTTAAGTCTTACTACGAAGGTAAGGGTGATGACGTTAAGGTTGAGGTGGTTGCTTACGGCCCAGGCCTCAACATGTACCTTGAAAACTCTCCAGTCAAAGCGCGCCTAGAAACTCTTGGTATGGATAACAGCTTTCAGTTCTCTGCTTGTGGAAATACCTACAAGAAGATGAGTAAAAAAGCGGGTAAAGACCTCGTGCTACTTCCTGAATCTAAAATGGTTCCCTCTGGCGTTGTCCGTTTGATGGAGCTGCAAGGCGAAGGTTACGCGTACATTCGCCCATAGTGTCTACGGGGGTGTGAACACCCCCTATATTGAGGCCTCATGCAGCTTCTAATTGTCGATGATAGTCCGGTTTTTCGTAAGCAGTTGGAGTTTACAACAATAAAATCGGGCTTCTCTCCAATCCTATTCGAATCAGGTATTCCTCTCTGGGATTACCTCTCCCAAGGTATCTCTGAAGAGCTTTTAATTCTGCTCGATTGGGAAATGCCGGACCTAGATGGGCCGACACTTTGTCGCAAAATCCGCGATAGATTTCCGGATCATCCGATTCATATCATTTTGGTGACAGGTCGAGATGAGACGCAAAGCCTTGTTGAGGGGCTAGCAGCAGGTGCTGATGACTATGTTACTAAGCCAGTAAACTCTGATGAGTTAGAGGCAAGATTCTCTGTAGGTATCCGAAATCTTGCATTAAGACGTCGAATTCATGAGCTCAACGAACAGCGCTTAATTGCCGAGCGGCTAGTGACTGTTGCACAGCTCGCCAGTGGCGCGGCTCATGAGATCAATAATCCACTCGCCTTTATCAAATCAAATTTAGATCTTATCTCTCAGTTTGCGCCGCAACTGATTGAGCTTCTGAATCAGTTAGAGGATCCAAGCAGTTCGCTAGATTCAATAAAACACTACGCAAAATCCAAGCAACTTAATTACCTCGCTGAAGATCTTGAAGCGATGGCTGTTGAATCGCTTACTGGCGTTTCAAGGGTGCAATCTATCGTTGAGGGGTTGCTACGTTTTAATGCTGAGCAGGGCTTACATAACACGCTGGTCAACTTCTCTAAGCTTGTCACCGACGTCACCGCGGATGCTCATCTCTCTGATATTGAACCGAATCTCTTGATTGAGGGTGATGCAGGTCAGCTTACGCAGTTGGTTCTGGCTATTTTTGAGAATGCGCAGCAAGCGATTACGCAGGGTGGCCAGGTTAGTGTCTCGCTCAAACGTCATCAGAGAGAGTTACAGTTGAAAATCAAAGATAGTGGGGTGGGTATTCCCACGACTATCAAACATCGCGTATTCGATCCATTCTTTACTACCAGAGCAATTGGGCAGGGCGTCGGCTTAGGATTAAGTCTTGCTCTAGGAATTGCAAAACGCCACTCTGGCACTATTACGTTTCATAGCTCCGAGGGGATAGGAACCACCTTTCTCTTCGCCTGTCCGGTAGTGAATGATGCTCCCTAAAGAGATATTCCGTGGTTACGATGAGCATGGTGCCATCATTGTTCGTGATGATGGCAATCGTCGCTTTCTGAGTTTTGGTGAGACTGATGAGCAGAGTTGTGTGCTGAAAGCCTCGCCTGAGGTGCCACAATACACCTTCATAAGGGCGATGCTTTACCCTCTGATGCACTTTACTCCTAAGCGGGTTTTGACTCTGGGGTTAGGGGCAGGTTCGTTGACCAATGCTCTGCATGCGCAGTTGCCAGAGTTGAAGCAGACGGTTGTTGAGCTAAGTCCTCTGGTTGTTGATGTAGCACATCGCTTTTTCTACCTGCCTCGCAGTAAGCGAATTGAGATCATTACTGCAGATGCATTTGAGTTTCTGCAGCGTCCAGTTGAGCGTCGCTACGATATGGTGGTGAGTGACCTCTATAATGCGGAGGGGCTTAATGAGATTCAGATGGAGTCGGTGTTTATCGATGCTTGCCAGTCACGCTTAACTCAACAGGGATGGCTGGTCCTAAACTGTTGGAGCGACCATCGCGAAGCGGAGATTCTTGATCATCTTAAAGCGCGTTTTGAGTCCATCTATACCTGCACCACTGAAGATGGAAACTGGGTGCTGTTTGCGACCAATAGTCGCCAAGAGGTGAGTCAGTCGCAGCTTAAATCGAGCCTCAAGTCGATGAGTGATCAGTCCGGATTCGCCTTCAATAGTGTCGCTAAGCGAGTGCGTCGATTAGGGTAAATTTGTCCTGATCAAGGGTGCCAGAATCCACCTGTTTCTATACAATGATTCTTTCTAAATTCTGAGAGAGCGGGTACGGGTTCTGAATAGTTTTAACGACCCTCATCGTCCATCTAACGGGCTGGTAGCTATACACTCAAACAAGCAAGAGATGTTAAAAGATCTGCTGGTTGAGTGGATGGTTGAGCACCCACTCTCGCTGTTTCAATCTGAAACCCTGCTTGTTCAAAGTAATGGCATAGGTCAGTGGCTTAAGTTTGCGCTGGCTGAAGATCGTGCCAAAGGTGGGGCAGGTATCGCTGCCAATATCGATCTATCGCTCCCCTCCATGTTTATCTGGCGTGCCTACCGTGCAGTACTCGGTGAAGAGGCAGTCCCTAAAACCTCACCCTACGATAAGTCTCGCTTAACCTGGCGTCTATTTAGGCTGCTTGCTGAGCTTCCTAAAGAGTCAGTTTTTACCCCGCTAGAGGAGTTTCTAGAGGGTGATCATGCTGGCCAAAAGCGTTGGCAGTTGGCTGAACGTCTATCAGATCTCTACGACCAATATCAGATCTACCGTGGCGACTGGTTAGAGTCTTGGGGGCAGGGTGAAGATCGAGTGTGTGATAGTCAGGGGCTACCCCTGAACCTCGCTGAGTCTGATTGTTGGCAAGCTGCCCTCTGGCGCTTGATTGGCGATGATCTGGGTGAGCAGAAAATGTTGGCTCGTTCAGATATGCACAGACAATTTCTGGCGGCATGTAAGCGCGGTGCTGTTGATAAATCCAAGCTGCCAGCTCGTCTGATTGTTTTCGGTGTATCCGCGCTGCCACAGCAGATCCTCGAAGCGCTGCATGCACTCTCTGATCATATTCAAATCCTTTTGTGCATTCATAACCCCTGTCGCTTCTATTGGGCAGACATTATTGATGGACGTGAACTCTTTAATAGTGAACGTCGCAGGCATGCCAACAAGGGCGGCATACCTGAAAATCTGACACCAGAGTTGTCGCATCAATTTGCACCCCCTCTACTTGCTGCTTGGGGTAAACAGGGGCGAGATTTTATTCGTCTGTTAGATCGCTTTGATGAGAGTCATCAATTTAAGAGCCAGTTTGGTCTCAATCGTATCGATCTGTTCGACAATTCTTATGGCGAAGAGACCCTGCTCAATCAGATTCAGCGTTCTATTAGAGATTTAGAGCCCCTTACCGATAGCAAAATAGCTTTAGATCCCTCTGATGAGTCGCTTAGGTTTACCCAGGCATACAGCGCCCAGCGTGAAGTTGAGATATTGCAGAACGAGTTGTTAGATCAGCTTGCTAAAGATTCGACACTATCCCCTCGAGATATTCTAGTCATGGTCCCTGATGTGGATAGCTATCGTGCTGAAATCGAGAGTGCCTTTGGCTGGATGGATAAAAGTGATCCACGCTTTATTCCCTTTAGCATTAGCGATCAGAGTGTCAAAGCGCATAACGCCTTGCTGAACGGTATTGAACAGGTTTTATCTATCAATGAGTCACGAGTAGGTGTAACACATCTTCTGCAACTTATTGAATTACCCGCTGTGCAGCTTCGTTTTGGTTTCGATGTCTCTGAAGTAGCGACGCTCGCTCAGTGGATTCGCGATGCAGGTGTGCGTTGGGGGTTAGATTCCGCTCACCGATCTCTTCAAGGGATGCCGGAAGGGCTTGAGCAGAATAGTTGGCTATTTGGCCTGAAGCGGATGTTGCTAGGCTATGCCGTGGGTGAGAGTGATTCTTGGGGTGATATTGCGCCATTAAGTTCTGTGCAGGGCGTGTCGGCCAATGCAGTGGGTGGTCTATCTAAGTTAGTTCGCATCCTATCGAGTTGGTCGGAGCGGGCTGCAAAACCGCTTCAAGTTGACGCTTGGTTAACTGCAATTGAAGGACTTTTAACTGCTCTGTTTGACCCGCAATCGGTTGAAGATGAGCTGTTACTTGATCAGATTCAACGTTCACTTGCCGAGCTCGTGCAACAGGCTAAAGAGGCCGCAGTGGTTGAGGCTGTGCCGCTGAAAGTGGTTAGTGAATTACTGCTCGCGAATATCGATCCGCCCAATCTCAATCGACGTTTTATGGCAGGGGGTATCACCTTTGCAACTCTTATGCCGATGCGTGCAATCCCGTTTCGTCGCATCTATCTACTCGGTATGCAAGATGGTGCATACCCAAGAACGCAGGTCAGAAATGATTTTGACCTGATGGCACGTCCTGACCTCTTTAGGCCGGGTGATCGTTCGCGTCGCGATGATGATCGTTATCTATTCTTGGAGGCGATGCTCTCTGCGCGAGATCATTTAGGCATCAGTTGGGTAGGGCGAAGTGCCGTTGATAATAGTGAAAGGCCAGCTTCTGTGCTTGTTGCCCAGTTGCGAGATTACATCGATGCCCAGTGGCAACATCCAGAGGGTGATCTACTTAAACAATTAACAACTACACATCCGCTGCAGCCTTTTAGCCGTCGCTATTTCGAGTCAGATTCAACGCTCTTTAGTTATGCCAAAGAGTGGCGAGCAAGCTACGATTTGCTGCCACCTGACAAGGTGGTTGAGAGCCCATATCAGCAGGAGTCTCAGCTATCGTTGGATGCGCTCTCCGACTTCTTTAAAGCCCCTGCGCGTGACTACTTCAAAACTCGCATCGGCGCGACCTTGCTTCGTCCACGTGATATTCCGGACGAGTTTGAACCCTTCGAGCACAACGCCCTTGATAAGCATAGACATCTCGATCATCTACTAGAAAAAGCGGCGGATATTGAACCCGAATTTTTAGAGCAAGAGATTGATCGATTCATTGAGCAGCTCTCATTGAGTGGGCAGTTTTCTTGGGGTGGTTTTGCCGAGCGTCAGAAACGCTTGTTAAAGAGCAATGTGATAGCGACACTCCGTCATCGTGATTGGGTGCTAGCCGAGCAAGCTTGGCAGCGACTGGATTCCGAACAGCTGGCCCTCACTCTTTCAAATAGCTCGCTCTCTGCAGAGGTAACTAACCTCTATCAGGCGCAAGAGAACTATCTGGCCCTCTTTTTAACGCCCTCTGCAGTTATTACCAAGGGTGGACCAAGAGCTGATCGAATGTTAACCCTATGGCCAAAGCACCTCTTCATCTCGGCTGTGAAAGGTTCGGTTTCCTCTCGTCTTGCGGGACCAGATGGTGTCATTGAGTTGAGCCCCGTATCGCAAAGTGCAGCTATTAAGCACTTGAGTGAGATGATGCAATGGCGTCTGGCTAATCTTAATGGTCCGCTCGCCTTGGCAGCTCGCACTGCCATCAAGTTGCTTGAGTCTGATCTTGCTGGCGCTAAAACAGAGTATGAGGGTGAGCGAGAAGGTAATGAGTTGGAGCGTATTAGTGAGCTAGAGGCGCTCTGGCCAACCTTTGCTGATCTACTTGTTAATGGTTTTGAAAGCCATGCACAGGCGCTTTATGCTCCTATGCTTGAATCAGTTAATCTCTGGCGGGAGGGACAGCGATGAAGCCTATGTTGCCTCTCCATTTCCCTCTAAAGGGGACAAGTCTAATTGAGGCGAGTGCCGGTACCGGTAAAACCTATACGCTCGCGGCCCTCTATGTGCGTTTAGTCTTAGGTCAGGGTGGTGAGCAAGCCTTTCCGAAAGCGTTACTGCCACCAGAGATTCTCGTAGTTACCTTTACCAATGCAGCAACCCTTGAGCTGCGTGATCGTATTCGCCAGAACCTTGCAAAGAGTGCAGAGGTCTTTAGGGGTGCTGAAACGAAAGATCAGTTCACTCTGGATCTGGTTGCAGAGTACCCTGATGCCGAGGCACGCGAGAGTGCAGCTATTCGTCTTGAAAGGGCTGCTGACTGGATGGATGAGGCAGCCATCTACACGATTCATGGCTGGGCACAGCGCGTGCTGACGATGTTCGCCTTCGATAGCAATAGCGCCTTCAACCAGACACTGGCTGACAGTGAAAACGATATCTTGGCTGAGGCTGCTAGGGACTATTGGCGCATTCATTGTTCCCAGTTACCTGCAGCTGTAGCTGAGCAGATAGGTTCGGTGCTGGTCTCACCTACGAAGCTACAAGGTTGGGCTAAAAAGCTAGTCGGTCGTGATCTTGGGCTCTGCTGGCAGGGCAGTGAGATAGATCAAGGCATACCCCCTGAGAAGTTAAAAGCTGCGATACAACAGTGGCTAGCAGCCTGCCAAGATGCAGAGAGTAAACTTCTCTTAACTTGGAGAGAGAGTGGTAGCGCTGTTGTTGATGAGTTAAATCAGACGCTTGAAGCGGGAAGTTTCAATGGTACCCGAGTCAAAGCGGCTAAGTTGGCCGAGTCGATAGCGGCGATGAATCTCTGGATTGAAGATGGTTTATCAGTTCCTGCGCAGTCAGTGATTGAGTACCTCGTGTTTGATCAGAGCAAGATGAAAAAGGGTCAGCAGGCGCCACTGCACGCCGCTGATTCAATTATGCGTGCCTATCTCGATATACGAGCTAACCGTCCTAATCTAGCGCCAGTTGTTGGGCATGCCCTGGGCTGGATAGCGGATCGTTTTGAGTCGTTAAAGTCTCAGGTTGGGCTGCTCGATTTTAATGACCTGTTACTTAAGTTGAGGGCGGGGTTACGTGGCAAACGCGGCGCACAGCTTGCGCTGCGGATTCGTGATCTCTACCCAGTCGCTATGATTGATGAGTTTCAGGATACCGATGCTGTGCAGTTTGAGATCTTTAATAGGATCTATGGTGAGCTCGATAAACAAGCAGATTCACCCTATGCATGGTTGATGATCGGTGACCCTAAGCAGGCGATATACAGCTTCCGAGGCGCAGATATTCATACCTATCTATCCGCTCGTAAACAGGTTCAAGATTCACTTTATACACTTGATACCAATTACCGTTCGTCAAAGTCTGTCGTGACTGCGGTTAACTGCCTCTTTGAACATGCCGATACCAAGTCGCAAGGGGCTTTCCTCTTTTCACAACCTGATGAAGCATCGCCGCTGCCGTTTACGCCGATTAAAGCCAAGGGCTTGGAGCAGAGTGTAACGATAGGGGGCGATTCTCTACAGGGGCTGCGTCTTATGCATCTGGAACTATCGGATGAGACAAGTGCCGATCAGTATCGAGAGAGGCTTGCTAGGTACACAGCAGAGCGAATCGCCACTTTGTTGGCTGGCTCTGCTGAGGCTAGGGTTCTAGTGGGTGATAAGCCCCTGGTTGCTAGCGATATAGCGATATTGGTGAGAAGTGGTCGAGAGGCCGCAGCAGTGCGAGCTGCATTGAATGAGTTATCTATAGGATCGGTTTACCTCTCCGATAAAGAGAGTATCTATCAGTCAAATGAAGCGCTTGATTTATGGCGAATTCTGCAGGCAGTCGCTAACCCTCGCAGCCAGGCGTTGGTGCTCTCTGCGTTAGCTTCTCCGTTGTTGGGAATGGATAGAAATTGGCTAGCGCAGTTGCGTGATGATGAGGTGGCTTGGGAAGGTGAGGCGCAGCGTTTTATCGAACTGCAATTACTGTGGCGCCGAACAAATATCGCAGCCCTAGTACAACGCCTGATTAGTGAATTTAATCTTCCGCAACGTCTACGAGGTCGTTTGGGTGATGCGTCAGAGCGAACCTTAACTAACATGCTTCATCTCGGTGAGATTCTGCAGCGCCACTCACAAAGCTTAGATGGTGAGCTGGGCCTAATTCGTCACCTAGGTGAGATGATCAAGCAGCCACAAGGTGCCTCTGAAGAGCAGTTGGTTCGTATGGAGAGTGATGCTGGCCGTGTGCAGGTGATTACACTTCATAAATCCAAGGGTCTAGAGTACCCCTTAGTCTTCATCCCTTATGGTGTAAGTTCTCGCAAAGCCTCGATCGGTGAAGATGGATTGGTCTTTAGAGAGGGAGATAGAGCACAGCTTGAGTTGTTAAATTCGCAAGCCTCTTCAAAAGTAAAAGAGGAGAAAGAGGCTGCCGATTTAGAGCGTCTGCAAGAGGATATTCGACTCCTCTATGTTGGCCTTACGCGTGCTAAGTATTGCTGCTGGTTGGGAATTGCCAATATACGTGGTGTTGCTGACTCTGCTTTTGCATCGTTAATGAGTGTCTCGGGTAAGGGCGAGGCGTTGGCTGAATCACTGCAAAATGCATTGGTCCAACTTAATCAGAGTGATGCGATTGCGTTAGAGGCGGTAGATGAGAGTAGTGCCCCAGTCAGAAAAGTATCAGTTATTGAGACGCCTTTGATACCCGCCCGCCAGTTGGAGAGAGCAGTAGTACAAGAGCGTTGGTGGGTGACCAGTTACAGTGCGATAGCCAGTCGCGTAGAGTCATCTTCAGATGCTTTTGATGAGAGCTTGGCGCTCAGTTTAGCGGGTGAGCAAGATAACGGCACTCCAATCAATTCAGCCATCAATGAATTTGAGCAGGCTAAAGCCGGTACTATTCACGCCTTTGAGCGTGGCGCTGTTCCAGGTAACTTCTTGCACGAACTGCTTGAGAGTGCAGCGCTGCTTGGATTTGAACAGGTCGCACAGGATTCAACCCTGTTAGAAACACTTATTCCATTAGAATCGCTACCAGAGCGTTGGCAGGCTGAGCGAGGCATGTTGCTAAACTGGCTACAGGCGACCCTGGTTGCGGATCTGCAGTTAGGCTCCAACAGCCAGCTTCAATCACTGCAGCTCTATCAACCAGAGATGGAGTTTCTGTTTGCAGCTCATGAAGTTGACCTCGAACAGTTGGATGTTTTGTGTCATCAAGCGATTAACCCAGAGCTGCAGCGTCCTAAGCTCAAGCATGACCAGGTGAATGGTATGTTGAAGGGCTTTATCGACTTAACGTTCGTGGATAACGATCAATACTGGGTTTGTGACTATAAATCGAATTGGCTTGGACCAGACGCAAATAGTTATGACCTGCAAGCGATGAGCCAGGCTCTAGTGGAACACCGTTATGATCTTCAGTTGATGATCTACCTTTTGGCGCTCCATAGAATGCTGCTTGCGCGCGATAGTGAGTATAGGGCCAATCCACAGTTGGGCTATGAGACTCGAGTCGGTGGTGCTCTCTATGTTTATCTTCGAGGCTTCCCTGAAGGGGCGGGTGTTCTGAAAAACAGACCGGACTATCAATTCGTAGAGCAGATGGATCAGCTATTTAGGGGAGAGTGTTAATGGAACAACAAGATCTATTAGCCATGCCTTCTCCTGTAGATATTCGCGGTCAGATTCAGCTTTGGGAAGAGGCGGGCTGGATTCGTACTCTTGATTTAGAGCTGGCGCTTATGCTCGCTGATACTGTGCAGCTTAATGATGATTGGCCGCTGCTGCTTGTGGTGTTTGCTTCACATCAATTGGGCCGTGGGCACAGCTGTGTAGATCCTCAATCTATCTATAACGACCCTGATCGCTACCTCGCGCTACCCCCTGATGGCGCGCGAAACAGCGCTGTTATGACGCCTTCACAGTTGCTTGCCGAGATCTCGTTAGATTGTTGGATGGCACTTTTGAGTGATTCTGTTTTGATCGATCAAGGGGCAGGTTCTGCACCGCTGGTCTACGATGCGGGGCTTCTCTATCTGCGAAGAATGTGGCTGTTGGAGTGTTTGGTTGCAAGGTCCATCACTGAGAGAACCTCTAAAGATAGGGCAACCTCTGATCTGATTTCAAACGACCTTGCGACACTCTTTCCAACTCATGCTGAGTTGGATTGGCAGAAAATTGCATGTGCAGTTGCCGCCTCTTCCTACTTCTCCGTGATTACGGGTGGACCAGGTACCGGTAAAACCACGACTGTCGTGCGGCTTTTAGCACTATTAAATCAGCAAGCTTTGCGTTCAGGTATGACGCTCAATATCGCGCTTGCAGCTCCGACGGGTAAGGCAGCTGCGCGTTTGACTGAATCTATTGAGGGTGCGCTGCAATCGCTCCCTGAAGGTTACGCAGAGGGTTTGAGTTCAGAGGTTCAGACGCTGCATCGATTGCTAGGGGTTATTCCTAACAGCGGTCGCTATCGCTACCACAAAAATCATAAGTTACCGGTCGACCTGCTTGTAGTTGATGAAGCGTCGATGGTTGATCTATCTCTGTTTGCTGCAACCCTCGACGCGCTCCCTGAGCATGCTCAGTTAGTGATGTTGGGTGATAAGGATCAGCTAGCCTCTGTTGAAGCCGGGGCAGCCTTGGCTGATCTCTGTACGGATGCTGAGGTTGGTGGCTATACACAAACAAGGGTCGATTGGTTGGCTAGGGTAACGGGCTGCAAGATCGATCAATGGCTAGGTAGCCAAGGCGATAGTGGAAATCTGCAGTTGAATCAACATCTGGTTATGCTGCGAGAGAGCCATCGCTTTAGTGCTGAGTCTGGAATAGGCCAGCTTGCATCTGCCGTTAATGATGGGTTGAGTGATCGTGTTGAACAGTTACTGATCACTGAGTCCGACGATTTGCGACGTCTGAACGTGGATGAGTTACAGAGAACGCTGAAGGGGCTTGTACTCGGTGATCAACACTTTGCTGGATATAGAGCCTATCTGACTCTACTTGAGGGTGTGGTTACAGATGATCAGGCGGCTGAAGTGCTTGCAGCCTTCGACCGTTTTAGATTGCTATCGGCGCTTCGACGCGGACCGGAGGGTGTGGTTGCTTTGAACGAGCAGGTCGAGTCGATTCTGAATGCCGAGGGGCTGATAGAGCGAGACTCTCATCAAGAATCAGAGTGGTACGTTGGACGCCCTGTCATGGTTACACAGAATGATTATGTAGTAGGTCTCGCCAATGGTGATATTGGTATCACGCTGATGACTGAATCAGGCCTGCGCGTTGCTTTTGCCCAAGCTGCGAAAAGCCAAGATAAACAGAGTCATCAAGATGAGGCGGAGCGGAGAGGTAAGGTTCGATGGATTCATCCAAGTCGACTGCAGTCTGTTGAGACTGCTTATGTTATGACAGTTCATAAATCGCAGGGATCTGAATTTGAGCACGCTGCCTATCTATCACCTTCGCGTTCAAACCCTGTGTTGACTCGAGAACTTCTCTATACAGCCATTACCCGCTCTAAGAGCAGGTTTACGTTAGTTGAGATGAACCGATCGGTATTGATGCATACGGTATCGGCTAAAGTGGAGCGTGCTAGTGGGCTCTACAAGCGGTTAGCTAAAGCTCTTTTGTAACATCTCCAAAATTGAAGAGTGCTCTGGAATCGCATCAGCTGTGCCCTGTTGCATAACCTGAAGTGCAGCACCTGAAACCGCATATTTTATCGACTCTTCAAGGCTTGATCCTGCATCAAATCGACCCAAAAAGAGCCCTAGAAAGGTATCGCCCGCGCCGGTGGTATCAACAGCTGAGACCTTAGGTGCTTCAATGAAAAGCTCGCCCTGTTTGCCAATGTAGCGAACACCGGCACTGCCTTGTGTGATGAGTGTGTGTTCTATGCCAAGAGCAGCGATAGGTTTGCCGGTAGCAGCTTCAAGCTCCTGGGCCTCAATCTGATTCACGACCAACATATCGATCATAGGTAGAAGCTCAATGGTGGTCTCTGCCACAAAAGGTGCTGCAGAATAACAGAGTTTTAAACCCTTGCTCTTCGCAGTTTGGAAAAAGTAGCGTGCTTGGGTGGTCTCGTTTTGCGTGAGTGCCCAATCCCCAGAGTTCGCATCTGCGAGGGCGTTATCGATCATCGACTCACTGATCTGATGGTTGGCACCCGGGTAGACCACGATCTGATTTTCGCCACTGACATCATCAACCATCACTATGCCGTGTCCGCTTGGGTAGTCGAGCTGCTGGGTGTGTGTTAGATCGATATGGTAGCTTTTAAGCTGCTCAAAATAGTTGCTATCAGCTCGGTTCAAAGCGCCAATGTGAAATACCTGGTTTTCAGATTTGGCTATGGCAACACTCTGATTGGCGCCTTTGCCACCTAGGCCTTGGGAGTAGCTGTCAGCGGCCAGGGTTTCACCTGGGCGTACAAGGTGAGGGAGGCGGTAGAAGTGGTCGATATTGATCGAGCCAAGGTTATATATAGCCACTTAAATGAGTCTCTTATTAGCGTTTCAAAGAGTCTATCGAAGTGGCGTTTCGAAGTACAACTTACTCTTTGATACAGAGTTTTTGGGTTAGCGCTGCAATACGACGACCAAATATAAGAATCACCGAAAATGCGATAGGCCATGCAACTGCGTAAGCGTTAATCCAGCGACCGATAAAGCCTTCAGACCAGCCAGTATTCACTGATGTAATAACAAAGGTCATGACGGTAACCATGATGAGACTCATGATGACAGCTTGTACAAGTGGAGCGCGACGTTTTGGAAACATTTCGTGATATCCGTATTTATTAAATAAGCATTTGCTAATGTTGGCGGTATTATCCATATTCAGCGAGAGAAGCCAAGGCGAAATATCAATTCTTATGAATATGGGTAGATCTAATTAAATAGGATCTAATCAGAAATCGAATTATTTGGACGTTTTAGTTCAACTGCGTGATAATTCGATGAAATGTAAATTTTTAAGGTTTAATCATGGAAGAGCTAGAGACCCCTTCAACCTACCAACAGCTTCGTACTGATATCTTAGAGGGCAATATAGAGCCTGAATCCAAACTCTCTATTGGTGTTTTGGCTGAACGCTATGGTTCCAGTGCTGCACCGGTGCGAGAGGCTCTCTCGCGTTTAGCTGCCGAAGGGTTGGTGACGCGTCGTGGTCAACGTGGCTATTGGGCTGCACCCATCGATGCTGATGAGTTTGTCGAAGTTTCGCGTCTCAGAGAGATGTTAGAAGTGGATGCATTTAGGCAGTCTATACGTTTAGGTGACCTAGATTGGGAGGCGGCAATTGCAGGTGCTCGTCACCGTGAGTTGGCTGTACGTGCGCAAACCGGTGCGTTAGATGCCGATCAGATTCTAGCAAGAACCCGTGAGAACCGTCGTTTCCACATGGCTTTGATCAGCGCTTGTCCATCGCAGTGGCAGCTTCGTTTTATCTCAACGCTCTATGATCAGAGTGAACGCTTTCGCCGTCTTGCACTTAATCAAGCTCCAACCAATGAGCCAGCAGGTAAAGATGAGCACGAAGCGCTAATGCAGGCTGCCTTTGATCGTGATGAGAAGACCGCAACAGAGCTATTGCGTCTGCATATTCGTAATTCGAATGATAAGGTGATGAAGGCGCTGTTTTCTTAATTCAATTACGCTCTTCTCTGGAAGATCGCTGGTAGACTTACAAACCGCTTTAGCGGTTTGATCGCGGCTTCCCCTCCGGGGAATGCGCTCCTACGGAGCTGCGGAAAGATGTTGTAGGAGCGCATTTCCGCGAAGCGGAAAGCCGCGAAAATCCCAAAACAAAAAAGCGCCCGAGGGCGCTTTTTTAACGATCAAGTCTCAGCTTAGGCTTTAGGCACTAGAAGCTGAACACCCGCCGCTGTGTTCGAGATCGGCGCGATAAGCACGTTAACAAGCTCATCAACTGGACCTGAACAAGCACCACGCATCGCTAGCCACATAGCAAGCTCAACGCCTTGAGCACCTGCAATTTCTGTTAACTCATCGTTGGTGTAGTGGGTGAGTGACTCAGGATCAGTCACTAGCTTATCCATACACATCTGGTCGAACTCAGTGTTTAGGTAGCCTGCACGCTCGCCATCTAGCTGGTGCGATAGGCCACCAGTACCAAGTACAACAACAGTCTGGTCACTATCCCATGAACGAATAGCATCACCAATCGCTTTACCAAATGCGTATGAGCGAGATGGTTTTGGCATTGGGTGGCGCTCACAGTTGATCGCGATCGGAATCACCTTGGTACCTTTGTATGTGTGGCCTGGGTAGAGGACAGACATAGGGACAGTCGCACCGTGATCCACTTTAATGTCCTGACAAACAGTCGGGTCAAAGTCGTTCTCGATGAGGTGGTTAACGATGTGCCAAGATAGATCAGTCTCACCGGTGAGTGGTGGGATGGGTTTGATACCCCAGCCTTCGTCAGCGTTGCAGTACTCTTCTGCACAGCCGATAGAGAAGGTTGGTTTCTTGTCTAAGAACATCTCAAGACCGTGGTCGTTGTAGAATAGAACCGCGATGTCTGGTTTGTTCTCGTTGATCCAGTTACGCACAGGTACATAAGCTGCGAATAGATCTTTCCAGTAAGGGGTATCTTCAATACCGCGGTCAACCGCAACACCGATAGCTGGTACGTGTGATGTGCCGATAGCACCTAAGATTTTAGCCATTCGTTTTGCCCACTCCTTGACTGTCTAGGTATGCCTGGAACTCTTCAGTTGTCTGGCCGGTCATGATGCCGCCTACGTCCTGAACGTTTAGGCCGAGGGTTCCTGCAAACTTCGCTAGGTAATAGATACTGCCGCCATTACGAAGTAGGGCGATGATATCGCGCTTCAGGATCGCCTCTTTCTGAGCTGGGTTCAGTTTGAACTTGTCGCAGTATGCTGCTTCGTCTTGGCGAAACGCTTCGCGAGCGCTCTCTTCATTAAACGAGAAACACATCTTGTTGAGGTTGTAGCCCAATTTTGCTGCTACACCGTCAAATTTGTATGTGCCCTCAATGATTGGTTCAATCATAAGAACTCCTTATCGTTCCCAGTACAAACGCATTGGGTTATCGATCAATAGTTTACGTTGTAGCTCTTCAGTTACAGCGATATGTGGAATGACATCAACCAACATGCCGTCATCTGGTGTGTGTGACTTCATGTTAGGGTGTGGCCAATCAGTACCCCAAAGAACACGGTCTGGGAAGGCTTCAACGAGTGCGCGCATGTAAGGAACAACATCTGAGTAATCAGGTGGTGTATTCGTTAGGCGCTCTGGGCAGCTCACTTTAGTCCACACTTTGTCGTTGTTACGCATTAGGTCCATGAAACGTTGGAAGTCTGGGTGATCAACACCTTTAGCAACGTCTGGGCGGCCCATGTGGTCGACAACGATGGTTGTATTAAGTTCGTTTAGGAACGGAATCAGATCTTCAAGGTCTGGCGCTTCGAAGTAGACAACGATGTGCCAGCCTAGTGGTTTAATCTTCTCGGCAATCGATAGGAACACCTCTTTTGGTGTTGTATCAACAAGGCGTTTTACGAAGTTGAAACGAACGCCGCGAACACCCGCTTTATCCATAGCCTCTAGCTCTTCTACGGTGATTGCAGGGTCAACCACTGCTACACCGCGTGCTAGGTCGCCAGCAGTCTCAAGAGCATCAACTAGTGCTGCGTTGTCTGTACCGTGACATGAAGCCTGTACAATAACGTTACGGCTAAAGCCCAGGTAATCACGCAGTGCGAATAGCTGCTCTTTAGAGGCGTCACAAGGCGTGTATTTACGCTTAGGGTGGTACGGAAATTTGTCGGCTGGGCCAAACACGTGACAGTGCGCATCAACTGCTCCGGCAGGCGCTACAAAGTCAGGCTTTTTAGGGTTGTCGTGAAACGGGCGGTAATCTGCATCCATGATCTTAATTCCTAATTATTCAGCGAAAACTTCGCCATCAAATAGTTTTCGCGCTGTGCGTAATAGTGCAGCGCTTTTTGGTTGGCCATCCTGATCGATATCAATAACTACCGTCATTTCACCGATTGGATGCTCAACAGCAAGTGTTTTTCTGTTCCCTTCAGGCAGGTTAGCAACTGAAGCGGCAGGTGAGTTTGGTAAAATAGCTGCGGTCGCAACGCTAACTGCACCGAGTACACCGATAGAGGCGTGGCAGCGATGAGGGATAAATGTGCGTGTAGATAGTGCACCACCATCGGTCGCCTCGCTTACCATACTCATCTTAGGCACAGACTTCTCAGTCACATCGCCTAGATTCATCATTGGGCCCGCTTGTAGGCGAATCGCTTCAAGCTTAGCGCGAAGTTCGCTATTTGCTTCTAACTCTTCACGAGACTCTGTGCCGCTGATACCCATATCTGATGCGCGCATTACAACTACAGGCATGCCGTTATCAATGAGGGTACACTCGACACCGTTGATAAGGTCAACTGCATTACCCGTAGGAAGTAGAGCGCCACAAGATGAGCCAGCAGTATCTAAGAACTCAAGCGGTACAGCCGCTGAAGTGCCTGGTACGCCATCGATCTTTGATTCTCCTTTGTAGGTCACTGAGCCATTCGGTGTTGCAACTGTGGCGATAGCGATCTGTCCGGTGTTCTCCATGAAGATACGCACTTGTGTCTCATCACCGATTGCTTTAACCAAGCCCCGCTCGATCGCGAAAGGACCAATGCCTGCAAGGATATTTCCGCAGTTCTGTGCATCGGTGACGATCGCTTGATCAACGAACACCTGTAGGAATAGGTAGTCGACATCCGCATCATCGCGCTCAGATGCGCTAACCACTGCAACCTTTGAGGTTATAGGGTCAGCACCACCTAGACCGTCGATCTGACGTGGATCAGGCGATCCCATCATGCCAAGAAGAAAGGCATCACGTGCGGCGGTATCGCTCGGTAGGTCACTTTTTAAGAAGTAACCACCTTTAGATGTGCCGCCGCGCATCCACATGCAGCGAATGCCATTAGACATATTTAAGGCCTTTCTCTTCTAGGCGAGGGCGCATGTTGTAGATATCAAGGCCGAGTTCGCCGTTAGCCATGCGAACACGCTTCTCCTCTTCGCGTGCTTCGCGTGCTAGAGCCTCTTTAAGAACATCTGCAGCCTCTTCACGACGCACAACACAAACGCCATCGTCATCGGCAACGATAATGTCGCCAGGATAGATAAGCGCTTCAGCACAAACCATTGGAATGTTTACTGAACCTAGAGTCTCTTTGATGGTGCCTTTTGCGTAAACCGCTTTCGACCAAACTGGGAACTCCATCTCGCGAAGGATCTTTGTATCGCGCACGCCGCCATCAATGATGAGGCCCTGAACTCCACGAGCTTTAGCTGAGGTCGCTAGTAGGTCGCCAAAGAAACCGTCGTATGAAGGTGAAGTAGGTGCGAACACCATGATGTCGCCTGGCTGACACTGCTCGATTGCAACGTGCATCATCCAGTTGTCGCCAGCGGCGCCAGAGATAGTCACTGCGCTACCGGCAATGCCGGCACCCTGATAGATAGGGCGCATGTAATGCGCTAGAAGACCGCGACGGCCCTGCGCTTCGTGTACAGTCGCAACACCTAGTTTAGCGAGTCCTGCAATAACTTCTGGATCTGCACGTTCAATGTGCTGAACAACTACGTTCTCTGCCATGATTCTCTCCTAGAACTCGAATTAAACTTTAAGACGGCTAAATACGCGGCGAGCGTTATCTTCAAAGATCGCCTTCTTAGCTGCTGCATCAACCTTAGTGGTCGCGTCGATGTACTTCTTGGTGTCATCGAAGTAGTGGCCTGTCTCAGGGTCGATACCACGAACCGCGCCGATCATCTCTGATGCGAACAGGATGTTATCTGTAGGGATAACGTCTAGAAGACAGTCGATACCTTTCTGGTGGTATACACAGGTATCGAAGAAGACGTTGTTAAGCACGCGCTCTTCTAGTTCAAAACCTTTATCCAGTGCCATGCCACGGAAACGACCCCAGTGGTAAGGAACAGCACCGCCACCATGAGGAATGATGATCTTAAGTGTTGGGAAGTCTTTGAATACATCCGACATCATTAGCTGCTGGAACGCAGTTGTATCAGCACCTAGGTAGTGTGAGCCTGTAGTATCAAAGTTGTGGTTACACGCTGCTGATACGTGGATCATCGCAGGGATATCGTACTCACACATCTTCTCGTAGATAGGGTAAAACTCGCGAGCCGATAGACGGCTGCCGTTCCAGTGGCCGCCTGATGGATCTGGGTTTAGGTTGATACCGATAAAGCCCATCTCTTCAACTGTACGAATGATCTCTGGTACAGATTTAGCCGGATCAACGCCTGGTGACTGAGGAAGCTGAGCTACTGGTACGAAGTTCTCAGGGAAAAGATCACATACACGACGGATCAGGTCGTTCTGGTTTTCAGTCCAGAAACGGCTCGTGTGCTCGTTACCTACGTGATGTCCCATCCAGCTTGCGCGTGGTGAGAAGATAGTGAGGTCGGTGCCACGCTCCTGCTGAAGCTTAAGCTGGTTATTGATGATCGATTCACGAATCTCATCGTCGGTTACACCGAAGTCGCCTTTCTCGCCAACGAAATCTGGGTTTTTAGCAACTTCTGCTGTCTGTGCGTCACGCCAAGCGCCAACACCTGGAGGGGTAGTGGTGTAGTGACCATGAATATCGATAATCATAAGATCTATTTCCTCGTTCTAATCTATCTCTCGCGTCTGACATTTAGCCAAACTGCGTTTATCAGCTATACATACTCCAATTTTGCCTATTTGAGATCTATTAAGTTTTACCCGAAGGGGTATTAGTTTTTGATATAGGCATTTGTCGATTGTAAGAGTATTATCGCTCTCATGTTTACGAATATTCCCAATATCAGGCACCTTAGGGTATTCATTGAGGTTGCAAAGGCTGGCGGTATTAGTCAGGCGTCGAGTAGGGTTTTTCTCTCTCAGCCAGCGATGACCCAAGCAATTGCTAAACTCGAGAAGATGCTCGACGTTAAGCTATTCGATCGTCAGACCAGTGGCATGTACTTAACGGATGCCGGCAAACTCTGGATGCTGCGTGTAGAGCGTGCCTTTGATTATCTAATTCAAGGCTTCTCCGAGATTCAGGCGCATCCAGTATCGCGCCGTTTGAATCAGGGCGAACAAGCACTCTCTCAGATTACGACGACACAACTGAAGGCTTTGGTGGCTGTCAGTGATGCGCAAAACTTTAGCGTGGCGGGTCGTGCGCTCGGGGTTTCGCAATCCTCATTGCATCGTGCTTGTCGAGATCTTGAGTCGGTTTTAGGTGTATCCCTGTTTGAAAAAACAAGCTTAGGAATAGCTTCAACTAAGTTTGCTAAATCATTGACTAAAAATGTAAAACTTTCTGTATCTGAGCTTCATCAAGGGCTGCAGGAGCTCTCTGGTTTAGGTGATCGACAAGAGGTGGGTCGCTTGCGAATAGGTAGTATGCCGTTGGCAAGAACCTCGCTGATGCCCTCTGTTATAAACCAATTTAGTCGAGACTTTCCGGGTATCACTTTAGAGCTTGTCGATGGTCCTTATGAGGATCTTCTCACTCACTTACTACAAGGTGATCTTGATATTCTGGTTGGTGCTTTGCGTTTCCCACCACCGACTGATGAGCTGACCCAAGAGGAGCTCATTTCACCGCCGCTTGCGGTTGTTGGTAGAAAGGGCCATCCCGCGATTGCTCGTAATGATCTCACGCCGAGTGTACTGATGGGTTATGGTTGGGTAGTTCCGCGAAGCAGGGCACCAACAAGACAGCTTTTTGAAGATCTTATCGTCGCTAAATCGGATATTGAGGTCTCATCACTGATCGAGACCAGCTCCCAGGTGTTGATTCGCGAACTGCTGATGGGTAGTGACCGTCTAACACTAATATCTCGACATCAGGTCGAGTATGAGTTGCTAAGTGGCGCCTTAGAGGTGATTCCATTCGAGTTATCACATACTCGTCGCCCTATTGGTATTACTCATCGTACTAACTGGCAACCAACATCGGCACAGCAAAAAATTATCGATATGTTCCGATATGCCGCATCTCTTTATAGTGGAGATGAGTAATGCCTTTCACTTTTTTGAATGGCAAATGAGCTAATTTTAGTTTCAGGCTGGCATAGGGATTGTTAGCCTAGTAATCATTCTTGGATGCCTATGTTTAGCAAGAGCATCTTTCGAACCCTTAAAAAGATTTGGAGTTGATAATGAGAATTTGTGTTGCTGGCGCTATGGGCGCTTTCGGCCTTAAGCACTTAGATGCACTGAGCGCTATTGATGGCGTTGAAGTAACTTCGGTTGTTGGTACAAAACCTGATGCGATCAAAGCCTTTGCTGAAGAGCGTAATATCGGTCACTACACAACAGACCTTGCTGAATCACTTGCACGTGATGACGTTGATGCCGTGATTCTAGCAACTCCAACTCAGATGCACGCATCGCAGTCTATTCAGTGTCTAGAAGCTGGCAAACACGTGATGGTTGAGATCCCAATGGCTGATAACATTGAAGACTCAATCAAGCTTGTAGAGACTCAGAAGCGTACTGGCCTTGTTGCAATGTCTGGTCAGACGCGTCGTTTCAACCCAAGCCACCAGTGGATCCATAACAAGGTTCAGGCGGGTGAGTTGAAGATTCAGCAGATGGACGTGCAGACTTACTTCTTCCGTCGTTCAAACAAAAACGCTCTAGGTCTAGCGCGCTCTTGGACTGACCACCTGCTATGGCACCATGCTTGTCACACAGTTGACCTATTCGGTTACCAGACTGGTGAGAAGATCGTTAAGTCACAAGCACTTCAGGGTCCTATCCACCCAGAACTTAACATCGCGATGGATATGTCTATTGGTATGAAGTCAGAGAGCGGCGCAATCTGTACCCTATCTCTATCATTCAACAACGATGGCCCATTCGGTACTTTCTTCCGTTACATCTGTGATAACGGCACCTACCTTGCTCGTTACGATGATCTTTACGACGGTAACGACAACAAGATCGATCTTTCTGGTGTTGCTGTATCTAACAACGGTATCGAACTTCAGGATCGTGAGTTCATCGCGGCAATCCGTGAAGGTCGCGAGCCAAACTCAAGCGTTGCTCAGGTTCTTCCAGCAATGGAAACTTTGCACGCTCTAGAGCAGTGTCTAAACGACTAATCCCTGCTTGAATAGAAAAGGCCGCATTGCGGCCTTTTTGTTTTCTGCAGTATCTGGAAATGGCTGATAGATTTCTCGGCTTGCACTGCGTGCAATTCGCTCCTACAGTCGGACTTCGTAATGGATCACTGGAAGACGCTGAGAGTGTTGGGTCAGACCGCGGAGGGTCAGACCCGTTGCTCCGTAAATAGTTTGCCGCTCGGGGTCTGTCCCTCCGGGACTGACCCCACTTTACAATTACGCTCGAACTACAACACAAACGCCAAAAAGCCATTCAACGTTACATAGGCTGTAACGGTCGCTGCAAGCAGTGAGCTTGCTGCTACTTTACCAGCACCATAGGGCCCTGCTAAAACCGGAAACACTGTTAGCATCGGCGATGCTGCTGTAATCACAGCTGCGGTGTAAAGGATTGGATCCATAGGTCCCCAGGCTGCCAATACTGCAATCATGATGAGAGGGTGCAGTACCAGTTTAGATAGCGTAACCGTTGAGATCGCGCGCAGATCACCCTTGATAGAGTTACCTACCAAAGATCCGCCAATCATAATGAGCGCTGTTGCTGCCGCACCACTGGCTAGCATGCCTAATGACTGCTGAATAAATGCAGGAAAGTGCAGCCCTAATGCAGACATGGTTAAACCCGCAGCAACTGCCAGTAGGATAGGGTTGGATATTAAGCGTTTGCCGATTTTGCTAAGAATCTGCTTAGTTCCATCCGCAGCTGAGGTTGCCACTTTCCACTCAGTAACAAAAAGCGCAACAGGCATGACAAGGAGGTTCTCTACCAGCACACAAAGAGCAAACACTTTGGTTGCGTGGTCTGGCATCACCTGCAGCAATATAGGTAGACCCACAAACATGCTGTTTGGGATGGCGCCACCCATGGCAAGAATACTCGCTTCGCTACCTTTGCTATTGGTGAAGCGACTGATCAGAAAGTTGGCCACAAAGTAGGTGATCACACTCGCTAATCCATAGGTGATCATAAAGTCCGGTTTGATCAACTCTTGCGGTGTGCTTTTGGTTAGGTTGATCAACATAATTCCGGGTACTGCAAAGTAGAGTACGAAACGGCCTAATGCTGGAATGTGTTCTGGCAGTAACACTTTTTTGTAGACGCCCAGATAGCCCAGCGCGATTAGAAAAAAGAGGGGAGAGGTGATCGCTAATACGTTCAAGCTTCTATTCCTTGTGAAGCGGATTGGTTGCGCTATTCTACATCAAAGTGATCTGCTGGAATGAGTCTCTTTCCAGGATAATTCCAATCTTTAGAGCCATAGTTGCCCGTAAGGGCAGAGTTTTCTTGATATGGCCGCGCCCTGTCAGTAATCTTGTTGTAAATAGAGAAAAGGCGCATTGCCCTGATGCATACTCCCTCGTACCGCTCATTTAATACCTTCTCGACTCGCACTCAGTTGTTCGATTCAATTTTACATCTGTTGCTTTGGGTTTCGGGTGCAATGGCAGTGGTCGCATCTGTTAAATATCTATTGATTGGTGGGGGTAGCGAGTGGAGTTTTATCCCTCTACCGCTGACACTGTTACTTATAAAACTGTTTGGTAACGGCGTCTCTACAACGATTAAGGCATCTCTAGTCATTCTGGTGATGTTGATCAACGCTTTTTTCGTGCAGATCTACGGCGGCTCTTTAGATTTAACGCTCTGGTGTGGTCTTCTCTACCCCGTCTTTTTGAGGTTCCTAATTCCACAATCTGCGATTTTGGCTGTTGTCCCTCTATCGATCTTTATATTCGCCTGGCTCTCTCACTACGCAGTTGGACTCAATGGTGCCGTCCTCTATTCGCAGGATGATAAATTCATCGTCCATTTCCCTACGATACTTTTTGCCATTCTTGGTTACTACACCATCTCGATTATGTTCAATCAGGTCTACCGCTACACAGCGCTTAAAGAGATGGACCTTGATAATAATATGGCCCAAGGGTTGCTGGATGAGTTGCAGCTAGAAGCACACTTCAATTGGCTGCGCCACAAAAATGAGGACGATACCTCTGTTCGTGTCTACGGTATTCGCGTTGCAGGTCTTAATGTTGATAGTTCATCCCAAACTGCTCCGGAATTAACGCTGGTATCCGCCTTTAATAATCTGCTTAGAAGCCGTCTACCGATAGGTGTCAGTATTGGGCGTCTGAAAAATGGGGATTACGTCGTTATGGCGGAGCGTCGATACTGGGACGCCTTTGAGACGGGGCTTCGCTCGCTTTTACACGACAGTTTAGAGATTGATGGCAGCTACATATCTATTGAGCCATCTATAGCTACTTCTGATGCGCCAACCGACGGTGCTACTCTCAAAAATATCCTAAGTAATCTAAACACGGTCTTCGAACGTGCTCTAGAGGAGCGTAAGCTCTTTGCTCGCTACACTTTGCAGGATCGTGAACGACAGAGCTCTCGTAAGCAGTTTAGTGTTAGCGATTTGCTTGCCGCGATCGATCAGCGACAACTCGAGGTACACTTTCAGCCGAAGATCGATATTCAAAATGAAGATCAGTTAGTGGGTGCAGAAGCTCTAGTTCGCTGGCGTCATCCTGAATTAGGTTTGCTCTATCCGGGTGACTTCGTTGATGAGATGGAGCGCTCTGCAGTTCGTTTGAACTTTGTAAATTTCATCATCGAAGAGAGTGCTAAGTTCTGCTACCAGTTGCAGGAGGCGGGCCATCCCATCGAGATCTCATTCAATTTGAATGCACATGATATTCAGGACCTTCGCGTAACTGCCGATCTACATCGTGTGCAGTCTGATTACAATTTCCCACCTAACCTGATGCAGATAGAGGTGAGTGAGCATGAGACCAGCGTTAGCTTGGACTCCTTAACTCGAGCACTAAACGCAATACGTGAACTTGGTTATGGCGTATCGCTCGATGATTTCGGTACAGGTATGAGT
Organism: Marinobacterium sp. LSUCC0821; assembly: GCF_012848475.1. NCBI lineage: Bacteria > Pseudomonadati > Pseudomonadota > Gammaproteobacteria > Oceanospirillales > Oceanospirillaceae > Marinobacterium > Marinobacterium sp. LSUCC0821. Next base: position 578,891 of record NZ_CP051666.1, read on the forward strand.
TCACTTAGCTATTTCCAAGCACTGCCTGTAGATACGGTGAAGATAGACCGCCGATTCGTGCATGACCTACACCTCAATCCATCCTCTGAGCAGGTGGTTAGAATGATCACGAGTCTTGCTAAGAGTGAGGGCTGTGCTCTGGTGGCCGAAGGTGCTGAGGTGTCAGAAGAGATTGATGTGCTTCGCAAAATTGGGGTTAACCAGGTGCAGGGCTTCTACTTTGGAGCAGCGCTCGATGCCGAGGCTTTCTTCAAACAGTATGGTTTAACTATCAAGGAAGATGACGAATGAGTTACAGAGCAGACCCAAAACGTTACGACACAATGAAGTATCGTAAGTGCGGCCGTTCAGGTTTAAAACTACCAGCAATCTCATTGGGCCTTTGGCATAACTTTGGTGACGATACACCTCACCAAACAAAGCGCGATATGTGCACACGAGCTTTTGATTTAGGCATTACTCACTTTGATCTCGCCAACAACTATGGGCCGCCTGCGGGCAGTGCTGAGTTGGCTTTTGGTCGTATTTTAAAAGAGGAGTTCGCAGGTTATCGCGATGAGCTCATTATCTCTTCCAAAGCGGGCTACGATATGTGGCCTGGTCCTTATGGAGAGTGGGGGAGCCGTAAGTACCTTATCGCCTCTTGTGATCAATCTTTAAAACGTATGGGGTTGGATTACGTAGATATCTTCTACTCACACCGTTTTGATCCCAACACCCCGTTAGAAGAGACGATGGGGGCGTTAGATCAGATCGTGCGCTCTGGCAAAGCGCTCTATGTTGGTATCTCTTCCTACAACTCTGCTCGTACCCGAGAGGCGGTTGCGATACTGGAAGAGTTGGGTACACCCTGTTTAATCCATCAGCCTAGTTACAACATGCTCAATCGTTGGGTGGAGCAGGATGGCTTGCGCGAGACGCTCGCTGAACTTGGTGTAGGTTCCATTGCCTTTACTCCGTTGGCGCAAGGGATGCTAACGGGTAAGTACCTAAAGGGTATCCCTGAAGGGAGTCGTGCGACTCAGGGGAAATCATTAGAACCAGATACTCTAACGCCTGAGGTTATCGACTCGTTAAATCGCCTTAATGATATTGCCGCAGCCCGTGGTCAGAGTTTGGCGCAACTGGCCATCGCTTGGGTGCTGCGTGAAGAGAAGATCACCACGGCATTGATTGGTGCCTCATCAGTTTCTCAGATAGAGGAAGCGGTGGGTGCTATTGATCAACTCGAATTTACCGAAGCTGAGTTAGCTGCGATAGATGCAGCCTCTATGGATGCGGGTATTAACCTTTGGGCGCAATCCTCTGAAAGTGAATAAAGATTAAAGAGGAGCCAGCAGAATAAGTTGGCGTGTTTAATTGCATCAGCAAGAGTAGGCACTCGTTTTTACAATTTTGGATTCAGATATGACGCTCATTAATACGACCCCTTTTCAAGATCAGAAGCCCGGTACCTCGGGCCTTCGTAAAAAGGTTCGTCACTTTCAACAACCGCACTACCTCGAGAACTTTGTACAAGCCATCTTTAATGCAGTTGGCGGAGGTCAGAATGGTTGTTTAGTCGTTGGTGGCGATGGCCGCTACTTCAACCGTGAGGCAGTACAAACCATCGTTGCTATGGCCATTGCCAATGGTTACAAGGAAATTATTGTAGGCCAGGGTGGTATCCTCTCTACGCCTGCTGCTTCTTGTGTGATCCGCAAATACAAATGTTCCGGCGGTATTATCTTATCGGCTAGCCATAACCCTGGTGGGCCGGATGAGGACTTTGGCATCAAATATAATGGTGCAAATGGCGGTCCTGCAACGGAGCAGTTAACAGACAAAATCTATGCTGAGAGTTGTGCCTTAACGAGCTACAAACTAAGCGCTATAGAAGCTATCGATCTAGACCTTATCGGCACCCTTGATGTTGAGGGGGTAAAGGTTCGTATCATCGATTCAGTGTCTGATTATGCTGAATTGATGGAGTCGCTATTTGATTTCCCTGCGATGCGTTCACTTCTCTCTGGTGGCGAATTCTCATTTTGTTTCGATGCGATGCATGCTGTAACAGGCCCCTACGCAAAAGAGATTCTTATTAATCGCTTAGGTGCGCCCGCAGAGAGTGTCATTAATGCGACCCCAGAAGAGGATTTTGGTGGGCACCATCCAGATCCAAATCTAGTTCATGCTGCAGACCTTGTATCGAAAGTTAACCAAAACGGATTGGATTTCGGTGCGGCATCTGATGGTGACGGTGATCGCAACATGATCATTGGTAATAACTTCTACGTGAACCCGTGTGACAGTCTTGCTGTACTCGCTGCAAACGCAACGTTGATCCCGGGATATGCGCAGGGTCTTGCAGGTGTCGCGCGCTCTATGCCTACCAGCAGAGCCTTAGACCGTGTCGCTGCCGCTCAAGGCCTCAACTGTTATGAGACGCCGACCGGGTGGAAGTTCTTTGGCAACCTAATAGATGATGGTCGCATTACATTTTGTGGTGAAGAGAGCTTTGGAACCGGCTCTAGCCATGTTCGCGAAAAGGATGGCCTATGGGCAGTACTGTGTTGGCTAAATATTCTTGCCTCTACAGGTGAAAGTGTTGCCTCTTTGATGCGTAACCATTGGCAAAACTTTGGTCGTGATCTATTTACCCGTCATGATTATGAGGGTCTGGATAGTGCGCAAGCTGCTGAGATGATGAAAGCTTTGGATGAGAAGCTCACTAACCTTGCGGGTAGTAACTTTGATGGCTTTGTCGTTGAAACGGCTGACCAGTTTGCCTATTCCGATCCTGTCGATGGCTCTGTTAGTCAGCGTCAGGGAGTACGTATCCTCTTTACCAACGGCGCACGCATTGTTGTTCGTCTATCTGGCACAGGCACGTCCGGTGCAACACTGCGCGTCTATCTAGATCGTTTCATTAATGAAGATTTAGAGTGTGATACGCAAGCCGCTCTTGCACCTCTGTCTGCTGTTGCGTCCAAGCTGATTGGAGTTGAAGCGTTTACGGGTCGCAAAGCGCCGGATGTTGTTACCTGAAAATATCGGGGCCTGCGCGTAGCGAAGGCCCCGGAAAATTGTAGGAGCGCATTACCCGCAGGGTAAGCCGCGATCAATTCCCATTAAGGAAAGTAGTCATGAAATACCTTCACACCATGGTTCGTGTAACCGATATTGATGCATCGCTAGCCTTCTATTGTGATGCTTTAGGAATGGTTGAGATCTCCCGTAAAGAGAGTGAAGCGGGGCGTTTTACACTTATCTTTTTAGCAGCTCCGAATGATGCAGAGCGCGGCAGGGCTGAGCAGGCGCCGCTGCTTGAGTTGACCTATAACTGGGATCCGGAAGCTTATGAAGGTGGCCGTAACTTTGGCCACCTAGCTTTCGCAGTGGATGATATTTACGCTACCTGTGCCCACATGCAAGCTTGTGGTGTAGTGATTAACCGACCACCGCGAGATGGTCGAATGGCTTTTGTTCGCTCTCCCGATTTGATCTCAGTAGAGCTATTGCAAAAAGGTGATGCACTAGCACCTGCTGAACCTTGGCTATCGATGGCCAACATAGGTGAGTGGTAGCAGATTCGATGTTACAAAAAAGCCCTGTGAATAACAGGGCTTAGTGGAGTCCGATTATAGTCGACTCGCGCCTTCGGTTGACGGAGAGTCAGGGGAAACAGCTTGTGGAACCTGAGATCCTGTCACTTCCGTTACAGGGAAGATAGCGTTGATCTGTCCTGTACCTGATGCGCCAAAGTATGGTGTTACCACCTCAGCAGGTGCATTGTATTCGCTCCAGCCTAGTGCACCCATCAGCATTGCCGTGTCGTGCATAAAGCCTTCGCCGTGACCTTTGGCTGCGTATTCAGGCAGCATTTCACAGAAGTCCTTCCACTGCGCGTTCTTCCACATATCGATCACCATGTGGTCAAGATGCTCTAGGAATGGGCTCCAGATCTTGTGAGCAAATTCAGGTGCTTTACCGTTCTGTGCAAAACGGTGCGAGAGCGAACCGCTTGCGAGAATCGCAACTGTACCGTCGTAGTGCTTCTCAATCGCTTCACGAAGCGCCCAGCCAAGGCGTGCACTGTCGTTAAGGTAGTGCACCATACAAAGAGCTGAAATAGAGACAACTTTAAAGTGCTGGTCTTCATTCATGTAACGCATAGGAACAAGTGCTCCGTACTCAGGGGCGAGTGAGGTCTTGTCGTGCGCTAGGGTATCGATACCTTGCAGATTACACTCTTTAGCAATGATATGGCCGAGTTCAGGGTTGCCTGGGAACTCATAGGTCATGTGGTTGATAAAGTGTGGTAGTTCGTTACTGGTGTAGTCGCCTTTGAAGTGATCGTTACAAAGGATGTGATAACCACCGTTTACGAGCCAGTGGGTATCGAAAACGATGATGGTATCTACGCCTAGTTCACGACAACGACGGCCGATCTCTTTATGGCCGTCAATTGCTGCTTTACGCGTATCTTTACGAGGACCATCGAACTCTGAGAGGTACATCGATGGTACATGTGTAATTTTGGCTGCGAGTGCGAGTTTACCCATATTGTTATCTCACTTTCCTTTGTGTGTTTGAGTTTACCGAACGGTCCGCATCCGTTGCGTACAGGGTTATCTTAATGAGTCTTACTAAAGTCATTATTGCTTCAGCTCAACAAATAAAGAACCTTTTAGGCGTCGGGATCTAAGCTCAATATCTTGTTTAAAAGTTGATCGAGCTTCTGCATATCCTTAGAGCTCAATTTCTTGGTTAGCTGCTGATATCGCTCATCAACTAACGGAGCGACCTCATCAAACATCGCCTCTGCTTTTGGGGTTAGAGAGATGAGAACTACGCGCTGGTCTTCTGAAGAGCGGCGGCGTTTAATCAAATCCTGTTGCTCTAGGCGCGTTAGAATGCCAGTCAAACTAGGGCTCAAAAGTGAGCATCGATTGGCTAGCTCTTTGGACTCAGACTCTGGGTACTGCTTGAGTGCACGAATTACTCGCCACTGCTGCTCAGTAAGAGAGACCTCCTGCAACACAGGACGGAAGAAACTCATGGTTACTTCGCGTGCCTTAAGCAGTTTTAGAGGTATCGAATCATCAAAATCACGCATTTTAGTATTCGCTTAAATTGAGTGAATGCGCTGGCGGTTAACCAGCGCATATCAGCTTATTTACCGAGTGTTGGAACCTTGTGAGTACCATGTGCGACACACACGTTCTTAGTTTCCATGTAGAAGTCGAAGCTCCAGTCGCCGCCATCACGGCCGATACCAGACTGCTTGATACCACCGAATGGAGAAGGCAGGTTACGGTTGTTCTCAGAGTTAACCCAAAGCATACCCGCTTCAACTTTACGAGCCATACGCATTGCACGGCCAGTGTTTTCAGTCCAGATGTAACCTGATAGGCCATACTCTGTATCGTTCGCGATAGCGATCGCTTCCTCTTCAGTTTCAAACTGGATAGCAGTTAGAACAGGTCCGAAAATCTCTTCACGCGCGATACGCATGCTGTTGTCAGCGCCGGTGAATAGGGTTGGTTTAACGTAGTTACCCTGTAGAGAAATACCGTTGTTAGCTTGATCAACACGTGCACCACCAACAGCGATTTTAGCGCCATCTTCAGTCGCTAGATCCATGTAGCTTAGTACTTTCGCACAGTGGCCAGTGTGAACAAGTGGGCCCACTTCTGTTTGTGGATCCAGTGGGTGGCCTACGCGAAGGTTCTTAACGCGAGCTTCTAGGGCTTCGATGAACTTCGGTGCGATACCTTTCTGGATGAGAAGGCGGCTAGATGAAGTACAACGCTGGCCGTTCAAGCTGTAGATCATGAATACAACTGCATCTAGTGCACGTTCAAAGTCTGCATCATCAAATACAATAACTGGGTTTTTACCACCTAGCTCGAAGTGCATACGTTTTAGCGTATCTGCACCCTGACGCATAATGTGTGTACCAGTCGCTGATTCACCAACAAGAGCGACAGCCTTGATAGCTGGGTGCTCAGTTAGACGCTTACCAGCAGTCTCACCGAAACCGTTAACCATGTTCCAAACGCCTTTTGGAAGAACTTCATCTGCAATTTCAGCAAGGATGTAAGCGCTTAGCGGTGTTAGTTCAGCTGGTTTGTGTACCACGGTACAGCCTGCGGCTAGGGCAGGGGCGATCTTCCAGGTAGATAGCATGAAAGGGGTGTTCCATGGCGTGATGATGCCAACAGGACCAATCGCGTTGCGGATTGTGAAGTTGGTGTGCTCGTCCTGGTGAAGTGCCAGGCCGTTCTGCGCTTCTGGTGCTTTGTCGGCGAAGAAGCGGAAGTTAGCTGCGCCGCGAACAGCTGCCTGTTTCATGAAACGAATCGCCTGACCACAGTCCATAGACTCAACTAGTGCGATCTCGTCTGCACGCTCTACAAGTTTGTCTGCAAACTTATTAAGAATCTTTTTACGCTCAGCGCCTGGAGTGTTTGACCACTCCTGGAATGCATCTTCTGCTGCCTGACAAGCAGCATCTACATCTGCCACAGTACCGGCAACAACCTTACCTAGTGATGAGTTATCAGTTGGTGTGATGTTGTCGTATAGTTCGCCACAAGAACCCTGAGTGAATTCACCATTGATGTAGTGGCCTACAGGTGCATCAGCAAAACGTTTTAGGTAGTCGGTAGCGCGTGCTTGGTTTGTTTGTAGAGTATCGCTCATTTTTAAAACTCCTTTGGGCAAGTAATTAGTACTTGTCGCCGTAATATTCTTGTTCGCTAACCATGCGGGTCTCTAGCGCACAAATGTTCTCAATTTCACATACGATCGTGTCGCCTGGCTGACAGTCGACGATACCGTGTGGTGTACCTGTACAGATCATGTCACCTGGGTTTAGGGTCATCACTTTACTTAGGTACTCGATAACGAATGGCACATTAAAGATCATATCTTTGGTGCTGCCCTCTTGAGTCATCTTGCCGTTGACGTGAGTCGTTAGGCGAAGCGCATTTGCATCAGCAATGTCCGCTGTATCAACTATCCAAGGCCCCATAGGCAGTAAAGAGTCGCGGCTCTTGACGCGTAGGTTAGGGCGGTAGTAGTTCTCTAGGTAGTCACGGATAGCAAAGTCGTTACATACGGTGTAACCCGCTACATAATCAAGAGCATCTTCCGCTTTGATGTTTTTACCTGACTTACCAATAATTGCGACTAGTTCACACTCGTAGTGTTGGTAATCGATGTTGTCTGGGCGGTAGCTCACCTGCTTGTGACCGGTTAGGCAGTTAGCGTGCTTAACAAAGATCAGTGGCTCTTTAGGTGGTTCAAATGCCAGTTCTGTAGCGTGGTCTGCGTAGTTAATACCAAGCGCAAAGATAGTGCCTGGCTCTTTAACCGGTGGTAGCCAAGTAATTGCGTCAGAATCTAGTGCTACATTGATCTGCTCACCTTCATTTGTGGTGATCTGGTCGTTAGCGTCGATGTTGATATCTAGCTCACGGCCTTCTAGCAAAATACGTGCGCGTCTCATGTTAGGCACCTCCCAAAGTGTTGTTTAGGGTGCCTACACCCTCAATTGAAATAGCAACTTTGTCGCCTTTAGCTACGGCAACACGGTCACCGTAGAAGCCGACTGCAATCACTTCACCTTCCTGAAGGGTCATGATGTAAGAGAGTGTGTGAATAAGGGTCGCAACACTGCGCTCCATCTGAGTAAGAGGGAAACTAGATTTCACATTGCCATTTACGGCTACATCAACAGTAAGTGAATCTGGAGAAAGGCCAACTGGTGAAACGACTGCTGGGCCTACAGGTGCTGAGTTATCTAGACACTTACCTTTGATATCAGGACGGAAGTAGGTTTGCTCCGGAAGAGAGTATTCTGCTACGACTGTGTAACCTTTTACGTAGTTAAGAGCGTCAGCTTCTGAAACGCGGCAAGTCTCTTTACCGATTACTACGCCTAAACTGCCACCCACGGCCATTTCTGCTACATCAACGCCGTCGAAATCTTTTGCCCAATCTACTACTGCACCGTCAGTGCTCCAAGTGTTACGTGGCTTGTAGTAAAGCACAGGCTGAGTTGGTGGCTTAACGTAAGGTTTTTCGTTGAACGTATCGCTCATCTTCTTAAGCTGTTCGCTGTCGTTTAAGGCAACGCAGATCAGCTTACTGTGAACCAGTGTATTCGGGTTCATCCTAATCTCCTTTTAGTAACTAGCTTGGGGCTTGGTGCTGACAGGTTCAGCGCCGCCCTTGAATTTCTGTGCAAGTTTGCGAGTCTCGTTGGCAAGAATCATAGAGTCGACACCCACACCTACAAATGATGCGCCCGCTTCGATGTACTCTTGTGCCATGCTTGGGTCGAGGCAGAGTAAGCCACCCCATTTGCCAGCCGCTTTTATCTTACCTAGACCCTGCTTGATCGTTTCAACTACAACAGGGTTGCCTGCATCACCGATATAACCCATAGATGCTGATAGGTCAGAAGGGCCGATGAATACACCGTCTACACCATCTACAGCTAGGATTTCATCAAGATTTTCGATCGCTGTTGTCGTCTCTGCCTGAACAATTAAGCAGATCTCAGCGTTAGCTTTTTTAAGGTAGCCAGGGATCTGGTTCCAACGAGCAGCACGAGCTAGGGATGTCCCTAGACCGCGTACACCCTCAGGTGGATAACGAACGGCACGAACCATCTCTTTTGCCTGTTCAGCAGTGTCGATCATTGGCACGAGTAAAGTTTGCGCACCAATATCGATTAGCTGCTTAATAAGCGCAGTGTCACCAATAACTGGGCGAACGATAGGGGCAACATCATATGGGGCGATAGCCTGAAGGTGTGCCATGATCGTGCGCAAATCAAAAGGTGCATGCTCGCTATCGATCAATAGCCAATCAAAACCTGCACACGCGAGCATCTCTGCAACGCTGTTATCAGGTATGCCACACCACAAGCCGAACTGGGTTTCGCCAGTTGCTAAGCCTGCTTTAAATTGGTTTTTTGGAAGTTCCATTACATCAACCTTATTCGAAGCTTAGACCGATGCCACCTAGTGGACCGAAGTCTGCATGGATGGTGTCACCAGCTTTTACTGGAACAGGGCGGGTGAATGAGCCAGCCAAGATAACCTGGCCTGGTTCAAGGCCAAGACCATGTGGCGCAAAGCGTTTACACACCCAGCTGATCCCTTTTGCAGGGTGGCCAAGTACGCCGCCAGCTAGGCCTGTCTCTTCAATCTTGCCGTTTAGGTAGAGCATGGCGCCTGCCCAACGAAGATCCATCTCTGTTGGTTTGATTGGGCGGCCACCCATGATGATGCCGGCATTTGCTGCGTTATCAGAGATAGTGTCGTATACCTTGCGGGTATAGCCGGTCGCTGGGTCTGTACGCATGCAGCGAGCTGCAATCAGTTCTAGTGACGGAATCACATAGTCAGTTGCGTTGTATACGTCAGTGATTGATACGTTTTCGCCGAACAGTGGCTTTTTAAGTACAAACGCCAATTCCACTTCAATACGAGGATCTAGGAAGTCAGATGCCTTAAGCGTATCGCCATCTTCAAACAACATGTCATCTAGTAACACGCCGTAATCTGGTTCGTCGATATTTACAGCCATCTGCATTGCACGAGAGGTAAGACCTACCTTGTAACCAATCACTTTGCGGCCAGATGCAAGCTTTTGATCGACCCAGGTTTTCTGGATGGCGTATGCATCGCTCATATCCATCTCAGGGTAATCCAGGGTAAGTGCTGGAATCTGTTTGCGTTCAACTTCAGCTTTGTAAAGTCGGTTTGCTGCTTCGATTTGCTGCTCTTTGGTTAGCACGATAAGGCTCCTTAAAAATATCTGTATCACTCTAAAGTGAAGTGGTTTTAGTTTGCATAAAGTTTGTTAACATGTAAACTAATATTTGTTCATATATTAACTTTTTTGTTGTTAGGGCTTTACTGGCTTAAATCGATCCGTGACAATCCAGTTAGTACTTAGCATAGGAATCTGAAATGCCACATTTTGTCGTAGATTACTCAGCAAACTTGCATGACCGTTTGGACTTTCAAACACTCTTTAAAGAACTGCATACCTACGTAGTATCTACGGGCGCATTTCCGATTGGTGGCGCGCGCAGCAGAGCAATACGTTGTGATGACTACTATGTGGCAGATGGCCGAGAAGAGTTTGCGTATATCAACCTCACGTTAAAGATAGGTGCAGGACGCCCGTTTGAGCTGCGTGAAGAGGTAGCTAAGAAGGTATTTGAAATATTCACAGATTGGATGAAACCGATCACCGACAACACCTATGTGATGATCTCTTTTGAAATGTCTGAACTGGAGCCAGTTCTCAAGTTCAACATGAACAATATTCATCCACTATTTAAAGATTAAACAGACACACTATTCAGGGAAATGATCACAATGTCTCTAAAGCTTACAGATCAATCGTTACTTAAAAATCTCGCGTTTGTTAATGGCGAGTGGATTGCTTCACACTCTGGTAAAACCTTTCCTGTAACTAACCCTGCAACGGGTGAGTTGCTTGCCGAAGTACCTGACATGGATGAGGTTGATACGCACCGTGCAATTGATGCGGCTGATGCTGCATGGGATGCATGGAAAGCGGTGCCGTGTAAGCAGAAATCGAATCTTCTTCGTAAATGGTTCGACCTTGTTATGGCAAATCAGGAAGACCTTGCTCGCCTGATGACAGCAGAGCAGGGTAAACCGTTGGCTGAAGCACGTGGTGAAGTCGCTTACGGCGCTAGCTACATCGAGTGGTTTGCTGAAGAGGCTAAGCGCGTATACGGAGATACTATTCCTGCAGCGACAGGTGATAAGCGTCTAGTTGTTATCAAGCAGCCAGTTGGTGTTGTAGGTGCTATCACGCCGTGGAACTTCCCGAACGCTATGATCGCGCGCAAAATTGCGCCAGCCCTAGCTGCGGGTTGTCCTGTTGTTGCGAAACCAGCTGAAGATACTCCGCTATCATCACTTGCACTTGCAGAGTTGGCAGTGCGTGCCGGGATTCCGGCGGGTCTTATCAATATCGTGACAAGTTCACGCGCTAATGCGGCAGCAGTGGGTGGTGCGCTCACGGGTTCTGATAAAGTTCGTAAGATCTCTTTCACAGGTTCAACCCAAGTCGGCAAGATCTTAATGAAGCAGGCTGCCGATACCGTTAAGAAAGTGAGCATGGAACTGGGTGGTAACGCTCCGTTTGTAGTCTTTGATGATGCAGATTTGGATGCAGCAATCGAAGGTGTGGTTGCATCTAAATACCGCAATACAGGACAGACCTGTGTTTGTGCTAACCGAATCATTGTTCAGTCAGGTGTCTACGAAGAGTTTCTTCAGAAGCTTGCCGCTCGTGTAGCTGGCTTCAAAGTGGGTAACGGCCTAGAGGTTGATGATGCGGTTCAGGGGCCACTCATCAACGCTGCGGCAGTGGAGAAGGTAGAGCGTCATGTTCAGGATGCTAAAGAGAAGGGCGCGCGTGTCATTCTTGGTGGTAAAGCACACGCCTTGGGCGGCACCTTCTATGAACCAACTATTCTTGCTGATGTGACAACTGAAATGTGTGTTACCTACGAAGAGACCTTTGGTCCAGTAGCACCTATCTACAAGTTCGAAACAGAAGAGGAAGCGGTTGCGCTAGCAAACGATACAGAGTTTGGACTGGCTGCTTACTTCTACAGCCGCGATATTGGTCGTGTATGGCGTGTTGCTGAAGCGCTGGATGTAGGTATTGTTGGTATCAACGAAGGCATCATCTCTTCTGAGATGGCACCGTTCGGTGGTGTTAAGCAGAGCGGCCAGGGGCGTGAAGGCTCTAAATACGGTCTGGATGACTACCTAGAGATTAAATACCTCTGTATGGGTGGGATTTAACACCCAGTTAGCTCATCTCTTCTGCATATAAAGCCCTCCTAGTGAGGGCTTTATTATTTAAGCGCAAGGGACTGCTTGGACCCTCTGCTGAACTGGGCGTTCATCGACTGGCAAATGGATGATCGCTGAGAGTGCGCCTACACCGACGCCTACCCACCAAACAAGATCGTAGCTACCGTAAAGGTCATACATCTCGCCACCTAACCATACACCGACAAATCCGCCTAATTGGTGTGAGAAGAATACGATGCCGTAGAGTGTGCCCATGTAACGTAGGCCATAGATCTGCGCGATAAGACCTGAGGTGAGGGGTACGGTTGCTAACCAAAGTCCACCCATCAGTACTGAGAAGATTAAAACTGATTCAGGTGTGATGGGTGACATGATAAACGCTGCAGCAACCACCGTTCTTAGCGCATAGATCGTTGCCAACAGATATTTGCGTGAGTGTCTCGCGCCCAACCAACCAGCAAGGATAGTGCCGCCTATGTTGGCAAATCCTACAAAGGCGATTGCTGCTGCTCCCAACGCGGGGGTGCTAGAGATACCTAAAGATTCGACAAAGCTTCCTGGTGTGATGGTGCTACACACCTCAGTAATGAAAGCAGGGAAGTGGGCTGTGATAAAGGCCAGCTGATAGCCACAAGAGAAGAAGCCGATAAAGATAAAGATAAAGTTCTTATCTTTGATCGCGCTTTTAACCACAGAGCCAAGGCTCTCCGATTTATTTGTTACCGGTGCTGGTTTATCTGCTTTGATAAATGGCAGAAATGCGATGCTGAATAGAATGATCGCTGCAAGAATCATGAAGACATCCTGCCATGGGAAGTGGTTTAGCAGTGCCTGAGTTAATGGTGGCCCTACTACCTGGCCAGCAGAGCCTGCTGCAGTCGCTATGCCTAGTGCCATTGAACGATGCTTCTCTGCTGTTGCGCGGCCAACAATAGCTAGAATAACGCCAAAGCCGGTACCGGCAATACCGAACCCTACAATGATCTCTAGCAGTTGGTGTTGGCCTGGTGTGATTGCGAACGAAGAGATCGCAAGGCCAGCAGCGTAGCAGATAGCACCCAATACAATGGCGCGTCGATCCCCAAACTTCTCTGCAAGGGCACTAAATAACGGTTGGCCAAAGCCCCATGCGAGGTTTTGAATTGCAATGGCTAAAGAGAAGTCGGCACGTAGCCAGTTGAAATCATTTGCAATCGGAATCTGAAATAGGCCAAAGGATGCGCGAATGGAAAATCCTAAAAGCAGAATGATGCTGCCTGCAATGAGGACTGGGGTAAAAAGCCGAGAGTCTAGGGTGTTGGAGGTGTTCATTGATTTAGCTCTAAAATTTGATACTGCGATACTACGCTACGGATTGTTCTAAACAAACAGGTTTAGCTTTCAACAGATGCAACGACCTCTTTAAAAATCTCCTGTAGTTGTAGATGCATAGGGTGATCGGCCATCTCTTCTCGTGCCCACAGGAAGATATCTCGCGCTTGGCTAAGGCTGCGGTTAAGCTCCAAGGGTTTGAGTTGGTAATGCTGTTTCACAAGTTGCATTGGAAGGTGGGGGAGGACAGATAGATGCAGTCCTGCTTTTAGCCCCTCCAATAGAAGATACCCTTCGTTCCTATACACAACTTGGGTACGTATCTTAGAAACACCCTCCTCAGCGAGTAGGTCCATCACTTCACGTTCAAAGGGGGAGCCGTGACCAAGGCTGAGCCAACGTGCTGTGGCTAGGTCGTTAACCTCTAATGGTCTGTTGAGGTTAGCCAGAGGGTGTGTCGTACTGCAGTAGATGCCGATTGAGTCATCAGCCACCTTAGTACGAACACAGCCAGGAATCTGACGATTGGTTGCGGATGGAGCTAGGGCGAAGTCGAGCTCGTTATCAATTAACTCATCAATCACTTTAGTCGGCCTTGAGACCTCTATAGATAGTGAGATATTTGGATTAGCAGCTAGGAGTCTATTTTGAACTTCGGGCATTACAGTTGCAGCCAGAAGTGGACCCACACCAATACGCAGCTCTTTATCCAAACCTATACGATGTCTAGATGCGATGGAGGTAGCTGCCTCGACGTTGCGCTGTATGGCGCGACCTTCACGCGCCAGTGCTTCACCAACAGGTGTGCCTTTCACGCCATAGCGGCTGCGGCTAAACAGTGTTGTGCCGGCCTGCATCTCAAGTGTAGACATAACACGTGTGAGAGTTGGCTGAGTAACTGCTAGGTGTTTAGCTGCCTCTGTGAGCGAGCCTTTTTCTAGCACGACTGAAAGGTAGAAGAGATGTTTAGGATCCATACATTTTTTTTAATTTGGAAGATTAAAATGTAATTTTACACATTTTACCTCGTCGCGATAGACTTGCTTCACTCGAAAAAAATAACTATCGGAGTTAAAGCAATGTTCAAAAAGGCACTTGGTAAAACAATTCTAGCTGCAAGCATCGGTCTTTCAGCTATGTCAGCACAGGCTGTAGATATCAGCATGGAAGCAGCTACAGCACAGTCTGTTGTAGGTCTAATGCCTCAGACCATGGCATCATACCTTTCTAAGGCTGATGTCAATGTACAGTTGGCGATGGGTCAGACTCTGACTAAATCACTTCTAAAAATTGCTAACGGATCTCTAGACTCTTCTGTGATTCCGCCAGGCGCATACCTTGCACTTAAAGCAGGTAAGGGACCTTACGCGAAGATGGGTGCTGAGAAGGGCGCTGAGATGGCAAGCTCTGTTCGTGCTCTTTACGGTTTCCCAGGCTCAACTTACCATGCGATCACTTGGGCTGATAACGGCATCAATGAGTGGAAAGACGCTGCCGGTAAGCGTGTTTACATTGGTCCACCAGCAGGTGCAGCTAACGCACAGATCACATCTCTTGCGGCTGCAGGTGGCCTAGAGAAAGATACCTATGAAGGTATTAAAGCGCCTTGGGGTGCGGCAGCGCAGGCTTTCCAGGATGGTCAGTTTGACGTTTACGTGGGTTCTTTCCCAGTAGGTTCTCAGGTTGTTGCTGAGCTAAGCCTTAAGCGTCCAATCCGTATTCTAGGAATCCCAGAAGGTACTCTGCCTAAGAAAGGTCTAGGTATGGAGCCTGCTAATATTCCTGCTGGCACCTACCCAGATCAGGCGAATACTTCTGATTCAAGCTCATTCCTGACTCTTATGTTCATGGGTGTAAATGCATCGATGTCTGATGACCTTGCTTACACTATGACCAAGGTTTACATGGAGACACGTGAGCAGATGGGTAAAGACAACCGTCTTCTTAACCACCTATCTAAGTACAGCCCATTCGTAGGTGTAACAGCACCACTTCATCCAGGTGCTATCAAGTACTTCGAAGAGAATGGCTTCACTGTTCCAGCAGATCTTAAGTAACTTCCTATAAGTTATTAATCGCAGGGCTGGCTAGGCTGGCCCTGCATACTCAAATCGAGTTCAAATTATGAATACTTCTCTCGCAGCTACTATGCAGAAGTGGATCGCTTTTGCTCTGGGTATGGTTGTAGCCTTCTATGGCTTGGCTAACGTCCTACCAGCGATTGGTGACTTCCGTCTTGGACCCTTCCCAATGCACTGGTTCCGCCCAACCTTCTTTGCACTATGTGTCGCATTGGTATTGGTTGATATGTCTAATTCAAGTAAGAAAACACCTTGGTGGGTGCTTCTGATTGGATTGGCTGCTACTGCAGGCCTGTTCTGGGGTAGCTACGAGTTCTATTTCGTCGCGCGTGATATCGATGACGCGATGTTCCTGTTTGGTACCTACGAGATGTGGGTTGCCGTTTGTGCTTCAGCAGGTGCGCTATTTTTCTGTTGGCGCATCTGGGGTATGCCGGTTGCAATACTAGGTGTCATCGGTGTTGCTTACATGTGGACTGGTCACCTGTGGCCTGGACCGCTTCGCACTGTAAACAGCGGTGTTGAAGAGATGTTGGCGCAGAACCTTCTCTTCAGTCTTGATACGGGCATGATGGGTTCTACCTTCTCGATTGTTATCACTACTGTATTCCCATTCATCATTCTTGGGGCCGTGCTTGAGGGTGTAGGTGCTGGAGAGTCGATGATTCGTATCGCGTTTTACTGGATGCGTCGTACCGCAGGTGGCCCAGCATATGCAGCTGTTATGTCGTCTGGTCTATTCGGTACTGTATCAGGCAGTGCGGTTGCCAACGTTGTAGGCACCGGTGTCGTAACTATTCCAATGATTATGCGTCGCGGCTTTTCGAAAAGCTTTGCTGGTGCAGTAGAGGCTTCTGCTTCGTCGGGTGGCCAGATCATGCCACCTATTATGGGTGCAGCTGCACTTGTGATGGCAGATTTTGCTGGGGTTGGCTACCTGACCATCATTATCGCAGTGCTTGTGCCTGCGATCGCTTACTACATCAGCGTTTGTACGATGATCTACTTTGAGACTAAGCGTCTTGGTATTAAGCCTAATGAAGAAGATATCGCTAACACGCCAGTACCTAATAAGCAGGACTACCTAAACCTAGTTATGATCTTTGGACCACTGGCGGTCATTGTAGTACTGCTGATTCAAGGTATGTCTCCGTCAGGTGCTTCGATTACAGCGCTGGCACTATTGTTCCCTCTAAGCTTTATCAACCCAGAGGTTCGTAAACAGCCTGCTCGTTTGATTAAGTGTCTATCGGAAGGTGGTTCTACCTTTGCAGGTCTTCTAATGGCGATTGCAGCGGTATCGATTGTTATCTCGGCATTGTCAGCTACGGGGGTGCCGGTGAAATTTGGTGTCCTTCTCAACTCTGTTGTTACTGACTCACTAATGATTTCACTGCTTGTTGCTGCAGTAGGTTGTGTGATCTTGGGTATGGGTATGCCGACGCTACCGGCTTATGTCACTGTGGCGACTATCGCGATTCCAGCAATGCAGATGCTTGGTCTAGATACGCTTACAGCACATATGTTCGTATTTATGATTGCGGTAGGTTCTGCAATTACACCGCCAGTTGCGATTGCTGCTTATGCTGCTGCAACCATATCTGGTGGCGGGCCTATAAAGACATCTGTTGACGCGTCACGTATCGGTATCATGATCTTCTTGATCCCATTCATGTTCGCTTACAACCCACTGATGCTGAGTGTTGACCAGGAGAGCGTTCAGTTCGCTTGGCTGCCATGGGCATGGTTGATGCTGAAATTGTTGATCAGTATTCCTGTACTTTCGAGTGCGTTGATTGGTTTTGATAACTCGAAACTGAATATCTTTGAAATTGCGTTACGTATTGCATGTGTAGTGTTGATGTTTGTACCAGAGGGTTACTGGGATCTGGTAGGCCTTGGTGGTGCGCTGCTTATTATCCTTGCACACCGTCGCATGCTTGGTTTTAACAGTCTTATTAAAGAGGGTGGTGCACTATGACCAATATTATCTACATCGTTGCCGATGATCTTGGATACGCAGATCTAGGCTGTTACGGCGGTCGTGAAGCACAGTTTGGCCAGATATCTCCAAATATCGATCGCTTAGCTGCAGAAGGGATGATGTTTACAGAGGGTTACTCAAACTCTCCGGTATGTTCACCAACGCGTTTTGCCCTGATGACCATGGCGTACCAGTACCGCTTGCGTGGTGCCCTTGAAGAGCCTATTAATAGCCGTTCAAAGGGTGACCCTAAGCTTGGCTTACCTCCTGAGATTCCAACGCTGCCGTCACAACTAAAGAAAGCAGGCTACTACACAGGTCTTATTGGTAAGTGGCACCTAGGTTACCCGCCTCACTTCGGTCCGCGCGCTTCAGGTTATGAAGAGTTTTACGGCATCATGGCTGGCGGAGTGGATTACTTTAGCCATGTCAGCGGTAAGGGTGATCATGACCTCTTCATCAACGAAGATGAGCACCATGAGATTGGTTATCTAACGGACCTTTTATCTGAGCGTGCAGTCGATTTTGTACATCGTCGTGCGGAAGGTGCTAAGTCAGGTAAACCATTCTTCCTCAGCCTTCACTACACTGCACCACACTGGCCGTGGGAGACGCGTGATGATGAGGAGATCTCTAAGAACATCACAAATCTATTCCACCTTGATGGCGGTAATATCCATACCTACCAGCGTATGATTCATCACATGGACGAGGGTATCGGTAACATTATGGCTGCGCTTGAAGAGCATGGTTTAACTGAAGATACCTTGATCGTATTCACCAGTGATAATGGTGGAGAGCGCTTCTCCGATAACTGGCCATTAGTCGGTGGTAAGATGGACCTCACAGAAGGCGGTATTCGAGTGCCTTGGGTTGCGCGTTGGCCTAAAGCGATTAAAGCGGGTCAAAAATCAACACAGCACTGTATGACGATGGATTGGTCGTACACCATGCTGAAAGTTGGTGGTGGTGAAGCCGATCCAAGCTACGCAACAGATGGTGTTGACCTAACGCCTGTATTAACAGGTGAGGTTGAAGAGTTTAAACGTCCGCTATTCTGGCGTATGAACCACCGCAGCCAGCGCGCATATCGTATGGGTGAGTGGAAGTACCTCAAAGTTGATGAGCACGAATACCTATTCAACGTCGTGAATGATGCGCGTGAGCGCGCCAACCATGCGAAAAACGATCCAGATCGTTTAGCTGAAATGCGTCAGGCTTGGTTAGATTGGAATGACAGTATTCCACCTATACCAGATGATGCTACAGTGAGCCTAGGCTATGGCCGGGCTGACATGCCGCAGCGCTAAAAGTTAGCTGAGATTGGTATGGAATTTTCATCGTTGTTGTCGATAGATATAGCCGGCGTTGTTGCCGGCTTTGTCTTCTCGATGCTGATATTTATGTCTGGTGTTGGGGCTGGGGTACTGGTTGTCCCGTCGCTCATCGTTCTTTTCGGAATGGACCCAACCCTTGCCGTTGCCACAGGTTCCTTTTACGCTTTTTTAGCTAAAATTCTTATGACAGCTGGTCATGCCAAGCAGGGTGGTGTTAACTGGGGAGTAGGTCGTAAGTTCCTCTATCTCTGTGTACCAATTACCATTGTTTGTGCACTTAGTCTGACATTAATTACAGACCCAGCAGTCAGAAAAGAGGTCGATTTCTACCTCATGCTAGCCGTGCTTCTAGCTGGTATCTTATCAGTCGCTTCGATGTTCACTAAAGCGATTAGGGACTCTTTGAGTAAGTTGGGATTAACGACTCTTAGTGGTATCACAGGCTTACTCATGGGCTTTACTGGTGTCGGTGGCGGTGTACTTGTGGTGCCGGCATTGGCGTCTTCTGGTGGACTTTCCATTAAGTCAGCCGTTGCGACTTCAATACCTGTGGGGCTTATTCTCTCTTTGGCGGTCTCTTTAACCCTAGGTAGCCGTGGTTTTATGGACTACTCTATGGTGGCTTCTCTTATGGTAGGTTGTTTATTGGCCATGCCGATCGCACTAAAGGTCTTTAAGCTGCTCTCTGAGAGTGCAATTAAAAATATCACCGTTATTTTTATCTCCTTAGCTCTACTAGGGCTTGTTAAAGAGTTAGTTATTCACTGAAACAACTCTTACTATTTTTTAAAGGGAGCCATGGCTCCCATTTCTTGATTATGATCAAAGAAACTTTAGGAAGCTCTGTAAATGAGTATGATTCTCATTTAGAATCTGCTTTTACTCTTTGGTTAGATCTCCATGTCCAACACTAGTACAGACAATCTTTGGATGCTTAAGCGCGATGAGCTATGCCAGATTGTGGGCTTCGACTCGCAATTGGATAGTGCCATTAAAGCGCGTATAGATGAGTTGGGTTTTCGTACTGGGGCAAACATTCTCTGTACTCAAGCTCCTCGCTTGGGTGCGCCTAAGTTGTATCGCGTAGGTAATGCTGTCTACTCTTTAGAAAAGCCTGTCGCCTTAATGGTTCAGATTCAAAGGATTGAGTCGTAGTGAAAAAACTTCTATTAGTGGGTAGTCCTAACTCAGGTAAGTCGATGCTATTTAATCGTCTGACCGGTATGAATCAACGTGTTGCAAACTTTCCAGGTATTACCGTCTCTACATCTACAGGACCTGCGATAGACCGTTCCGATCTTCTAGTTGTTGATTTCCCTGGTACCTACTCACTGACGCCCATTTCGGGAGAGGAGCAGGTATCTGTAGAAGCTTTCTACAAATTCCTTGAAGCGAAACCAGGAGAGATTGAGGCGGTTGTCTGTGTTGTAGACTCAACGCGCATGGAGAAGGGGTTGGTTTTTGCATTGCAGGTACGTGAGGCCTGTTTACGAGCAGGTCACCCGGTGATGATCGCCGCTAATATGAGTGATGTTCTGGCGCGTCATAATCAGTGTGTTGACGCTGATGGCCTAAGTGCAAAACTCGATATGCCTGTCGTGCCAGTCTCTGCTAGAAAGGGTGAGGGGGTTGCTGAGGTTTTACGCCAAAGTCGCAATGGCATTCCGCTGTTAACGCGTTCACTTACAGAGAGTTTTATTGCTGTTGATCAGGGTCATTTTCGTAACCTAGCTGAAGAACTTGCCAACGAGTATGGGCCTAAGGGTGACTATCTTCTTCTGGCGCATAATCGTGCCGATCGATTCTTTTTGAATACGATCACAGGTGGTATTAGCTTTGTATTGATTATGTTTCTGCTTTTCCAATCAATATTCACCTGGGCTGCGCCATTAATGGATGGTGTAGAGGCTGTCATAGCTTCTATCGCTGAATCGGTTCTGCCGTTAATTTCAACGGGTTGGGTTCATGATTTTGTGAATGATGCGCTTTTTGGTGGGTTAGGGGCGTTTCTTGTCTTTGTGCCACAGATCTTCATCCTGACCCTGGTAGTGGGTGTGATGGAGGACTCTGGCTATCTGGCGCGTGCTGCGGTGATTTGTCACCGTCCTCTGCGTATGTTTGGTCTTACCGGGAAAAGCTTTGTACCGATGCTTTCGGGCGTTGCCTGTGCTATTCCAGGTATCTACGCTGCACGTACCATTGAATCGCCACGCCGTCGCTGGTTGACCTATCTTGCGATACCTTTGATGCCCTGTTCTGCGCGCTTACCTGTTTATGGTCTATTAATCGTTACCTTTGTGCCAAATTTACCTCTTCTTGGCGGTCTATTTGGTATGCAGGGGTTGGCTATGCTCGGTATCTACTTGTTCGGTATCGTTAGCGCTCTGTTGGTTGCTGCTGTTGTTTCACGTGTAGAGGTAAGCAGTAAGAGCGATGTGCCATTTGTTCTTGAGATGCCGCCGTATCGTTTGCCTGGGGGTAGGGCTTTGCTCCGTCATGCATGGGATCGTAGTGGTGACTTCGTAATGCGTGCCGGACCAATCATCTTTTGGGTAAGTCTTGTGGTTTGGGTGCTTGGCTACTTCCCTAACTATGGTGCTAGTTTGAGTGACTCATGGCTGGGCCATCTTGGTCGTTTTCTTGAACCGGTATTTGAGCCACTTGGTTTGGATTGGAAATACGGTGTTGCAATTATCGCCTCCTTCCTTGCACGTGAAGTTTTTGTGGGTACCTTGGGTACTCTCTATGGCATTGAGGGGGCAGGTGAGGAGTTTGGCTCGCTAGCAACACAGATCCAAGAGTCAGGTATCTCGTTAGCATCAGGTATTGCGCTGTTCATCTTCTTTGCGCTTGCTGCGCAATGTATCTCGACTCTTGCAACGCTTCGCCGTGAGAGCGGCTCCTGGAAGCTGCCTATAGGTATGTTTTTTGGGTATGGGGTGATGGCTTACTCGTTGGCGTTTATTGCTTATCGGGTGGTTTTGTAATCATTGATCGGGGTTGTCTCTTTGGGCCAATCCCTCCTACCAAAGCGGTTTATCGCGGCTTGCCTTACAGGCAATGCGCTCCTACATTCGAGCTTCGCACATAACCCGCTACAGAGTCCTGATGTAGGAGCGCATTGGCGCCACGCGCCAAGCCGCGATCGATTAGCTTCGCTAATCGTATTTATCATTTCCCTACAAATTTCAGGCATAAAAAAGAGCGCCGAAGCGCTCTTTTTTGTGTGTCGGTAATCGTTCGATTACTGACCCATCTGCTGCTTGATTAGGTCACCGATAGTGGTTGGACCTGATACTTCAACTTCTACGTTCTGTGCTGCTTTGATAGCTGCTTTTTCGTCAGCCTGATCTTTAGCACGGATAGAGAAGTTGATTACGCGGTTGCGACGGTCAACACCAACGATCTTACCTTCAACGCTGTCACCAACTTTAAGAGCGGTAGTAGCGTCTTCGATACGCTCTGCAGCGATATCAGAAGCTTTAAGAACTGCTTCGATGCCTTCTGCAAGTTCAACAGTAGCTGCACGTGGCTCAACAGCGATAACTTTACCAGTTACAACTGCGCCTTTTTCGTTAGCTGCTAGGAACTCAGAGAATGGATCGCTCTCAAGCTGTTTGATGCCAAGAGAGATGCGCTCTTTTTCTGCGTCGATAGATAGGATAACTGCTTCAACTTCGTCACCTTTCTTGAATTCACGAAGAGCAGCTTCAGCGTCAGCTTCCCAAGTGATATCAGACATGTGAACAAGGCCATCTAGATCGTTAGCTAGGCCAACGAAGATACCGAAGTCAGTGATAGTCTTGATAGTACCAGACACTTTATCGCCAGCAGCGTACTGCTCAGAGAAAGATGCCCATGGGTTAGCAGTACACTGCTTGATACCCAAAGAGATACGACGACGTTCTTCATCAACGTCAAGAACCATAACTTCTACCGCATCGCCAAGCTGAACGATTTTTGATGGGTGGATGTTTTTGTTAGTCCAAGACATTTCTGATACGTGTACAAGACCTTCAACGCCATCTTCTAGAGATGCGAAGCAGCCGTAATCAGTCAAGTTAGTTACTTTAGCGTTAGCACGTGTGCCAGCTGGGTAACGGTTCTTGATAGCTTCCCATGGATCTTCAGAAAGCTGTTTTAGACCTAGAGAGATACGACCGTTCTCTTTATCGAACTTGATGATCTTAACTGAGATCTCATCACCTGGGTTTAGCATTTCGCTTGGGTGAGAGATACGTTTCCACGCCATGTCAGTGATGTGTAGAAGACCATCAACACCGCCAAGATCGATGAACGCACCGTAGTTAGTAAGGTTCTTAACGTAACCTTTAACTTCCTGGCCTTCTTCAAGGTCAGCAAGGATCTCGTCACGTTGAGCGCTGTTCGCTTCCTGCATTACTGCACGGCGAGATACAACTACGTTGTTACGTTTCTGGTCGAGCTTGATCAGTTTGAATTCCAGCTCTTTGCCTTCAAGGTGGTCAACGTCACGTACTGGGCGTACATCTACCAATGAACCTGGTAGGAAACCCTGGATGTTGTTAACGTTAACTGTGAAGCCGCCTTTAACTTTGCCCGAGATGTAACCCGTAACAACTTCTTCAGCTTCAAATTTAGCCTGAAGTACTTCCCACGCTTCTGAACGCTTAGCTTTCTCACGTGAAAGCTTAGTTTCACCAAAGCCATCTTCAACGGCTTCTAGTGCAACTTTAACGTCATCACCGATTTTGATTTCTAGTTCGTTAGCGTCGTTAAGGAACTGAGAGCGAGGAATGATCGCTTCAGACTTAAGACCAGCGTTAACGGTAACCCAATCAGAATCGATATCAACAACAGTACCAGTTACAAGTGTACCTGGAGTCATTGCTAGTTCTTGGAGGGATGCTTCAAACAGTTCAGCAAAGCTTTCGCTCATGAAAGTGTCCTATATATGGTGCCTAGAACGGCACGCTAGCCTATACCATCAGCTGCATAGGGTCGGTTTATTAAATCGCTTTTAGATTGGCACTAAGCTGATGGATGTACCACCCAAAGCGAGAAAGCGCAGAATTATACAGAAATAGCGGGGTAGAGGATAGTCTGGCGTGGTGTTTTTTTAACCAGCCAAACGCGACTGATCCTCTTTGAAGAACATCTGAATCATATCGATGGTTAACTCGCTCGCCTCTTTGAGTACAGCTTCACTATCAGGGTTAACCGGCTGTGATTTGGCGTCTGTTTCACTCAGCAGATCATCGAGCGATTTTATTGGCGTTTCACCTTTTGCATTACGGCGTTTGTTCTCTAGATCAATTTGAGCTTGATCGATTGAATCACGCTGCGCGGTAAGGGCTGTTTCGTTGAGTGGCAACCACTCTTGTGCCTTCTGTTTCTTAAGAAACTCGAGCGTGCCCCACATGTGGTTGAAGTCTGGATCGTTGGCTACGCGTTGCAGGTAGCGATTCTTCAGCTCTGGAATCCAGCGATCGAGTGAGCTGTAGCGTGCATAGCGTACAGGTCTTACCTGGTCCCAAGGAAGTGCGAAATCAAGAGCGCTTTCGCCGATTTCACTCTCGTCGATCATAGGCGGAAAGTTGATATCCGGTGCTACACCTTGGTGTTGTGTGCTCTCGCCAGAGATGCGGTAGAACTTAGCAGTCGTGTACTTTAGCTGACCATGCTTAAGTGGTTGCAGTGTCTGCACTGTGCCTTTACCAAAGGTGCGGCTGCCAACGATAAGACCGCGGCGGTAGTCTTGAATTGCGCCTGCAAAGATCTCAGAAGCCGATGCGCTGAGACGGTCAATTACAACCGTGAGCGGGCCAGTCCAGGTTGTATCTGGGTTGTAGTCGCCTAACACATCAACTCGCCCGTTTAGATCGCGAATCTGTACAGTAGGGCCGCGGCTAATGAAGAGTCCTACAAGCTCGTTTGCTTCACGCAGTGAGCCGCCACCATTTTCACGGAGGTCGATAACTAGGCCATCGATATTCTCTTTTTTGAGATCCTCTATCAACTTAGCTACGTCACGTGTGGTGCTTCGGTAATCTTTATCACCTGCTTGAAGTGCTGCGAAATCTATATAGAAGGTTGGTATGTCGATGATTCCGATTTTGTACGGTTGGCCATCGCGCTTCACTTCAAGGATGCGTGATTGTGCTGCTTGCTCCTCAAGAGCGACCTTATTTCGAACAAGGTTTATCACTTTGCGTGTGGTTTTATCTGCTGAGCTTGCCGGAATAATCTCTAAACGAACGATTGAGCCTTTAGGGCCGCGTATACGATCGACCACGTCATCTAGACGCATGCCGACAACATCTTCGATTTCACCCGATTCGCCCTGGCCTACACCTACGATGAGATCAGCGGGTTTTAACTGGCCACTCTTATCGGCAGGACCTGCAGGAACTAGGCTAACCACCTTGGTATTCTCATCTTCGCTCTGAAGTACGGCACCGATGCCTTCAAGCGAGAGGCTCATATTGATTTTGAAGTTCTCAGAGGTGGCAGGTGAGAAGTAGGCCGTATGTGGGTCGTAAATACGGGCCATGACATTAGCAAAGCTCTGGAAGACGTCTTCGCTGTTGGTCTGTTCTGCACGTTTAAGTTGGCCAGAGTAGCGTTTAATTAGTGTCTCTCGTGCTTCATCTACCGAATTATCGGAGAGTTTTAAATTCAGCACAGCGCTTTTGAGGCGGCGTGCCCAGTAGTCGTCGATCGCCTGCTGGCTTGTAAACCAGGGCTTTTTATCGCGGCTAATTTCGAGTTTATCGTCTCTGTTAAAGTTGAATGGCTCTTTGGATTCAAGTCGGCCGATTAGGCTATCGCTTCGCTCCTTGAAACGCTTCAAGAATAGATCATATGCTGCAAATGCAAAGCTTAGGTTGCCAGCACGAAGCTCGTCATCTAGCTTGGTTTGTCGACTTGCAAAGCTGTCAATATCGCTTTGTAAAAGGTAGGCACGGCCTGGGTCAATGGCGTCGAAATAGCGATTAAAGATCTCTGTAGACAACTCATCATCGAGTTGAAGCTCACGGTAGTGGTGACCCTCAAGGGCTGCAACGAGCGACTGAATGGCATCAGAGTGGACTGGCTCAGGTTTAAGGTTTGCTTGAGTTTGTGAAGCAAAAGCAGATAACAGTAGTAGTATCGAGAGCAGCGTTGCCCGCATGAAACAAATCCTTAATCGTCGCAAGAGCTAAAAACAGTAGCGCTCAGTGTAGGCTAGTGGCATGGATGATGTAAAATAGTTAATCTTTCTACGCATTTTACGGAGTTACGGTTTTGCGAGTATTTGGTCTACTTCTATGTGTCACCCTCTTGGCCGGTTGTGATGGCTCTTCTGAACACCAACCTATTGAAGATAAAGAGGCCTTCCGTCAGTCGCTTCTTGAAAAGGCGTTGAACGATGATACGCGCAAAGCGGGTAATGAGTTTTTGGCAAATAATCTGAAACAACCGGGCGTGCAGGTGACTGCATCGGGTCTTCAGTATCGCATCATTACGGATGCGACGGGTGCTAAGCCAGCCCGTGATCAAATCGTTGAGGTGCAGTATCAGGGGCGTCGAGTGGATGGCGGTATCTTTGATGCAACCGCTGAGGGTAAGTCGATCAAGTTTCCTCTCAATCAAGTTATAGATGGCTGGCGAGAAGGGCTTTCAATGATGAGTGTTGGCTCAGAGTGGGAGCTTTTCATCCCTGCCGATTTGGCTTATGGCGCACGCAGTCCAAGCGTTGATATTCCAGCCAACTCGACAATCATATTTACAGTTAAGTTGCTTGGTATTTCAGATGCAGGAGCACAGGAGTAATAATGGATCTTCAAAATTTTAATCAGCAGTTGATCGATTTTATCGCTGATAGCCCAACCCCGTTTCATGCAGTTGAGAGTATTAAATCTCGCCTTGATGCTGCCGGTTTTAGTGAGCTTCTTGAGAGTGACTCTTGGAGTGTAAAGGCAGGTGAAGGTTACTACCTTGTCCGTAACCAGTCATCGATCATCGCTTGGCGTCAGCCTGAATCCTTTGATGCCGGTATCCGCATGGTGGGTGCGCACACTGATTCTCCTTGTTTGCGCGTAAAACCGACTCCAGAACTGTACCGCTTCAACTATCAGCAGTTAGGTGTTGAGGTATATGGCGGTGCGCTACTCAATCCATGGTTCGATCGTGATCTATCACTAGCTGGTCGTGTTACCTGTAAAACTGCGGCTGGTGATTTGGTCAACAAGTTGATCGACTTTAAAGATCCAATTGCTGTGATTCCAAGTCTTGCTATTCATATGGATCGTGAAGCGAATGATTCACGTACTGTGAACAAACAGCTGCATCTGCCGGTTCTTATGGGGCAGGGTGAGGATAAGATGGATTTCCGTGGACTACTAAAAGCACAACTGCAGAAGCAGGGTGTTGAGGTAGCACAGGTGCTCGATTACGAACTCTCTTTTTATGATACCCAGCGTCCGGCTTACATAGGTTTGAACCAAGAGTTTCTTGCATCGGCACGATTAGATAACCTACTGAGCTGCTATATCAGTCTACAAGCTTTAATTGCGGCTGATAAAGGCCAGGCCCAGATGTTGATCTGTACTGACCATGAAGAGGTTGGGAGTGCTAGTGCTTGTGGTGCACAAGGGCCTATTTTATCCCAGTGGTTGGAGCGTCTAGTACCAGACAATGAACTACGTAATCGCTTGATTACACAGTCTGTGATGATCTCTGCTGATAACGCACACGGTATTCACCCTAACTATGCAGATCGTCATGACGAGAACCATGGGCCATTACTCAATAAAGGGCCTGTGATTAAGATAAACTCTAATCAGCGCTATGCAACCAACAGCGAAACCTCTTCGCTATTTCGTGATATTGCGCAGGAAGAGTCTGTTCCAGTTCAAGCATTTGTTGTGCGATCTGACCTGGGCTGCGGAAGTACGATTGGGCCGATCACTGCATCTGAAGTGGGTGTACGCACTGTTGATATTGGTGTTCCCCAGTTTGCAATGCACTCAATCCGTGAAATAGCAGGCAGTGAAGATGCTCACTATCTGTTCCGCATTCTTAAACGTTTTTATGTACGCGCTAAGGTTTAACAGTGATTCAGACAGTTGAAGGTTTAAATCAGTTTCTAACCGAACATTTTCCACAAGGTGAGGGGTTTGGTTATGTTGAAGAGGCTGGTGATGGTTGGGTATTAATGCGCCTTACTGTTGCCGATAGCCATCTACGTCCGGGCGGTACAGTGTCCGGACCTACCATGATGGGTATGGCAGATGTCGCTATCTGGTCGGCGCTCCAGACTAAAATTGGGCCATCCCCCATGACGGTTACGGGTAACTTGAATATCAACTTTTTGAGTAAGCCTGAGCCTGTTGATATGTTGGCTCGAGCACGTGTGCTGCGAGTTGGTCGTCGCAATGGTGTGGGCGAGTGTTATATCTACTCAGGCAGTGAAGACTCAATGGTAGCGCATGTTACCGCGACCTATTCGATTCCTGCTAAATAGTCTTCACACGATCTCTCGCTCTCTCCCAAAAGCCGCCAATCTGCTCTAGAGATTGGTGGTTTTTATCCCTCTTATACTTAGGTTTCAAATTACCTCGGTTTTATAGGCGTAACGCTGCTTAACATGCTAACGTTACGCGCCTTATTACACGCTATAGAGATTCAAGATATGCGCCCACATTCGCAGCAAAAAACCAACCAGAAACCAGTAGTTATAGCCGGCGCTGGTATTGGCGGTTTATCGCTGGCATTAACCCTTCAACAGCTCGATGTTCCTTGTTTGATTTTAGAGTCTGTTTCAGAGCTAAAACCTTTAGGTGTTGGTATCAACCTACAACCCAATGCTGTTCGAGAACTGTTTGAGATGGGCATCACTGCTGAACAACTTGATAAGGTTGGGGTGAGAACCCAAGAGTGGGCGCTGGTGGGTCGTAACGGGCGTGAAATCTATGCTGAGCCGCGTGGCGAAGCCGCCGGTTATAACTGGCCGCAATACTCAGTTCATCGTGGTCAGTTGCAGATGCTGCTTCACGATACCTTGATCAGTCGCGGGGGTGCAGATTCGCTTAAACTGGGTTTTAAAGTTGTCAGTTACACAAATCATACTGAAGGTGTATCGGTTATCGCAGAATCGAAAAGTGGCGAGCGTTTAGAGATAGAAGCCTCGCTTCTTGTTGGTGCAGATGGTTTGCACTCAAATGTGCGTGCTCAGATGTACCCTAATCAACCAGAGCCTCACTGGAGTGGTGCGATTATGTGGCGTGGCGTCACTATGGGTAAAACACTCCGTACGGATGCTTCATTTATTGGTCTTGGTCATCACGATCACCGCTTGGTTGTCTACCCAATTTCACAACCAGATGAGAATGGTCTCTCTGTCATGAACTGGATCGCAGAGATTACAGTCGATACAAAACAGGGCCTACCGACCGGCGACTGGAACCGTAAAGTTGAGCTTGAAGATTTCCTGGAGCACTTTGCTGATTGGGATTTCGATTGGTTGGATGTGCCTGCAATGCTTAAAGGTGCAGGGGATATCTACGAATACCCAATGATTGACCGTGATCCAGTACCAAGTTGGGTTGATGGTCGTGTCGTATTAATTGGCGATGCAGCACATGTTATGTACCCGGTGGGTTCAAATGGTGCGAGCCAGGCGATTGTTGATGCGCGTGAATTAGGTGCTGCGTTTATTGCACATGGTGTCGGTGTTGAGGCGATTAACGCTTACGATCAGAAGATGTGTGGTCCTATTTCAGCTCTAGTGCTGCGCAATCGTGGGTCAGGTCCATTTGGTCTGCTGCGTGAAGTAGATGAGCGCTGTGGCGGTGATTTTGAAGAGATCAGCGATGTAATTAGTCAGCAGGAGATGGATGAGTTCATGCATAACTATAAATCTGCTGCGGGTTTTGCCATGGAAGCGCTCAATGCTGCTCCATCAATCATTCCTGAAGGGGCGAAGGTTTAAGATGTTACAGCACTACATCACACTGAAGTTTAAAGAGGGTACACCCGAAGCACATCGCGATGAGTTTTGTCGTCGCATGTTGGCTTTGCAGGAGAGTATCGATGAGGTTAAAGAGATTCAAATAGGTCGCGATATCGTCAATGAGGCGCGCTCTTGGCATCTACTTATAAAGTTAGTTGTAGCAGATATTGATTCTCTTAAACGTTATCAAGCGCATCCTGAACATCAGGCACTCATTGCATTTAATGGTCCATATGTGGATGTGATAGGCGTAGTTGATTTTAATAACTTTATATAATTTCAATAATTTAAGCTATCTTTCTATTCTGATTTATGAGCAATACGATGTCCTTGGATACAATTAAAAATAACAAAATCAATGTTGAGACCTATGGCTCAGGAGATCGTAAGGTCGTTGCGCTCCATTGTGCGCTTGGTCGCGCAGCGAGTTGGAAACAGTATGGTGCAATGTTCGATAGCGAAATTACGCTAAAAGCTCCTGATTGGCCTGGTCATGGTAAAAGTGCACCTTGGCAAGATACAGGACTAATGCGTATGACCGCTCGCGATATTGTTGCAGAGTTGGTCGGCGATGAGTCTGTTGATCTCGTTGGGCACAGCTATGGAGGAATGGTCGCACTCGAGTATGCTGCACGCAATCCAGAGAAAGTGCGCTCGCTAACACTCATTGAGCCAATCTATCTTGCTGTTGCTGGTGAAGATGACCGCCCTGTATTAGATGACTACCTAGCTCAGATGCAGCCCCATTTTGATGCCCTTGCAGAGGGTCGCAATAAGGAAGCTGCTGAAATCTTTATGGATATCTGGGGTGGCGGTACACGCCTAGCGGATCTTCCCGAACCTGCACAGGTTGGACTGTCACATCAAATTCCAGTTGTAGATGCCTGTAAGCCTGGTGATGAAACAGGGGTAGAAGAGCGAGATACTTTAGCCCGTTTATCTTCACTCGAGATGCCGATGACTATGATCTATGGTGAGAAAACTCTGCCTGTTGTTAAAACAGTAATGACGGGATTGAAGGCACGTATGCCTCACGCGGCACTCGTTGAGGTGGCGGATGCTGCCCATATGGCACCAATGACGCACTCAAAAGAGATTAGTGAACAACTACAAGCGCTATGGGCATCTGACGTCGCTTAATAGTTGTTTTAATTGGTCTGAATAAAAAATGGCGTGCAGCTCTTCACTGCACGCCATTTTTGTTTTTCTATAGGTTTTTCTAGAGAGTTAAGCGAACTCTTCAGTATCTATCTCAACCTGTTGTGCTGCGCTGTAACGCTCACCCGCAATAGTTGATCGGTTAATAAGCTGTTCCAAATCTGCGACTATATCAGCACCTAGCGTAACCTCAGTAGCGCCAAGGTTATCACGCATGTGAGATACGAAACGGGTACCAGGAATAGATACGATCGATGGGTCTTTAGCGCGGATCCAAGCCAATGCAAGTTGAGCTGGTGTGCAGCCAGCGCGCTCAGCTATCGCTACGTACTCTTTCAGTAGCGCTTTGTTCTGGCCGAAGTTCTCAGGATAGAAACGTGGCATTGCACGACGAATATCCTTATCCGCTAGTGCGTCCACATCATCGATAGTCAGACTTAGGAAACCACGCGCTAGAGGGCTAAAAGCGACAAAGGTTACATCTAGCTCACGGCAGGTATCGAGTACTGCGATCTCTGCGTTACGAGTCCAGAGCGAGTACTCAGTCTGAATAGCAGCTACTGGGTGCTCTTTGTGAGCGCGACGCAAAGTTTCAGCAGACATCTCTGATAGGCCGTAGTTGGCAATCTTACCTTCAGCAATGAGATCCTTCATTGCGCCTGCGCTCTCTTCAATTGGTACATTGGCGTCCAAGCGGTGAAGGTAGTAGAGGTCAATCTGTTCTGTCTGAAGACGGCGTAGGCTCGCTTCACACTGTGCTTTAATTGTCTCTGGACGGCCATCTAATGCTTTGCCTGTTTGTGGGTCTACGTAGAGAACACACTTGCTGGCTAGGAATACTTCATCGCGGAAGCCTTTAATCGCTTCACCAACCAGTTTCTCATTCTTACCGCCGCCGTATAGTGTCGCTGTATCGTAGTGGCGGTAACCCATTTCAAATGCTTCACGGAATCCCTTAATTGCTTCATCGTCTGCAACAGGTGTGTTGTAGGCGTGGGACATATTCATACAGCCGAGGCCAATTGGGTTATTTCGTAGCATCGAAAGCTTGCTCATTGGAATTCCTTAAAGCGTTATAACAATAGTGGGTGCAAGGGTAACAGGGAATGGGGAATTATTGTAGAAGGGAGGTAGCAGGGAGGTGACTGTCCCAGAGGGGGAGTCACCTAAAGATCTTATCCTGCAGCTTAAGATTGCGCTGCAGCTAACGCAGCTTCGTAGTTAGGCTCTTGCGCAATTTCAGGGACTAGCTCGCCATGAATGATCTTGCCATCACGAATAACAACCACTGCACGAGCTAGCAGGCCTTTCATACCAGAATCGATAATCTCAACACCAAAGGTCTTGCCGAAATCGCTGTTACGGAAGGTCGATGCATTGCTGACCTTCTCTAGACCCTCTGCGCCACAGAAACGTGACTGTGCAAAAGGTAGGTCTGCAGATACGTTTATCACTTCAACACCAGCAACGTCGTTTAGTTTTGCATTAAAGGTACGAACAGAGGTCGCACAGGTTGGTGTGTCGATGCTTGGGAAGATATTTAACACCACAGTTTTACCGCTAAGATCAGCAAGGCTGAAGTCCTGGAGGTTTGCACCTGTGAGTGTGAAGTTAGGGCATGCGCTACCGGTTGCTGGTAGGTCGCCACAGGTATTTAACGCTTCGCCGCGTCGTGAGAGTAGTGCCATGGTAGAGCTCCTTTCTTAAATAACACTTTGTGTACGCAGAGCTTGCCAGCAAAGATCTCACAAAGCGACGAATAGTTGTTTCGTTGAGTGATTTTATTCACTCGCGCCCATCGCTTGTTTAATTTTCTGGTCTGTTTTGTATTGGCTGAGCGCATATACGGACCAAATGGCTGCTGGAATCCAGCCGATTAGAGTTAGTTGTAATATGAGGCAGATGATGCCGGCAAAAGGGCGACCGATGGTAAAGAATTGGAGCCAAGGTAGTAGAAGGGCGAGTAACAGTCTCATAAGTTCTCCTTTGTGTAATGGATATCTTAACTGTAGTTCATGGTTAGAAATTTGCGCGAAAAAAAACCGGCTGCTGCCGGTTTTTTTAATGGATCTTTGATTAAACGCGTTCGAAGATAACTGCGATACCCTGACCACCACCGATACACATGGTTACAAGTGCATACTTGCCACCAGTACGGTGAAGTTCGTAGATCGCTTTAGTTGCGATAAACGCACCAGAACAGCCTACTGGGTGACCAAGTGCAATTGCACCACCGTTAGGGTTTGTCTTATCTGCTGGTAGACCTAAGCCTTTAGCAACTGCAATAGCTTGAGCCGCAAATGCTTCGTTCGACTCGATCACATCCATATCTGCAATTGTTAGACCCGCTTTCTCTAGGGCTAACTTAGAAGATGGAATAGGACCTTCACCCATTACATCGTTTGGTACGCCGGCAACTGCGTAAGATTTGATCTTAGCGATCGCTTTCTGACCATTCTTTGCAGCAGTCTCTGCGTCAGCAAGTACAAGGAATGCCGCGCCATCGTTAACGCCTGATGCGTTACCCGCAGTCACTGTGCCATCTTTTTTGAATGCAGGGCGCATTGCACCAAGCTTCTCTACAGTTGCACCTGGTTTTGGATGCTCGTCGGTATCGAAAACCACATCGCCTTTGCGTGTTTTGATAGTGATAGGAACGATCTGCTCTTTGAAGCGACCCTCTTCAATTGCGATCGCTGCACGACGCTGAGACTCAGCAGCAAATGCATCTTGCTCTTCACGAGTGATGTTCCATTTTTCAGCAAGGTTTTCTGCAGTGATACCCATGTGGCCAGCGCCGAATGGGTCGGTAAGTACTGCAACCATCGCATCGATCATTTGAGTGTCACCCATGCGCGCACCGGAACGCATAGCTGGTGCCATGTATGTACCACGTGACATCGATTCAACACCGCCACCAATACCGTAGTCACAATCACCAAGCATGATCTGCTGAGCAGTTGATACGACAGCCTGTAGGCCTGAAGAACAAAGACGGTTAACCGCCATCGCCACAGATGACATAGGGAGACCCGCCTGGATAGAAGCGACACGCGCTACGTACGGGTAGCGGCTCTCAGTAGGGATACAGTTACCTACAGTCACATAGTTGATCTGGTTAGGATCTACGGCTGAACGGTTAACTGCTTCTTTCATTACCTGGCCAGCTAGCTCAGCAGGCTCGATAGAGCTAAGGCTGCCACCGAAGGCACCAATTGCTGAACGAACAGCACTAAGAACGACTACTTCACGTGTCATTTGCATATCTCCTTATGCGTAATTTATTTCGCGTAACACGAATATAGCTAGAAAATGCGACAAATGCATGAATATGTCGATTAGACTTGAGCATTAGAGAGGTGCACAAATGGCGCAGTTATTGGACCTTTGCTTGGGTGTTAAGACGGCGCATCTCTGCGTCAAAAGCCACCTGAAGCGCTTCACGAACGTGGCGGACATGGTCCATTGCTGCAGTTCGCGCCCAAGCTGCTTGCCCTGTACTCACCGCTTGGTAGATCTCACGGTGGTGCTTTTCAATGAGGTGCTTAAAGCCTTCCTCTTTGTCGAAGTGGTCTACCGATGCTTCAACACTAATAAGAGTCAGCTCTTTTAAGCTTGAGAGGGTATGGATCAATACTGAGTTGTGTGAGGCTTCGATTATACGCCTATGAAAATCGTGGTCGAGTGAAGCGTCCCATTTGGGTGATAGATTCTCCATCGCTTTAAACGCTTCTCGAATTCGGTGCTGATCACGGGCGGTGGCACGCTGTGCTGCAAGGAAACAGGCCTGTCCTTCTAGCTGTTCACGCACTTCAAGAATCTCTATGACGGCCTTTGGATCATGCCCAAAAAGGTTCATGACTGCTGAGTTCGATCTCTTATCGGTGAGGGCACATGAGACGAATGAGCCGCGGCCATGGTGGGTCTCAATAATTCCTTTGCCGGAAAGGATATGGAGTGCTTCACGCACAATAGCGCGAGATACTCCAAGGCGAGTTGATAGGGCGCGCTCTGATGGAATCTTCGCTTCCGGACCTAATTCGCCATCAGTAATCATCTTGTGTAGATAGTTGGTTACAGAGGCTACTGCTGTTGAGCCATGTTCGATCATAGATTTCGCCATTCGAAAGGTTTTGGTCAGACCAGTTTGCACTTTTTCTCGTTGATCCCCAATGTTTACTTGGGGTTGAATATCATTTCCTGAGAAACGGCGCTTGCTTAATCAAATTTGTACTTAGATTACTGCTGGTCATACCACTATGTAAAGCGATCTTTAATACTGTACAAAGTCCGAAAGAACGGATGTGTTATCCGGTCTAACCACTGTTAGATGGAGTTGTATGATGATTGAGATTAAGCGTTTAGATATATCAGATGCACGTTTGTTAATTGCTGGTGCCGCTCAGAAGGCTAATGAGATCGGAGTGCCGATGTGTATAGCTATTACCGACGAGTCGGGCAACCTGGTCGCCTTTGAACGTATGGATGGCGGTAAGATTACCAGTGTAACGATTGCACAGGACAAAGCGTTTACGGCTGCAGCAGCGCGTAAAGCAACTCACGAGTATAACGCCGCATGTACGCCGGGCTCTCTCGTGTTTGGTATTCATACTTCTATGGGTGGTCGTCTATGTGTAGTAGGCGGTGGATATCCGGTAGAGATTGATGGACAGGTTGTGGGTGGTATCGGTTTAAGTTCCGGTACCCCGATGCAAGATATGGAGTGTGCGCAAGCCGGACTTGAGTATTGGCTTGCAAACCGTGGAGCGTAAAGTTCCTTATTAAATTGTTTGGAGAGCGTAATGGAAGCATTGAACCAAACTAGCCGTTTAGCAACGCGTCAGCGATTGGCTAAGCAGTTTAGTTCGATCATTGATCCACATTATGTCATCAGTGATTCAGAGACCCTGAAGCCTTATGAGTGTGATGGACTTTCAGCTTACTGCGAAGAGGCACTGTTGGTTGTTCTGCCAGAGACGGTAGAGCAGGCGCAGCAGGTATTAAAAGTGTGTCACTCTGAGGGTGTGCCAGTCGTGGCGCGCGGTGCAGGTACCGGTTTGTGTGCTGGGGCCATGCCACATGGTGATGGTGTTGTACTCTCCATGGCAAAGTTCAATCAGATTCTTGAGATTGATACCGATGCTCGAGCTGCTCGTGTGCAGCCGGGTGTGCGTAACCTTGCCATCAGTGAAGCGGCGGGTGAGTTTGGTCTCTACTACGGTCCAGATCCATCCTCACAGATCGCTTGTACGATTGGCGGTAACGTTGCTGAAAACTCAGGTGGTGTTCACTGTCTGAAGTACGGTCTTACTGTTCATAACCTGCTTAGCATTCAATTTCTAACCATGGAGGGCGAGCTGCTCACGATTGGTTCTGAGGGATTGGATAGCTGTGGTATGGACCTTATGGCGCTGTTTACTGGCTCTGAGGGTCTTTTGGGTGTGGTAACCGAGGTTAGGGTTAAGTTGCTCCCTAAACCAGAGCGCGCTCAGGTGGTTGTGGCAGGTTTTGATTCTGTTCCTAAAGCGGGTGATGCTGTTGGTCGTATTATTGCTGAGGGGATTATCCCTGGCGGCCTTGAGATGATGGATGGCTTTGCGATTCAAGCTGCTGAAGATTTTGCTAAAGCTGGTTATCCCCTGGATGCTCAAGCACTTTTGCTATGTGAGGTTGATGGTACGGATGAAGAGGTATCGGAACACATTGCAGCAGTTGAGAGTCTATTCCGTCGATTAGGGGCAACCTCTGTACGTACATCGCAGAGTGAAGAGGAGCGAGCGCGTCTATGGGCGGGCCGAAAATCAGCATTCCCAGCGGTGGGTCGTATCTCACCAGACTACTACTGTATGGATGGCACGATTCCACGTGGCCAGCTTACCCATGTGTTGTTAGAGATGCAGAAGATGTCTGATTATTACGGTCTTCGCGTGGCGAACGTATTCCACGCTGGCGACGGTAACCTCCATCCTCTGATTCTATTTGATGCAAACGTACCGGGTGAACTCGAGCGAACTGAGGAGTTTGGCGGGAAGATTCTTGAGCTATGTGTTGAAGTTGGTGGCTGTATCACCGGTGAGCATGGTGTCGGCTACGAAAAGCTTCGTCAGATGCCTGCGCAGTTCAACGATGCAGAGATTGCACAGTTCCATAAAGTTAAACGTGCATTTGACGCTAACGAGCTGCTCAACCCAGGTAAAGGTATTCCGACGCTTCGAAGCTGTCAGGAGTATCGCTCGCTTGATATGAACATTACGCCAAACGCGGCAGTACAACAGACTGCTGAGGGGCACTCACATGACTGATTTAACGCAACAGATTATTGAGCAGGTTAAAGATGCTCAGGCCGCGAATGAGACAATCAGAATTCGTGGTGAAGGTACCAAAGATTTCATGGGTCGTGCTGTTGAAGCAGACCGTGTTCTAGAGGTTGGTGGCCACAGCGGTATCGTGAACTATCAGCCTGTTGAGCTGGTTTTAACCGCACGGGCAGGCACTCCGTTGATTGAGCTTGAATCAGCTTTGGCTGATGAAGGGCAGATGCTTGCGTTTGAACCGCCTCGTTTTGGCGGTAAAGCGACATTAGGTGGTACTTTGGCTACCAACCTCTCTGGTCCTGGTCGCCCTTGGTGGGGTTCTGTACGTGACCATGTGTTGGGTGTGAATCTAATTAATGGTGAAGGCGAGCGCCTTCGCTTTGGTGGCCAGGTTATGAAGAACGTGGCGGGTTACGACATGTCTCGTCTTCAGGCTGGCGCTTTTGGTGCACTTGGTGTGATGACTGAGATCAGCCTTAAAGTTCTTCCAAAGCCAGCAACGACTCGCACTCTGAAGTTCGCTATGGATCAGGCAGATGCGATTGCACAGATGAATAAATTTTCTGGGCAGCCTAAGCCGATTACTGCCGCGTTTTGGGCTGATGGACTACTTCATGTTCGTCTAGCAGGTGCGGGTTCTGCTGTTGATGCTACCGCTAAGTCTTGGGGTGGCGAGGAGATAGATTCGGCTGAAGCCACTAAACTTTGGCACAAGCTTCAAGATCGTCAGCTGGCGCTTTTTGAGAGCGACACTCTGTGGCGTTTCTCTGTTCGCTCTAATGCCGAGGCGTTTAAGCTCGACGGCGACAGTCTTATCAACTGGGGCGGTGCAGAGCGCTGGTATAGCGGTGATCGTGATTTTGCTGAGATGGTCAAACTTGCTGAAGCAGCAGGTGGTCAGGTTTCGCTCTACAAAGGCGGTGATCGTCAGGCTGAAGTGATGCACCCGATGGCGAAGCCGATCGAAGCGCTACAGCAGCGTATTAAACACTCAATTGATCCAAATGGTCTGCTAAATCCAGGCCGTGCTTACAGCTGGTTGTAGGAGTTGCCCAGATGAAAACGGATATCGTTCAACACTACTTGGCAACACCAGAAGGGCAGGAAGCGGAAGATATTCTGCGTACCTGTGTCCATTGTGGCTTCTGTACAGCAACCTGTCCTACCTACCAAGAGCTTAACGATGAGCGAGATGGCCCGCGTGGGCGTATCTATCTCATTAAACAGCTGCTTGAAACTGACGAAGTGACTGAGAAGACTCGTACGCACCTTGATCGCTGTTTGACTTGTCGTAGCTGTGAAACAACCTGTCCATCAGGGGTTCAATATGGTCGCCTTATTGATATCGGTCGTGGCATCGTTGAGAAGAAACTGGATCGCCCAATTGGTGAAAAGATGTTGCGTTGGGGGCTGCGCCAAGTGCTTCCGTACCCAAACCGTTTTGGACCTTTGCTCAAGATTGGACAGGTGTTTAAACCTATAGTTCCAGGTGCTTTAGGTAAGAAGATTCCTACCAAGCGTACCGCTTCACCTTGGCCGGCAGAGCGTCATGCGCGTGTCATGATGGCCTTGGCGGGTTGTGCACAACCGAGTGCGGCACCCAATACCAACGCGGCTACTGCGCGGGTTTTGGATAAGCTTGGAATTACTCTTGTTGAAGCGCCACAAGCGGGTTGTTGCGGTGCTGTGAATTATCACCTCTCTGCTCATGAGGCAGGACTCAACCAGATGCGTCAGAATATTGATGCATGGTGGCCAGCCATTGAAGCGGGTTGCGAGGCGATAGTTATGACAGCTTCAGGTTGTGGTGCCATGGTGCAGGATTATGGCCATCTGTTACGTGATGACCCAGCTTATGCAGAGAAAGCCAAGCGTGTGAGCGAGTTGACCAAAGATATTGGTGAGATTCTTCTTAATGAGGATCTTTCGCCGCTTGCCCCCAATACTGGCAGCGAAAAGATCGCTTTCCACTGCCCATGTACACTTCAGCACGCTATGAAGCAGAGTGGCGTGGTTGAGAAGGTGTTAGCGCGTGTCGGATATGATCTTGCTAAAACTAAGGATAAGCACCTCTGTTGTGGATCGGCGGGTACCTACTCGATTTTGCAGCCAGAGATTAGCCAGAAGCTTTTGGCTAACAAAGT
Organism: Marinobacterium sp. LSUCC0821; assembly: GCF_012848475.1. Lineage (NCBI taxonomy): Bacteria > Pseudomonadati > Pseudomonadota > Gammaproteobacteria > Oceanospirillales > Oceanospirillaceae > Marinobacterium > Marinobacterium sp. LSUCC0821. Next base: position 618,062 of record NZ_CP051666.1, read on the forward strand.
GAAAGCGCTGACTATCGATGAACCTACTCAAATCGTGACAGCTAATATCGGTTGTCAGCTTCACATCGAGACAGCTTCACCTGTTCCTGTTAATCACTGGATAGAGCTACTCGATCGTTAGCCTATAGAAGGGCTATGCATTTCTAACGTGACTCTTCAGTCTCTGGATTGACCAAGTGGTCTCTATTCCAGAGACTGGGGAAGAGCGGAATCCAAATAGCGACCATCAAAAGGGTGCCAACGCCTCCGAGAAGAATGGATGGAACGGCACCGATCCAAGCGGCTGCTAAACCTGATTCAAATTCACCCAGTTCATTCGATGTAGAGATAAATAGCGCATTTACAGCGCTTACTCGGCCACGCATCTCGTCAGGTGTCTCATCTTGCACCCAGGTAGCGCGAATAATCACACTGACCATATCTGCAGAGCCAAGCAAAAAGAGCATGGCTAGTGATAACCAAAGTTGATCTGAGAAGCCAAAAACAATTGTTGCTAAGCCAAAAACGCCAACAGCGTAGTAGAGAATGCGACCTGAGTTACGTTTGATTGGATATCGCGCGATTAGCAATGACATCAAGACTGCACCTACCGCAGGCGCACTTCGAAGGAGACCTAGTCCCACTGAATCTGTTTCAAGAATATCGCGCGCAATCATTGGCAGTAGGGCAGTAACACTGCCGATCAGTACAGCAAGTGTGTCCAAAAGCAGCGAGCCGAAAATCAGCTGGTTGCGCCATACAAATCTGAAGCCATCAAATAACGCGTTCTTTTTAGCGTTGCTCTGAAGACGTTCAGGTTGAGATTCGATAAGTCCTGCAAAGGTTAAAACAGATAGTAGGGATACAAGTGAACATAAAAAGTAGAGCGTTTCAGAGCCAAAGATGTAGATAACACCGCCCAGAGCTGGGCCGATAATAGTCGTAGCTTCTCGTCCAGAGGCGGTAATTGTCTGCGCTTGGGCATGGTTGGCACGTGATACCAGATTGGGAACAATGGCTTGTGAGGCTGGCATGTTATAGGTCTGGGCGATACCTAAGAGTACACAGGCAAAGTAGATCACATACTCATTAATTGAGTTGGTGTAGCTCGTATAACTGAGCATCAGCATCGCAATGATGGTGATGCCGCGCCCCCACATTATGATCTTAACGCGATTGAAACGGTCGGCTACTGATCCCGCATGAAGGGTCAATATTAGTTGAGGTAGGTATCTCGCTAGACCAACCCAGCCTAGCGCCATCGCACTTTCAGTAATTAAATAGACCTGCCAGCCGAGCCCGACAAGTAGCATTTGAATCGCAAGTTGAGAGCTTATCTGTCCGAGTAAGAACTTAACAAAAAGAGGTGTTCGTAACAGAGATGTATGGGTCATTTATCGCTGTCCGAGCGGGTGTTACGAGCCTCTTCGTTACTCTCAAGTCTATGTCCGGCATCAATGAATTTAGGTAATCGAAGGTTGCCGAAAATGGCAGCTAATCGAGTTATAAATATGACTGCCATTGCGATGTAGGTGAGCATAACAGGGTTGATGTGGCTCTGACCCAAGACTAAAACTGATGCACCTAGAATGGTGCAGGTTGCATAGAGTTCGCCATCTCCGCCACCAAGTACCATTGGGGTTTCGTTTGTTAGTACGTCACGAATCAATCCACCCACTACACCAGTGATACACGCCATCATTACTACAATAACCGGCTCATATCCGAGCATCTGCGCTTTTTGCGCACCAATAATCGCAAATAGAGACAGCCCGGCAGCATCGAGTATGAGAAGTAGACGTCTCGGGTAGCGAAGGTATCGTGCCAGGATAAAGGTCGACAGCGAAGCGATAACTGCTGTCCAAAGATAGCGTGTGTCTTCTAGCCAAAAAGTTGGGTTAGGGGAGATGGTAAGGTCTCGTACAGTACCGCCACCCAGTGCAGTGACCACCCCAAGCACTATGACTCCGAAAATATCGATGCGTTTACCGGTCGCAGCTAAGGCGCCAGTTATTGCAAACACCACGGTACCTAAAAGCTCTGCTGTAAAAAGTAGATTTTCGAACACACCAACATCCTGTTTAGTTCGGAATGGGATGAAGCAGAGATTACCATCTGCCTGATCGTTGAAGCTACATATTATACCTGCTTTGGCGAGGGGTAGAGCAAGGCAAGAGATGTTTGAAAATAGAAGGGACTTGCAGCTTTTATATCACTCTAAGCAGCAGTGTGCGTTATGATGTGGCCCAGTTCTAAACGTTCAGTTTTGTAATTATGGCTGCAGTATTGGTACGGTTTGTGCATAGATGAGAACCTGTACATGAGTGTAATTGTTACAAAATTTGATAAAACTGCAGAAATGAGTGATTTGAGATGCAATTTAAGATTTCAGAAGCGGGTGTAAAATTTGGTACCTCGGGTGTGCGAGGGTTGGTTACGGATCTAACTGATCGCGTCTGCTATGGCTTTGCTAAGGCGTTTTGGCAGGCCTGTGGTGAGGGGGAAGTCGTCGTTGTTGGGCACGATTTGCGCCCTTCAAGCCCTGAAATAACACAGGCTGTCATTGCAGCGCTATCTGCTGAAGGATTGCGTGTTATCTATGTTGGTGCGCTTGCAACCCCTGCAATTGCATACTATGCGGCTACGTTTAATGCCCCAGCGGTTGTAGTAACAGGTAGCCATATTCCATTCGATCGTAACGGCATCAAGTTCTACAACGCTAAAGGCGAAATAGGTAAGCGCGAAGAGCAGGCTATTGCGACCGCAACTGTTGATGTTCCTGAAGCGATCTCCTTGAAAGCGCTTCCTGCTATCGATGCTGGTGCAGAACAAGCCTATTTGGCTCGCTATCTCGACTTCTTTGGATCAGATCTTTGTGATGGGTTACGAGTTGCTATATACCAGCATTCAAGTGTTGCACGAGATTTAATTGCCAAGCTATTTGAACAGATGGGTGCTGAAGTTATAGCCCTTGGTAGAACAGAACAGTTTGTCCCTATTGATACAGAGGCGGTGCGAGCAGAAGATCGTAAACAGGCTAAAGTATGGGCCAAAGAGGGTGACTTCGATCTGCTCGTCTCTACCGATGGTGATGCGGATCGTCCTCTTATCGGTGATGAGCGAGGAGATTTTTTACGCGGTGATATCGTCGGTGTCTTAACGGCTTACTTCTTAGGTGCGGATACTGTTGTAACCCCTGTGAGTAGTAACACAGCGCTTGAGAAATCTAACTGGTTTAAAGAGACGCTACGTACGCAGATTGGCTCTCCTTATGTGATAGCGGGTATGGAGCAGGCCGAAGGGGTAGTGGCAGGTTTCGAAGCGAATGGTGGCTTTTTGCTTGGCTCAGATTTGAGTATCAATGGTAATTTACTCAGCGCACTGCCTACGCGTGATGCGATACTGCCAATGCTAGCCATTATCGCACTCGCTATTCAACATGAGACACCTGTTAGTCGACTGACTAAGTTACTGCCGGCGCGTTTTACAGCAAGTGATCGTATCCCAGAAATTCCTACTGCGTGGAGTCAAGAGCTGCTTGCAAAGCTTAATGCAGGTGATGTTCATTTTAGCTCTCTTGTAGAGGGTGAGCAGAGTGGCATTCAAACGGTTGACCAGACCGATGGCTACCGAGTTACATTCACTTCTGGAAATGTGGTGCATCTTCGCCCGTCGGGCAATGCCCCTGAGCTGCGTTGTTACGCGGAGAGTGATAACGAATCAACTGCTGAAGCCCTTTGCGCAGGCACTCTAAACTGTGTTGCTGAGCTTTATAAATCCAGTATTTAAGGGGATAAGCTGTGCTTAAATTTGCTGCAAACCTTTCGATGATGTTTAACGAAGTTGAGTTCACGGAACGGTTCGCTCGTGCGGCAAATGCCGGCTTTGAACAGGTTGAGTACCTGTTTCCTTATGAATACTCAGCGAGTGAGATTAGGTCTCGTTTAGATAACGCGGGTTTAACGCAGGCGCTATTCAATGCAAGTGCGGGCGATTGGGAATCGGGTCAGCGCGGGTTTGCGGCGGTTGTTGGTACTGAAGATCAGTTTCGCTCAACCATTGAGGAGGCTTTAACTTATGCTGAGGTACTGGGTAATGAGCGTATCCATGTTATGTCGGGCATCCCTCCAGAAAATCAGGCTCCAGAGGCATCTTTAGAGTGCTACCTAAATAATCTGCAGTGGGCAACTGAGCAGGCTCAATCAGTTGGTGTGCGTCTGATGATAGAGCCTATAAATAACCGCGACATGCCTGGTTATTTTATGAATCACCCAGACTTAGCTATCAAGGTGCTTGAACAGTTAAATAGTCCAAATGTAGCGCTACAGTTCGATTTTTATCACACGCAGATTATCTGTGGCGATATCGAGACACGCCTCAAAGCCTACTGGTCATATATTGATCATATTCAAATCGCATCTGTGCCATCGCGCAATGAGCCAGACAGGGGAGAGCTTAACTTTGACTACCTGTTCAAGTTGCTTGAAGCAAAAGGGTATAAGGGCTTCGTCGGATGTGAGTACCGGCCTGCTGGTGATACTGAAGCAGGATTAGGTTGGTTCAAAAATCTTAGAGTGAACAGTCATGGCTAAAGTTAAAGCACTGCAAATTGCTGGGTTAAGTAAAGATCTGCAAGGCTGGTTGGCAGAGCTTGTAGATCTCACAGTGCTGCATAAACAACCTGATAGAGAGCAGTTTCTTAAAGAGCAGGGTCAGCAGTTTGAAATAGTCATTACCAATGCTGGGCGTGGTTGTTCTGAGGCACTCATGGCAGCACTGCCTAATCTTAGGGTGATATTTGGTTGGGGTGTTGGTTACGACAAAGTAGACCTCCCCGCCGCCAAGAGCCGAAACATTGCCGTTACAAACACACCCGATGTTCTGAATGAGTGTGTTGCTGATATGACCCTGGCCATGATTTTGACGCAAGCGCGCCAATTGATTGAGTCAGAACGTTGGCTACGTGCAGATCAGTGGGCTGCCACAGGCCAAACACCTATGGGGCGCAAGGTGACGGGTAAAAATCTTGGAATTGTTGGTCTGGGTCGTATAGGGGTTGAAGTTGCTAAGCGCGCAGAGGCCTTCTCTATGCCTATTCGATATCACAATCGCTCGCCACGCCAAGATGTTAATTATCCCTATGAGAGCTCGCTCCTAGAGTTAGCTAGATGGAGTGACTACCTTGTTCTGCTCTGTCCGGGTGGTCCTGAAACAGATGGTTTGATTGGTCGAGAGGTTCTTACAGCGCTTGGTAAGAGTTCAGTTCTAATCAATATCGCTAGGGGATCTGTGGTTGATCAAGATGTGTTGGTCGAAATGCTACTAGCAGGAGAGGTTGGCGGTGCGGCACTGGATGTATTTACTGATGAGCCAAACTACCCGAAAGAGTTGCTAGAGCTAAGCTCTGTGGTGATGTTTCCACATATAGGAAGTGCAACTGAAGAGACCCGTACAGCGATGTCGCGTTTAGTAGCGGATAATTTGGAGAACTATCTTAAAACCGGCGAACTGTTAACGCCTGTCGAGTTTTAGTTTTATTTCACATAAAGGTCACCGCCCCTGCGGGGAGGTTCCTACAGGCACATAAGAGAATCATAAGGTTTTAGTGTGTAGGAGGTTTCCCAAAGGGATGCCGACTTCCTAGGGAACCTGCGAATAAGTCCATGGCATCTCAGGCTTACAGTCAAATACATCATCAAGGCGTGTTTTCGATGGCCTAGCGGGCTAAGTCGAGAAAGCACAACACAGAGGATGGATTTGACTGTAAGCCCCGAAGGGCGGGCCCTGCAATAGGCATCTACGGCGTTGCTTCTCTTGCTAAGGGCTACAGCCATTAGCGGCGAAAAGCGCCTTGTATCTGCACATTTCAGGTCTCGCTGAGATACTGTGGACTTGTTCGCAGGTACCCTAGCCTGCAATAAAGAAATAACCAGTAATGCCAGTACTTGCGACAATGATTGCCCTGCGCACCCAAATTTGTGGCAGTTTGCGCGATAGGTGACCCGCTAAATATCCACCAATTAATGTGCCGACTAGTAGTGTCAGCATCTCTGGCCAGACAATTAAATCATTCCAGATAAAAAGCACAATTGCACATAATGAAATTGAGCTAGAGTAGAGTAGTTTAAGAGCATTCATCTCGTTGATGTTTTTAAACCCAGCAAGGCTCAAATAGCTCAACGTAATAATCCCTAATCCCGCATTAAAGAAACCGCCGTAAATAGATACGCCAATAAATAACCCCATAATTAATATGTGTTGTATGGTTGATGCGTGTTTATTTTTGTTTGCCCAGTGCTGCAAAGTGGCATTCATTTGATTGCCAAAAATAAAGATGACCGTAGCAAAAAGAAGAAGCCAAGGTATAGCGCCTCTAAATTCAGTATCACTGGTTTGGGTTAATAGATAAGCGCCAACACCGCCGCCTACTGCTGATATGAGTGTAAGTTTCAGTAGTTCACTTTTAGACTGGGTAAACTCCGAACGCAGTGCCCAGGTACCAGAGATATAACCGGCGCAAGCTGCAAAGGTATTACTAGCGTTTGCAGCAATAGGTGGGACACCGACAAAAAGCAGAGTTGGAAAGGTGATAAAACTTCCGCCACCCGCTAGTGAATTGACCACGCCGCCTAAAAGGCCTGCAGCCAAAAGGGTAATTAAATCTGAAATGGGCACTATTTTCTCAATACAATAAATAGGTTGTAGATGGCAGCAAGTATGCTCGTAATTGAGATTATTACTAATGCTTCTGCCATGGTAATACCGCGAATAATTTCAGGGGTATAACCGCAAAGTTCCCAAGGTTCGAATACTGATGGTATCCATTCGTGGAGTGGCAACCAATTCGGAAAAGGAGCGTCCATCGTGCAGCTACCCTCAAACCAGTATCGCTCTATACCAAGAACCATAAAACTCTGGTATGCGAAAACTCCTGTGATACCTACCAGGGCTAAAGATAGAAGCTTTTGTGCAGCTTTGCAGCTAACAGATATACCAGCTATACCAGCGATGAACATCGCTATCAGTGTTGCTCGGATCTGAACACATAGAATGCATGGGCCATAATCTAAAACATACTGGAAGATAAGTGCTGCAGGCTCCAATACCAAGGGAAGTGCGATTGCGAGGTACCAAATTGGGAGTCTTTTAGTGTTGATGAACTTGAACATGCTTGACCAAGGTTGATTGCTAAGATGCCGATTCTACGTTTTCTCTATGTACAACTCCATACCTGAATTCTTGTTTAATGTGGTTCTCATATTTCGTTTTATAGGTTTAGTTGGCTAAATAAGTTTTAATTTATAAACTTATATTGGGATTGGTATTTTAAATATTAAAATCTTATGGTTGTTTTTATTTAAATAATATTATTTCGAGTGTTGATTTATTTTTAAATAAAAGCATAATTCACAGACTAATTTAATATTAATGGATGTGTAATGAGCGATTTTATCAAAACTCTTCTACGTAAAAATTCCCTTCGTAAACAGTGCCAGGGCGCATCTGTTGCTGAATTAGAAAAAGCAGTTGCGGATCTAACTGATCTTATTGAAGAACGTCGTGTTGAAGAAGCGGCACGTGCTGAACAAGAAAAAGCTAAAGTTGAAGCGATCGAAAAGATCCGCGAAACAATGCGTGCTGCAGGCGTTCAGCTGGACGATCTAGTAGGTAATGTTGAAGCACCAGTTCGCAAGAAAGAGGTTAAGGCTAAGTACCAGATTACTGATGCACAAGGCCAGACTCACACTTGGACAGGTCGTGGACGTACTCCTGCAATTTTTGCACAGTACATGTCGTCACGCGGTATCTCAAAAGAGCAGCTACCTAGCGCGAATTAATTTATACTTCGCTTAGGGAATCTGTGAACAAGCCTATTCATGGGCTTATCCGTAGGCTACCTATAGAGGCTCTTCCTCGGAAGGGCCTTTTTTATTTGCTAAAAAGGTTGCGTCACATGACAGATGAAAAGTTACAAAAAGTGTTGGCGCGCTCCGGATTGGGCTCACGTCGTGAGATGGAGCGTTGGATTGAAGAGGGTCGTATCCAGATCAATGATCAGGTAGCGACACTTGGAGATCGAGTTACAGAGAGAGATCTAATTAAGGTGGATGGTCGCCTATTAGAGATCGAATCTGGGCGGCATAAGGCAGCTCGAGTGCTTATCTACAATAAGCCTGTTGGTGAGGTTTGTACGCGTCACGATCCAGAAGGTCGTCCGACGGTATTTGATAACTTACCTAAGTTAAAACAAGAGCGCTGGGTGGCTATTGGTCGCTTAGACATCAATACATCAGGTCTTCTTGTCTTTACGACTGATGGTGAAATCGCCAATAAGATGATGCATCCATCAAGTAACATCGACCGTGAATACGCTGTGCGTGTTCTAGGCGAAGTGAACGATGATATGTTGCAGCGCCTTAAAGATGGCGTATTGCTTGATGATGGCATGGCTAAATTCAGCGATGTACAGTACTTCGATGGTGAAGGTGCCAACAAGTGGTTCCACTGTGTGGTTATGGAGGGTCGTAATCGTGAGGTTCGCCGTCTATGGGAGTCGCAGGGACTGCAGGTTAACCGCTTGAAGCGTGTCCGTTTTGGTCCAGTATTCCTGCCAAGCGATGTGAAAGTGGGAACTTGGAGAGCGCTAGGTCAAAAAGAGGTTAACGTTCTAACAGATGAGTTGGAACTAGAGCGTCGTGTAGTGCCTGCAATTAAACCGGAAGATCTTGAGAAGGTTAAACGCGAATATAAGCGCCAGCGTGCTCGTCAGAACACCGATAAGCCACAAGAGGCGCCTGTTGCTGAGCGTCGCCGCCGTAAGGTGCGGTACGTAGGTAAGCGCGGTTAATCAAGTTTGAACCGTAAATAAGGGGCTATCAGCCCCTTTTTGTTACTTAGCGTCGCTTAGTTGTTCGCTAGTTCAAGCATTTCAGATAAGCGATCCTGACCCCAGAATGGTTCATCATTCACAATGTAGAAAGGGCTACCAAATACCCCTGCATCAATGGCAGCCTCAGTTTCACTATCTAGTTGCTCATCTAACCCTTCAGATGTGCTAAGAAGTTGGGTATCTATATTCAGTGACTGTAGTAAGACAATCAGCGTTTCACGGTCTGAGATATCTAGCTCATCAAGCCAGACTGCTTTTAGAATTGCCTTTGCTAGCGACCCTACATCTGCGCCTGCATCACGCACGGCTAGCAATAGTTTACTTGCTGGGCGGCTATCGACTGGAAAGTGTTTTGGCTGAAAGTTAATGGCAAGGCCGCGACGCGCGGATATACGTTTCAGCTCTGCCATTCGGTAGTCACGGCGCTGTTGTGAGCGTTGTGGAACTGGGACGCCGCCAGTGGCTGCGAACACTTTACCAATATCAAAAGGGTGGTAAACGATCTTGCCCTCTGCTTCGTTCTCCAGTTGATCACCTGCAAGATAGGTGAAGGGAGAGATTGGTGAGAAGTAGTAGTGAATAGTATGACTCATGGTGGGCGTCCTGCCGATAATTGTTTAACTCAGTATACGCTCGCTTTCGTTCTTTTGATCAATCATTTCTCAATATGAAAACCCTCTAGTTTTCGAGTCTTCCCAACATTTCCACCCATAGGCTCAATCGATCAGAACTTCCAACGAACTGGCCTGTTCCGCGCTCTTTAGCAAGCCATAGACCGGTAGCATTGAAGCTGTAGACTGGGATTAGATCCGTACGCAGGTTAGCTGGAACTATCTCTGATTTAAGGTTATCCAGTACTAAGGGCATCTCATTGGGTGCAGGGGAGTAGGTGAGTACCATGTGCGCTTCATCCCAGTTAAGGGCTTTTACGTAGGTGATTCTTAGTTTGCCATCATCAATGCCTAATTCGCGCAGAGTGAAGTACTTTGCTATTGAGTAGTCTTCACAATCGGCCCCGAAGCTCGTGAGCATTTCAAAGGGGGTGGCCCAGTAGTCCTTAGCGTTCCAGTGGTCGATATCGCTCTTATAGGGGATGAGGTTAAAGAACTCATTTACGATCTTGAGTTTCTCATTTTCAGTTTTTAACTGGTTCTCCTCTATGATCGCTTTCATCGCGTTGAGTCGTTTTACAGCACCTTGCCCCCATTTAGATTCGACACGCTGAAGCAGCTCCGGTGAGAACTCAACTAAAGAGGTGCTAGCGGTCACCCAGTGAAGGGTGAGGGTGCTCAATACAATTAGAGCAAGGCTAGCTACATAGCGTTTGGCAGTGTTCACTTAACGTCCTAGTTGAAACCGTTTAGCCCTAGGGATTTTGCAGTATCTCTGTCCGCTTCATTATTGAGCGACTCTGCAAGAATAGGTAGCTCAATAATGTTTGCCATAGAAACAAGTGCCTCAACAAATGACTGTTTGCTGCTATCGCTACTTATCTCCTGGGTATAGTCGCGAGCCAGGCGAACGTAATCGATGTTCGATTGTTTCAGCTGCTCCATGTCGATGAAGCGCGCTTCAAAACGCTTTATCTGTACCTTAGAGTTGAGGCGATGGGCTAGGGTTACAAAACTTTCAAACATCTCGCCTGCCTGGTGGGCAACATAGGAAGAGATGCTAAAGATAATGCGCTCAGCAATGTCGGGACGCTCTTGAAGGGCGTTGAATATCTCGCTGCGAAAACTGTTTGAGTTAATGCTGGCTAGGCTTAGATTTGCTGTTATCTGGGTGTTTTGGTGCTCTTGGCGACCTAATAACTCAATGATCTTGTGCAGTACCTGTTTATCTACCTGCTCAATTACTCCTAACTCTTCGCTCATCGCAATGAAGCTACCCAGTTGTATATCGGTATCACTTGGAAATTGAATTACTGACTCATAGAAGAGTGGCTCATGTGTATTATTGAAGTTATAGGTTGGAAATGCCGTTTGAATGGTAAAGCCGCCTGTACCCAGTAGGTTTTGAATAACCTTGCTCCAAGCTTCCCGTGATCGAACGCTTTTAACCTGAGTGGATAGGGTAAAGGCGTTAGGTCCAATTAGCTTGGCATTCTCATGGGCTTCGCTAGCAGCGGCTATTAGTTCTGATGCTGAGAGCTCGCTCTCAATCTTTAAACAGCCAATATGAGCAACATTGTCGATACCGCGGCCAATGCCAAAAGCGTTAAGTTGTTTGGATAGGTCTTCAAGGAGTGCTTGGCACTGCTCATCTGAATGGAGTTCAGCAATTGCAATAAACTCAGAGCCCAAAAGGCGATAGAAGGTCTCGGTTGATAGCTTATGGTTCAACAGCGTAGTTTGTACAACGGAGACAAACGCGCGAATGTAGTTATCGACCTGTTGAGGTGTTGAGTGTTTTGATATGGCACCAAGCTCGTGAAGTTTTATCAGCATTAGATAGCGTGGATTACGACTTAAGAAACGCTCCTCCATCTCCATCTCAAGTGATACTCGTGTCTCAAGGCCGGTAAGGCTGTCTGTATGAAGTCGTCGTCCAGCCTGATCTAGCTGCTGTTTCAAACGATTAATGGTCTTGCGAACTTTGTTCGACATCTCATTCATAGTTAGTGCCACTTGGTGCATCTCGGGCGAGTTTGGCAGAGGTGTTATCTGCTGGTAGTCACCTTTAGAAATGCTATTAGCCAGCGATTCGATGCGGTTGAGTGGGCGAAGTAGCCATTGGATAAACATTGAGGCGATAAATATCGCTGCCAGCAGTATGGCTAGTGAATAGGTTAGTGTCTCTTTTGCTTGGTTCCATAACTTGAAATAGCCAAGCCCTGGGTGTGTAGTGACGCTTACCACACCGCCAATGACCCAGCCGGTGTTTATTTCTGAACGAGCCTGCATGGTTTGCATCGGTAAGAGGTTGATAAACCAGCTTGGAACAGTTTCAACAGTTGATGCGTTCTGTTTCAACACTAGGTTGTTACCTGCGATATCATCTAGGCGTATCTCTTGATAGAAGCCAGCATCAAAGATTGAATTGACCATAGTCTCTAAGATTGTGTCATCTTTAATGCTGATGTATGGGCTGAGCGATAGGCCAAGAGAAGTGGCTGTATCCTGAGCGTGTATCCTCGACTCATTCTCAAGATAGTCCTTTATATTATTAATACTTAAATAAAAATTAATGGAAAATATTAGGGCGAATATCGCGGATACAAGCAGGATTAGCTGCGAACGAAGGGGCATGATGGCTCCAAACACTTACTTTAATTACAGCGTAGTTCAGTAATTAAGAAATTGTATAATTTTGGATAGCTCTGCATATTAGGTGCCAGAGGTCATAAATAAGAATGAGAAAACTAGTTGTACCTGTTGAGTTGAGTGAGCAGCTCAATACTGATGGTTTTAATAGCTTTGTTGATTACTTTGATCACCAGCTCGCTAAGTACCCCTTTAAGCCCGCTTTTACCAGTCTCGGCGTAACTCTCACTTTTAGAGATGTCGATAGATATAGCCGTGCTTTTACGAGTTACATACAGAATCACACCAATTTAGAACCTGGTGATCGCATCGCTCTGCAGATGCCTAACATCCTGCACTACCCAATTGCGATCTATGGTGCGATGCGAGCTGGGTTGGTGATTGTGAATACCAATCCGCTCTATACCCCTCAAGAGATGCTCTACCAGTTTAAGGACTCTGGCGCTAAGGCGATTGTGGTCTTTTCTGGTATGGCTTCGAAACTTGAGTCCATTATCGATCAGACAGATATCGAAGAGGTTTTTCTGGTACGCCTTGGCGATTTCATGCCATCTCTTAAGGGCAGGCTAATCAACTTCGTTGCTAAGTACCTCAAGAAGATGGAGCCAGAGTTTGGCTTGCCAACGGCTAAGCAGTTTATCGATACATTGAAAATCGGCGATGATATGCCAGTAAAACAGGTTGATCATCATCTGAATCATCTTCTCTGCCTGCAATACACTGGGGGTACTACGGGTGTGCCGAAAGGAGCTATGCTGACTCAGGGTAATCTGCTGGCTAACTCGTTACAGGGGCATGAGCGCCTCTCTAGATCAGATCAAGCTTGGAGCGACAAGGTTATCTCTCCGTTACCGCTTTATCATATCTATGCATTTACCGTATCGCAGATAGTCGCTTCAAATGGTGGGCACTCTATACTTGTTCCTAATCCACGCGACCTAAAGTCACTTACCAAGCTGTTTAAAGCGGGTGATGTGACGACCTTTATCGGCCTTAATACACTGTTTGTGGCTCTCAGTCGGTTGCCAGCGTTTCGTGCTCTAGATTTCTCAAGCCTGAAACTAACTCTCTCGGGTGGTATGGCTCTGACTCATGCAGCCACTTCAGCTTGGGAAGATATTACCGGTCTTAAAATTGTTGAGGCTTATGGTCTAACAGAGGCATCTCCCGCTATATCGGCAGATAGACCTGAAGATCCGATTGGCGGAACCATAGGGACTCCTCTATTTGATACTCAAATATCGGTTCGTGATGACCACAATCAGTCGTTACCACTCGGTGAGTCGGGTGAGCTTTGGGTGAAAGGTCCACAAGTGATGGCTGGATACTGGCAACGCCCTGAAGCTACGCAAGAGGTCATGGATGCCAATGGATGGTTAAGGACAGGGGATATCGGATATTGCGATGATGCGGGTTTCTTCCATGTGATTGATCGTGCAAAGGATCTAATCATTGTATCGGGATTTAATGTCTATCCTAACGAAGTCGAGGATCAGATTACCGATCACCCTGAGCTTATCGAGGCGGCCGTTGTAGGAGTTCCTGACGAGCGCACTGGTGAGCAGGTAGTTGCCTTCGTAACCGGTACTGATAATCGTCCCTCAGAAGAAGAGGTCATTGCATGGCTTAGGGAGCGATTGGCAGCCTACAAGTTACCTCGAAGAGTTATCTATCGTAGGCATCTGCCGAAAACACCTGTCGGAAAAGTGCTTCGTAGAGCGCTAAGAGATGAGTTGCTGTTATAATCGCTCCTCCTAAGGAAGGGCTCTATGTTATTTGCATTTATCTCTGCTGTTTTCCCTGTCTTCTTTGTGGCGGGAATCGGTTTTATTCTCGCTAAGCGTACCGATTATCTAGAGCATCCTGGCCTCAGTATGCTTTCTAGCCAAATTGCGCTTCCAGCTCTGGTCTTCTATTCCGTGGTAAAAATGCAGGTGCCGCCTGGTGATCTACTCTATTTGATGGGGGTCACAGCGCTTTGTCTGGCAATGGGTGCGAGCTTGGTTGCCATCTTCTGTAAGGTCCGTAATATTTCGCCAAAGTTTTTCATCTCTACGCTGGTGAATCCCAACACCGGTAATCTTGGCATACCCATTGTTTTTGCGCTGCTTGGGCCAGAAGCGTTAGCCCCTGCGATTATCATCTCGACAACTGTTTCACTCAGCCACTTCACCTTGGGTACAACCGCAATGTCGGGTGCTTATCAGTGGCGCAAACTCTTAACTAATATGCCTTTAATCGCGCTTCTATCAGGAGTGCTTGTGGTCTTCTTGGGTATTGAATTACCTAAGCCTGCATTTAAGTCGCTTGAGATGATCTCAGGAATTGCCCTGCCTATTATGCTGATGCTGTTGGGGCGATCTCTGGCACGCTTGAAAGTGAATGATGCATCCCAAGTGCTACAGATATCTCTGCTGTCGCTATATCGACCAATATCAGGCTTCCTTATCGCTTTTCTAGTGACTCGTTTTGTCGGCCTAAACGATTTAGAGACCCTGAGCCTGTTGATTCAAATGTCGATGCCGGTTGCGGTTATGAGCTACATACTGACGGTCCGATACTCAGGTCCTGCAGACCTTGTTGCTGCGTTAACAGTCACCAGTTTGCCTGTGATGTTGGTCATCGTATCGTTGATATATCAATACCAAGATCTGTTGGTTTTATAGGGGTTAGCGATCAAAATTGGTGTTATACTCATCCCCTTAATTTTTATCGATGCTCAGTGTCGAATCTACAGTTATACCGGAGAAATAGATGAGCGTTCGCGTTGCGATTGTGATGGGCTCTAAGTCGGATTGGCCGACGATGGAAGAGGCTGCCAATATTCTTGATACCCTAGGTGTTGAATACAGTGCTGAAGTTGTTTCAGCTCACCGTACACCGGATAAGATGTTCCGCTTTGCTGAGCAGGCTGCTGATGCTGGTATTCAGGTGATTATTGCTGGTGCTGGTGGTGCTGCGCACTTGCCGGGCATGATCGCAGCGAAAACGATTGTTCCTGTGCTAGGTGTGCCTGTGCAGAGTAAAGCACTGAGTGGTCAAGACAGTCTTCTTTCTATTGTGCAGATGCCACGTGGTATTCCTGTTGGTACCCTTGCGATTGGTGGTGCAGGTGCCTTCAATGCCGGTCTTATGGCCGCTCAGATGCTAGCGACTCAAGATAAAGCTTTGGCAGAGCGTCTCTCTGCATGGCGTGCTGAGCAGAGTCAGGCTGTTTTAGATAATCCTGATCCACGAGGTTAATCAATGCAGTTACCCCGTATAGTAGTTGCCGGTAACGGTCAGCTAGGTCAGATGCTCCAACAGGCTGGTGCGCCGATCCAGTTAGAAGTGGTACCGGTTCATCCAGTGGGTGATGACCTTGTAGAGCTACGTGATGATGATGTTGTAACCGTAGAGATCGAACATTGGGCGGAAAACCCTGTGGGTAATCAGCTTAAGTCTCATCCGAACTTCCGTAATGAGTCTACGCTGCATCAGGTTATCGACCGTCAGCGTCAGAAATCTTTATTAGATCGACTTGAGATTCCAACTGCACCCTGGGTCAATCTTAATAGTGAAGAGGGGGATATCACTGCCGCTCTGAACTCATTGGGTAGTGCTGCTGTCGTTAAAGCTCGAATGGGCGGTTATGACGGTCGTGGCCAGTGGCGCTGGAAGCAGGGTGATGCCTCGCTGCCAGAGTGGGATGGAATCTGTATCGCTGAAGCGATGATTCCATTCAGTCATGAAGTATCAATCGTCGGTGCACGTAACGCAGCGGGAGAGAAGGTCTTCTACCCACTTACTCGTAACTGGCATCAAGATGGTATTTTGCGTGCAAGCATCCCATGTCTAGATCTTGATCCAGCACAGCAGCAGAGCGCTGAAAGCTGGTTGGGTCGTGTCATGGACGACGGTGAGTATATTGGCGTCATGGCGATGGAGTGTTTTGTTGTCGATGGCCAACTGCTTGTAAATGAGCTAGCACCTCGTGTTCACAACTCAGGACACTGGACGCAAGAGGGAGCTTCAATCAGTCAGTTTGAGTTACACCTTCGTGCTCTTGCTGGTCTACCGTTGATCAAACCTGAGGTTCGCGGCGCGCCAATGATGTACAACCTTCTTGGTCGTGATTGGAAGATGGATTGGTTAACAGTGCCTGGTGCTTACGTGCACTGGTACGGCAAAGAGATTCGTCCCGGCCGTAAAGTGGGTCACCTAAACATTGTCCGTTCGACTCAAGAGCAGCTTATCGAAAGTCTGAATCAGCTTGAATCAATGGTTGATGCAGGTGAAGAGGTAGTGACTGTTTGGGCGAAACAGCAGTTGGTTTAAACTACTAGCGTTTTACCACCAAGTAATAAAAAAGGCCGCAATAGCGGCCTTTTTAGTGACTGAATGATTACTCAGCTGATGCAGCTTTTGGAGCAGCAACTTTGCGAGTAGCAGGCTTCTTAGCAGCTGGCTTAACAGCGTCTGCTACGAAAGCTGGAACGACTTTAGAAAGATCGAATTTAGCTAGATCGAACTTAGACATGTCGAAAGCTGCAGCGTCGAAAGAACCGAAATCTTTCATTGCTTTCTCAGCAGTTTCAGTCATCTCTGCAACGCTTTTCTCTAGAACTGCAGTTAGTTCGTTACGAGCAGTGTTAAGAGTAGTGATCTCTTCTTCTGCAACAGCAGTCAGTTTAGCTTCTAGGTTTTTGAAGTAAGCAACCTGAAGATCAAGAGCAGCTCTAGGTTCTTTAACTTCTACTAGTGCTTTAGCCTGTGCAACACCAGTGTTGAATAGTTCAGTTGCAGCTTCCTGCTGGATAGCTACAAGCTTTTCTACTGCTTTCTGGTTGATGGTAGCCATCTGAGTGAATGGAGCCATCTGTGCTTTGAAGTTGTTAATCATTTCGTTGTACATGGTAGGTTCCCCTGCAAGTTTAATTTTGTTGCACTGCAACATTTGTGCAAATATTAACCAGTCACAACCAGTGAGTCAACAACTTTTTTGTGCACTGCACAAAATAAATTTTCTCAACAAATACAGTGCTTGTGGAGTGAAAGCTGGGGAGTAAAGTTGTGAAGTTTAAAGTGAAGGGTGGCCATGATTGGGACTGACCAATTGTATGAATTACGTTAAGATGCATTCAAACTTGTCCGGAACCAAAGCGTAGATGAAATCCAAAAACTGTTCGCCCATCGGTCTATTTGATTCTGGTGTCGGGGGCTGGAGTGTATTAAATGCAGTGCATGAGCTCATGCCGCATGAGTCACTTATCTATGTTGCTGATAGTGCGTTTGCTCCCTATGGAGATAAGAGCCCAAAACAGATCATTGAACGTTCATTCTCTATCGTTGATTTCCTCGTTGGTGAGGGCTGTAAAGCGATTGTAGTGGCCTGTAATACTGCTACTGCAGCAGCCATCTCACATCTTAGAGATCACTATCAGGTACCAATTATTGGCGTTGAGCCTGGTATTAAACCTGCTGTGGAGCAGAGTTTGACAGGGCGGGTTGGTGTTATGGCGACTCAGTACACTGTTGAGAGTGAGAAGTTTCAACATTTGCTTTCACGGTTTGAAAATAAGCAGATTGTTATTCAACCCTGTCCAGGTTTAGTTGAGCTTATAGAAGCTCCTGAGACATTGGATCAACAGCTACTTGAGTATCTCTCTTCACAATTGAGTTCGTTTAGGAGGGAGGGCATAGATACTCTAGCACTTGGGTGTACCCACTATGGGTTTGTACTCGATCAGATCAAAACAGTGCTAGGTGAGGCTGTGCGTATTATCGATACCCCTAGTGCTGTAGCGCGTGAGTTGAAGAGGCGATTAGATAGTGAAGATCTTGTCTGTGATGATTCTACTAGCTCGGTTCAACTTCTTACGACCAGTGAAGATCTAGTGCGCGCCCAGAATCGGGTCGAAAAGCTTTTAAAGAGAGATTGGGTCGTTACACACCAATCCATAGGAGATAAAGATGCTAAAAGCGTTATTTAACAAGTTGTTTGGTGAAAGTGTTACATCTTCTATTGAAGAGTCAGTTGAGTACAAGGGTTTCACCATTAGCCCCGAACCGCGTAATGCGAATGGTGGTTTCGGTGTGGGTGCAACCATCAGAAAGGAGATTGATGGCGTTTCTCAAGAGCACCAATTTATTCGTGCAGATGCAGTTGCGACGCGTGAAGGATGTATTGAGCTGACCCTAAACAAAGCGCGACAGACTATTGATCAGATGGGTGACTCAATATTTAACCCGCGTTAAAGCTCTGCATCGAGGATTTGACTCTCATCAAGATCGGTGTGGCGACCAGCATTTTTTGATTCCAAATGGTCAGTGAGTTCGACTCTGTTTCGCCCGCCATTTTTTGCCCTGTAAAGCGCTGCATCTGCATCAGAAATGAGGGTTAAAAGGGTAGATTTTATTGACCCTGGTTCACCTGTGTATTGTCTAATGCCGATACTTACTGTGATCTCTAGCCCAAGATCATCTTTAAGAAATGGTGTCTCTGCGACTGCTTTTCTAAAGCGTTCGAAAACCCTTTTAGATTCCTCCTCTGGGATTGAGCAGGCAACCATAAACTCCTCACCACCATATCGACCCAGTAGGTCGTATGGCCTGAATGTGTCCCTCATGCGTTCAGCAAACTCTTTCAAAACGCGATCACCGACAGGGTGGCCGTAGGTATCATTAATGCGTTTGAAGTAGTCTATATCCAGTATTCCTACCGCAAGGTTCTCTCCAGTTCTCTGGCTTCTCGCTATTTCTGTATCTAGACGGTCGATTAAAGAGCCGCGATTTCTAAGGCCAGTTAACTCATCATGTTCAGCTTTATAGGCCAACATATGGTTTGCGAGATTCAATCGACGTTGCAGTTCAAGCGTTCGCATGCCTACGCCAAGGCGAGCACGCAGCTCTATCGGCTTTGTAGGTTTGCTAAGGAAATCGTTAGCACCTGCTTGCAGTGCTGTGGCGATGCGGTCTGAATCTGTATGGCCTGTCACTAGGATAATGTAGGGAGGATCGTTAGATTCAGAGGATCTAATTTTTTGACACAGCGCGATACCGTCCAGTTTTGGCATCTCCCAATCAAGTAGGACGATCCTAGGCGGATCCTCTTGCTCGGTTATGATATTAAAAGCCTCTTCACCATTGCTGGCTGTGACAGTATCAAAACCCCAGGATTGAAGCTGTTTCTCCAAAATCATCCTGAGTACTTGGTCGTCGTCGGCGATCAAGGCTTTCATGTAGATCCTCAAATTTTTTCTAAATTAACTTCAGAGTAGTCGTTCTTTTTGTTTTTTCCAGAGAATGATCAATTTTTTTCGTTTTACGCTTCAATATTAGGATTATCTAATATATTATGCCTGCCATTATTACCAAAAATGAGTAGGACTCTTTTCGATGATTAAACAGCGATTGACTCTGGCATTGGCTATCAGTGCTGCAATGACAGGCCTAACAACCCTTAGCTCGTATGCGGCTGATCTTGATGTGGTTGCTGCAGAAGTGAAGCAGGTTGCACAGCAAGTACAGTTTGACGGTACAGTTGAAGCGGTAAACCGCGCTGTTGTGGCTGCGCAAACATCAGGTCGCATACTTGAGCTGCCATTTGATTATGGTGATGTTGTAGAGCGGGGTGCGGTCATTGCTCGTCTTACTCAGAGTGAACAGCGCGCAGGGCTAGATGCTGCTAAAGCTCAGGTTAATGAAGCACAGACGGCATATGATGAAGCAGTTCGTCAGTTTGATCGCCTTACGTCACTGTTCGAACGCAAACTTGTAGCGATTGCACCAGTTGATACTGCTCGCCAGCAACGTGATGCTGCTCGTGCACGTCTTGATGCAGCTAAAGCGATGGTTAACGATGCTCGAGCTCGATTCCAGTACACTGAGGTAGTAGCACCCTATACTGGCATTGTGGTGAATAAGCTCGTATCTGAGGGTGAGGCTGTACAACCGGGTACCCCTTTGATGGAAGGCATTGCGCTAGACCAGCTGCGTGTTCGTGTTCAGATTCCACAAGCAAATGTGAATGAAGCACGTAACAGCCAATCGATTCAAATTCAGATTGGTGATGAACTTGTTAAGCCTGTTGCGACCAAACTTATTCCCACAGCGGATCAATTGAGCCATACCTTCAATCTACTTCTGGATCTTCCTGCTGCACAGTTTGCCGCTAATCCACTACCTGGCCAATTGGTACGTGTTCTATTCGCCACAGACAATGAGACCCTGCTTGTACTGCCAGAGAGCGCTATAGCTAAACGTGGTGAGATCAAAGGCGTTTACGTTCAAAAGGACGATGGTGCTATTAATTTCCGTTATATCCGTACGGGCGCCAATACAGTTGCTGGTGTTGAGATCATCTCTGGCCTAGCAGAGGGTGAAACTGTACTTGCAGACCCAACCGCCGCTGCAGTCGCTTACAAGGGGGTGCAGGGTGGAAACTAATCAAACCGAAAAACTTGGTATTTCGGGGCGTATCGCTAAGAGTTTCCTGACTACTGAGATTACGCCACTGCTTGCAGTTGTTGGTCTTCTATTGGGTCTGTTTGCCGCGATGGTGACGCCGCGCGAAGAGGAACCGCAGATCGACGTTACCTTCGCAAACGTGATGATTCCTTTTCCAGGTGCGAACGTCACTGAAGTCGAGTCGCTCGTTACAACACCGGCAGAGCAGGTAGTTTCTGAGATTAAAGGGGTTGAACACATCTACTCAGTCTCAAGCCCTGGTATGTCGATGCTGACGGTAAGATTTGAAGTAGGTGAGCCGCGTACTGATGCGATTGTTCGCCTCTATAACGCCTTCTACTCGAATCAAGATATGCTGCCTCACAACCTAGGGGTTGGGCAGGCGATCATTAAGCCTAAGGGTATTGATGATGTACCTGTGGTTGCAGGCACACTTTGGAGTGAAGATCCTGCGATTAGCAGCTCAGACCTGCTCCATGTAGCTCGTACCATTCAATCAGAGCTGCAGCGAGTTGATGGCACTCGTGATATCACAGTGTTAGGTGGTGCAGCCCGCGCTATTCAGATCGATTTTGATCCAGCTCGTCTAGCATCGTATGGACTGAGTCTTGCAGACGTTCGCGCTAAGCTTCAGTTTGCAAATATCACGGCTGATGTGGGTGATCGAGTTAAAAATAACTACGCCATTCGGGTGCAGGCAGGACAGTTACTTGCGGACGTTGCAGAAGTTGAAAGTCTAGTCGTTGCTGTACGTGGCGGAGCACCAGTCTACCTGCGTGATATTGCAGAGATTACAGATGCCCCTGTGCAAGCAACTCAATACGTTACCTACGGGACTGGACCGGCTGCGGAGCAGGGAGCTTCAGTTTTAACGACTGCGGTGACCATTGCTGTAGCAAAGAAACCGGGTGAAAACGCTGTAGACGTGGCAAACGCGGTTATTAATCGTTTTGACCAGATTAAAGGTATCTATGTCCCTGATGGTGTAAACGCAACTATTACCCGTAACTACGGCGCAACTGCAGATGATAAAGCACAAACGCTAATCAAGAAGCTGATCTTCGCAACCCTGTCGGTTATCGTGCTGGTTCTTTTTGCACTAGGTAGGCGTGAAGCCTTAGTTGTGGGTATTGCTGTTATTGTGACTCTGGCTATTACGCTGTTTGCCTCATGGGCTTGGGGTTTCACGCTTAACCGTGTTTCTCTGTTCGCTCTAATCTTCTCTATCGGTATTCTTGTCGATGATGCAATCGTTGTTGTAGAGAACATCCACCGTCATATGAGCATGGGTAAACAGTCGCTTCGTGAGGCGATCCCTGTCGCGGTAGATGAAGTAGGTGGCCCTACGATTCTTGCAACCTTTACGGTTATTGCTGCACTGCTTCCAATGGCATTCGTATCGGGTCTTATGGGTCCATATATGCTGCCAATCCCGATTAACGCCTCTACGGGTATGTTGATCTCGTTAGCGGTGGCATTCATCCTAACGCCTTGGTTGTTCCTAAAGCTTTTCCGCAACCATATTGATGGCGATCACGGTGCACACAGTGGAGCTGAACACGAGCCTCGCTTCAGCGGTTTCTTTAAGAAGATCCTAGTACCTATGCTTCGCAAGGGTGAGGGTAACAAGAATCGTTATGGTCTGTTGGTGGGTATTCTTCTGCTGATTGGGGGTTCTGTCTACCTAGCAGTGAACCAGACGGTCATCCTGAAGATGCTGCCATTCGATAACAAGTCTGAGTTCCAGGTCATCCTTGATATGCCTGAGGGTACCACCCTAGAGCAGACCCAATTGGTACTTGCTGAACTTGCTGATGATCTGCAAGCACTGCCTGAACTGAAAGATTTCCAGATCTACGCGGGAACTGCTGCACCAATTAACTTTAACGGTCTGGTACGTCAGTACTACCTACGTAGTCAGCCGAATCAGGGTGATATCCAGGTCAATCTGGTAGATAAAGATCTACGTGATCGTAAGAGCCACGCTATCGCTCTAGAAGCGCGCACGCTACTTGCTGAAACAGCTAAGACCTACAACGCCAACGTCAAAGTTGTTGAGATGCCACCTGGCCCGCCGGTTATGTCACCGCTTGTAGCCGAGATTTACGGTTTGGATAAAGATCGTCAGTTTGAAGTCGCTAAACAGGTACGTGAAGCCTTTGCGCAAACCTCTGGTGTTGTTGATATCGATGACAGTGTTGAAGCTGCGCAGAATAAGGAGATCTTTGCAATCGACCGTGTTCGTGCAGCGCACTTTGGTGTAGCTGAAGCTAACATCGTTGCTGCTATTAATAGCGCGATTCGTGGTGAAGACCTTGGTTATCTCCATGATCCGCAAGCCCGTGTTGCTGTGCCGCTTAAGCTTCAGCTAGCACCTAAGGATCGTGCTGATCTGAATAAGATTGAAACGATTCAGGTTCGTTCAAATAGCGGTAACCTTGTTGCTCTATCGGATGTAACAGAGCGCATTGATACGCAAACTAATCCAAGTATCTACCACAAAGATCTTCTTCCTGTTGTTTACGTAATGGGCGATGTGGCTGGTGATACTGATAGTCCGCTATACGGTCT
The DNA here is from genome assembly GCF_012848475.1 of Marinobacterium sp. LSUCC0821. NCBI lineage: Bacteria > Pseudomonadati > Pseudomonadota > Gammaproteobacteria > Oceanospirillales > Oceanospirillaceae > Marinobacterium > Marinobacterium sp. LSUCC0821. The sequence goes on from NZ_CP051666.1 coordinate 641,213, forward strand.
ATTCGCGATCGATGCAGCCCTAGATCAGGTAACACCGGATGGTCATCCAATCGAACGCTTCTTCTTCTCTGAACCAGAGAATCCATACCAATGGAGCTTAAAGTGGGATGGAGAGTGGCAGATCACCTTTGAGACCTTCCGTGACATGGGTATCGCATATTCTGTGGGTCTCATCATGATCTACCTATTGGTCGTTGCGCAGTTCCGTTCATACGGTATCCCGTTGATCATCATGGCGCCGATTCCATTAACGATTATCGGTATCATGCCAGGTCACGCACTACTGGGTCAGCAGTTCACAGCGCCTTCAATGATCGGCATGATTGCCCTTGCGGGTATCATCGTCCGAAACTCAATACTGCTGGTGGATTTTATTCAGCAGCAGGTGAGGGAAGGCGTTGGCTTCCAAGAGGCAACTATCAATGCAGCGGCGGTTCGTTCACTACCAATCGCACTCACTGCGGTAGCAGCGATGATGGGTGGTTTCTTCATCATTGATGATCCAATCTTTGGTGGCTTAGCAGTTTCGTTGATCTTCGGTCTGATGATCTCGACCATTCTAACCCTTGTGGTTATCCCAGTGGTCTACTACCACTACCACTGGAAGAAGCACGCTTAATCAATCTGTTATTTGAAAAAAACCCGGCACTTGCTGGGTTTTTTTGTGCGTTTTAAGGGTAAGGGAGCTTGGGGAAGTGACGCTATAAGGTCAGGCTTCTCGTTTCAATTGAGCTATACCCCCTGGAAGACCGTTGCAATACATACAAAACTGTTTTGGCAGTTTGATCGCGGCTTGTCGCTACGCGCCAATGCGCTCCTACATTCGAGCTACGCACAAAGTCAGCTACAAGCTCCGGCTGTAGGAGCGAATTCAGCGTAGCTGAAACCGTGATCGATTCGTATCGCGAATCGTATTTCTAATTACGCTAGAGACTCTGGCAAACTGTTTAAAGAGTGGGGACAGAGCGCAGATAGTAGGTTCACGGGGTTTTTTATCTGATCTGAGTTGTGTGTTTTTTCAGGCAAAAAAATCCCCGCATAAGGCGGGGACTTTTTTGAATGCTTTAGCGATTAAGCTTTAGCAGCCATGAACTTCTGAAGTTCAGCGAAGTATGGCGCAGAAGAAAGATCTTCTAGGCTAGACTCAACAACTGCAGTTAGTTCAGCTTTAGCAGCTGCAAGAGCAGCGATCTCTTTTTCAGCAACTTCAGTCATTTTAGCTTCAGCATCTTTCAGGAAAGCAACCTGAAGTTCTAGAGCTGCTTTAGCATCTTTAGTTTCAGATAGAGTTTTCATCTGAGCTAGAGAAGCGTTAACAACTTCAGTTACGTAAGAAGACTGTAGGCTGATAAGAGCTTCAGCAGTTTTCTTGTTGATCTCAGCCATAGCCATAACTGGTTTCATGCTGTCTTTGATTTCGTTCATCATGGGATTATCTCCTGATTTAATTAATTGTGCAGTGCAACATAAGGCCAATTATAGGCATAACAATGGTATTGTCAATTATTTTTGTGCACTGCACAAAAATAATTTTATGCCATTAAAAGTGATAAGATGTGCTGGTTAATTTCTATAGAAGATAAAGGCAATGGAACTCACCATACTCTATGAAGATGACTACCTCGTTGCGGTAGATAAGCCTTCAGGTCTGCTAATGCATCCAAGTTGGATATCACCTGCAGATGAACCCAATATGATGGGGCTCCTTAAAAGCCAGCTTAATGCTGAGAAGTTACATACCATCCATCGATTAGATCGAGGGACCTCGGGGGTTATTCTCGTAGGCAAGGAGGTTGAAAGTTCAAAGTTACTGCAGGCTCAATTTCAAGAGAGAGATGTTCAGAAGGTATACGAGTGTGTGGTGCGTGGTTGGGTATTAGAGGGAGCGGAGCTCGATTATCCGTTGGTTCCTAAAAAGGACAAGTTTGCCGACCCCTTCGCATCAGAAGATAAAGAGGCAAAAGAGGCTGTCACCATCTATGAGCCGCTTGATCGTATTGAGCTAGACATACCAGTGGGTCGCTATCCACAATCGCGTTACTCAAGAGTTAGATGCAAGCCTAAAACAGGCCGCAAGCATCAAATTCGTCGTCATATGAAGCATATTCTCCATCCAATTATTGGGGATACAAAATACGGGGAGGGGCGTCACAATAGGATGTTTCGTGAATCTCTAGATTGTCACCGCATGTTGCTGATGGCGCGCTCTATTGAGTTTAACCATCCGATTTCAAATCAACGACTAACTATCGAGTCACCGCTATCCCAAGAGGTGGTTGCCCTTTACCAAAAATTTAATTGGTTGGCTTAGGAATTTTTCTCGAGAAAACAGCAATATAAGTACAGTTAGTGATACCATACTCGCAATCTATTTGAACCCTACACAAAACCGATTTTAGAAGAGTTTTTATGAGCCGCCCAGATGATCTTAACGCTGCAATTAAAGCAGAAGATACTGACCCTAATAGCTTAATCAACCGCATCAAAGCTGATCTTCGTATCGGACTTATCGGCGCTATGGATCAGGAGATTGAGCGCCTCAAAAGCTCAATGTCTGATGTGGAAGAGCGCACGATTGCGGGCTTCACTCTGTTTTTCGGTACCATCGATGGTGTTGAAGTTGTGCTTCTTAAATCGGGTATTGGCAAGGTGAATGCTGCAGTAGGTACAACACTGTTGCTGGATCACTTTAAACCGACCTGTGTAATTAACACAGGTTCTGCTGGTGGTTTTGATCCATCGCTTAATGTTGGTGATGTGGTTATCTCTGAAGAGGTCCGCCACCACGACGTAGACCTAACTGTTTTTGGTTACGAAATAGGTCAGATGGCCCGTATGCCAGCGGCTTACCAAGCGGATAATCTGCTGCTGGATATCGCTGAGCAGTCTATTGCTAACTTTGCAGGTATTGGTTGCCAGCGTGGTTTGATAGGTACTGGCGATAGCTTTATGAGTAATCCGCAGCATGTAGCACGGGTTCGCTCGCTTTTCCCAACAATGAAGGCTGCAGAGATGGAAGCTGCTGCGATAGCGCAGACATGTTACCGCTTTGAAGTACCATTCATTGTTATCCGTTCTCTATCGGATATTGCAGGGCAGGAGTCTAACGTTAGCTTCGATCAGTTTATTGAGACGGCGTCTGAGAACTCTGCTCAGATGGTTCTAGCGATTGTTCGTCAGCTTATTGCTCTGGGTCGCTAAGCGCTTTTATCGCCCTAACCATCTTCGGAGAGTCCCAATGGCGCTCTCCGATCACTTTGTCCAAGATATTCCCATCTCTATCGAGTAGCAGCGTCATTGGAAGGCCCTCGATTCGAAGCTTACTGAAGCTTTCGCCTGGCTCATCTAACCAAATCTCTGGCTCTTTGCCCTCAAAGTTTTCCAATACAAAAGCTTCAACAGCCTCGGCTTCATCGCCAACATTGATGGCAATGACCCGTCCATGATTGGGTTTGAGTTCGTTGTTTAAGCGGCCAAGTGCTGGCATCTCACGAATACAGGGAGGGCACCAGGTCGCCCAAAAGTTTATAACACGTACTTCGCCGCTGGACTGGCTAATCGTGACTGGTTCACCCTCAAGCGTCTTGTAGGCGATCACTGGAAGGGATTGCGCATATCCGAATGGTGAAATGATCGCAGTGATTAGTAGTAGCGTAAGAGATAGAAGAGTGTGTACTCTGGTACCCATATTAACTCACCTTAAACAGTAGGATTATGTAATGGCAAAGGTTGCTTTCATCGGTTTGGGCGTCATGGGTTATCCCATGGCTGGTCACTTAGTAAAAGCGGGTCACGAGGTTAAAGTTTATAACCGAACTCAAGCTAAAGCGGAAGCCTGGGTTGCTCAACATGGCGGTTCATTCGGTAAAACACCTGCTGAAGCTGCAATTGATGCTGAGATCGTGTTTGTCTGTGTAGGAAATGACCAAGACCTTTATCAAGTTACCATAGAAGCAGAAGGTGCACTTGCCGGTATGAAGAGCGGTGCTGTTCTTGTGGATCACACAACTGCATCTGCAGAGGCTGCTCGTAAGTTGGCTGAGGTATGTAATTCACAGGGCTATGGTTTCATCGATGCCCCAGTGTCGGGTGGTCAGGCTGGTGCTGAGAATGGTGTTCTAAGTGTAATGTGTGGTGGTGAAGCTGCTACTTACGAAAAAGTTGCCCCAGTAATTGATGCCTATGCAAAGTCACAGCGACTATTGGGTGCAGCAGGCGCAGGCCAGCTGGCGAAGATGATGAATCAGATCTGTATTGCAGGGTTGGTGCAGGGTCTTGCTGAGGCGATTCACTTTGGTCAGCAGGCAGGTATGGATGTTGCCGAAGTGATTGACGTGATTCAGCACGGTGCAGCAGGCTCGTGGCAGATGGTTAATCGCCACAAGACAATGATTGAAGATCATTACGACTACGGCTTTGCAGTCGATTGGATGCGTAAAGACCTGGATATTGTCCTAAGTGAAGCTCGTCGTAATGGAGCACGTCTTCCGGTTACAGCAATCGTTGATCAGTTCTACGCAGAAGTTCAGGCAATGGGTGGTAACCGTTGGGATACCAGTAGCTTGCTTAAGGTGCTTCAGAAGGCGAGTAGTTAATCTTTAGGGACTCTACGAATAAGTCCATGACAACTCAGGTATACAGTCAAAATCAGCATCAAAGCGTGTTTTCGAAGGCACCCTAGCTTATAGCTTGCAGGAATTGATCTAGATCAATAAAATGTCTGGATCAAGTTAACTAACTCGGAGAGCAACTATGTCTGCTATCGATAAATACAACATGATCTCTTTGGCTCCAAGCCTTCTGATTATTGCTGCGATGATTGTTATGGGTATCGTGGGTGGCCGTCTACTCAAAAAAGCGATCGTTCGCGATGCAGAGAAAGCTTCTAAGTAATTAGTTCGTTTTCCGATGAAAAAAGCCGCAAATGCGGCTTTTTTTGTCTCTAACACATAGCTTTTGTGCGCCAATCAGCCGATACCACAAAGATCCGCTGTAGCATTTGTCTTGAAACACCTTCACCCATTACTGCCCATATTTGCGTTGGCTTCATCCTATCATCCAGCATCGCAAGGATCTCAGAAGTGCTGTAACTGATGGCTCGTTGCCTGCTTGCCGGTATCAACCACTCTGAACGGTGCGGTACTAAAAATCGACAACTTTGGGGTAGGGTGCTGATAAAAGACTCAAATTCTGAAGTTTCACACCAGGCTCCTCGTTGGGCGTTAGGGCTTAACGCCTGGTGATGCGGGCTGTTCAACTCACTGATATGGTAGAAGAGCCAGCCATAGATTAACCCTAGTTTGTTTATTGGTGTGTCGGGACTTAAAGCTATCCCTAAGCTCTGGAGCTTGACGATGGCTGCTGGTTGGTTGAACAATTCGAGTTGGTGGTCGACTAGATGGGATACCTTACGACCTAAGGTATCGCTTAGCGAAGGGCCATGATAATCAAACAGGCTCCCAGTATCAGTTGTCTTTAAATAGAACTTTATGGCGATCTCTAAGTGGGTTAATTCGCCATTTTGACTCAGTAAAAAGTCCGCTTCACCGAGGGTTTTTCCGGTCTCATTTATCTGTATATGATCATATATATCAGTCACTTCAGGTGTGTTTTCTAAGTAAATTCTATACAGCTCTTCGAAATGAATCCCTAGGCGGTGCAACTGCTTTAATGGGGTGCCAAAGTATGAGGTTTTAGGACGATTAACTGACACAAGACTAGCGCTTGGATTCGAGCTATAGATTAGAGGTGCGCTGGCAAGCCAGCTCAGCTCAGCAGTCGTTTGTGCTTGTGTGTAGTGCGAATCGAATGGCGGTCTCGCGCTTTTGTCTAATTTCATTGGCTAAAGCTAACATCCAGCGAATTGATGGGTTACTCTAACACTTAATCCAGTATCTGTAGTGTTAATCAGGGAGTGAATAGATGGCTTTGATGACTAAACGTCAAATGTTAGAGGCTGAAGCGGAACAGCGTGCCGCAAGGACAACTCGCCATCCGATGATGTCTGATACTGATATCAACTACATTCTTATGAACGGCGCGCAGATAGCGTTAAGCAAGATGAAGCGTGCTGAAGCTTATGATGATCGCCTCTACTATCACGCTCAGATTAGCGCCTATCTTGAGGTGTCGCTCTCTCGCGGTGCTGCAATTACTGATGATACTCGTGATGATCTAAACCGACTCTATGAAGAGGCGACACATCTATATATGGAGGCGCGTCGTCAACACTCGAAGGTAGAGGCGTAATCCTTGTCTCAATTCGACTCCTCAGCACTGATTAAAACCCTGCCACAATCACCCGGCTGTTATCAGATGTATGACAGCAAAGGGGAGCTTCTATATGTTGGCAAGGCTAGAAACCTCAAAAATCGAGTCAGTAGTTATTTTCGATCTAACGGTCTGAGTATCAAAACCCAGGCGCTGGTTGCAAAAATTGCATCTGTTGAGATAACCACCACAGGGTCCGAAACCGAAGCGCTTCTGCTAGAACAGAACCTTATTAAGAGCAATCGTCCTCCCTACAATATATTGTTGCGTGACGATAAGTCGTACCCCTATATCTTGATTACAACAGGTGATGAATTTCCTGCTGTTCGATATCAGCGTGGTAAAAGAACCGGTAAGGGTGAGCTGTTTGGGCCTTTCCCTAGTGGCGGTGCTGTGCGTGAGTCACTGAATCTACTCCAGAAACTTTTTATGGTTCGCCAGTGTGACGATAGTTTTTTTAGGAATCGCTCTCGTCCCTGTCTTCAACATCAAATAAAACGCTGCAGCGCCCCCTGTGTAGGCCTCGTTAAGCCTGACGACTACTCCCGTGATGTACGCCATACCATGATGTTCCTACAAGGACGCAACCCATCGGTGATGAAAGAGCTTGCTGATGCTATGGAAGATGCAGCAAGTAAATTGGAGTTTGAGAAGGCTGCAGAGCTTCGTGATCAATTGGCTCGTCTTCAGCATGTTCAAGAGCAGCAGTTTGTTACTGGCCAGCAGGGTGATGCAGATGTTTTCGGATGTGCACAACAACCCGGCGGGGTCTGTGTACATGCCCTATTTGTTCGTCAGGGACGTGTGATTGGTTCAAAAGTGTTTCATCCTAGAATTTCGATTGAAGAGTCGCCAGCAGAGGTTCTCACGGCCTTTATCGCACAGTTCTACTTAGGCGGTGGTCGTGAGATTCCGTCGAGCATTATTACTTCAGAGGCGCTTGATGATGCTGATGTGATTCAAGATGCGCTCTCTGAAGTGCGTGGCGCTAAAGTTAGCATCTCACACTCGGTACGAGGCGATCGGGCAGGGTGGCAGCGTCTTGCTCAGATGAATGCAGAGCAGAACCTCCAAGCGCAGTTGGCGAACAAGCAGAATATCTACAATCGCTTCCTAGCGTTGCAAGAGGCGTTATCTTTAGATGATATACCACAGCGCATGGAGTGCTTTGATATCAGTCACTCAAGCGGTGAAGCAACGGTCGCCTCCTGTGTGGTGTTTGATCGTAATGGCCCTCTGAAGCGTGATTATCGTAAATTTAATATTGATGGAATCACGGGCGGGGATGACTACGCCGCCATGCATCAAGCGCTGGAGCGACGTTTTGGTAAAGCGAAGTCTAGCGATGCTATTTTACCAGATCTATTAATCATAGATGGTGGTAAGGGGCAGGTCACGCAAGCGGTTGATGTGCTAGAAGAACTCGGTATTCATGAGGTACGTGTAATCGGGATTGCAAAAGGACCCACCCGTAAAGCTGGCTTCGAGATTCTAATTGATGCTGAGACTGGTGAAGAGAAGATACTTCAATCAGACTCTTTAGCTCTTCATCTCTTGCAGCATATTCGTGATGAGTCGCACCGCTTTGCTATCACGGGGCATCGCGCTCGGCGTGACAAAGCGAGAAAACAGTCTATCCTAGAAGGCATAGATGGCGTTGGCCCTAAACGCCGTCGCGAACTGTTGAAACATTTCGGCAGTGCGCGTGCTGTTGAGTCTGCGAGTATTGAAGAAATCGCAAAAGTCTCTACTATTAGCCATAATCTAGCGCAAGAGATCTACCGTGCGCTTCACCCCGAATAGCCCAAGGATGTACAAGGCTTAATGAATCTTCCAAATATTCTAACGCTGCTGCGAATTCTTCTGATTCCGGTATTTGTTGTTGTCTACTACTGGCCTAGTGAACATTCACGCTGGATTGCAGCAGCCATCTTCGCCATTGCTGCTTTCACTGATTGGCTGGATGGCTATCTAGCCAGAAAAATGAATCTTGTAAGCGGCTTTGGTGCCTTCTTAGATCCGGTCGCAGATAAACTGATGGTAGCTGCGGCTCTTGTCATTATTGTTGATACCTACAGTCGTGCCTTGGTCGATTGGCCTGCACTGCTTGCTACCCCGGCAATTGTGATTGTGGGGCGTGAGATCGTAATCTCAGCACTTCGCGAATGGATGGCGGAGATTGGTAAACGCACGCAAGTAGCTGTTTCCATGATTGGTAAGGTTAAAACCGCACTTCAGATGCTCGCTATATTCCTTCTAATTGGCACCGATCCGAGTGATAGCCTAGTCTGGATTGGGGTAGGGGCGCTCTACATTGCTGCACTTCTTACGCTCTGGTCTATGATTGTCTATCTGCGAGCCGCTTGGCCCTATTTGAAAGAGGGACTTTGAGTCCCTTTTTTATTGTCTAAGTGGTTATTTTTTAAGCAGAAGTAATTGTGATTGGAAGTGCAATTAGTGGTGTGTTTCGATTGACAGAGTCTGCTGAAGCTCTATAATACGCGCCACTTGTTCAGCAAGTGCGGGAATAGCTCAGTTGGTAGAGCGCAACCTTGCCAAGGTTGAGGTCGCGAGTTCGAGCCTCGTTTCCCGCTCCAAATTGGCGAGTTGGCAGAGCGGTGATGCAAATGATTGCAAATCATTACCAGGCCGGTTCGACTCCGGTGCTCGCCTCCATTTGGACAAGCTCCTCACCGCGCGAGTGGTGGAATTGGTATACACAAGGGATTTAAAATCCCTCGGCTTCGGCTATACGGGTTCAAGTCCCGTCTCGCGCACCATCTCCCGACTTCTAACTCTTAAAAGATTCGGGATTCATATATTCTATCTAGCCGTTCTACTTTCGTTTATCAACGGGTTCTCTTTAGTAGAAAATATCGTTTCATTGTTTTTTGTAATCATCGGTTGAACTGGGAAATCACACGCCTTTAGTGGTTTGTAGAAGAGGTATCCTTGAGCTATCTCACACCCCATATTTGTAAGCATTCTAGCTTGCGGTTCTGTTTCTATCCCTTCTACAACAACCTCTAGTGAAAACGTGTGTGCCAGGGCAATCATCCCTTGTATCAATCGTTTAGGTTTTTGATCTTCAAGCATATGATTTACGAATGAACGGTCAATCTTTAAGACATCAAGAGGAAGATCTTGTAGATATGAGAGTGACGAGTAGCCTGTTCCAAAGTCATCCATTGCAATGCTTAAACCCAAAGACCGTAACTCATGCATTACATTTATAGTCTGTTCCATTGAGGTCACCATCACTGTCTCGGTCAATTCAATTTGCACTTGATATGGTGAAACTTGGTACTTCGCTAATGATTGTTTAACGAAATCAATGAAATTGGGTTTTTTGATTTGTAAGCTAGATACATTAATAGCTAACTTAAAATCAGCACCCACTTTTCCGCTCACTACCCATTGGTTAAGTTGTTTTAACGACTCTGCAAACACCCAAGATCCAATATCCACAATAAGACCTGTGCGTTCTGCAATTGGAATAAATTCATCAGGACCTACAAAACCTAAGGATCTACTGTTCCATCTAACCAGTGCCTCTGCACCGACTATCAATCGATTGAGCAGACTTATTTTGGGTTGGTAAACTACAAAGAGCTCATCCTCTGATAGAGCCCTTCGAAGTTCATTCTCGATCTGTATTGAACGATTATTAGCTACATCCATCTCAACAGTGTACTCATTGATGGTACAACTTGAATGATGATCTGGAATTGCTAGTGATGCGCGACGAATCAGTTCATTACCCTGGTTCATCACGTCATCACATCGGCATATTCCGATTCGGACACTTACGTAAAAATAGAACATTCCAAGGTCATGATCACCTTTTAATAGACGCTCAATTCGTTCTGCTAAACGGCTTGATTCCTCTTCGGTCAAATCCTCTGCAATACCAACTAATTGGTTGCCATTCCAAATACCAATCATTAATTGCTTGTTGATAGGGGATTGTTTAATGACCTTAGCTATTGCCGCCATAGCTTTATCTGCAAGCTCATGTCCGTAGCTTTTTGATAACTCTGTAATGCCATCTAACTCTATGAAATAGCTTGTTAATTTGCGTCGTTCGGCCAGTCTTTCAAAGACTGTTTTTATGAGTGAGCGACGGTTAGGTAGCCCCGTTACTGAATCGGTAAGACTGAGTTTTTTTAAAGATTCAGGGTTGCTTGTGTCAAAAAACTCGGCAATATCTGGATTGCCACTCTCGAATGAATGTTTACCCTGATATTGGCTAAGAATATTTCTAATCCTTTGTGTCACTTCGAAGTGATCAAAGGGCTTATTCAGAAAGTCGATAGCCCCTAAAGCAAGAGCTTGTGTTTTAGTAGCGAGATCTGTCTGTGCTGTAAGAACCATAATGGGTGGGCAGCTTTCCTTAAATGTTTCTTTAAGCTGTTCCATTACTTCAAAGCCACTTAGATAAGGCATTCTGATATCTAAGAGAATAATGTCTGGTCGTTTCTCCTGACATAAGGGTAGAACTTCTCTTGGATCAGTCAATGAGGCTATATTCGTGAACTGTGCAGCTTCCAGAAGGTCTTCCAGAAGCATAACGTTAGCCTGATTATCATCAACAATAAGTATGTTAGCTGCTGATATATCTTTAGCTTGCATCACTTAATCCTCGTCGAAGTATGTATCTAAAATCTCAAAAAAAATCGGGATGTCTATAGGTTTAGTCAGGTAATGATCAAAACCCTCTCTTAATCCACGCGTTACATCGCTCGGCATTGCGTTAGCAGATAGTGCAATACATGGAATGTTCGCTGTTCGCTGATCGCTCTTGAGTAGTCTGAGTAATTCGAATCCGTCCATGCCTGGCATATGGATATCTAAGATAATTAAATCCGGTATATGCTCACGAGCAAGATCTAGGCCTAAATGGGGTTCGTGAGCGACGGTTAGATCGAGATGATCGATGTCTTCAAAAATGTCCTCCATGAGTCGTTGATTTGCAGGGTTGTCTTCGACATAGAGAACACGCTTGTTGAGTGAAATATTCGACCCAGAGTCAGGCTCGTTAATAGTATCTTCCGATTTGAGATTATTTGTTGCAGTTACGGCTTTAGAGAGTGGTAGAGATACGGTAAAGCAACTTCCAGATTTATCGCTATTAACACTCAACTTTCCGTTCATGTACTCAACAATTTTAAGCGTCAAGGCGAGTCCAACCCCTGTACCTTCGACTGCAGACCCTTCGGCTTTACCACGGTTAAAGGGTTCAAATATGGTCTCCATATGAGCCTCATCAATGCCAATGCCTGAATCGCGAATTTCAAGATGGACGAGTTCGTTTTCTACGCGAGAACTTACACTTACCCAACCATTCGGGCGGTTGTATTTAACAGCATTGGAAAGGAGATTAATCATAACTTGCTTTAATCGGGTGTAATCTGCAATCGCATAGATATCTAAGTCCGAATCTACCACTCGCAATTCAATGCCAGATCTATCAGCTAATGGCTTCAGGGTCTCATAGGACTCGTCAATAACATTCCCCAGGTTTGTGGGTTCAAGTGAAATTGTGAGCTTGCCAGCTTCAATCTTAGATAGATCCAATATGTCGTTAATCAGGGTAAGAAGATGCTTACCACTAGAGTGGATCTGATGTACCTGCTTAGCTTGCTTGTCGTTCAGAGGATTTTTTGGACTCGATGTGAGGAGTTGTGAAAATCCAATTATAGAATTTAGGGGTGTTCTAAGTTCGTGACTCATGGAACTCAAGAATTCGCTTTTGGCCTTGTTAGCTGACTCCATTTCATCACGGGCCTTCGCTATTTGAACCATGAATGCTTCACGTTCGTTCATTTGACGGTAAAGCTGGATAAGTAGGGAGCAGGTTCCAACAAAGGGCTCTAGCAGCTCTACCAGTTCATCATCAATTTTTAGTGAAGTGTTTGATATGGCGATCATGCCAAGGACTTCTCCTTGCTTCTTAATCGGCAAGGCAAGTAGGTTGTGAAGGGGGGGGTGCCCTGGTGGAAGACCGCGTGCGCCTGGTTCCGTACTTGGTGATTGGGTTTTTACAATTTCACCTTTGGCAAATACTCTGCCTAGGAGAGATTTTTGGTTAGAGACTTTACCATCACCTAGAACTAGGTCATTCATCAGTTTACGCGAATCTTCGTCCCAGGAGAGATCTGTCAAAGCATGCACTTTTAATTCAACGCCTGCATCACCAGGAACTACTTCACCGATAAGCGCATACTCACTTTCGGTAATTTCACGCAGTGATTGCTGAAGGAACTGCCAAATCGTGTCACCCGCAATTAGCTGTTCATAGTCTGTAATACCTGTGTGCAAGGTATCCATTAAACGTTTTTGCTTTTGGAGTTTGTTTTCGAACTCTTTGATTACCGTAAGGTCTGTGATGATGCCTATGAATTCATTTATTCCTTCGCCATCTACCACGACTTCACTTACGGCTAAATGTATAGGTACTTTGCGGCCACTCATATGTTTTGCCTCTAGTTCTCGCCCTACACCGATAACTGAGCTTTCATGGCTTGCGTTCTGTCTCTTATCACGATCGTAGTTACTGAGGTAGTGGTCGTGATTTCGTGCAATTGAGGCAGGCATTAGGATAGAGACGTTTTGCCCAATTAGATCATCAACTTGATATCCCAGAATCTTTGTGACCATAGGGTTTGCAGATTCAATAATGCCTCGAGCATTGATATGTACAATTCCAGCTGCGGCATTTGTAAAAATGGCTTGGTGGCGTGCTAAGGATCTATGTAGGTCTTTTTCTTGATGTACTGGCTTGTTCATGATCTTTCCTTGTTCTTGAATCTTAGAATCTCTCTGCATTTTTTATGCCAGCTTTATTCAGACCATTTCAATTTGAGCGCTATAGGTTTTAATTAGTTCTTTAATAGGCATTGGTTTGTGGTGTAGATAACCCTGTTGGTAATTACATCCAAGCTCATTCAGTGTCCTAGATTGAGCCTCTGATTCAACACCCTCGGCGACCACATCAATATTGAGACTGTGGGCCATTTGAATAATGGCCTTACAAATCGATAAATTTCTATTGTCATTAGGAAGTCCATCAACAAATACCTTATCGATCTTAAGGGAGTTAATTTGATATTTAAGAAGATAGGATAGGGCTGAGTAGCCTGTGCCAAAATCATCAATCGATAGCTTTATTTGATTCCTTTTCGCAAAATTAAGGAGCTTGTTGAGCGTATCGCTTGAGATTAGAAGTGAACTTTCTGTTAACTCGATTCTAAGCTTCATTTTGTGGGGTTTTAGCTTCTCTATCAGGGATGGTATATCGATAGTCCCTTGGCTATCTGCCCGCAAAGTTGCGGGTGAAAGATTGATAGAAATAGAGCAGTCCGGAGCTAGCTCAATCAGCTCAGAACACTCATTAAACGCATTGTTAAGAACCCAGTGATCTAGTTGAGATATCAATCCAGAAGTCTCCGCAACACTGATAAACTCATCTGGAGAAATGACGCCAAGGCTCGGGTGATGCCACCGCGTTAAAACTTCAACACCTTGAAGCTCAGAAGTATGGCTAGCAACTATTGGTTGATAAACAAGCGACAATTGATTCTCTTGTATTGCCTTACGAAGGCTAGTAACAAGTATCAACCTACGCTGAGCATCTTCCGCCAAATCTGGCGTGTAGAATACGTAATTATTCCGTCCTAGGTGTTTAGCTTGATAGAGTGCGTGCTCTACATAGCGAAGCAGATCATCAGCGTTGTCACTATCATCTGGATAACACGCAATACCTATACTTCCTGAAATAGTAAGAGCTTTATCTCCAATTAAAATTGGCTTTAAGAGGCTTTCAAGTATCTTTGAAGCTAGAACTGCATTGTCTTCAATTGAAGTACTATCGTTGATCAGAACAACGAACTCATCGCTTCCAAGGCGTGCAATTTGATCACTGCTTCTTAGGGCACTCTTTAATCGATTGGCAACTTCAACCAAAACTTGGTCGCCTGTATGGTGACCGAGGTTGTCGTTAATCTCTTTAAAATGGTCAATGTCTAAAGCTAAAAGTGAAATTCTATCTTTTCTCGGATTCCCCTGATCAACCTGAAGACGAAGTTTAGTTATGAAATTATGTCGATTCGCTAGGTTAGTTAGATTGTCATAATTCGCTTGTTTCCAAATAAGATTTTCTCGTTCCTTTAGCCTAGTGATGTCGTGTGATATTCCGACTAAGCCAATTACATCCCCGGCAGAGCTGTAGAGCGGAACCTTAGTGGACAAATTCCAACTATCATTGCCGTCACTCCATATTTCATGATGTAACTTGTCGTAACTAGGTTCTCCTGAAGCCATGATATGTACTTCTTCACTCCTAGTTTTTTCGGCATGATCTTTTGAATAAAAATCAGCATCACTCTTTCCTATAGCATCGCTTGGTTTCTCTAGCCCGTACCGTTCAGCAAGTGCAGGATTTATCCTAATAAAACGGGAGTTTAAGTCTTTAAAATAGATTTGGTCCGGAACGTTGTTGACCAGTGTTTGTAGAAGATTGTGCTCCTCTAATAATTTATCACTAAGCGCTAAGGGCCTTGTCACGTCAGTCCAGCGAATGATTCGATAAGCTGAATTATTTGTTTCGATCTCTTGCGTATACCGTTGCAGTTTTTTGCCATTAGGACTTTCGATGTATTCAAAACTAATCTCCCCGCCAAATATTGCGTCACTCTCAGCCGCCGACCTGTATAGGTTACAGCAGGGCTCAACAAGTTCTCTTGCCGAATGAGGGGTAGCAGCAGTCAACTCAAGGTCACTTAAATCCCAGTATTCCAAAAAAAGTGCATTCCACAGGAGGGGGTTATCCTTAAAGTCTGTAATTAGGATGGCGTTGGTGCTGGTCTCTATTAACGACTTAGAATCTATGGCTGCTGCCATTGCTGACTCCTAAAACATATTGATTCTAAATTTCAGCGTAGACGCTATTTTTGAGAATGCTTAATTAAATCCAATTTATTTTGTAAAAATTTTCTAGATAAATAGCATCTGTAATGGGTAGATTTTTTGTTAGGAAGTTTCACAAGGTGGCATCGCTATTCGCTGTTTTGGATAACTCAGTTAATATCTATGAAAAATCTATTAGGACTTCTCATGAAAACGGTATCGATGTTGGGCATAGGCTTGATGGGCCTACCAATGGCTGCACGGCTTTTGGATGCTGGGTTTACAGTGCGTGTATGGAATCGCACAGCTGAGAAATGCGTTCCCTTGGTTGATAAGGGGGCTTATGCATGCAGTGATTTAAATGAGGCTGCTCGATCAGATATTTTGATTACTATGCTTGCTAATGGGCAGGTGGTGAAAGAGGTGGTTGAAAGACTGGTTGCCGAGAACCAACTTACTGAAGGGAAAATTGTAATTGATATGAGCTCTACCTCCTTGGATGAGGTGAAAGAGATAAGTGAGCTTGTATTATCAGCTGGAGCGAGCTTTATCGACGCACCCGTTTCAGGCGGCGTAAAGGGGGCTGAAGAGGGCACTTTAGCAATAATGGCTGGTAGCCATACTGCTAACCATTTTAACGCTGTCGAGGATGTTTTAAGAGCCATGGGGCGTCCCGTAAGAGTGGGTGATGTTGGTGCTGGTCAAGTATCAAAGCTCGCTAATCAGGCTATTGTGGGTGGCACCATCGGAATTGTTTCTGAAGCTATTCTTCTTTTAGAGCGCGCCGGTGTAAATTCAGATGCATTTCGCGACGCACTTCGCGGCGGGTTTGCGGATAGTTCAATCCTTCAGCTGCACAGTAAGCGAATGAGTGAACGTAGCTTCGTGCCGGGCGGCAAAGTGACAACACAGCTGAAAGATGAACGCAACATCCTCGATGCTGCCAAATCATTTGGGATAACGCTTCCAATAACGCAATCAATTTACAATCGTTATGAGCTGCTCGCTAATGATCTCGATAAAGGGGCGCTAGATCACTCAGCATTATTTCTAGAGTTATTAGCTCAAAACGGGCTAGACTAAGGGTAGTGAGATCATAAGGGGTCTAGATGAGCACTAATAATCTGCAAATCCAAAAACACGCCCGCAAAGTCTATGTCCGCATGCACGACGGTAGTCGTTTAGTTGGAGCAATGTACATGGGGGCTGAAGAGCGTCTCCAAGATGTTATGAACGATTTGCGTTCATTTATCCCTATCTACCTCGATGATAATAAAGAGCACCACCCTGTGGTGATGGTTTCAAAACGCTACATACAACAGGTTGAAGAGATTAGAGGCAATCGTCTCTCATCGCAGGTTCTCAGTAGTTCTGCTGAGCAGGTAACAACCGAAGCTGATATTAGAGAAGCAGCAAAAGTCTCGCTTGACGGAAAAAAATTCGAGCTCGAATAGCGATTGGCACAATTCCTGCTATGTTTAATTCAACAGAAACGTTTGAATTGAAGATAGATGGAATCAAAAGTCGATTACACAGGCCTCTCTGAAGAGCTCAAAAACTCCTACGACGCTATGTTTGCTTGTCATCGTGAGCATCGAGCAGGAACGCCGGGCGAGCTCTGGGTGCTACTTGATCACGAATTAAACCAAGTTCGCCTAAATCCTGATGCTCAGCTGGCATTTAACCAGCCAGCCTGTGTCGATCTTGCTGTATTCGCAAAGCACTTCACTCCAAGTGAAAAGATCTTTAATAACCTTCAGCTCCGAGATGGTGCTGAACTAAGGTTTCAATCCATCGATAGTGAAGAGCAGGGGGATGCAACCCACTTCTCCGCTTGGGGCTTTCAGTATGAGCCACACCAGTCACTTCGCCTTCTTAACTTTAGAAAGGTCGATCTATTTGATCCAAATAAGTTATCCGCGATTGATGAGCAGCTTTTTAATCAAAGGCATTTGTTTGGGATCATTTCTCATGAGTTGAGGACACCGGCAGCAACCTTAAAGATGTTGATCGATGATTTAGAGGATGGGGCCTCACTGCCAGGACACCTGCCTCAACTCAGAGAGACCGTGGATCATCTTCTCGCTGTTTTGCAGGATATGAACCAAGCGGTGAATCCATCGCGTGCATTACCTGCAACAAAAACACGTTTCCATCCCAACCGACTCCTGGAAAATGTTCATGCACAGATGCGTAGAATGGCAGAACTTGCCGATATCCAACTACACATCACGCTGATTAAAAATGAAAAACTACTGCTTGAAAGTGACTTACAACGCTTAAAAATCATAGCTTTAAATCTGATTAAGAATGCAATACTTCACTCTCGAGGAACTCAGATATGGCTTACTGCTGAATGGCAACCAAGAGCTGGATGTGGCTATTTAAAGATCCGTGTGGATGATGACGGCCGAGGCATACCCGAAGCTGAGCGGGAGAAGGTATTTGAGCCGTTTGAGCGACTAGATACGGAAGCAGATGGGTCTGGATTGGGTCTATTTATCGTGAGGCAGTCAATAAATGAGCTTAATGGTAGTGTAGCGATTACACGCAACGCCAAGGGCGGAGCGTCGTTTGAGGTGAGCGTTCCCGTTAAGAACATATCGGAAGCACCAGTTACCCCTGTGTTTCGTCAGGAGTCGCCAGATACCCGAAGATTGCTTGAGAAAATGCGTATATTGGTTGTAGAGGATGATCCTGTCATACGGATGGTCTCAAAAAGCCTGCTAAGTAAGTGTGTCGAACATGTCGACGTCGCTGAAGATGGCTTGGTGGGTTATAACAAGGTTAGGGCAGGTGACTACGATCTAATACTCTCGGACTACTTTATGCCCGTCTTAGATGGTCTTGAGATGATCAAGAAAATACGTGCTGATGGAATTCATACTCCAATCGTATCGGTAACAGCTGCTGTGTTAGGCCAGGAGGCTGAGGCACTACTGGATGCGGGTGCAAGCCGCGTAATAGCAAAGCCAATCTCAATGAAAGCCTTTATAGATTTAGTAGAGCAGCTAAACATTACGGACTAGAGTCTTTCAGATATGATCTGTATAGTACGTATTTTTAATATGTACTATGTATTTTATGAGCACAGAAAAACGCAGCCAAATATATGAGATTGCCGATCAGTTACTGCGTGAGGGTGTAAAACCAACCCAGCAAAACGTTCGCGAACGCCTTGGTAGTGGTTCTTTAACGACTATAAATAGAGCGCTCAATGAGTGGTGGGGGCAGCTAGGCTCACGCTTAGAGGCGCAAACGCAGGGGTTTGATCTGCCTGATCCTGTGGTAAAACAGGTTAATCGCCTATGGAATGAGGCGCTGGCATACGCCGACAAAGCCTCAAATCAGCGAGTGGAAATCCTGCAAAAGAAGCATGCAGATGCGCAGGCAGAGCTTGATTCGATAGATTCTAAATATACCTCACAAATAATTGATTTAAATAAGATTGTAATTCAATTAAGGAGCGATATCTCATCCGCAGATGCTGCAATAAAAGAGCTGAGAGCTGAGTTAAAGAGTGAGCAGGATTCGCTATTTAAAGCCAATCGAGAGCTGGATTCACTTTTAAGCAAATCCGCTCCTGGTAATGCGTTAGAGCAAAAACAGACCGATAAAGACTTGCTAGAGGCGCGCGTACGGATAAAAATACAGGATGAAGAGATAACTCGGCTCAGGGCCCAAAATGCCCAATTGTCTGAAGATAATGCACAGCTGAAGTATCAAGTTAAGAGACTCCAAGAGATCTAGCTTTTAATGCTCATACATGTAAAACCTGGCGCAGACCAAGAGAAGCTGCAGAAAATCATTACTAACTGCAGTGCTGGCGACACAATCAACGTAGCAAGTGCTGAGCAGTTTGAGGATCTCAAAAAGCTTCTTGTTGCAGCGAAAAAGATAGATATTCGCTTAGTTATGATTGATGACGAAGGTTACGTATCGCGTCAGATACATACTAAAAAGCGCTCTGAATCGGCCTGCGCTTCAAGTCTGGGCGAAACATACACTCAGCAGCAATCTGGCTTTAATGATCGCCAAATGAGCGTTATACGTGCCCTGGAGCGTGTTCTGGCGCATTGTAAGAAGGAGGGTGTCTCGCTCGTTGGCTATAGTGATGAGCTTGTAGCTACCCCCGCGCAGAGTGTTGATCAATTTGAATCTACAGTTGATAGCTATGATCTAGATACGCAGGGTGTATACACAGGCGCTGACAACAATCGCTAAGAAACTTAGATCGTCGTTTAACTTATTAAAGGTAGCTTAGGCTGCCTTTTATTTTGGCCGTCATTAGGTGGCTACAAACTGCTATTAACAGCGTGTTTCTTTTAAGCTGAAGGGCATGCTGGGATTTACTCAACTCTAGATACAGCACTGCATTAATAATTAATTTATTTAACATAATATATATTATACGTATCTATATAGATCGATATTAAGGCCTCTACGTACCTGTTAGTATTCACTTATATGATATAAACCAAGACTTTTAGATAAGCATATCTACGCCCTGCGTTTTGACTGTAGATGCTCTACGCGCTCATAATTATTGGCGACTTCATGCGTGCACTGATGTTTAAGCTGATCAATTGTTTAAGGTTATGTGAATTACCTACTTCGACTCGCGATTCAAGTTGAGCCTTCAGATACTGATATCCTCGTCTGGCTTTAAAAGCTCTACATACTCTATCTATGCTTAATCTTTTTTATGAGTGACTCTCTAGCTGCTTATCCTCGAGTTTCATACTTTATTGATGGATTTAATGCTTTTAAGTGTCTGTTGATAGCTGTGTGGAAGTATTTTCTGATATCCCAGCTTGCTGGGATCTGTTTTTGATCTTAAGCGAGATTGCGCCAATAGCTATGCTGTTGACTGGTTTTCGGTGAATGTAACTCACCAATCAAAATTTATATCTGTTATTCGTAATAATAATTGTTATTAATCAATAATTTACATTTGTATTATAAATTAATTTATCACTTAAGTTATCGCTATTTATCAGGCTAATTCCTGGTGTTTTATGCCTTATTTTGATCAATATGAGTGCTATTCATTACACATATTAACCATTATTTTGGGCTCTCTTGCCTGTGGATAACTTTTTCGCAGGTGCGTTATAGGAGTTATTGATGTAGGATTATGCACACTTTACACCTACAGATGAGATGAGAAATGAGCAGCTACCCTCCTTGCCCTAAATGTGAATCAGCATTCGTATACGAAGACCAAGGCAATCTTATGTGCCCAGAGTGTGGCCATGAGTGGGATCCAAATGCTGCTCCAGTAGATGAAGATCAGTTGATTGTAAAAGATGCTAACGGTAATCAGCTTGCTGAAGGTGACTCTGTTACGCTGATTAAAGATCTTAAAGTTAAAGGTGGCGGTACTGAAAAGGTAGGCACCAAGTTTAAGATTCGTCGTCTTGTTGATGGCGACCACAATATTGATTGTGGCGCATTGATGCTTAAATCGGAATTCGTTAAGAAGGCCTAAGAGATCAAAGGTGTCTGGTCTTCAGCCTGACACCTTCTCTTTCAGAGTAATTACTCCCCTGTCGCTACACCTCTATTCGCATCTCTTATCCACTCAGACCAAGATCCTGGGTAAACAGAAACGGCCTCAAGGCCTGCAACTTCTATAGCAAATCGTCCTAGACATGCAGTTACGCCTGAGCCACACATAAATACAGGTTCATTAGGTTCGTAATCACCTAGTGTATTTCTGTAGCTTGCTACCAATTCGGCTGGCGATTTGAATAGACCGTTAGCTGCATAGTTTTCAGAAAGAGGAATATTGAGAGCACCTGGGACATGCCCAGCAATAGGGTCGATAGGTTCTACCTCACCTCGGTAGCGCTCAGCTGCACGGACATCTATAACAGTGCCCTGCATTTCGCCCGCTACTATAGCTTCAACTTCATTTACACTAAGCACATTCTCAAGTGAATCCTTAAGTTGAATGTTGCCTGTCGAGTTTGTAATTGGTTTTTCTAGCGACGGAGTGACTCCTAGTTTTAGCCATTCTGGATATCCGCCATCTATGATTGCAACCTTGTCGAATCCTATCCAGCGACACATCCACCAAAAACGCGCTGCAAAAAGCCCTGCAGAGCTGTCATACGCAACTAATTGATCCCCTTCGTTAACACCAGCATCTGCTAAGAACTGTTTGAATGACTCGCGTGTTGGTAGTGGGTGGCGTCCGCTTGTGGCGGTTATAGGTGAAGACATCACCTCATCTAAATTTACATAGATCGCACCAGGTATGTGCCCTTCTGCATATTGCTGGGCTCCCGCTTCTGGATTAGCCAGGTCAAATCGACAGTCAAAGATTTTAAGAGAGTTGAGTGCTGTAAGAGTTGAAGCTTTGATGAGTGTTCTCTGTCCCATTAAATAATCCTAAATAAGAATTGAATGAGCGGTTGCTCTTATTGACCCAGATGTTAGATTAAAACCCTTCCAGTAACTACTGTAGGTTCTAGCTCATGGATATCTTTAGCGGTCTCTTTACTATTCTGTTTAACTTCCTTCCAAGTCTGATTCTGCTAATTGTTGTTGCAGGGTTGGTATTTCTCTATCTCATAGATCGCCATCAAGTCGACCATACTATCCGTCGTAACTACCCTGTCATTGGGCGCTTTCGCTATTTTCTTGAAGATCTGGGTGTTTTCTTTAGGCAGTATTTCTTTGCTCAAGATCGTGAAGAGATGCCGTTTAACCGTGCGGATCGCTCTTGGGTCTACCGCGCTGCCAAACAAGAGTCGACTATGCAGGCGTTCGGTTCAACTCGCGCGCAGCGTGAAGGTGATGTTCTCTTTGCTAACTCGGTTTTCCCTTACAGTGGTGAAGATACTAATGAGTCACTGGTGTTCGGCCCATATACTGAGAATCCCTACATTACAGACAAGTTCTTCCATATTTCAGGTATGAGCTACGGCGCGATTTCTAAACCTGCAATACGCGCACTGGTAGCAGGTGCAAAAGAGGCTGGGATTTGGATCAACACAGGTGAAGGCGGTGCTTCACGTGAACATCTCCAGGGCGGTGCAGATGTGGTCTTCCAGATAGGTACAGCCAAGTATGGTGTGCGTAATGAAGATGGCACGCTTAGCGAAGAGAAGCTTCGCGCCATGGCCGATAATAGCTGCGTTAAGATGTTTGAGATTAAGTTATCGCAAGGGGCCAAGCCTGGTAAAGGCGGCATCCTTCCTGCTGATAAAGTGACTACGGAGATCGCCCAGCAGCGTGGCATTCCTGTAGGCCAAGCCTCTATCTCTCCTCCAGGACATGCTGAGGTTCTTAATGCTGAAGATCTATTCCAATTTATTCATCACATCCGCTCAATAGTTAAGAAGCCCGTAGGTATAAAGATTTGTGTGGGTAACATGGAGGAGTTCCGCGCCCTATTCCAAACCCTTGTTTCAAAAGCAGAGGCGGAAAGAAGCCAGCATCAAGATGCCCAAACTGCAGAGCGTGCCTATCTTCAAGTACTGGCAGATTATGCGCCGGATTTTATTACGCTTGATGGTGGTAATGGTGGTACAGGGGCAGCCCCTATGTCTTTGATAGATGCTGCTGGTATGAACCTGCCGGAATCGCTCCCGTTTGTTGATAACCTGCTAACGGAACTGAACTTACGTGATCGTATAAAATTGGTATGTTCCGGTAAGTTGATCACGCCAGTCGATGTTGCTTGGGCGCTCTGTGCCGGTGCCGATGCCGTTACTACTGCCCGTGGTTTCATGTTTTCGCTGGGTTGTATTCAGGCGCTTCAGTGCCATCAAAACACCTGCCCTACAGGTATTACGACCCACAACAAGAAGCTGCAAGAGGGTCTGGACCCGCATAATAAGGCGGTTCGCGTGGCTGCTTATGCTAACGAGATGCGTAAAGAGGTTGAAACCATCGCTCACAGTTGTGGTGTCTCAACCCCACATCAGTTGTCACGGAAAAATGCGCTGATCTATGTGAGTAATCAGCACGCTAGACCGATGACTGATATCTATAAATCAAAATCTTAATTAGTGGCGACGTTGAAGTAGAGTTGCTAACTCTGCTTCAACCTCTTCCATATCAAGGTGCAGCATCACATCCCAAGCCAGACGTTTAAACTGATGCGTTGGTAGCTTGAATCCATAGCTATCAATAATCTGTGAATTGACGATCTTAGGAGCGCTTTTAAGATCGATCCAGACGTGCATCTTCTGTCCGTAATCAAATCGGTAGGTCATCTCCATCACAAAAACCAGCCCTTGTTCGGTTGCTAAGGCGCAATGGATGAGAGCCGTTGGTTTCTCAGTTTCGATAGACAAAGCTTTAAGTTCAACCGAACAGAGCTCAAATTTGTTGGCTTTGATCTGCTCGATCATTACTTCGTTTAGCGGTTGGTTCACGAATTGTTGGTTTAGTGAATTCATACTTCTCTACCCTTTTGTTCACGCTGAGCGCGTAGCTCAAATTAGTTATAACTCAACTGGTCATACCTTCGTTAAGCAAGGTGCGTGCCAACTTTCCGAGTAGGCTTTAAAAACATAAATTGATTACCGTCATCTCTTTTACCTAATCCTTTGTCTACAATGCTTTTATTGAATGTTTACTGTTATTTCTTAGAGGTTGCTCGTGCAGAAGTTAGAAGTTGATGTGGCGATTATTGGGTCTGGTACTGCCGGCTTGTATGCGCTTTCAGAGGTTAAGCGTAGTGGTAAAACATGGGTTTTAATTCAAGGCGGGCCTGTGGGTACGACCTGCGCTCGTGTTGGTTGTATGCCCTCTAAGTTACTTCTTAAAACTGCAGATCTATATGCCGAGCGAGCTCATTTTGCAGCGCAGGGTATTAACGGAGCAGACGGCCTCTCGATAGATCCTGTTCAAGTGATGACGCACTTAAGGTCAATGCGTGACCAATTCGTTTCTGGTGTTACCAGTAAAACCACAGACCGAATGGATGAAGATCATTTTGTTCGCGGCTTCGCTAAGTTCACATCTACCAATAGCTTGAAGGTGAATGACCTAGAAGTGAGCTTTAAAAAAGCGATTATCGCTACTGGTTCAACGCCGATTGTGCCGGCTTCCTGGAGTGAGATTAAAGGTATATACACAACTGACAACCTATTTGAGATCAATAGCCTACCTAAATCACTTGCAGTAGTAGGTTTGGGTGCGATCGGGCTTGAAATTGGTCAGGCGATGAGCCAGCTTGGCGTGCTAGTCGTAGGTTTTGATCAAGCGAACACCTTGGCCTCTCTTCAAGATGAGAGCCTTAAAGCGAGCGCTATTGAATACTTCAACAACCTCTTCCCTATTCATCTAGGGGAATCAGTCGAGCTTGAACAGGCGCAAGATGGCAGCGTAAGCGTTAAAAATAGCCAAGGTGTGCAGCGTTTTGACGCGGTTCTCCTCTCTCTTGGTCGCCGTAGCAATATCGGTAGTATGGATATTGAGAATGCAGGTGTGGAATTGACCAATGGTTATGCCAATTTTGATCCTGAATCTATGCAGATAGCTGATACCAATATCTATCTCTCTGGCGATGTGACGGGGGATCGCGCTGTGATGCATGAGGCTGCAGATGAAGGACTTATCGCTGGCTATAATGCCTCCGTAGATGTGCTTGAACAGAAAGCATTCAAGCGCAAAACCCCGCTGGGTATTGTCTTTACCGAGCCAAACATCGCTCGTGTTGGTGATTTAACAATGGATGACTCGGTCGTCTCTGTATCACAACCCATAGTTAACGGCCGTGCAAAGGTTAAAAAGCAGAGTACTGGAGGAATAGTGCTTCATGCTGATGCGCGAACTGGTAAGCTTCGTGGGGCTGAACTGGTCTCAACAGAGGCTGAACACATGGCGCATCTGCTAGCTTGGGCTATTGAACAAAATAGCACGGTAGCCGATCTGCAGAAGATGCCTGTATACCATCCAGTGCTTGAGGAGGCGTTAATGTCTGCTATAGAGGCGCTAGGGCGTAAATTAGAGCCGCAGCTTTCTACGGCAGAACATAAACTACATCGTGCAATCTAAATATTAATTTGCTTACTCTGCTGCATTGACCCCTACCCCTAAACTGCCTAGTCTAACGATCATAATTGAGTCGGAGGTTAGGTATGTTTAAGGCAATTTTGATCAATAAAGATGATTCCGGTTATCAGTGCCAACTGACAGAGGTTGATGAGGCGCAGCTTCCTGAGGGTGATGTTCTCGTCGAAGTGGAATACTCCACACTAAATTACAAAGATGGCTTAGCTATCACGGGTAAATCACCTGTAGTTCGCCGTTTCCCGATGGTTGCAGGTATCGACTTTTCAGGGAAAGTAATTGAGAGCCAACATCCTAATTTCGCGCCTGGCGATGATGTGATTCTCAATGGTTGGGGCGTTGGTGAAACACATTGGGGCGGCCTTGCAGAGCGTGCTTGTGTTAAAGGTGATTGGTTAATAAAACGTCCTGCCTCTCTAAGTTCTCAAGATGCGATGGCAATTGGAACGGCAGGCTATACAGCCATGCTCTGTGTTCAAGCTATACAACGTGCTGGAGTTACTCCAGAGTCAGGCCCAGTTCTAGTAACTGGAGCTAATGGCGGTGTGGGAAGCTTTGCGCTTCGCATTTTGCAAAGACTTGGCTATGAAGCCTGGGCATCAACTGGGCGCATGGATGAGGCGGAGCACCTTAAAGCGATAGGTGCGACTGATGTAATTGATCGTGCAGAGCTATCGGAGCCCGGTCGCCCTCTTCAAGCAGAACGTTGGGCTGCTGCAATCGACAGTGTAGGTAGTCACACTCTAGCCAACGTCTGTGCCCAGATTAAATGGGGTGGCGCTGTTGCTGCGTGTGGTCTTGCACAGGGAATGGATTTCCCATCAACCGTGGCTCCATTCATTCTTCGTGGCGTTACTCTTTACGGTGTTGATAGCGTGATGCAGCCTGTTGCAATGCGTGAACAGGCGTGGGCAGCTCTGGCTGAAATCTTTAATGAAGAGTCACTTGCACAAATCACAGAAGTCATTCCGTTTGAGCAGGCAATTCCAGCCGCACACGACCTGCTTGCAGGCAAGATTCGTGGCCGTGTTGCAGTGAAGATTAAATAATTTGTATTACGGGGTCTGGCTTTCAGCCTGACCCCACTTGCTAATTTCGCTCCGCTCTCTGGAATACCACCGAAAAAGTCGTGTCAGGCTGAAGGCCAGACACGGTATTTAATGAAAGGTCTCAAATTGCTAAACCTCATCTATGTAATGGATCCCATGTGCTCTTGGTGTTGGGCATTTGCCAAGCCCCTGGCCAGTTTCCTAGAGCGCCATCCTGAACTACCCATTCAATATGTGATGGGAGGACTAGCCCCAGATAGCGACAAGCCTATGGATCTCTCGATGCGAAGCAAATTGCAAAGCATTTGGCATCATATCGAAGAGAGCACCGGTACTGAGTTTAATCATCAGTTTTGGAGCCTGAATAGTCCAAGGCGCTCTACCTACCCCGCCTGCCGCGCAGTAATAGCAGCAGCTCAACTGGAGCCGGATAGCACCGCTAAGATGATCGCCGCGATTCAGCACGCATACTACCTAAATGCCAAGAACCCATCAGATATAAATGTACTGGTTGAGTGTGCCACTTCGATCGATTTGGATGGTGAAGCATTTAAACGTTTAATGACCAGCGATGAGATTGACGTAAAGCTGTCTGAGCACCTTAATGCGTCGCGTAATCTTGGGGTTAGTGGTTTCCCAGCACTATTACTTAATGATGGCACGCAACTAACTCCCCTCGCCTTAGGCTATTCAACCCTAGAGAAACTGGAAGCACGCTTTTTAAAATAGAGTGCTAAATAGAGTGCTAAATAGAGTGCTAAATAGTTTGGGAAATATTCAAAAACGATATTGATCAAATTTAATGGGTTGCTACTATACCGGCCGCATTAAAATTTAAACAAAGAGCGACCATGGAAATTATCAACTTTACACCCGTCAGTGCAGCCATTGGTGGTGCACTTATTGGCCTATCAGCCGCATTTCTTCTTTTAGTTAAAGGCCGTGTTGCCGGTATATCGGGAATCGCAGGCGGTGTAATACTGCCTGAGCGCGGTGATATGTCATGGCGAATCGTTTTTATTCTTGGTCTTATCTTGGGTGGCTTCATCTACCAGATGCTAGGTCTAGAACCTAGCGTAGAAGGAATTAAAGCTCAGGTATCTAAAGGCTACCTAATCGTTGCGGGTTTGCTTGTGGGTATAGGAACCACGATAGGAACAGGTTGTACCAGTGGTCATGGAATCTGTGGTCTAGCACGCCGAAGCCCACGCTCGTTGGTTGCTACCCTTACATTCATGGCAAGCGCCATCGCGACTGTTTACGTGGTACGTCACCTTATCGGAGGTGCTGAATGAACACGCAGTCTAAATCTCTGATCGCATCGTTAGTTGCGGGCACTCTTTTTGGCCTTGGTCTTGCTGTTGCGCAGATGATCGATCCTGCGAAAGTGATCAACTTCCTTGATTTTACGGGCACCTGGGATCCCTCTTTGGCTTTCGTGATGGGTGGCGGCTTAGTTGTTAACCTTATCGCGACCCCGCTTATTCTCAAGCGCAAGGCACCGATGCTTGCCGAATTCTTCCGTGTACCTATTAAGAGCCAGATCGACAGTCGTTTAATTGTTGGCGGTGTGTTGTTCGGTATTGGTTGGGGCTTAGCAGGTTACTGCCCAGGTCCAATGATCACAGCACTAAGCTTTGCTAACAGCGATATCCTAACGGTGTTTGCGGCCTACGTTATCGGAACCCTAATCGCTCGCGTTATTCTACGTGCATACGAACGTGATCTAAGTGCCAAAGAGCGTGAAATGCGTTCTTGTGTAGAGTGATTGCTCTTTTAAAAATTTAAGATCAAAAGCAAATACCCAGCCAAAGGCTGGCCATTGGTACTTTTTGGTCAGCAAAAAGTACCCAAAAACTGACCACGCTCCTTCGGCCTGCGGCACACTGCGCTCGATACTATTTTTCTGAAGCCCATCAGGACCGCACAAAGTCGGCTTCCTGCCTCCGTTGTGCTCTTCGGCCGTCCATGGCCTCAGCCTGCTGAACTCTTAACCGAAAAATAGCACCGTGCTCGCTCTCAGTCGGACGTGGACATCTGCAGCGTAATTCGAAATCGACACTCGTAACGATAAATCTACAGAGTGCCAACCTCCCCCTTCGGATGAGAGTGAGCACGGAGTGCTTTTCCGGTTAAAAGGTAATTCCAGCGCTGACAGGACGTCAGCGATGAGCAGCGGAGACAGGATGTCGACTCTGTGAAGTATGGAATTGGCTTCAGGAAAAGCACTGCGCGCGCAACGTGCCGAAGGCCGAAGTAGCGGGGGTGCCCCTTTTGGTTACTTTTCGGGCAAGCGAAAAGTGACAATGTCCTGCGTGAGCGGGATATTCGCTCTAAAGCTCTAAAGCTCTAAAGCTCTAAAGCAATAATTCTATAAAATCGATTCTCGGTTGTTATTCCAACCCTAAAAACCCACCCGTCTGATGCGCCCACAGCTGCGCATAGATTCCACCTGAAGCGAGAAGTTCTTTGTGACTGCCCTCTTCTACTATCTCACCTTGATCGATTACGATCAGGCGATCCATGGCTGCGATGGTAGATAGGCGGTGGGCGATAGCGATTACGGTTTTACCTTCCATTAACTGATAGAGGCTCTGTTGAATAGCAGCTTCTACTTCAGAATCTAGGGCCGATGTCGCTTCGTCTAGCACCAGTATTGGCGCATCTTTAAGAAGCACACGAGCAATCGCGATACGCTGACGCTGGCCACCAGAAAGCTTAACGCCGCGCTCGCCAACTTGGGCATCTAAACCGCGATTACCATCTGGGTCTGTAAGTTGTTCAATAAAGCTATCTGCCTGTGCCTGTTTTAGCGCAGCAAGAAGCTCGGCTTCTGTGGCATCAGGGCGGCCATAAAGGATGTTTTCTCGAATTGAGCGGTGCAGCAGCGAGGTATCCTGTGTCACCATCCCTATCTGTGCCCTCAAAGAATCCTGAGTGACTTTTGATATATCGCAGTCATCAATGCTCACTTTACCTTGCTGCAGCTCATAGAAGCGAAGCAGAAGGTTAACAAGCGTTGATTTACCAGCACCCGACCTACCAACGATACCTACTTTCTCGCCAGGTTTAATTTGCAGGTTTAGAGACTTGAATACTGGGTTGTTCGCGTCATAAGCAAAAGAGACCCGGTCAAAGTGGATGGCACCTGCAGGTACTTCAATATCCTTAGCATCATCACTATCAGTGATGCCAATCGGTTTGGAGAGTGTGCGCATTCCATCAACGACAGTACCGATGTTTTCAAACAGTGCGCTGATCTCCCACATAATCCAGTGAGAAATACCTGCAAGACGAAGCGAAAGACTCACTGCAATTGCTATTGCCCCAACGGTTACAGCGCTTTCAGACCAGAGGTAAATTGAGACAGCCGCTGTGGAGAGCGTCAGCAAATAGTTGATCGTGTTAACTGAGGTATCAAATCCGGTACCCATGCGCATCTGTCGATAGACGGTATCAAGGAAGATATTCATGCTCTCACGGGCATAATCAGATTCGCGATCAGTATGAGCAAAGAGCTTAACGGTGCTGATGTTGGTGTAGCTATCGACGATACGACCGGTCATTACAGATCGTCCATCCGCCTGCTCAGTCGCAATCTTCTTAAACTTAGGTACGAAAAAGAGCTGAATGCCGATATAAGCCACAAGCCAAATCAGAAGCGGCAGCATCAATCGCCAGTCAGATTGTGCAACCAGCACCAACATAGAGATGAAATAGACAGCCACATAGACCATCACATCCAGAAGCTTCATCACGGTTTCTCGAACCGCCAGAGAGGTCTGCATCACTTTTGTTGCAATACGACCAGCAAAGTCATTTTGATAGAAGCTTAGGCTCTGTTTAAGTAGGTAGCGATGCGCTAGCCAGCGAATCGACATCGGGTAGTTGCCTAGCAGTGTCTGATGCATGATCAGTGAATGAAATAGCGAAAGCGCAGGAAAGACAATTAACAGTATGGCAGCCATTAGCCAGAGAGAATCCCCCTTCTCCGCGAAAAGCTGATCAGGCTTGTAGATAGAGATCCAATCGACAAGATCTCCCATGAAGGAGAATAGCAGAGCCTCAAGAATGGCTATGGTCGCAGTCGCAAGTGAGAGTAGCGCCAGAGGTACTTTAAAACCACGACTGTAATAGAGACAAAAAGCTAGCAGCGAGTTAGGCGGCTGAAGCTCTTTAGTTTCTGGGTAGGGATTGGTGAAACGTTCAAAAAGCTTAAACACAGCCTGTCCTTGTATATATCGCTACAGATTTGATCTCGGCATGGAAATTGAGTGAGTTAAAAACTTGACCAAATGCCCAATAAAGTTAGAGTAGTCATTATCGTATGAGATGAGTGCTGTACTCAACTCAATTCACCCCGTTTATGCTTTCAGGGAAAGATTTAATGAAACAGGAACCACAGGGCGGCGCTATTCGCGCTAGAAACCGTGATCTGATCATTCAGGCAGCCATCCAAGAGTTTGCAGCAAAAGGCTTTCGTGGCACCACCGTTCAGTCGATTGCTGATCGAGCTGAACTGCCAAAACCCAATGTCCACTACTACTTCGGTAACAAAGAGGCGCTCTATCAAGAGGTGCTCGCTAACATCATGTCGTTGTGGGATGGCTCGCTAGATGAGCTTAACGCGGACGATGATCCAAGCTTATTTATAGCTGAATATATCGAGCGTAAAGTACTGTTTTCTAAAGAGAACCCGGAAGCTTCCCGCATCTTTGCAGCGGAGATTTTAAATGGTGCTCCACATATGAAAGCGCAGTTTGGTAAGCGCTACCATGAGTGGTTTATAGGACGCAGCGAGATATTCAAAACCTGGCAAACAGCAGGAAAAATTAATGCGTCAGTAAGTCCAGAGCACTTACTATTTATCATCTGGGCTGCAACGCAGCACTACGCTGATTATGAGTATCAGGTTAAAGCAGCCTTGGGCGTACGCAAAATTTCGCAGGATCAGTTCCAACGAGCGATCGACACACTAACCCACATCGTTCTGGCTGGAATTAAACCCTAATTCAGGTTGGTTTAATCGAGTGCTGGCGAAATAGGCATACAGAACACGGGTTCTTTTCATAAGTTCTTTTTAGAGTCTCTTTTTAGAGGTAAGTATGCGAATTCTACTGGTAGAAGATGAAACTGGTTTGGCGAATGCCCTTTCCGAGCACCTAGAGCTGCAGGGTATGGCTGTTGATGCCTTTGATCAACTGCGCCAGGCTGAGCTCGCTATCCGCACAACTGAATATGATATTGTCCTGCTCGATCTGCAGCTTGTCGATGGTGATGCTATTCCTTGGCTTAAAAAGCGTCGTCAGGTGGGTTTGGTTACACCAGTTATTGTTTTAACGGCTCGAGACCAGATATCTGATCGTATAGCGGGGCTTGATGCTGGCGCTGATGATTATGTGATTAAACCCTATGACCTTGATGAGGTGAGCGCCCGAATTCAGGCGGTCACACGTCGAGGTGCAGGGTTGGCAACTAACGCAGTAACCTATGGTCGCGTTACCGCTGATCTGCAGAAGCGCTCTCTTGAGATCGATGGTGAATTGATTGACCTAACCGCTCGTGAGTGGAGTATTTTGGAGACGCTGATTAAGCGCCCTGGCCATGTGGTGAGTAAAGAGCAGATTGAAGATCGCCTTTACGCCTTTGGGCATGAGGTTGAGAGCAACACCGTTGAGGTTTATATAAGCCGTCTTCGCAAAAAGATGGGTAAAGATCTTATCAAAACAGCGCGTGGCCTAGGTTATCGCCTAGAGGCCGAATAAATAGTGCGTCTACAACCGAAAACGCTTGCTGCACAGCTAGGTGTTCAAATTGCCATCAGCCTCGTGATGGTTTGGGTTTTGGCTACCGGTCTTGCGCTATGGGTTCTGATCAAAGAGCTCAACTCATCTTACGATCAGGGTTTAAAAGAGACTGCGCAGCGTATCTTACCTCTGGCCATCAGTGACTATCGCCTAAACCAATTTGGCCTACTTGATCTACGCCCCGAGCTTAGTCTTCTAAACTCTCTAACCCTAGGTATTGGACCTCGCATATTGGGGGACCAGCCTGAATATCTGATGTATCAACTTCGAGATAGACAGGGTCGTGTGTTGGTTCGCTCAAATAATGCACCCGCTGCACCCATGCTTGAGGATATGTCCTTGGGCTTTACACATGTAGCCAACTACTCAATCTACACAGCCACAACGATGGATGGTCGATACTTTATCCAGGTTGCAGAGACCACAGAGCACCGCTACGGCGTACTGTTTGATACTGCCCTGCTCTTTTTAATGGTCTTTGTAATTGCACTGCCACTGAGCGTTTTGCTGGTCTACCTTGCCGTTCGCAAGCGTCTCAATCCGATACAAAGTTTCTCGCGCGCCGTGGCTCAACGCCATGGCAATAACCTAGTATCAATTGAGCAGCGCGATCTTCCGGATGACTTCATCGAAGTGCAAGAGGCCACCAACGCCCTGCTAGAGCGCCTCAGAGGTGCGTTAGCCGCAGAGCGTGAGTTTGCCGCCAATAGTGCACATGAGCTGCGTACCCCGCTTGCAGTTGCCTCTGTGCAGATTCAGCGTCTGCGCCATGAGTTAGGCGATTCTGATCAAGCAGAACGTCTGCACACTGTAGAGCAGAGTCTTAGCCGCTTAACACGTCTAATCGATAAGTTACTGCAGTTGGCTCGCGCTGAGTCCGTATCGCTCTACACCGGAGAGCCCACCGATATTCGTATGATCGCCACCATGGTTGCCCGCGAATTAAATCCAGAGGGTCATCGTGTCGAACTGATCGGAGCTGGAGCTAAACTGTCAATCGACCCTGATGCAATTGCTGTCGTGCTCTCAAACCTAATTGAGAACGCCCTAAAATATGCGCCTGATGAGAGTCCGGTAATTGTGAACCTAGAAGAGAATGGTCAGTTCAGTGTTGCTAACTTAGCCCCTGACCTCTCAGAGTCGGATCTTAAAACCTTACAACAGCGTTTTGTTCGTGGTTCGCAGCGTTCGAAACCCGGTAGCGGTCTAGGTTTGGCTATTGTGGGGACAATGGTTGAGCAGCTTCAGGGTGTTCTTGAGTTGAAACTTCAAGGTAAAGGGCGTGGCCAACGCTTGGTTGTGATTGTATCGCTTACTCAGTGATCGCGGACTTTCGTGTCGGCTCACCTAAGATGTAAGTTTCCGCTACAGCACGGTCATCACCCAAGATCATCAACGAAAACAGCGTATCTTCAATCGACTCTGACTGTTTAGTACGCTCACTTAGAATGGCCGTTGCATTCAGGTTTATACGCAATATATCTGCCTCTTTACCCACTTCAATCGAACCGATCTTATCCTGATAATGCAGTGCCTCTGCGCCGGCCAATGTAGCAAGATAGAGCGCATCCATAGCGCCTAACGATGCACCCTGTAGTTGCTGAACCTTGTAAGCATCCGATTGGGTGGTGAATTGCGACAGAGAAGTGCCAGCGCCAACGTCTGTGCCCAGAGTAACTCGTACTCCAGTCTCACGTATCGCTTTAAGCGGAAACAGGCCAGAACCCAAAAATAGGTTTGAAGATGGGCAGTGGCAGATCGTCGCATCACACTGGTGCATACGTTCAAGATCCTGCTTATCGAGATGAATACCATGCGCAAAAACGCTGCGATCCGTAACAAGACCAAAATGGTCATAGACATCAAGGTAGCTACGTTGCGCTGGGAATAGCTCACTAACCCATTCACACTCGGCACGGTTCTCAGCCAAATGGGTGTGAAGATAGGTACTGGGATACTTTTTAAGAAGGTCGCCCGCAAGCTCTAGTTGCTGCTCTGTTGATGTTGGGGCAAAACGCGGAGTTATTGCATAACCTAAGCGACCTTTGCCTTGCCAGCGCTCGATTAATGCCTGGGATGCATCATAACTGCCCTGTGCATCGTCGAGAATCTGGTCTGGGGCGTTACGGTCCATCAACACCTTGCCGGTTACCATACGCAAATTACGCGCATACGCCGCTTCGTAGAAGGCATCAACTGATTCACTGCTCGATGTTGCAAAAACAAGTGCTGTGGTTGTCCCCTGCTTTAACAACTGCTCTAAAAACCACTCAGCCTTCTCGCTGGCATAGGTTTTATCGCGATACTTGAGCTCAGTTGGAAAGGTGTATCGGTTTAGCCAGTCTAGGAGTTGCTCGCCATGGGCTCCGATCATCTCAAGTTGGGGATAATGAACATGAAGGTCAATCATTCCTGGGATGATCAGTTGGTCCGGAAAGTGTTCAACCGGAATATCTGCTGGAATAGTAGCCTTTAAATCAGTAAAGCTACCAACCTGACTGATAATGCCATCGCTGATGACAATCACTCCATCTGAAAGATAGAACCAACCACTCTCTCCCTGCGGCTTAGCTGTACAGGAGAGTATCTGGGCGCGAAGTATACGGTTTCGGCTCAAGCTTACTTATCCTGCTGTAGTCGTTGCATGAGATCGGCGGTTACTGAAATAGCGATTTCAATCGGTAACTTGGTATGCAGACCCGAAAGTCCAATAGGCGCATGAACACTATTGATCAAAGCCTCATCAATACCGCGCTGCTGCATCCGCTGTTTAAACTTAAGCACCTTAGTATCTGAACCAATCATGCCGAGATATTCGGGCTTTGTGTTGGCAAATGCTGCTAAAAGTAGTTCCATGTCTAAATTGTGATTGTGGGTCATGATAAGCACCCAAGCATCACTGGGTAGTGATGACGCAACATCCACAGGGTCTCGTTCTATACGATTTACATTATCTGGTAACTGGCTTGGGAAGAGTTCATCACGGTCATCAATCCAGTGCACAGCGAACGAGAGTTGCGAAATAAGGGGAACTAACGCTTTTGCAATATGGCCCGCGCCAAATAGATAGAGAGGCTTATGCGCAGCATTAAACACTTCAAAGAGAACTCGAACTTCACCACCACAACACTGACCAAGGTTGCCTGCTAAGGTGTATTCAAGTTCATGTAAACCCGCGCTGCGCGTTACAAGTAGCTCGCGGGCATGTTCAATAGCTTGGTGTTCTAGATTACCGCCGCCTAGTGAGTCAAAAGTCTCCGTCTCCGTGACTAACATTTTAGCGCCAGATGAACGCGGACTTGAGCCTCGCTCACCTATCTGAGTCACCAATACAACCGGTTTACCCGCTTGTAAAAGTTTCGCAAGGCGTGCGCTCCAGACATCACTCATTGTTTAAATCCTTGTGGCGTAAATCGTGTTAAGTATCGCTTCAGGCGTTGCCGGTGCAGGCAAGCTCGGAGAGGTACGATAACCGCTTACACTAGAAATTGCATCGCGAATTGCACACCAGACCGATATTCCCAACATAAATGGTGGTTCACCCACCGCTTTCGAATGGAATACAGTCGCCTCTGAATTGGGCTCATTCATCAGCTCAATGTTGATCTGCTTGGGTCTATCGCTGATTGCCGGAATTTTATAAGTCGAGGCCCCCTGAGTTACTAAGCGACCCTGTGCATCCCACTTCAACTCTTCAGATGTAAGCCAGCCAGCACCCTGCACAAAAGCTCCCTCGATCTGTCCGATATCTATAGCTGGGTTAAGCGATGCACCGGTATCGTGAATAATATCGACACGTTCAATTGTCGACACCCCAGTCAACTGGTCTATAGTCACCTCAGAACAAGCAGCACCATAGGCGAAGTAGAGAAATGGATTCCCTGATGCTGTCTTATGGTCGTACCAGATCTTTGGCGTTTTATAGAAACCAGTAGCCGAGAGCTGAATACGCTCCATGTACGCTGCCTTAATGAGCGCGGCAAAAGAGATCTCTCCCTCTGGCCAGCTCACCTTGTCCTCAGCAAACACCAGAGATTCAGCCTCAACACCCTCTTTTACGACCAGGTGGTCGATAAGACGCTGGCGTAATTCGATTGCCGCATTTTTTGCAGCCATTCCATTTAGATCGGTACCGCTACTGGCAGCCGTTGGTGAGGTGTTTGGAACCTTATCTGTGCGTGTGCTCGACATCTTAACCCGCTCAAGTGAGACCCCCAGTACAGCAGCTACTATCTGAGCAACTTTCGTGTATAAGCCCTGTCCCATCTCGGTACCAGCTTGGCTTACTAGAATTGAGCCGTCAGTGTAGATGTGAACCAAAACACCCGCTTGGTTGAGGTGTGTGGCGGTGAATGAGATACCGAATTTAACGGGTGTTAACGCAAGCCCTTTGAGGAAACGAGGTGCTTTAGAGTTGTATTCAGCTATCGCTTTACGGCGATTATCATAGTCACTAGATATACGAAGCTTAGCGACGAGTCGGCGTAACAACTCACCTTTCACAGGCTGGCCATAGACGGTCTTCTCATCTAAATAGAGGTTATCCATGCGTACATCTAGCGGATCTCGATTGACCGCTCTAGCTACATCATCGATTAGTGCCTCGGCAGTGATTACCCCCTGTGGGCCACCAAAACCACGGAAAGCGGTGTTTGAAACCTTATGTGTTTTCCAGCGTTCACCCAAGATGGTCATTGCAGGGAAATGGTAGGCATTGTCAGCATGAAACATCGCTCTATCAACAATGGCATCACTCAAATCGGGTGAGCAACCACAGTCACCATGTACCTCAATATCAGCAGCTAATAACTTACCCTGGTTATCAAAAGCTACTTCGTAACTGTTCTCAAATGGATGGCGTTTACCCGTCACTTGCATATCAATGCTACGCGGCAGGCGAAGTTTTACCGGACGTCCTGTTTTAACAGCTGCCATGGCGGCTAGGCAGGCCCATGCGGCTGCTTGAGACTCTTTACCGCCAAATGCACCACCCATACGCCGCACTTCAACAACAACCTGATGGAATGGAATATCCAGCACTTCAGCGATGAGTGTTTGTACCTCTGTCGGGTGTTGTGTTGAGCTCTGTACGATAACTCCGCCATCCTCGGTAGGTGTCGCTAACGCTACCTGCCCCTCAAGGTAGAGATGCTCCTGTCCACCAACGACTAAAGTGTTTTTTAATTTCATCGGGGCACTTGCTAAAGCTGAATGTGCATCCCCTTTCGTCATTCGATGGGGTGGTCGTACACGCAACTGCTGTGCCTTGGCTTCGGTAATAGTCAGTACAGGCTCTTTTGATTCATAGGTTATGGATGCTTTTAAAGTGGCGGCACGAGCTGCGCGTTCCGTTTTTGCAAGTACGACCAAGATAGGCTGGCCATAAAATTGAATATCCGATTCAGTGAGAATTGGATCGCCCTTAAATATTGGGCCAACATCGGTGATGCCGGGAATATCAGATAGTCGCAGAAGCTCAACCACACCCGCGCTATCGCGAACTGCATCGGTGTTGATCGACTCAATGGATCCATGAGCGATCGTGCTTAAAACCAGGGCCGCATGCAAAGTACCATCAGGCGCTGGCAGGTCGTCGATATACTGGGCGCGCCCTGTAACATGCTGTAGAGCACTTTCGTGTGCAATCGATTTACCAATTGAAGAGCTCATCACACCTCCTCCGCTGCATTGCACAGCATCGCGTGTATTAGATTCGCAGCTGTTGTTAAACGGTAGGCTGCTGTTGCACGAAGGTCACTCATCGGAGAGATCTCTTTGCTCAGCAACTCTTCAATCTGTTTAGCAGAAAGAGCATCTACATCCTTTCCACACAACTGTTGAGTGGTCGTAGTCAGCTTATATGGGGTCGCTGCTACACCGCCTAAGCCTACGGATAGGCTCTCTATAGCTCGATTATTAATTGTTACTGCCATGGCAATGGCGACGGCTGAAATGTCGTCATCCATGCGCTTGGAGACCTTTTCGAAAAAGATTCGCTTGA
Organism: Marinobacterium sp. LSUCC0821; assembly: GCF_012848475.1. Classification (NCBI taxonomy): domain Bacteria; kingdom Pseudomonadati; phylum Pseudomonadota; class Gammaproteobacteria; order Oceanospirillales; family Oceanospirillaceae; genus Marinobacterium; species Marinobacterium sp. LSUCC0821. Next base: position 679,279 of record NZ_CP051666.1, read on the forward strand.
ACCTATTGAGCGGTACTTTAAACCCTTGAATAATCTCATTCGCTTGAAGATCTGTAGCACGATAGCCCTTGAAGAATTGCTCAAGCGGCAGAGAGCGTCTCTCTTTGGCCGAAACTATATCAACCTCGGCATTGAAGGCTAAAAGAATTGGAGCCAAATCACCAATGGGTGATGCGTTGGCGATAGAGCCGCCAACAGTAGCCCTGTTGCGTATCTGGTATGCAGCAAAGCGCTCTAAAAGATAGACAAGTGCATGCAATTCAGCTTCTTTCGCAAAATCATAAAGCCTTGTCAGCGAAACACCTGCGCCAATCGTTAGCACCTCAGAGTCTAATGAGAGTGTCTGTAACTCCTCAACTCGCAGTGTTGAAATCAATACAGGTAGGGTTTTGAGTTGCTGTGTGACTTCAAGCATAAGATCTGTGCCACCAGCGATAATTCGTGCATTGGGATGGTTACGCCAATACCCAAAGAGCGATTCGAGGTTGCGTGGCTGAAGAAAACTTGGGGCTGTAGCTTCGGATTGCGCAATCTCATTCAGTGCTTTAGCAATCTCTGCAGCTTGCTGATCGTACTGATCACCCTTGCACTCACTCTGTTCTACCGCTTTTACGATCGGGCCATAGCCGGTACAGCGACATAGGTTGCCCCCAAGCGCTAAGTCGATTTCGTGATGCGTTGGTTCAGCGTTATGGTGTTTCAACGCAAAAGCGGACATTACAAAACCTGGTGTACAGAATCCGCACTGAGAAGCGTGTTGTGAGATGAATGCCTCTTGCAGTGGATGGAGTGACTCCTTTGTTGCAAGATCTTCAATGGTCACTAATCCTTTACCGTTGAGCTCTGCAACAGGAAGTAGACAGCTATTAACTGCCTCGTAGACAAGTTTTCCATCTTTTTGGCTCGAGATTAAAACAACCGTACAGGCACCACAGTCACCTGCGGCACAACCCTCTTTCGTTCCTTTTAGGCGTTTTACATCGCGAAGATACTCAAGGAGTGTTGTATCTGCACTCGGTATATCGGTTAGTTGAATTTCACCGTTGTGCCAGTATCGAATCATCTGTAACGCCCATGGATCCAGTAAATAATAGTGTGAGTGTCTTAAAACCTAACTATATGGTCAAGTTTTATAGATAAAATTGCTGACTCTTTGGTCTAGTTTTGGTTGTTTTAAGGGCGATATTTCTGTTCAATTGAACGCCTATTTAGGCCATTCCCTTAAGTTACTCTCATGATTCGATCTTATAGAGAGTAGTTTTGTTGTAAAGGTAAATTCTGATTAATGTCTACTAAGCGCACAACTTGGCTTGCTAATCCGCTAGCTATCTTCACAGGAACTGATGAAGACGCGCGTGGCGGTCTTGTGGTAAGTGGACCTGTGATAGTTGAAATAGTCCCTCTGAATTCTGAGCCTGTAACGCCATATGAAGAGAAGGTTTATCTAACGGATCAGGTGGTTATTCCAGGTTTGATTAATACTCACCACCACTTCTACCAGACACTGACTCGAGCCCTACCAGCCGCACTCAATAAGGAGCTATTTCCTTGGCTGCAGACGCTCTATCCTGTGTGGGCAAACCTTGATCCTGAAGTGCATCGTGCAGCTACTCGTTTAGCATTAGCCGAACTCCTTCTATCGGGCTGCACAACAGCGTCTGACCACCACTACCTCTTTCCAGCTAATCTAACCGATGCGATCGACCATCAAGTTGAGATTGGCTCTGAAATGGGTGTTCGTCTTGCGTTAACTCGCGGTTCGATGAGCCTGGGTAAATACCAGGGTGGATTACCGCCAAACTCAGTTGTACAAACTGAACAGGCGATTCTTGCTGATTCCGAGCGCTTAGTAGCCAAGTATCATGATCGCTCTAGATTCTCGATGAGCCAAATCGCATTAGCCCCCTGCTCGCCATTTTCAGTGACCACTGAGTTGATGCGTGATACCGCAATCATGGCAGAGAAATTGGATGTTCGTCTCCATACGCATCTTGCTGAGACAATCGATGAAGAGAACTTCTGTGAAAAGATGTTCGGAATGCGCACAGTAGATTACTTAGAGTCTGTTGGCTGGCTCTCAAATCGTACTTGGCTTGCCCATGGCATACACTTCAATGAAGCGGAGATTAAGCGCCTAGGCCAAGCTGGTACCGGTGTATGCCACTGTCCAAGCTCGAATATGATGCTGGCATCAGGTATATGTCACGTTAAAGAGTTAGAAGTTGCGGGTTCGCCAGTTGGATTGGGTGTGGATGGGTCGGCATCGAATGACTGCTCGAATATGATTCAAGAGGTTCGTCAGGCGATGTACATTCAGCGTCTTCGCTACGGCTCCTCAGCGGTCACACACTTTGATGCCTATCGCTGGGGAACTTCTGGTTCCGCCAAAGTATTAGGTCGTGATGATATCGGCACCCTGGCTAAAGGTATGGCTGCAGATATCGCTACCTTTAAATTGGATGAGCCACGATTCTCAGGCGCTCATGACCCACTGGCTGCCCTGCTTCTCTGTGGCGCGCACCGTGCAGAGTCGGTCATGGTAAATGGTGAGTGGCGTGTTAAATCGGGTGAGCTGGTCGGTATGGATATCGAACAGATTATGTATGAACATAAACGTGCAGCAGCAACACTTGCTGCCCGTGCAATAGCATAGAGATTTTTTATGACCCCCCACAATAAAGATTTCCCAGTATCTTGGGATGAACTTCACCGTAACGCTCGTGCCCTCTCGTGGCGCCTGCTAGAGCAAGGCCCATGGAAAGGGATTATTGCGATTACCCGTGGTGGGTTGGTGCCAGCAGCTATATTGGCGCGTGAGATGGATATACGCCTTATCGATACTATCTGTGTTCTCTCTTACAGCAATTCAGATTCAGGTGAAGCTTCAGTACAGGGTTCAATCGAAGTTCTTAAAGGTGTTAAAGGTGACGGCGAAGGCATGTTGCTGATCGATGATCTTGTAGATACTGGTCGCACAGCGCGCTATGTGCGCGAAATGCTTCCTAAAGCGCACTTTGCAACGCTTTACGCTAAGCCATCTGGTAAACCCTTGGTTGATACCTTCATTACCGAGGTGAGTCAGGATACTTGGATTAGATTCCCTTGGGATATGGTGCAAACCTTTGCGCCACCATTAGCCGAAAGTCGGTGAGATATTAGCAACTAAACAGTGAGAAAATATTGCTGTTGTGAGTTGTCCGGTTCGCTACTATCAATCGATAGCTTGCAGTGATGTAAAAACAGAAGATAAACTTCTGATTATAAATAGAATATTGATTTAACCAGGCGCTTGAGTGGTCCTAAACTCTGAGCAGGTTGTGAGTGCAGAACTGGTTAAACGAGCATAAGAGTAGGATAAGTTTGTCCATGACAGAGACGCTTCTAGATATCAATGGCATAACCAAAGCTTATCCTGGTGTCGTCGCGAACAGTAATATCTCATTTAAAATCGATAAGGGTGAGGTGCATGCGCTTCTTGGCGAAAATGGCGCTGGTAAAAGCACCCTAGTAAAGATGATCTATGGTCTAGTGAAACCTGATCAAGGCACTATGACCTTTAATCAGTCAGACTATGCTCCGGCCTCCCCTAATGCTGCACGCTCTTCAGGCGTGGCGATGGTTTTTCAGCACTTCTCGCTTTTTGATGCGCTATCAGTAGCCGAAAACATCTCCCTAGGCATGGATAATGCCCCTTCTCCAAAAGAGCTCACAGATAAGATTAAGGAAGTCTCTCACGCCTATGGCCTTCCACTTGAGCCAGATCGTGTAGTGGGTACACTTTCTGCCGGTGAGAGGCAGCGCGTTGAAATTATTCGCTGCCTACTTCAAAACCCTAAATTATTGATCATGGATGAGCCAACCTCGGTTTTAACACCGCAAGAGGTTGAGATTCTTTTCACCACGTTGCGCCAGTTAAAAGCAGAGGGCACGGCCATACTCTATATCTCTCACAAGCTTGAAGAGATCCGTGCGCTCTGTGACTCGGCAACAATTCTTCGTCATGGCGAGGTGGTTGATACCTGTATTCCTGCAGAGACTACTGCACGTGCCATGGCTGAAATGATGGTAGGCACCAGCTTTGCTTCACCCGCCAAGGCGGATCGTCCCAAGGGCGAGACTGTGCTTTCAGTTAAATCCCTTTCTACTCAGTCATCTGAGCCTTTTGGGACATCACTTCGCAATATAAGTTTCACAGTTAAAGCGGGCGAAGTTCTTGGAATTGCTGGGGTAGCAGGTAACGGTCAAGATGAGTTGTTAGCCGCCCTCTCAGGCGAACATATCACTGCCCCTGAAACCGTAGATTTTAAAGGCCGCGCCGTCGGTAATTTGGGTCCCAACAAGCGCCGTGAGCTTGGATTGCTTAGCGCACCAGAGGAGCGTTTGGGTCATGCAGCAGCGCCTGCTATGTCCCTTAAAGAGAACTCTGTAGTCACTGCAGCACGACGCATGTCTCTTTTAAATCAAGGGTTTATAAGTTGGAGTTCAACTGATGATTTCACTCAGAAAATCATCTCCGAGTTTGATGTACGTACCCCAGGTACTCATACACCTGCGGGCTCCCTCTCGGGCGGCAACCTCCAGAAGTTCGTTGTAGGACGTGAGGTCCTTCAGAACCCTGAGTTGTTGGTTATTAACCAGCCTACTTGGGGTGTAGATGCTGCAGCGGCAGCCTCTATTCGCCAGAAGTTACTGGATCTTGCCGATGCTGGTGCAGCAGTCATTGTTATTAGCCAAGACCTTGATGAGTTGTTAGAGATTAGCGATAGCTTCTGTGCCCTTAATGAGGGCCGTCTATCGAGCATTCTACCAACTGCAGGCCTTGAGTTGGATCAAATAGGTTTGATGATGGGTGGTTCAACTGAAGCGGCTCAGGAGGTTGCACAATGATCCGTTTCGAAAAGCGTCTTGCCCCATCACGCACAACTACAATACTGACTCCAATCTTCGCGGTGCTGTTAACTATGATTGCCGGCGGCATTATGTTTGCAGCGCTCGGCAAACCGCCACTAGAAGCGATACGCATTATCTTCTGGGATCCACTGTTTGATCCTATGTTTGCTGAATACTCGCGCCCCCAGCTACTAGTTAAAGCCGGACCTCTTATTCTTATCGCGATTGGCTTATCAGTCGGTTTTAAAGCTGGTATATGGAATATCGGGGCCGAAGGTCAATACATCATGGGTGCCATCTTTGGTGCTGCGGTAGCTCTATCCGTCTACCCTGCCGAGTCAGCCTTTATATTCCCCGCTATGATTGTCGCTGGCGCTTTTGGAGGCTGGCTCTGGGCAATGATCCCAGCAATCCTAAGAACTAAGTTCAAAACCAATGAGATTTTGGTCTCTTTAATGCTGGTATACGTAGCTGAAGCGATCCTAGCATCTGTATCTCAGGGGCTTCTAAAGAACCCGGAGGGTTACGGTTTCCCTGGTTCTCGTAACCTGCAGCAGTATCCAAGTGCTTTCAATGAAGAGATTTTCGTTAACTCAGGCATGCACTGGGGTGTATTTACAGCCTTTGCGGCAGTTATCTTCATCTACATCATGATGACTCGCCACATTCGTGGTTTTGAGGTGCGCTTGATGGGTGAAGCTCCAAAAGCTGCGCAATTCGCTGGTGTCTCTACAACTCGCTTAGTGATCTTCTGTTTAGGCTTCTCCGGTGCTCTGGCTGGTCTTGCTGGGATGTTTGAAGTAGCAGGTCCTGCTGGACAAATCACTATCGATTTCAACTCTGGTTATGGCTTTACGGCAATTATTGTCGCCTTCCTAGGGCGTCTGCACCCAGTCGGCATTCTTCTTGCTGGACTATTGATGGCGCTAACCTACATTGGTGGTGAGCTTGCACAGTTGATGCTGGGTGTACCAGGAGCTTCGATTCAGCTGTTCCAGGGTATGTTGCTACTCTTCCTATTGGCGACAGATATCTTTACAAATTACCGCGTACGCATAGGAGGAGCTCAGTAATGGATTTCCTAGGTATCGATCCAGTTCTATTGATCGCCTCTCTAATGGTCTCTGCAACCCCTATTCTTCTAGCTGCTATTGGTGAAACGGTGGTTGAGAAGTCAGGTGTGTTAAACCTTGGCGTTGAAGGAATGATGATTGTGGGAGCGGTAACGGGTTTTATCGCTGCAGTGAACACTACCAGTCCTGTTATTGGCTTTGTTACTGCCGCTATCGCGGGTGCGCTACTATCGATGGTCTTTGCAACGCTCGTACTCTATTTCAAATCCAACCAGGTAGCGACTGGCCTAGGGCTTACATTGGTAGGACTAGGTATCTCTGCTCTACTGGGTAAACCCTATGAGGGGATTAAATCACCTACCCTAAAGCCATTAGATATCCCAGCGCTGTCAGATATTCCAGTTTTTGGCCGCATGCTCTTTTCACACGATGCGATGGTGTATCTATCAATTCTGATTGTCGCTCTGGTCTGGTACACACTAAAATACACGCGAATTGGACTCATCCTTCGTGCTGTTGGTGAAAACCATGATGCAGCGCACGCTTTGGGTTACAAAGTAATACGTATTCGATTCCTTGCCATTATGTTTGGTGGCGCCTGTAGCGGATTAGGTGGCGCATATATCAGCCTTGTTCGTGTTCCACAGTGGACAGAGGGTATGACGGCTGGCGCCGGCTGGATAGCTCTAGCTATTGTCGTATTCGCAAGCTGGAAGCCTTGGCGTACACTCGTTGGCGCTTATCTGTTTGGCGGAATCACAGTTTTACAGTTAAATTTGCAAGCAGCGGGCGTCGATATACCGGTAGAGTACCTGTCTATGTCGCCATTTGTGATCACCATCATCGTGCTTGTTATTATTTCGGCTAAAGGGAATCATGGCGCCCCCGCCTCCCTTGGCCGTCTATTCCATGCTTCTAATTGAGGCAAACATTAACCAGGGAGTAATCCATGAAACTTAAATCAATCCTAGCAACCTCAGTTGCTGCAATTGCGATGAGCACCGCTGCTATCGCTGCCGACGTAAAAGTTGGTTTCGTCTTCGTTGGCCCAGTGGGTGACGGTGGCTGGACTTACGAGCACAACCAGGGTCGTCTTGCTGTAGAGAAGAAGTTTGGTGACAAAGTTGAGACTATCTACCAGGAGAGCGTTCCTGAAGGTGCTGATGCTGAGCGTGTAATGACTCAGATGGCGCTTCAAGGTGCTGATCTTATCTTCACTACCTCTTTCGGTTACATGGATCCAACTCTTAACGTTGCTAAGAAATTCCCTAAAGTGAAGTTCGAGCACGCTACAGGCTACAAGCGCGCTGATAACGTATCTACCTACTCTGCTCGCTTCTATGAAGGCCGTGCAGTACAGGGTCACATCGCTGGTAAGATGACTAAGACCAACAAAATTGGTTACATCGGTTCATTCCCAATTCCAGAAGTAATCCGTGGTATCAACTCTGCATACATCCACGCGAAAGAAGTTAACCCAAATGTTGAGTTCAACGTAGTTTGGGCTTACACCTGGTTCGACCCAGCTAAAGAAGCGGATGCTGCTAAAGCACTGATCGAGCAAGGTGCAGACGTAATCCTTCAGCACACTGACTCTACAGCACCACAGGCTGCTGCACAGGCTGCAGGTAACGTAATCACCTTCGGTCAGGCATCTGATATGGCTGAGTTTGGTCCATTCCCACGTGTATCTTCAATCATTGATAACTGGGCGCCATACTACATTGCACGTACACAGGCAGTACTAGATGGCACTTGGTCTTCAGTTGATACTTGGGATGGTATCGGTAAAGGCATGGTTGGTATCGGTGAAATCTCTTCTGCAGTACCTGCAGACGTTAAAGCGAGCGCAGAAGCACTTCGTGATGCTATCGCGTCTGGCAAGCACCACCCATTCACAGGCCCTCTTAACAAACAGGATGGTTCTACATGGCTGAAAGCTGGCGAGACTGCTGATGATGGCACACTTGCTGGTATGGGCTTCTACGTAGAAGGCCTTAAAGGTTCAATACCACAGTAATACACTGTTGAATTAAGCTAAGCCCCGACAACCTAGTTGTCGGGGCTTTTTTTATATCTGAAACTTAATCCCAGTTCTGTTTTTTACGGTAGAGTGTTGAAGGGCTGACCTCAAGAAGCGCAGCCGCTTTAGGTACATTACCCTCACACAGATCAATCGCATTCTCGATGATCTCACGCTCTATATCCGCTAACGGACGAATTTCACTTACTGTTTTAGCTAGGCTAAGCTTGCCAGTCGCCTTTCCAGATTTTGAGGCTGGTTTAACTTTGCGTGGTGCCGCTTGTGGAGAATCGGTCGTAGTTTGTTCAGTTTTAACCTTGCTGTCATTCAGCGGTGCTGGGAGCTGCGCAACATCGATTAAACCACCAGGGTGCAATACAACGACGTTACGGATAACGTTTTGCAACTGACGAACGTTGCCTGGCCACTCGTAACTACGGAAAAGACGCTTAACTTCATCCGATAGTCCCTCGAAGAACTTCGACTCTTCTCGTGAGTACTTATTTAAGAAGTAGTCAGCGATCAACAAAATGTCATCACCACGGTCACGAAGTGGCGGGAGGTGCATTGGAATAACATGCAAACGGTAGTAAAGATCTTCACGGAAGCGACCCGCTTTGACCTCTGCTAGAGGGTCACGGTTAGTTGCACAGACAAATCGCACGTCAACGACCTCATCCGTATTGCTACCTACCTTCTGGACAACACCAGACTGAATGAAACGAAGCAATTTTGTTTGCAGGTCTATGCTGAGCTCACCTATCTCATCAAGAAATAGCGTACCACCATCGGCTTTTGAAGCTGCACCCTCACGAGTACTTGAAGCTCCAGTAAAAGCGCCTTTTAGATGACCGAAGATTTCACTCTCCATCAGATCTTTAGGAATTGCTGCACAGTTAAGTGCGACGAAGGGACCATCTGCTCGAGCGCTCTGTTTGTGAAGCGCTTCCGCTGTAAGCTCTTTACCGGTACCGCTCTCGCCGGTAACGAATACTGATGCCTTACTTGGGCCTGCTCGCTCAATGAGCTGGTATAGCTCCTGCATCGGCTGACTGCCACCAATGAAGCTGTGGAAAGAGGTGCGCTGTGTAGCGATCTCTTCCTGCTCTGCATCGCCCTGAGCGAAACCAAGCTTTTGCACCTGAATGAATGCAGAGTTGATAGCCACCTTTAAACGGCGTGCATCAAAGGGTTTCTCAAGAAAATCAAAGGCGCCTAGTCGAATAGCATCGACCGCCATACCAATCGAGCCATGTGCTGTCATGATGATCACAAGACTGTTTAAACGGCGATCTACGATAGTTTGTAGAACCTCAAAACCATCGCCATCTGGTAAGCGAAGATCTAGCAGTACCACTGCAAACGATCTTGCCTCTAATGCAGCTTTGGCAGCAGCAACTGTACCTACACCCTCAATTTCAGCCCCATCATTGGCTAAGTATTGAGTGTAGATTCTGCGAAGACTGGCACTATCTTCGACGATCAGTACGCTATTCTGAGACATTTGAAATCCCTTCTAAAAGGTGAGTTACTGGCCTAGGCCTTTAGAAAACTTATTAAGATTGACTAGCACTTCATTTAGAAGATCTGGAATGAGGGGTACATTCTCATTCACAACTGATTCATCACCAATTTTTGCAGCCTTCTCTACTTTCTCACTGACTGCGCGAAGCTTTTCAGCACCGAAAGTTGCAGAGGTACCTTTGAGTGAATGCGCCTCAACTGCTAGCACGGCCATATCGCTCACTGCGAAAGAGTTCTTGATGCTCTCTAGTCGCTGCGCTGACTCAGCTTCAAGGAGGCATAACTATTCATAACTAATTGAATTTTAATGGCTTTTGGATATGAAAACTTTAGATTCCCCTCTTAAGTAGACAATTAAAAGGCATTTGCACACTTTGATATCTTATTTTTGTCTACACCTTAGGGTCACATTAAGATCAAACAAAATACAATTCACTTGGGATTCTTCAGGTGTCTTTTTTAATCTTTAGGCTGCATTTTACGGTGTATCAAGTGAACTATTTTGTTGAATAAGTGTAGCGATCCTTAGATATCCCAAGGTGCCGCTAAGGAGGCTACTCACTGCCTTTTACGGCTTATGGCTAGGTGAGTGTGTCCCACACTTATTTTTGCCTCTAAGGCCCTCTTAGGAGCTCCTGCAAAGCCTGGCAAGGTGGGTGGCCGGGGGAACGGCTCTGTCTTAGGTAATTAGATATGGCTTCAGAAATTTGTGTCGATTTTTAGGATACTTTCTCGCGACAGAGACTATTCATCAAGCTGCCCTTAGGCGTACTGTATACCCCCCTGGGGTCCCCCTGATTTATATAGAAGCTATCAGCAGCAGAACGCCATCAACACCCTTACCTTATAGATAACTTTGGTTCATAGCCTATGATAGACCTGAAAGACTCTAGGAGTACTTTTGAAGCTAGCTCGCAGTCTTCTAGTTTAACAATGATGCTGTCGTGTACAGGATATGCAGCGATATCATATTCATTAGCTAATCTAGCTATACAACTCAGCACAGCATCCGCTTCTCTTATTTGAAGCAATCCCCATGAAATATCTTGCCCCGTCGTTCCCGTGACAAACCCATATGATTTTTCAATCGTGGACCTGATTTTTTTAAAGGAATAATCTTTAAGATTAATACCCTCTGACTCTAATAAGCTTGATCGTTGTTCTTGAGTCCAGGTTCTAGAAGTACCGCTAGATCCAATAAGAAGTGTAACCATTGCCTTCACAACAGATCGTGGAATTTCCTCAAAACAATATGGGTCATCTAGGGTTAATGGATCAATAAAATCAGCAGTCGCGCTAGTGGCCCTTTTGATAAAGCTAGATAGAACAAGATGGCTTGATTTAATGTCTATTTCACAAACAGGCTCATCATCAATTTTTAATTTAATTCGCTGAAGAGAATTAAGAATCTGATAACTACCTCCAATAGCGTATAACCTTCCTCCTTCAAGCGGCTTGCTTACATCTTTAGAATAGTTATTGAATATGCGGTGTAAGCCGTAAAAGGGAACACCAGTGATAGGGTGCTTCTTATAGAAATGATTTAAAAGTTCAATCCTACGCCAATTTGAAAGTATATCTTCTCTTTTAAGAATAACTACTAAAGGTACTTCCTTAGCCTGAGGTTTGACTCGGCCACGTCTTGTGGGTTTGGGATACTTAGCTCTAATTAATGGAAAGGTAATGTCTTGGGCCACAAAAGCACATGACCACTCATTACCCTGGCTATGGCACCATGTCTCTATTTTACTTGTCACTTCATCTGTAAGTGCGAATGTTGTTGCTACTGACTCACCATTACGTCTTAGACCATTTTTTCTAATAACAAGGTCTGCGAGCTCAACAGAATTTACCACTTTTAAAAAGATGTCATACCCAAACGGAGCATAACTAAATGCTGACTTACTCATTTGATGATATGCAGATGGAATACCGTGCAACTGCAAGTTAATCAACTCTGCCATCAATCTTCTGTAAGCTAATAATCTTTTCTTAATTGTATCTTTAGAGGGGGCCCTACTTTTGTTAAGTAATAAGTCTTCAGGCATTAAGCTCTCTATCAGTGACGATAGCTTTGAGTCTGTAACATCTATGTTGAATAGTAATTTCATGAGCTTGTTCTGCTGCTGATAGCTTCTATATAAATCAGGGGGACCCCAGGGGGGTATACAGTACGCCTAAGGGCAGCTTGATGAATAGTCTCTGTCGCGAGAAAGTATCCTAAAAATCGACACAAATTTCTGAAGCCATATCTAATTACCTAAGACAGAGCCGTTCCCCCGGCCACCCACCTTGCCAGGCTTTGCAGGAGCTCCTAAGAGGGCCTTAGAGGCAAAAATAAGTGTGGGACACACTCACCTAGCCATAAGCCGTAAAAGGCAGTGAGTAGCCTCCTTAGCGGCACCTTGGGATATCTAAGGATCGCTACACTTATTCAACAAAATAGTTCACTTGATACACCGTAAAATGCAGCCTAAAGATTAAAAAAGACACCTGAAGAATCCCAAGTGAATTGTATTTTGTTTGATCTTAATGTGACCCTAAGGTGTAGACAAAAATAAGATATCAAAGTGTGCAAATGCCTTTTAATTGTCTACTTAAGAGGGGAATCTAAAGTTTTCATATCCAAAAGCCATTAAAATTCAATTAGTTATGAATAGTTATGCCTCCTTGAAGCTGAGTTGGCTCAAGCGATCAAGACTGCTATTTCTTTATAAATCAATAGCTTGATCATTAATTCAATGTCCAAAGGTAATCAAAATGTCTGAAATAATTGCTTGTTAGATACAGCTAAAAACTGTGTCTACTGCTGCTATAATTACTGCTTTAAATAACTTTGAATGAGACTTAACGTGACAACACTAGTAGCAATAGTCGGGGCATCAGGATCAGGTAAAAGCACTATCGCTACCCACCTCAAAGAACTATTAATTGATGCAGGATTGAATGTGTCTCTTTTTAGCCAGGATGCATTCTACAACCCTATTGGACACCCCCTGACAAACTATGACGAACCAAAGTCACTAGAGTTAGACTACCTTGCTTCTATTCTGCTCGAGCTTAAAAGTGGTCGAGCTGTGAAAATCCCTACTTATGACTTTGTAACACATAGAAGACAGAAACAAACCGAGCTTATAGAAGCTAGTGATTTCGTGATAGTGGAAGGGTTATTCCTTATCAGTAACGAGTCACTTCGCTCGGCGTTTGATAAAACAATTTACCTAGACGTTCCTCAATCTGAGTGTTTTGAAAGAAGATTGAGAAGAGATCAAAACGAAAGAGGTCGTCATCCTGAGGATATCAAAAGGCAATATGATGAACAGGTGTTGCCGGGGTTTAACAACTATATTTTACCCTTTATCAAAGAGGCCTCCATCACTATCAAACCTCAAAGTCCTTCAATGATGGCTGAAGAAATCTATCAAAATATTATTTAAAAATTTACAAGATTTAAGGTGTGATGACATTACTGAAGACAATCTTGAATGGTTGATGTCTAGTTCAATTGATGCAAGACTCTAGTAGTGGGCATTTGGGTCGCTCAAGACTCACCATCAATGACTCCAACAACCCTAAACAACCAGGAATATCTTGGGGTTTCCTGAAGTTCTCATCAATGGAGACAGTTATGGCTACAAAAAGACATCCGCGTTACACGTTTAAGTCTGAGTATCTATTCTTTTCATGAATTCATGTAAAACCTCTAAGCTGTATCCATCTCCGTATCCTGCCCCTACACTTCTTTTACTCCATCCACCCATTTGATCTATAGCTTCTGTAGGAACTTTCTGATCTCTTAGCCTATCTCTGAATCCATGCCTAAGCCCATGGACAGTAGCATCTTTTGAAATATTAGCTTTAAACCATACTGAAAAATTACCACTTGCAGTCTCAGCGCGAACTTGTGTGTCGTTAGAGTATCTAGGAAAGCAATGCTTTGATGTGTTTTCTGAAGCAAGTATCCTTCTCGCCGCCCAAAGAGAGATCCCGACCAAGGGGACTAATCTTTTACTGGATGTAGTTTTAAGTCTTCTATGAGGATGCTCCTGAATACATACATGAGGTATTGGGTGATCCAGACATATATCTGATTTCAGAAGACCAACCGCTTCACCTAACCTCATTCCACTGTCGCTAATCAACGCTAACAAGTGACGAATATCATCATCAGCTTTAACGCACTTTTGTTGTATCAGTTCTAATTTATCACCTTTGATTGAACATCTTTTATCTGAATCAGTTTTAGGGGGCAGGTATACACCAAGAAGCGGGTTTCTAATCTCAATACCATATTCACTAATAATGAAATTAAGGACCGACCGAACACCTGAATAGTAACGATGTACAGAGCTCATCTTTAATCCTTTTTTTACAAGCCAGTCTCTGTAATTAGCTGCATCCTTTGTTGAAATATCAGTTAAAGCCTTTTTCTTAGTGGCTTTAACAAAGTATTCAATTGATCTTGTAGTCTGAATGTGGAAGTTTCTACCCCTGTTATTGCCCTTTAATTTTAGATACAGCTCAAGCGCTTCGTTGAGCGTTGGAAGTTTATTCTGTTTGATACCTTTGGTGCTATTAGCTAAGAACTGGGCTAGCGGTACATCATTTTCATTAAGTCTCAACTCAAACCAATACTGGTCAAGCCTAGAAGATAGAACCTTAGAAGCTAGGGCTGCTTGTTCTCTGATTTTTGTTTTAAGACTTTCTACAAGCCTATCTGAACAATAATGATGTCTTAGGTCTTTAGGCACGCTTCTTGAAAAGTAATAAACGCCATTCTTCTTAAACGTGTAACGCGGATGTCTTTTTGTAGCCATAACTGTCTCCATTGATGAGAACTTCAGGAAACCCCAAGATATTCCTGGTTGTTTAGGGTTGTTGGAGTCATTGATGGTGATTTAAAACTATTTGGATCCAAGCTAGAGTCTGATGAAACTCAAGCACCAATCGAGGATCTGCCACTTTGTCAGGGTGTTATTGCACCATCTAAACTGAAGCCTAACTATCAGTTTGATGAGATCGAAGAGCAGTTATGGGGCTTTGAACTAGCAAATGAGAAACAGGGCTTCTTCGCCAGTCTCTTTAAAACCATTAAAGCGGCTTTCTAAAAAGGGGTAAAAAAGGAGAGCCTCGGCTCTCCTTTCTATTTTTATATTCAAGTTAGCTGTCGCTATTGAAGATGTCTCGGGTAAATACCTTATCAATAACATCCTCTAGCTCTTCATCCATACGGTTGCAGACAATAACATCAGCGTCTGATTTAAACGCCTCTAGATCAGCATAGACCTTAGAGTGGAAGAAGCTCTCTTCATCTAGCACAGGTTCGTAGACGATAACTTGAATCCCTTTGGCTTTAATACGCTTCATCACACCCTGAATAGCAGATGCACGGAAGTTATCTGAGCCTGATTTCATCACCAAACGATACAAGCCTACCGTTTTTGGATTGCGTTTAATGATTGAATCAGCGATGAAATCCTTACGGGTGGTGTTTGACTGAACAATCGCGCCAATCAGGTTACTTGGCACGTCGTTGTAGTTAGCCAGCAGCTGTTTGGTATCTTTTGGTAGGCAGTAGCCGCCGTAACCAAAGCTTGGGTTGTTATAATGAGTACCGATACGCGGATCCAGCCCAACCCCTTCAATGATCTGACGAGTATCAAGATCGTGAGAGAGCGCGTAGGTATCTAACTCATTGAAATAGGCTACACGCATCGCAAGATAGGTATTTGCAAATAGCTTAATCGCTTCAGCTTCCGTACTGCCGGTAAAGAGTTTCGGAATATCCTGTTTGATTGCACCTTCAGCAAGCATAGCTGCAAACTTCTCTGCACGCTCAGAACGCTCGCCAACAACAATACGTGACGGGTGAAGGTTGTCGAACAACGCCTTGCCTTCACGCAAAAACTCTGGGGAGAAGATGATGTTGTTTGAATCAAACTCTTCTCGCAGATTGCGTGTATAACCTACAGGAATGGTTGATTTAATAACGATCGTCGCTTCTGGGTTAATCCGAATAACATCGCTAATTACAGATTCAACAGAGCGAGTATTAAAGAAGTTGGATACAGGGTCGTAATCGGTGGGTGTTGCGACGATCACATATTCGGCATCACGATACGCAGCTTCAGGCGAAGTTGTTGCAGTAAGGTTGAGCTCTTTTTCTGCTAGGTAGAGTTCTAGCTCATGATCTTCGATAGGCGCCTTACGATTGTTAACGAGATCTACACGGCTAGCGTCGAGATCGATAGCGACTACTTGATGGTGCTGTGCTAACAACACAGCGTTCGACATACCTACGTAGCCAAGTCCTGCGACTGCAATTTTAGTCATAGTAATACCGGTCTATAAAAACCGGCATACTATACAACAAACTGTGACAAATGCGTTAAGAGCGGCCGTAGAGGTCCTCAAAACGGACGATATCATCTTCACCTAGGTAGGAACCTGATTGAACTTCAATTAGCTCTAGAGCTATTTTGCCTGGATTCTCTAGGTAGTGTTTACAACCCACTGGCAGATATACCGACTCATTTTCAGTGAGCATCAGCACTTCATCATCACGACCCACTTTCGCTGTGCCAGATACAACAATCCAATGCTCAGCACGGTGGTGGTGCATCTGAACAGAGAGTTTAGCGCCTGGCTTCACGGTGATGCGTTTAACCTGGTAACGTTCGCCATTATCGATCGAGTCATATTTACCCCAAGGGCGGTAGACCTCACGATGCAGCTGGTACTCTGAACGCCCTTCAGCCTTAAGGCGCTCAACTATCTTCTTAACATCCTGTACCTGATCCTTAGCGGCTACCAGTACAGCATCTTTAGTCTCAACGACTACAATATCTTTAACGCCTACAGTAGCGACCAGCTTGCTGGTTGAGTGCACATAAGAGTCATGGGTGTTGTGAAGCATAGTATCGCCACGAACCGCGTTACCGTTTGAATCTTTATCAGTCACCTCCCAAAGTGATGACCAAGCACCCACATCGTTCCAACCAGCATCCAGTGGTACCACTACAGCAGAATCTGTCTTCTCCATCACCGCGTAGTCAATCGACTCATCTGGGCATTTAAGGAAGGCGGCTTCATAGATACGAACAAAGTCCATGTCCGGAGTAAGCGTCTCAAGCGATGCTGTACAAGCATCTAAAATATCTGGGCGGAATTTAGCCAGCTCTTCGATATAGCGAGAGGCTTTGAACAGAAACATACCGCTGTTCCAGTAGTACTCACCAGAATCCACATAAGTCTGAGCTGTCTCTAAGTTTGGCTTTTCAACAAACTCAGCAACTGCAAAGCCATCGCCCTGCTCTGCACCACGACGAATGTAACCGTAACCTGTCTCAGGACCTGTTGCGACAATGCCGAAGGTCACTAGGGAGCCAGCCTCCGCAAGAGATTTGGCTTTATTGATTTGAGCTTGGAACCCCTGTGGGTTAGCAATAACGTGATCTGCTGCAAGTACCAGTAGAAGCGGATCTTGGTCTGAGCTGATAGCCTGTAAAGCAGCAAGAGCAATCGCAGGGGCAGTATTACGGCCTACCGGCTCAAGCAGGATATTTGCTTTCGTGTTTAGGGCGCGCATCTGCTCGGCAACGATAAAGCGGTGCTCTTCGTTACAGATGATCATTGGCGACTCACCTGACAGTGACGCTACTCGATTGTAGGTCTCTTGCAGCATGGTATTTTTGCCAGCCAATGGCAGAAACTGTTTTGGGTATAGAGAGCGAGATAGCGGCCAAAGACGTGAACCAGAGCCACCGGCCATAATAACGATTTTCATAAACACTTTTATCCAAGCTTCAGATTAACAACTGTGCTGCAGTGCAAACTGTAACACTATTTATATGGAGTTCGTAGCAAGATGCATGCCAAAAACAATTCACCAAACCGTAAAGGAGAATGTGTATCATAAGCAGCAGAGTTAATGAGGCTTTACGATGAGTGATTACAAAATTAAAGAGAGTGGACTTGCACGCCTACTTCCCGCCTTTAAGTTCAGTGTGCAAGGCATTAAACGCGGCCTAAAAGATGAGTCAGCGTTTCGCTTGGAGTTATGGTTACTCCTCGCAGCCGTAATTCTTGCCCCCGTCGTTTCAAAGAGTCTATTTGAATGGTTGCTGTTGATAGCTGTAGTGGTACTGATCTTAATTGTTGAGTTGATCAATAGTGCTATTGAGGCTGTGGTTGATCGCATCGGGACAGAGTTTCATGACCTCTCAGGTGCTGCCAAAGATTATGGCTCAGCTGCGGTGCTCTTCTCATCACTACTTGCAGCGCTTACTTGGCTTACCGTTCTAGCGAAGCATCTCCTCTTTTAATTAACGATTTCCTGCAAAAGCTTATCTATCTGGGCTATCCTTGAGTTAAACGGTGACTCAAGGATAAAGCGCTATGAGCAACGACAATCAGCCTCAAGATTTGCAACTTAAGCTTAGAAACATCACTAAAGAGGATATCGATCAGCTTACCGAACTGATGGATCGCGTTTACGACGACCTCGGTGGCGCCTGGCCGAAAGAGTCTTTAGCACTTCTAATTAAGCAGTTTCCCGAAGGACAGATCGTCATTGAGGATCGCGGCAAAATAATCGCAGGCGCCCTCTCCGTTCGTTGTAGCTACAACCGCTTCACCCGTGCTCACACCTACGATGACCTGATCGGAAAACGCGAGACCTTTCAGCACGATAAACAGGGTGATGCACTTTACGGATTGGATCTATTTGTCCACCCAGATTACCGAGAATACCGTCTTGGCAGACGTTTATATGACGCTCGAAAAGAGATCTGTATCCAATTGAATTTACGATCTATTTTGGCTGGCGGTCGTATCATTAACTACTACAAGCATGCCGAAGAGTTAACCCCCAAGCAGTACATCGAATCGGTGCGTAAACGTGAAGCCTACGACCCCATTCTTAGCTTTCAATTCGCCAATGATTTCGAGGTTAAACGCATCCTGCGTAATTACCTGCCAGATGACCAACGCTCGAAAGGATTTGCTACCCTACTTGAGTGGATCAACATCGATTTCGAACCTGAAGAGGAGTACCTCTCTGCAGAGAACTTCCGTAAACGCTCAGTGCGCGTTTCGGTCGTACAGTGGCAGATGCGTCCGAACCAAACCTTTGAGGATTGGTTGACTCAGGTTGAGTACTTCGTCGACTCGATGGCCGATTACACAGCAGACTTTATCCTCTTCCCTGAATTCTTTAATGCACCGTTGATGGGATTAGGAAACCAAGAGAATCAGTATGAAGCTATTCGATTCCTGGCTGGCTTTGCCGACAAGACAATTGAAGCGATCTCCGGTTACGCTGTCGCCTACAACATCAACATCATTGCCGGCAGTATTCCGGAGATGGATGGCGACACGCTCTACAACAACGCCTACCTCTGTCGCCGAGACGGCAGTGTAGAGGTCCAGCCTAAGCTTCATATCACACCCCACGAACGCAGGGACTGGGTCATTGAAGGGGGTAATTCACTGCAAGCCTTCGATACTGACGCGGGCCGTGTGGGTATTTTGATCTGCTACGACGTTGAGTTCCCTGAGCTGGGGCGTCTACTGCGCGATGAAGAGATCGATATCCTCTTTGTACCCTTCTGGACCGATACTAAAAACGGCTTCCTGCGAGTACAGCGCTGCGCACAGGCCCGCGCCATCGAAAATGAGGTCTATGTGGTGATTGGCGGCAGCGTGGGTAACCTGCCACAGGTACAAAACGTTGATATCCAATATGCGCAGTCAGCGGTCTACTCACCTAGCGACTTCGCCTTTCCACATGATGCGATTATTGCAGAGAGTACGCCGAACACCGAGATGGCTTTGATTGCCGATCTTAATTTAGATCAACTCTATGAGGTACGTGATAAGGGGTCGGTAACCAATGGGAAGGATCGTCGATTGGATCTCTACTCACTGGTTTTGCGGAAAAAAGCGACGAATGCTTTAAAAGAGAGCGAATAATCGAATCGCTTCGCCTTGATGGCTAGCTTCTATTACGGTTAATTTCGCTTCGCCCTTAGGGCTAGCTCCTACGCCCATTAATTTTGTAGGAGCTAGCCCAGCGGGCGAAGCGATGAATAAACCAACCTTTAGGAGCTAGCTCGTAGAGCGAAGCGATAAAAATTCGGTAAAAAATCTATTTAGCCGTCAACACACCCTCAGGCAACTTAACCCCAGCCCAGCCACTCTCCATGAAGTTGCGAATATTGCCGTGATCGCTCCCCTCAGGATTACCTAGCACGTCATTGCGATAGTAAGCACCGAAACAGGCCAAGGTCTCTGCTTCTGATAGCCCCTGCAGCTTTGCAAAGGAGAGCAACTTAGCTGATCCCTGATTCTGCTCTGCACTGTTCTCTAGTGCACCATTTCTAAACGCTGAAGGCGTATGGGTGTAGTTCGCTTCAATAACTGCCATCACATCGGCAAACTCGACGCTCTCTGGGTTCGTTTTAATCTGATTTAGGAGTGCATCCATCTGCATATCAACTTCTACCTTATCTCTGTAGTGGTACCAAATTTGTTCTAACTGATCGATCATATCGATCGCTACGGCTAGCCAGTGCGCAAGTTTACCCTCATCCATCGCCTGAAGACGAGGAATCTGCTTAAACTCACTCAATGTAAAACCACAGTCGCGCGCAAGCACTGCATAGTCAAACCAAGGGTTGCCAAGACCTGCATACTCCCAATCGAGTATGGTTAACCTGTCTGAGTCACTCCAACAGAGATTACCCCTGTGAAGATCGTGATGAACAAGAGAGGCTTCAACCTCCGGGAGGCTTGCTAAGAGAGCAATGCAACTATCTATCGCTTGTTGCGAGCCGGTTTCCGGCAGTTTCGACCGGTATTTGGTGAAGATCTCATCATAATCAAACAATGGCGCGCCTGTTATAGACTGCATCTCAATGACAGCTTTAAGAAGCGCCAGCTTCTTTGATTCACATAGCTGCTCGTGACTCAGACTCCTGCCGGCATCCTCCATCACAACAACACCCAGATCCGGCAGGTTAACGCTTACTTGTGGTGACCAATCCAACGCTTCGATTAGCGACAAAACCACCTTTTCACGAGCAGGATCTACACCAGGAGCTCGGTGTGAATCCGGCTCGACGCGAATCACGTATTCACAGTCATCAATCACAGTCTTAAAGAGCAGATGGCGAGTCGCCCCCGCTTCGAATGCTCTGATTTGTGTAGATTCGGAAAATAAATTTGATATCAGCGCAATATAGCCACTTTCGCCAATGACAGGCTGTAACTGACTCAGTATCATCTCGTATTCGTCTATAGGCCTTAAATTAGGCACTACATTAAAGGAGTTTAGGAATGGATTCAGCTTTTCTTCGTCAATCTCTACTTTCTATTGCAATCGGCACAATTGCTTCACAGGCGATCGCAGCAG
Source organism: Marinobacterium sp. LSUCC0821 (assembly GCF_012848475.1). NCBI lineage: Bacteria > Pseudomonadati > Pseudomonadota > Gammaproteobacteria > Oceanospirillales > Oceanospirillaceae > Marinobacterium > Marinobacterium sp. LSUCC0821. The sequence continues at coordinate 700,202 of NZ_CP051666.1, forward strand.
AAAAACCAACACTTACCGTATACACCTACGATAGTTTCGTCTCTGAATGGGGCCCGGGCCCACAGCTAAAAAGCGCATTCGAAGCGAACTGTGGCTGTGAATTGGAATTTGTAGCAGTCGAAGATGGTGTAAGCATCCTAAACCGCGCCCGCATTGAAGGAGAGAACACCAAAGCTGATGTTCTACTCGGCTTAGATAATGGCCTGATTGAAGAGACTGCGTCGCTTGGCCTTGTTCAACAGCACTCTGTCGATAACGCACAGCTTACAGCTGACCTAGGCTGGGATAACACGCAATTCCTACCCTTCGACTACGGCTACTTTGCATTCGTATATGACAGCAAAAAGGTTACAACGCCGGCTAAGTCGCTTGATGAACTGATCAAATCAGATGCTAAGGTTGTCTACCAAGATCCGCGCACATCAACGCCTGGTCAAGGACTGATGACCTGGCTAAACAAGGTGTATGGCGATAAAACCACCGATGCATGGACTCAATTGAACAGTCACACAGTGACTGTAACTAAGGGGTGGTGGGAAGCATACAGCCTATTCCTAGAGGGTGGTGCTGATTATGTACTGAGCTACACCACTTCTCCTGCCTACCACATCGTTGCAGAAGAGAACGACCAGTACAAAGCAGCCGAATTTAGTGAGGGACATGTTGCACAAGTAGAAGTTGCAGCAATCAGCAGCTACTCAGATCAAGTAGCGTTAGCCAATCAGTTCCTAGCTTTCCTAGTAAGCAAAGAGGCCCAAGCGATTCTTCCTGTTACAAACTGGATGCTACCGGTGATCGACGGTGTTGAACTTCCGGCTGCATTCTCAACGCTAGTAACACCAAAACAGATTACCGCTTCACCAAGCGAAATCGCTTCAGCTCGCGCATCGTGGATTCGTGACTGGCGCAACGCGACGGCTAACTAACCTGTGACGCTGCTACGCAACACCAGATCTATGCCAAGCTTGGCAGCTGGTGTTGCGTATTTTGTAACATTTGCAGTTACATTCACTGCATTCTGGGGTTTAACAAGTTATCAAGGTAGCGCATTAAGCATTGCACTCCTGCAGGATAACTACCTACAGCAGATTCTTAAGTTCACTCTATATCAGGCTTTAATAAGTACGCTACTGTCGCTACTGCTAGCCGTTCCCGTAGCTCGCGCACTGCATCGTGCATCTCCCTGGGGAAAGTCGCTATTTTTAAAACTTTCACTGCTGGCATTTGTGATGCCTTCACTGGTTTTAGTGAGCGGTATCGTCAATCTACTTGGACCGCAGAGTAATTTCAGCAAGGCGCTTGATGGTTGGAATCTATTTGGCCTCAGCGGTATTTTGATAGCGCACGTCTATCTCAATTTCCCCTTTGCTGTGCGAGTACTCTATGGGGCTTTTCAGGCGATACCCGAAAGCCGCGAGCAGCTCGCTGATCAGCTGAAACTTAGCACCTTGCAACGCATTCAACATATTGAACTCCCCGCCATAAGGGCGCAGCTCTGGACCCTTGCAGGGCTGATTGGCATTCTCTGTTTTAATAGCTTTGCTATAGTACTAACACTCGGTGGCGGGCCTAAAGCGACTACTCTTGAACTGGCTATCTATCAGGCCCTTAAATATGATTTCAATCTCTCTGAGGCGCTAACCCTTGCTTGGCTTCAATTCGCCATCGCTGGCTCTCTATTCCTTCTGCTGAGCTACAGCGCTAAGGTCAATTGGCTTGGGGCTGAGCGTGGGACACAATCACAGAGAACAGAGCGTGGTTCCATTAGATATCTGCAATTGGCTATCTATGTTGCAGCCTGGGTTTATCTACTTTTTCCAATTTTGGCGCTAGTCAGCAAAATTTCAGTCAATCTACTTATCAATTACCCCTACAGTTCGATGTTTAGGGCGCTTAGTGAAACGCTTATCATTGCTACTTCAGCCGCACTTCTCGCGCTTTTATTGTCGTTACTGTTACTGAATCCAATCCGTAAAGCAGCCATTCGCCAGCAGAAATTAACGGAGGCCATTTGGAGCTGGCTGGCTAGCCACTCCCTTGTCGCCCCAGCGATCGTGATCTCTACCGGCACCTACATATTGCTAATTAGCCAAGGCCTGTTAGAGGCTTTCAGCTATTTCTACCTCATAGTTCTCAATGCCATGGTGCTGCTGCCATTTTTATTGAATCAGTTAAAACCTCACCTGCTGCAATTTGATCTGCAGTACTACGCTTTGATAGAGAATTTGAAGCTGCCACTTTTTGAGCGTTTAAAGGTTACCGCCATTCATATTCACAAACCGCTGATTGCAACGGCAAGCTTTGCACTGTTGCTAGCCTTGGGGGATGTAGCCATATTTGCGATATTTGGCTCATACCAGCATCCAACCCTACCCTGGCTGATATACACCTTTGCTGGTACCTATCGACTGGCGGAAGCGGCACTCACTTCACTCATTCTGCTAGCGCTCTGTTTTGTACTTTTGCGCTTAATGGAGCACTATCAACGCCATGACTAAAGATATCGGCCTTAGCGTAACAAGCCTTGCAGTCGTCTACCCAGATTGGCGCTACACCTACAATCTAGAGATTGAGGCTGGGACACGGGTAGCACTTCTAGGTGAAAGTGGGATTGGCAAAACAACCCTATTACTGGCACTTGCTGGCTTTGCCCCTATCGAGTCCGGCCAGATCACTTGGCATAAAAAGGACATTACCCAGAGTCCGGCTAATCAGCGCCCTATCGCCATGTTATTTCAGGCGGATAACCTATTTGAACACCTCAGTGTGCGCAGCAATCTATTGCTAGGCCAATCACCAACGCTTGATCAACAAAGAGTTATCGACGGCGCTGCACGTCTAGGAATCGATAAACAACTGGATAAAATGCCGGCACAGCTATCAGGCGGACAACGTCAACGGGTGGCGATATTACGTACGATGCTACGCGATGAGCCACTGGTAATTTTAGATGAACCCTTCACAGGTTTAGATGAGACTACCAAGGAGCGCACCCTGGCTTGGATCGATGAGCAGTTAACTCAGGATAATAAGACCCTGCTGATGGTCACCCACCAGCAGACTGATGCAACCGGACTGAATGCCCGAATTGCATCGATTTAATGGGATTACTGTTTACGGAATCAGGATTGTCGAACCCGTAGTTTTACGTGACTCAAGATCCGTATGTGCTTTAGAGACATCAGCTAATGGATAGCGCTGATTTATTTCGATCTTAACCTGTCCAGAAGTGACCCGAGCGAATAGATCCTTAGCCATCTCCTCAAGCATTGGACGATCATGTACATAGGTCATTAACGTTGGACGAGTCACTTTAAGCGACCCTTTAGCAGCCAACATACCCACCTCAAATGCAGGCACAGCACCTGTCGCATTACCAAAGGTCACCATAGTACCGCGTGGAGCCAAACAGTCTAACGACCCCATAAAGGTATCTTTACCAATTGAGTCATAGACAACGTTAACACCATTACCGTTGGTCAATTCACGAGTTCTGGCAACAAAATCTTCAGATGTGTAGATGATGGTCTCATCACAGCCATAGGATTTAGCAAGCTCCGCTTTCTCTGCACTACCAACCGTACCAATAACACGAGCTCCTAGGGCTTTTAACCACTGCACAGCAATAAGGCCAACACCACCAGCAGCAGCATGGAGAAGCACCGTATCACCTGCTTTCACAGTGTAACTGTCATTCAGAAGATACTGCACGGTTAGGCCCTGGAGCATCATGGCAGCCCCTTGCTCAAAGCTGATACTGTCCGGCAACACAACCAGAGTATCTTGTGGCATAACGCGTTTTACCGCGTAGGCGCCGATCGGCTGACCTGCATAGGCAACACGGTCACCCACTTTTACATAGGTCACATCACTGCCAATCGCCTCAACAACACCAGCTCCCTCCATACCGAGTTTGCCTGGCATCTCTTGTGGGTATAGGCCCGTTCTAAAATAGACATCGATGTAGTTAAGACCAACTGCTTCATGGCGAACCAATACATCGTTAGCACCTAGGGCGGGTAACTCAACGTCCACCAGTTTCATCTCTTCGGGGTCACCGTTTTGCTGTATGCGAATCGCTTTAGTTATTTCACCCATTGCTTAACTCCATTTATCTCTATTATTCACACTCGTATGTAAACGAGGCCCAATCACTGTACCAATCTCGTCCCTCACCACGAGGAGATTCGCTCCCCTTGGCAATGCGGACAGTATTCATCAAAAACGCGCCCTCAATAGCGTCAAAGGTCACTAGGCCTTCACTATTAGTGCGTAACTCATCACTCTCTTTAGAATCTTTACGGAAGCGTCTCACTAGCAGCCCTTCCACAGGTTCACCCTGCCACAGTACCTTAAAGCTTGGTTGGCTCGCACACTGGGTGATTCCACGTTGCGGGATAATCTCTAGGCGTTGCCCCATCGGTTCTGAAAGCCAATTAGGTTCTGCGGCCCCTGCAGTTCCTGCAAGGGTTTTAGCGTGGCGATAGTAAGTCTCAGTCGCCCCATCCATACTGGTGCCTGTTGTTTTGTACCAACTAAGCGCGGACTCTAAACCCTCGGCACGCAGATAGGTCACAAACTTTACCGTATCATCAAATTTAATATGGAACGCTGTGCTCTCATAGCCAACCATTCGATAACCAGAAGCGTCCAAGCTGTACCGCAGCGCTGGTTTATCACCAGTCATCGCTTTAATAGGAACCAAACCCCTCTCATCTAACGTATGGTAACTGACGGCTTCATGTTCCAAGTAGGGGTAACTGCGGCCATTAAAAAGCTGGCCAATCTTAATATGCACATCAATGCTGTTATCCGGCGCTGTGATGAAAGGGTCGGACTCCAGCCAAAATTCATGAGCGCTGGCATTTAAGCTGAAACTCATTAGTATCAGTGCTGTTGGTAAAATTCTTTTCAATTCAACTGCCTTGGAATTATCGATGAACACTAAAATCTATCTTCAAACTATCTACCGACTGTTTTTACTGATCGTTTTCACGACTCTTTCAGTCAATGTAACAGCTCATGAAGTTACACCAACCATCATTGAGATTGAAGCGGTTTCAAGTCATCAGATAACACTCAAGATCGATACCAACCTCGAAGCACTGATGACAGAAATAGGCGCGGATCATACAAATACTGATGATGCGCCCCAAGCTGAAGAATATAACGCATTACGCTCGCTTACGGATCAGCAGCTTGCTGAAAAAGCTACGCCATTTATTAACGCATTTATCGAAAAAATCACGCTTTTAGGCGAAGGAGATCAACGGGTATCGCTTTCACCTTCACAGGTTGATCTCTCCATCAAACCACAATCAGACTTAGAAATAGCTCGTGAGTCACTCATTAGTTACACACTAGATACCGACGTTGAGCTTGCAACACCACTCACCTTTAGCTGGCCTTCACAATTTGGCGACAGCGTTGTGCGTGTTATCCATAAGGGGGAAGCTGCCGGGGCGCTATGGGTAAAAGCAGGAACAAGTTCCGATCCATTTGAGTTAAACGCAGTAACGCTTAAACAGAGTCTGTTTGACTATGTAGTGATCGGATTCGAACACATCTTGCCCCTTGGGCTTGATCATATTCTTTTTGTACTGGGCATCTATCTGCTAAGCCAGCGATTAAAAGATCTGTTGTGGCAGGTGACGGCCTTCACAGCAGCCCACACCCTCACTTTGGGACTAGCCATTTTGGGATACGTAAGCGTCTCACCATCAATCGTTGAGCCGCTTATTGCCCTCTCTATCTGCTATGTGGCGATAGAGAACCTCTTCCATAAACAGATATCGACATCACGCGTGGTATTGGTGTTTGCCTTTGGCCTCTTACATGGCCTTGGATTTGCCGGCGTATTGAGTGAAATAGGACTCAATCAAGATGCATTTATCCCAAGCTTGATCGCCTTCAACGTGGGTGTAGAGCTAGGACAGCTAGCAGTAATCACCCTAGCTTACATCCTTGCAGGATACTGGTTTGGGGAGAAGCCTTACTGGAATAAGCTAATTCGAGTACCGGTTAGTCTGTTGATAGCACTTACCGGTGCGTTTTGGGTAGTTGAGCGGGTGTTTTATTAAGGTATTGCGGTGGTAATTAGATCGCTTCGCCCTGCGGGCTAGCTCCTACGGCCCTGGAGCAATTGTAGGAACTAGCCCGGAGGGAGAAGCGAAAAATCGAATAAGCAGCTAGCCCATAGGGCGAAGCGATAGGTAAATATTCCTTACAACCCCGCCTTATCTAAAGCATCTTTTAAGTAGTCGATTGTACGATCTACATTCATCAGCTTATCGATACCAAAAAGGCCGATACGGAAAGTACGGAAGCCAGCCGGCTCATCACACATGAGTGGTACACCAGCAGCGATCTGGAAGCCCGCCTGAGCAAACTTAGAGCCGTTTTGGATTTCAGCATCCAGTGTGTGGCTAACCACTACACCAGGTGCACCGAAGCCATCAGCTGCAAGACTCTTGATACCGCGTGAAGCCAAGAGCGCACGTGCTTCAGAGCCTAAACGGGCTTGTGCCTCTTTCAGCTTAGCAAAGCCATACTGTTCAGCTTCCGCCATTACATCACGAAGTTGACGTAGACCATCAGTCGGCATTGTTGCGTGGTAGGCATGGCCGCCGTTTTCATAGGCTTCCATAATCTGAGTCCACTTTTTCAGATCGCATGCAAAACTGTTACTTGAGCTCGCTTCAGCCACTTCACGAGCTTTGGCACTCATCATAACGAGACCTGCACAAGGTGAACCACTCCACCCCTTTTGCGGTGCACTACAGATAACATCAACACCTAGCGCCTTCATATCAACCCAGATGGTGCCAGAGGCGATACAGTCCAGGACAAACAGAGCTCCGACTTGATGTGCAGCATCAGCGATCGCTTTGATGTAATCATCCGGCAAAATCATGCCCGCAGAGGTCTCTACATGAGGCGCAAAGACAACATCTGGCTTCTCATTCAGAATGGTCTCAACAGCCTGTGCAATTGGGAATGGTGCAAGTTGGGCGTCGGCCTCTGTGCTATCAAACTGCGCTTTCAGCACAAGCTCTTCACGTGGAAGCTCCGCCATCTCAAAAATTTGAGTCCAACGGTAGCTAAACCAGCCATTACGGATAACTAGCGCCTTTTTGCCCTTAGCAAACTGACGCGCAACTGCCTCCATACCAAAGGTGCCGCTGCCCGGAACAATGGCAACAGAATCAGCGTTGTAGACAGACTTTAACTGTGCTGAGAGATCGCGCATTACGTGCTGGAATGCATTCGACATATGGTTCAGCGAACGGTCGGTATAAACAACTGAGAATTCGAGTAGTCCATCTGGATCTACATTGGCAAGTAAACCTGACACAGGCGGCTCCTTAAAAAAGACTTAAATATTAGCCACATAATGCGAAACAGAGGCGCTATTGGCAAGCTTTTAACCCTAAAGAATCCTTTATCTGGTTAAAGCAACTTCTTAACCTACTGAAGTTGATGTAATGTGCCTAGGTATCCTATCTACTTGGTAGCAGGTTCTTTAAATTTCTTATGTGAGCACACCTATGCCAACAGCGCAGTTAGTAAATCTCTTTATACTCTCCATCTTATGGGGCGGCTCTTTTCTATTTATCGGAGTTGCGGTAAAAGAGTTAGCACCTCTACTACTTGTATTTCTTCGTGTCGCGATTGCTGCAGTGGCAATGCTTATCGTATTGAAACTGGTAAAAGTTAAATTACCTACCACAATCATTGAATGGCGAAATTATGCAGTTATGGGGCTTATCAATAATGTCATCCCCTTTACGCTTATCTTCTATGCACAGACACATATCAGCGTCTCCCTAGCCTCTATCATCAACGCGATGACGCCGGTCTGTACATTCATAGTCCTTGCCCTCTTTGGTGAGGAGCTGCTTAAGCCCAATAAGATACTGGGCAGTCTAATGGGGTTAGCGGGAGTGGCAATTCTAAGTGGACTTCTTCAGCTATCACTGGATGTGAGTCTACTTGGCGTATTAATGAGCTTTGGCGCAACCGTCTCCTACGGTTTCTCCGGCCTTTGGGCAAAAAGACATCTTGCTGGCCGCAACTCTATTCAATCTGCCACCTGCCAGATGATCTCATCAACAGGATTGATGTTGATACTGATGCCACTATTGGGTGTTAGCCTACCTAGTGCCTTACCCTCTAACGAAGTGATCTGGGCGGTGCTTACTCTGGCACTTGCCTCTACGGCACTCGCTTACATTCTCTTTTTCGAGCTTATCAGCAAGGCGGGCACCTCCAATGCAATGCTAGTCACACTATTGGTACCTGTTTCAGGCTCTGTATTAGGGCACCTAGTGATGGGCGATCAGCTTCATCTTATTCAGCTTGTTGGTGCACTCATGATTGGTCTTGGGCTGCTTATCATCGACGGTCGAATTTTTAAGCGAAAAATAGCGAATTAATTACCATCTAACGTTGTTAAACGAGGACTTTCTCCTATACTGAATTGAACTCTTCAACCAGGGCTAGCTCGGTGATTCGAAATTCAATCAGAACCAAAACTGTGATTGGTATCGCCCTTATCGAGGCGGTGCTGCTTATCGCACTGATTCTGTTGATGCTTGGCTTTATTAAAGAGACCAACTTCAAAGCGCTGGAGACTCGCGCAGAGTCAACGGCCCATCTCTTTGCAACCACTGTAAAGGATTCATTCCTTAGTTATGATCTAGCCACACTTGAGACATTTGTTGCTGAAGTTATGCGCAACGATGATCTTGTCTATGCGCGTGTTATCACCAAAGATGGTCAGATACTCGCCGACTCAAAAACCCAAATACCGGGTGAGCTAGATCGCAGCGTCGAGAGTGTTAAAGATGGCATCTACGATACCCGCGCAGTCATTTCAGAGGGTGGTAAAACCTATGGCTGGGTTGAGGTAGGATTCAGCATCAATCCTATACTTACTGTGATTGCCAATGCCCAACAGTGGAGTATCACCATTGCGTCTCTTGAGATGATCCTGGTTGCCCTATTCTCTCTAGCCCTAGGCCGATATCTCACCAATAAACTCTTAACGCTTCGTGAAGCTGCCAACCAAGTGAGTCGAGGTGAACTAACCACCCAAATCAACGTTAAAGGACGAGACGAAGTTGACGAGGTAGCAACCGCGTTCAACCAGATGACCGATCACCTATTATCATCTCGTGCCCAAGAGAAGAAGTTGCAGTTAGAGCTGCTTAAACTCAATGAGAGTCTTGAGCAGAAAGTTAAAGAGCGTACCCATCAGCTTCAACAGAAGAACACACTGCTTGAAAATGCCAACCGAGAGATTCAACTTGCCCAACAGAAACTCCTCTCAGCAGAGAAACACGCCACAGTCGGCGTATTAGCCGCAGGTATAGCGCATGAGGTGAATAACCCACTTTCAGTCGTTCGCTCCAACATTGGCACAATCAATACCTACATCAAACTCCTTGCTGAGGCGCTAGAGGCCATAAAATCTAAAGCTGATCAGGGCGAGAATGTCTCTTCCGATGAGTTGGCGGCACTCATTGCAAAATCTGATCTTAGCTACATTCAAGATGATTACCCTGAACTGATTAAAGATACCGCCACCGGTGTTACTCGTGTTCGAGATATTATTGAACAGTTACGCGCATTTGAAACCTCCGCTGAGGCAGCGTCAAGTTCGCAATGTGATTTGCAACGCGCATTGCAAAATGCAACCAATCGTATTCCTACCGAACTTAGCCAAGGCGTGGAATACTCACTCTCTGATGACGCACCGCTAAAGCTGCCCTGTCGTGAAGAGTTTGTAACCGAGGTGATAGCAGCAGTCTTGATGAATAGCTACCAAGCAGTTCGCAACGTCACTAAGCCTTTCATCTCCGTTTCGCTAGAGAAGAGCGGCAAAGATCTAGCTATTCAGATTTGTGATAACGGTGAAGGGATTGAAGCAGCGATTCTTAACAAGGTATTTGACCCCTTCTTCACTACTCGCGATATTGGCGCAGGTATGGGGTTGGGACTCTATAAGGCGCGTGCTCTTATCACGGCAATGCAGGGCTCGATTGAGCTAGAGAACAGAAAAGAAAAGGGAGTTTGTGTCACCATCAAACTCCCTCTCACTATTAACTAGTTGGCCTATCTCTATTTCAATAGAGAGTCCAACAGATGCAGATTCAACGAACGTACATCATCCCAATCACTATCATTTGCCGCGGTAAGTGAACCCATTGATAACGATTGTAAAAGCGCCTGCCCTTTAGGGTCTCTGTTCATTGTAAGAAACGCCTCAGTGATCTTAGTACGCGCCTCTTCCGATACACGCGGATGAGCTGCTACCGCATGTGGCGTATAGACTTCAGTTTTCCAAAGCACTCGAAGTTGCTCTTTGATTTCAGGTTTAGTATTTGCAAGGGTACGACCTATACCGCCACCGGCTTTAAAAAACTCCCCCGCTACACTTAGATATACAGAGTCGTGCGAACTGACGTATACAGGCTCGATATTAATCCCTTTTTTAGCAAGTTCACCCTGCGGCAGCAGCGTTGCAGCGAATGCAGCAGGTGAAGGAAACGCAATGCGCTCACCCTGTAGTTCATTGAGTGATTGGATAGGACTATCTTTGCGCACCACAACTATACCCTGAATCCCTTTATCATCACGACGCACCATCGAACGGTATCCGCGGTGCTCATTGAAAAAAGTAAAGTGGTAGGGGTTCATGTAGGCAATATCATACTCACCGTCAAGTACACGCTTTTCAAAGGTAGGGATATCCGGTGCTGTAGCAAAACTTAGTTCAACACCGCTCTTAGTAGAGAGGTATGAGAGTATCGGAGTCCATAGAGCAGCCAGTTTAGTTGCTGATTGCTGCGGCACTATACCGAAGGTTAAATGTTCCGCTTGCACACTCATTGTGGCTGTGAGTCCTAGCGCACAAAGCGTGCCCTTTATTGTTAATTTCATATATCCCCCGTTGCTGCTTTATTTGAAAACTCAGTAAGTGCTTTATTCAGCTCTTCTAAATTGAGTGGTTTGCTAAGTGCAGCATCTACACCGTACTCTATTAGATCTTCTCGCTCCTGTCCCACAGTAGCGGCTGTAACGCCAATAATGGGACCGCTGAACCCGTTTGAACGTAGCGCTTGTGCAAGCTCACAACCGTTCATGTTCGGCATCATAAAATCAGTTAAGACTAAGTCGTAACTTGTTGTATTGAAATAGTTAATCGCTTCAATTCCATCAGCAGCCACATCGACAGTCGCCTCTCTTTTTTGTAGTACAGATTTAGTAAGCAGCTGTAGCGTTGGGTTATCCTCCGCTACCAGAACTCTCAATCCTTTGAGCGGATTACCCATCTCAGTTGATTGAGCCTCACTCACTGTCGAGATCAATTCGATTCTACAGCGAATAACGAAGCGGCCACCCGATACGCCATCAAGACGAGACTCTGAGGTTAGGGAGCCACCACAATGCTCAATCAGTTGGCGTGAAACACTTAAACCGATGCCTGTCCCATCATTTTTAGAAAGGCCACGTTTAAATGGGGCAAACATAGATTCGCGTTGCGCTACCGGTATCCCAACCCCATCATCGACAACCTCAATGCATAGATCGGCTTTATTGTCGCCGCAAGGATCGAGCGAGAGTGAAACTTCAATGTGCTCTCCATCACTGTGTAGAATCGCGTTTTTAATGAGATTGGTCAGGGATTGTCTTAACCCCTTCAATGGAAGTCGTGTATTAGAATTTACGGGGCAGTCACTCTTATATGTGAGCTCAATTCCCGCCTCAGCTGCCATAGAGACAAACGGTGTCACAATCAATTTAAACTGCTGCTCTAAATCGACGGTTACCATCTCAGATTCGCGCCTACCCCCAATTCGCGCAACCAAGCTCATATCTTCCACCAGGGAGAGTGTATGGTTCACCTGCTCTGATATTTGTTTGATATCCGCTTTGCTGCCCTGCTGATCAATCATCATCTTTATAACAGCCAAAGGGGTACGTATCTCATGGCCTATAATTGCGAACACCTCAGATTCCCTCGCCAATGTCTCTTCAGCTAACGATTTTGCATGGCTTAGCTCCTTGGTACGGTGCTCGACTTCGCTCTCAAGACTATGTTTTGCACTCAATAGCATATTCTGCGCATTGAGCAGCGAGAGACGCATCCATTCGAATGCTCTGGCCACTCTGTCTACTTCATCATTACCAACCACATCAATCGTTTTAGTAAGATCTCCATCAGCAATGCGTGTAGCGCTCTCCTTTAGCAGATCCAATTTACGCGTTAAATAATGACCAAGAAGCAATGAAAAAAGCGCTACTAGAAGAAGCTCAATGACAGCAACCCCAATACCCCACTGTTCTGCAGTTTTAATTACAGCCAATACAGGGCCTACTTCAAAACCGATTTTGACCGTAGCAAAGGGACTGCCATTGAATGCGATCACTTCGGCAGCATCAAATATGGACCCTTGCATGGTTTCAACAGTGAGATCGAGTGGTGATGGTTCGTGATTGCCAGCACTGACCAGCGTACGATTTTTAGCATCAACAATATGTACATAGGCAATGGCTTCGCTCTTTAACAGCTCATCAGCCGAACTTTCCAATGTAGCCAAATCAAAACTCATGACCGAATCTGTCACCATTTGCGCAAACAGCTGTGTGGTCGTTTTAGCCCGTAACTCAAGTGCTTCATAGTTGGTAGATTTGATAAAACCATTCATCAAAACCAACAACAGCCCAAGCATCAGTATTTCAATGAAGCCCACACCCAGAATCGTCTTTGCACGTATAGAGAGATTTTTCATTACAACCAAATAGATAAAGTTAAAATCAATTTGATATAAGCAAGTATCGTGCCAGTTTTGTTGTTATTTAAGGTCGGGTAGGAGCGCATTCGCCGTAGGCGAAGCCGCGATTAAATTCTATATATCCAAAAAGCAAAAAGCCCCGCTTAAGCGAGGCTATTTGATTATGGCAGTTGGTGAGGGATAGACTATTTTCAGCCTGTGCTGAAAATCCCCTTCGGGGCCAGCCTAAAGGCTGTTCAAAATTGTTCCATACGTTTAGTACTCGGGCTATCCATACCCTCGCCCCTGCGGGGCCAGCCTAAAGGCTGTTCAAAATTGTTCCAGACAATTTTGTCGAACCCTCTTATCGGGTTCTCATAACTACTTCTAATAAGCAAAAAGCCCCGCTAATGCGGGGCTATTTACTTATTGGCGGTTGAGGAGGGATAGACTATTTTCAGCCTGTGCTGAAAATCCCCTTCGGAGCCAGCCTAAAGGCTGTTCAAAATTGTTCCATACAATTTTGTCGAACCCTCTTATCGGGTTCTCATAACTACTTCTGATAAGCAAAAAGCCCCGCTAATGCGGGGCTATTTACTTATTGGCGGTTGAGGAGGGATAGACTATTTTCAGCCTGTGCTGAAAATCCCCTTCGGGCGCCTTCGGCGGTCCAAAACACTCTGTGTTTTGTCGAACCCTCTTATCGGGTTCTCATAACTACTTCTAATAAGCAAAAAGCCCCGCTAATGCGGGGCTATTTACTTATTGGCGGTTGAGGAGGGATTCGAACCCTCGATACGTTGCCGTATACACACTTTCCAGGCGTGCTCCTTCGACCACTCGGACACTCAACCTAATTCAAAATTTACAAACACTTTCCAGGCGTGCTCGTTATTCGGGCTATCCTTGCCCTCACCCCTTCGGGGCCAGCCCTACGGCTGTTCAAAATTGTTTCAGACAATTTTGTTGACCACTCGGACACTCAACCTAAATCGGTATAAGAAGCGGCGCAGTTTACCAGAGAGTTTTCAAAGCACAAGCTGTATGGGGATTTGATTTACGGTATCATATTGGCAGCAATTTTTGATATTAAGGATCAATCCATGCTTCTGCCTATTTTGGCTGTTATTGTTGGTTTAGTGCTTCTCGTATGGAGTGCAGATCGGTTTGTGGATGGTGCTGCGGCCACAGCAAAGCACATGGGTATGCCGACGCTTTTGATAGGCATGGTGATTATTGGGTTTGGTACCTCGGCTCCAGAGCTTGTTGTATCAGGTTTGGCGGCTTCTCAGGGTAACCCAGGTCTCGCTATCGGTAATGGCTTTGGTTCAAACATCACTAACATCGCTTTGATTCTTGGTATTACTGCCCTATTAAGCCCAGTCAGTGTTAAGTCACAAATCCTTAAAACCGAACTGCCGCTGCTCGCTTTTGCGACACTTCTCGTTGGTGCACTGATTTATGATCTAAATATAAGCCGACTTGATGCCATCATCATGCTGGTTGTCTTTGCATTTATTATGGGATGGTCTATTTTCAACGGCATGCGCTCAAAGAACGATGCTCTTGAGGGTGACTTCGCTAATGAGTTTGCTGATGACGACTATCTGCCATTAAATCGCGCGCTATTCTGGCTTGTCGCGGGTCTAGTAATGTTGATTGCAAGCTCGCGCATCCTTGTCTGGGGTGCTGTGGATATCGCTATGGCGTTGGGCGTGAGTGATCTGATTATCGGTCTAACCATTGTTGCCATTGGTACCTCTCTACCAGAACTCGCCTCATCGATTATCGCTGTTAAGAAAAATGAGCATGACCTAGCAATAGGCAACGTTATTGGCTCGAACCTATTCAACACCTTAGCTGTTGTAGGTATAGCGGGCACTATCCAGCCTCTAGCATTAGAACCAGAAGCCCTCTACCGTGACTGGACAGTGATGGGCATGTTGACCCTATCACTATTCATCCTAGGCTTTGGTGTCCTGGGACGTCGTCGAATCAACCGATTTGAAGGCGGACTTCTTGTGGCTTCATATGCTGGTTACTCGGGTTACCTGCTCTACACCCTTTCAGCTGCGTTCTAACCTATATTGATCGCTTCGCCCTTCGGGCTAGCTCCTACGGGGATTTTTTATCGCGTCGCTCTACGAGCTAGCCCCTAGGGCGAAGCGAAAATCAACGCGCAACAAAAAAGGCACCCTAGGGTGCCTTTCTCAAATCAACGTGAAATTACATCTCTACGTTGTGGTAGACGTGCTGTACGTCGTCAAGCTCATCAAGGATGCTCATGAACTTTTCGAACAGGACTTTGTCTTCATCGCTGATCTGAGTGTATGAGTTTGGAATCCATTGAATCTCTTCAATCTCAAAATCAGTGATACCCATAGCATTGAGCGCGGTCTTAGTTTTGAAGTAGTCCGTTGGTGCTGCGAAGACTGTTAGCATGCCATCTTCATCTTCGATATCAGAGACATCGACATCCGCTTCCATCAACGCCTCTAGAACAGCCTCTTCATCATCAAACTTGAACATGAAGACTGCAGCGTGCTCGAACATGTGAGCAACAGAGCCCTGGGTACCGATCTTACATTTAGTTTTGGTAAACGCGACACGCACATCACCAAAGGTACGGTTAGGGTTGTCGGTTAGACACTCAATGATCGCCATAGAACCGCCAGGACCGTAGCCTTCATAGCGTGCCGGAGTAAAGTCTTCACCTGCACCGCCCTTCGCTTTGTCGATAGCTTTATCGATAACGTGACCAGGTACCTGCTCCTTCTTCGCTTTATCCATTAATGAGCGAAGAGCAAGGTTGCCATCTGGGTCGGTACCACCCGATTTAGCCACCATATAAATTTCACGAGAGTAACGGCTGTACAACTTCGCGTTCATGTCGGAAGTTTTTGCCATTGAATCCTTACGGTTCTGATACGCACGACCCATGGGGATGTAGCTCCAATCTAATAAAACAAAGGCAGAATTCTAATCCCTTGGGCCGGCCAGGAGAAGTTTATTTTTCAACAGAGACAACTTTAGCTTTTGATTCATCACACGTTGTGCTAGTGTACTAGTACATGAATACATCAGAATATTTTGATCAATTGGTCGATCACCTACTTAGCTGCAAATCAAATGAAGCATTAGCACAAGCCCTTCAAGGCCTTTTGACGCCCAGTGAAACAGTAGAGATCAGTAAACGTTTGCAAATTTTTCGCATGTTAGAAGCGGGTGTGCCGCAACGCGAAATTGCTAAACAGTTAGGTGTCGGAATTGCCACAGTGACGCGAGGTTCGCGCGTGCTGAAGTCTGAAGAGAGTGAGTAATGAGTAGTAGAAAACCCGCCAAAATTGAACTGCCACGTAAACCGCAGTATCTAAAATTGGCTGCAGACATCGATTTCTTTGAGCTTTTTAAGAAGATCGAAAAACGTTTTGATAACTGCGTGATGCTAGAGTCGCTAGGCGAAGAGAGCTACATCTCTCGCCACTCTATAATTGGCTTTGATCCAGAACAGATCATTTGGGCAGATGAGGGCCATCTCCACATTGAAGATCGTGCTGGCAATCGCGAGACCTACGAAAGCGAAAACCCCTACTACCTGCTGCGTGAAATTGTTCCGCAAAACATCATCTCGCGGAAATATGCAGGCGGTTTAACGGGTTACATCGGTTACGACTGTATGAACTACTTCGAACCGAGCTTGGATCTTCAGCACAGCGAGATGTTTGATATCTTCCGTTTTGGCGTCTTTAAAGATGGTTTGATACTCGACAAGATGACTGGTGAGGTATTCTACTTCTTCTATACTGACAGCCGTATCGCGCTGCTTGAAGAGATAATGGCTACACCCTGCCCGCCAAACGGTGAGCTAAAGATTCACAATCTTGGCGACACGATGACTCAAGCAGAACATGCTGATGCTGTGATGAAGGTTAAGCAGGACATTATCGAAGGTAAGATTTTCCAAACAGAGGTGGGCTTTAAGAAGCGCTTCCGTCTTATCGGCGATACGATCAATATCTACGAGCAACTGCGCGAAGTGAACCCTTCACCGCAGATGTACTATGTCAAATTTGGTGACCAGAAGCTCATTGGGGCAAGTCCTGAACTGCTGTTCCGACTACGCCAAGGCGAGATGGAGACCTTCCCGCTGGCTGGCACCGCTAAGCGTGGTGCTGATCCAATTGAGGATCAGCAACTGGCGCGTAAGTTGCTGAACGACCCTAAAGAGATTGCTGAGCACAATATGATTGTCGATCTGCACCGCAATGATATCGGCCGTGTCGCACGCTTCGGTACCGTTAAAGTCCGCTCGCTGATGGATATTAAGCGTTTTAGCCATGTGCAGCACATCTCTAGCGAGATTGTCGGTATTATCTCTGATAAACACGATATGTTCTCAGCTCTGGCTAGCAACTTCCCTGCTGGCACGCTCACCGGTGCACCAAAGATTGAGGCGATGAAGATCATTAACGATCTTGAGGCCGATGGCCGTGGCCCTTATGGTGGTGCGGTAGGTCACTTTGCCTTTAACGGTGATTGCACCTTTGCCATTCCAATCCGAACTGTCTTTGCAAATGGCGAACAAGCTTATGTTCAGACCTGTGGCGGTAACGTTTACGACTCTAATGCCGAAGATGAGTATGAAGAGATTCGACGTAAGTTTGCCGGGACTAAAAAAGTGTTAGATCAGTTTATTGTGGAGGCTGACGCATGAAAGTCTACATGATCGATAATTACGACTCCTTCACCTACAATCTCTACCAATTTATCGGTGAAGTACTCGAGTCTGAAGTACAACAAGGTAACCTTGAGTCGTTCGAAATCATCGTTAAACGTAATGATGAGGTGACCCTTGATCAAGTCGCTGCCGAGCAACCTGACCGAATCATTATCTCCCCAGGCCCTGGTTCACCGGATGACCCAGCCTACTTTGGCGTCTGTGCGGATGTGATTAAAGAGCTTGGCAAAACAACACCACTGCTTGGTGTCTGTCTAGGTATGCAGGGCATCGTTCACTGCTTCGGGGGTAAGGTGGTCAAAGCCCCTCTTCCGATGCATGGTAAGATCAGTCCTATCAATCACAATCAGGAAGGGGTATTTGCGAATACACCTAACCAGTTAGAGGTGATGCGTTATCACTCGCTGATTGCTGAGGCTGAAACGCTACCAGAGTGCTTAGATGTTACGGCAGCGGTTGGTGACCTCACTGCTGATCAATTCTCTGATCGACTTCAGCTAAAAGCAGGCGGTGCATTTGAGATCATGGGAGTGAAACACCGTGACTACCCTATCCACGGCATTCAATTCCATCCAGAGTCCTTCGCAACCGAAGGTGGCAAAGAGCTTGTTAAGAACTTTCTGTTTGTTTGAACTTTGATACTAAAAAGGCGTTTAAGACGCCTCTTTAGCACCATAAGCGATGCGAATACGTTCAACTTCTGGGCGTATTCGTATAAAGGTCTCAACCAGTTTGGGATCAAACAGCTTTCCTGACTCCTCAATTATATACTCATACGCCTTATCACTACTCCACGCCTCTTTGTACGGCCTCTCCATGGTCAATGCATCATAGACATCCGCAAGAGTTACGATGCGAGAGATAAGCGGTATCTGATTTCCCTTGTAGCCAGTGGGATAGCCTGTTCCATCAAAACGCTCATGGTGATTAAGGGCAATTTGAGATGCTAACGCAAAGGCTGGCGCTTTAGATCGCGAGAGGATCTGATGACCGATCTGCGTGTGACGTTTCATAATACGCCACTCATCAGCATCCAATTTAGCTGGTTTTTTGAGTACAGCATCGGGTATACCAATTTTGCCTGTATCGTGCATGGGAGCGGCTATTCGAATGAGTTCTACCTCTTCGGGTGAAAACCCTTCGGCTTCTGCAATCAACGCCGCATAATCGGCCATACGCCAGATATGCTCGCCTGTTTCGTTATCATTATAGTGACCGGCAATAGCGATCATCTCTATCGCTTCTCGATGGGTTCGCTCGAGGTATTCAGTGCGGACAGTCGCTAATAAATTATTAATTCGCAGTTTTAATATATCTGGATGAAGGGGTTTATGTATAAAGTCGGAAGCGCCAGATGCAAGCGCCTCAATCTCAGTCTCCAGATTGTTAGCACTGGTCATCACAATCACTTTGATTTCGCAAAGCTCTGGATTTGAGTGCATCATCTTCATCACTTCGAAACCACCCATTTCACCCATTTGGATATCAAGTAGTACTAGATCGGGTACTTTACGAGCAAGAAACTCCATCGCAGACTCACCCGAGTTGGCAAACGCCAGTTCATAAGGCGAATCACTTAGCATCTCTTGAATGTTCGCAAGTGTAGCTGGGGAATCATCAACTACCAGGATAGAGCTTTTACTCAACATAATGCTTACTCACCCATTTGATTATTAGCAATCACAGCTGCCTTTAGGGTATTGATCTGCTCTTTAGCTGTTACAAAATCGAAAGCTTCAAGTGCATCAGTCGCTTTACTCAACAGTACATCATCGACAATACCCGTAAGAGTAACTAGTTCACCTAAAATCGGCGCGGGATTGTTATCTTCAAGAAGTGATTGAGCCCTCTCAATAATCTCCAGTTGCTGCTCGATAGATAGATCAAGCGGATCGTCACTTACAACTTTGATGTTGCAGCGCGACTCTATATGACTCAGCGTTGCGCGAAGTACATCTGCAAATTCATTAATTTTCTGCGCATTTGGCGTGCCTCTACTTCGCAGTGAGTCAAGCAGACTACTAGTTGTCGCAAATAGGCGTTTTAAACCTAGAGCACCTGCAGCCCCCTTAAGTTTGTGAACCTCTCGTTCAATATCACTCATTCGAGCAAAGCGGCTTACGAAGGTTTTATACTCATCGAAGAACTTTTTAAGGTAGGTGTTTAACTTCTCTTCACTTCGCCAAATGGTTAACGCACCCTCTAAGTCTAGAATTCTATTGGCAGCTTGCCCCGCTGCATTAGCTGAAGGCTGTTTAGGTGAAAGCTCTAAGCCGCCTTGGGTATAACGTTGAATCAACGCAACGCTTCGCTTGACATCCAGTGGTTTAGGGATAAAGTCATTCATCCCTGACTGCAGAGCTTTTTCTTTATCCTGAGCAAATGCACCAGCAGTTAGTGCAATGATAGGAAGATCAGTCAGTTTAAGCTCTTGCCTAATCTTACGTGTCGCCTCATAACCATCCATGATAGGCATTTGGATATCCATCAACACAAGATCAATTGAGTGATCATTGTTGGCTAGGAATTCAACCGCCTCATGCCCATCATCAACGCTGAATACCTCTGCCCCTTCTCCAGTGAATATCTCTACAGCAACCTGGCGGTTAAATTCGTTATCATCTACAACTAACAACTTAAGCCCCGCTAGATGATTTTCACTCTCATCACTCTTAGCTGTTGTTGGTTTGTGGATAGACATAACAGCATCCAGTAGAGCGGATGCTGTAACGGGTTTATCTAGCACCGCATCAACATAGATTGAGTCTGCAGAGTTACGAACCTCTTCAGAGCCAAGAGCGGTAACCATCACGATAATAGGCGAACTACTTCTTAACTGCTCCGATTTGATCAACCGAGCAACGGTCAAACCATCCATATCTGGCATATCCCAATCCAGTAGAATCAGATCCGGCGAGTTAGCTTTTAACGCCCTATGGTAGGCAGGGAGGCCGCCATTAAATATCTCGCTTCGCCAGCCGATAGCGTTAACAATCGACTCGAGCGCATCTCGTGCAACGTCATGATCATCGGCGATTAGTACATTGAGATCTTTAATCTCCTCAAGAGATAGATGGTTGGATGAACCAGAAGAGAGATCAATATCAAAAGAGAAGGTGCTCCCCTTACCTGCTATCGAACTTATCTCCAGTTTTGATCCGAATTTTTCGAGAATACGAGTAGAGATAGCAAGGCCTAACCCTGTTCCACCAAACCGACGATTGATAGAGACATCAGCCTGCTCAAATGCTTTCAGAACTCGGGACTGAGACTCCGGTGTCATGCCAATTCCCGTATCTTTAACACTAAACCTCAATCGCACTCGGTCATCAGTCGAAGCGAGCGTCTCAACTCGAACCAAGACATAGCCACGATCGGTGAATTTAATCGCATTACCGATCAAGTTAATAAGAACCTGTTCAAGACGCAGACGATCCGCCTCTACGACTCGATTAAGTGAAGCGTCTGGCTGAATAATAAGTTCAAGCGCTTTATCTGCTGCTGACTGGTTCATAATGACAGCTAGGTTGTCCAACAACCCACTGATAGAGAAGGATTCAGGAATAAGCTCTAGCTTGCCTGCTTCTATTTTCGAGAAGTCGAGAATATCGTTCAAAATACTGAGTAGTGATTTACCCGCATTGGTGATTTTTGAACCAATATTCTGAGATTGTTCAGGCATATTTGGTTTTTCAAGCAGGTAGGCCATACCAAGCACGGCATTCAGTGGCGTCCGAATTTCATGGCTCATATTTGCTAGAAATTCACTTTTCGCAACAGCCGCCTGAACAGCCTCATCCTTAGCGAACTCTAATTCACGATTGATCAGCACCTCGGCTGTGATATCCCGCAAAACACCGAGCAGTATCTGCCTACCCTCTAACTTAGTCCGTGAAGCTTGGATCTTCAGAGTTTTAATGTGTGCAGTTGTTGGGCTACATATCTCTATTTGGGTATCCAATGGCTCCGCACCTGCAAGTGCTAGGTTGAGCTCGGTATTAAAACGGCTTCGATCCTTTTCTATGATCAACTTCTGCCATGCATCAAAGGTGATATCATCACTGATCTCAAGGTCATGAATGTGGAACATCCACTCGTTCCAACTCAACTCGCTTCGATCTAAGTTGATATCCCATATACCGAGGTTTAACTCATCGGCGGCAAGTTCAAGTCGCTCACGTGAGATCTCTAAATTGTGTGTACGAAGCTCAATCTCCTCTTCGAGATGCGTTTGATAATCCAAGCGCTCACGCTCTAGTTCAGCTTCCGCTGCACGACGCTTATAAATTGAGTCGGTCCATCGTAAGGATGCAAAAAGCGCCAAAATCAAATAGAGACCGTAAACACCCAAATTATTGATATTTAATGCACCTAAAAGATTAAACCCCTTGGGTGATGAAATTAGAATATGGAGCTCACGCCCTGCGATTGAACTAGATGGCGATACCTCCTGAGGGTAACTAATATGGCCACTAAGGTAAGTGTAATCGCCAACGTCAAAGGAGGCATTACGATCGCTTGTCAATTGACTCCAAACTTCGGGATTATGGAGATTGAGAGTAGATCGATCTCCAAGCTGCTTGTTCCAGTTGCGCGTACCCTGCTCATCAAATATCCAGTTACCCTTATCATCAAGTAGCGTCAATTGACCTGGAAAGGCCTTTGCAATCTCTAATTCATCTATCAAAGGCTGGCCTAGATAATTGAGTACCAAAACCCCTGCAAAGGCTCCATTAGCACTGTAAATCTTGTGGCTGAGTCTAATCATCGGCTTATGGGGCAATTCAACCTGATTACCCTCCACATTCAGGTCAAAATCTGAAACGAAACTGGTAAACTTTGGCAGGCCAAGTGTTTCAGAAAAGTAGTATCGGTCAGATTTATCTTGTAATTCTGCATCTGAAACAATTTTTGAGATCCCATTTGCGTAATTGATGCGGACCTTCTCAACCCCAGTAGCTGAAAGAAAACGGATCTGATCGTAACGGCGGCTTACAGAGGCAAACATACTAAAGTAACTACTCAGATCAGTTTTAGACTCTGTTGCTGGTGAGTTAACGTAGTTCGCTAGCGCGGCACTGCTAAGAATCTCTGAAAGATCTGTGGAGAGAAAGTTAAGTTTGTGTTTTAAGGATTTTTGCAGCGAAGCAACCAGATCATCATTAACTGATTGGATCGTCTCTTGCTCCTGTTGATCAATTAGGTAGAGATAACTGATGCCCATAACCGCGCCAATAACTGCAGCTGCAGCAAAACGTCTAAACGTTGAAAGTAGGAAACCGCTCGTCATCGCCTTAAATCCTTAAATACTTATAGATTAAAAGTAGTTCACTATTAAAAACTTGCAAGTTAAATGGCTCGATAAATCCAACTTATTTCAGAGGGGTGTGATGAAAAAAAGGCCAGAGCTCTGCGCATCTGACCTTTTTAATTTCTAATGAGAATTAAACCGTGAATTACTCCTGGTAATCGCTCACTGGAGGGCAAGTACAGACAAAGTTTCGGTCGCCGTATACGTTATCGATACGGTTTACTGACGGCCAGAATTTAGCCTCTTTGGTCTGACGAGATGGGAATACCGCCTGCTCCTTCGTGTAAGCTCGATTCCACTCAAGATCGGTGATGTCTGCAAGGGTATGCGGAGCTGCCTTAAGCGCTGTAGCTTCAACTGCGATTACACCTTGCTCAACTTCAGCGATTTCACCTCTGATCTTAATCATTGCATCGATGAAACGATCCAGTTCATCAATTGACTCCGACTCTGTTGGCTCGACCATGAGTGTGCCAGGCACTGGGAAAGACATGGTCGGTGCATGGAATCCATAGTCCATCAGACGCTTAGCGATATCCTCTTCCGAGACACCTGTCGCCTCTTTAAGTGGACGAATATCGATAATACACTCATGTGCTACACGGCCCTGAGTGCCACGATAAAGCACTGGATAGTAGGCTTCTAAGCGGGTTGCAATGTAGTTGGCATTTAAGATTGCAAGCTCTGTCGACTCGCGCAGACCTTTAGCACCCAGCATTCGAATGTACAT
Organism: Marinobacterium sp. LSUCC0821; assembly: GCF_012848475.1. Taxonomy (NCBI): domain Bacteria; kingdom Pseudomonadati; phylum Pseudomonadota; class Gammaproteobacteria; order Oceanospirillales; family Oceanospirillaceae; genus Marinobacterium; species Marinobacterium sp. LSUCC0821. The sequence goes on from NZ_CP051666.1 coordinate 723,760, forward strand.
CCAGGTGATCGGTAGAATCGATGCAGAACCATACTGTGCGGCAGCAACAGCTCCATTGTCAGGATTAAGGCCATCAATTGGAGCAACCTTATGGCTTGCCAAGAAAGGGGCAAGGTGTGATTTAACCCCTATTGGGCCCATACCAGGGCCGCCACCGCCGTGAGGGATAGCAAAGGTTTTATGAAGGTTAAGATGCGATACATCAGAACCGATCTCACCTGGTTTAGATAGTCCTACCTGCGCATTCAAGTTGGCACCATCCATGTAGACCTGACCACCATGCTGGTGTGTCAAATCACAGATCTCCCTCACCGCCTCTTCAAACACACCATGTGTTGATGGGTAGGTGATCATAAGTGCCGATAGATTATCGCTGTGCTCTTCCAGTTTCGCTTTAAGATCTGGAAGGTCCACGTTACCAAGATCATCACAGGCTACCACAACCACTTTCATATCCAACATTGCAGCTGAGGCAGGGTTTGTACCGTGTGCAGATGATGGAATTAGACAGACATTACGATGTCCCTGGCCAATAGACTCTTGGTACTTACGAATAGCAAGAAGACCCGCATACTCTCCAGAAGCACCCGAGTTAGGCTGCATCGACATCGCATCGTAACCGGTAATTTCAGCTAACCAGCTCTCTAGCTGGCTAATCATCTCAGCGTAACCTAGGGTCTGATCTTTAGGTGCAAATGGGTGCATGTTCCCGAGCTCTGGCCAGGTTACTGGTGCCATCTCTGAGGTCGCATTGAGCTTCATCGTACAAGAGCCTAGCGGAATCATACCGTGCACTAGAGAGTAGTCTCTGTTTTCAAGACGTTTCAGGTAGCGCAGCATATCGTGCTCTGCCTGGTAGCTGTTGAATACTGGATGCGTCAGCACCTCATCGTCACGTTGCAGCGCTTCTGGAATAGCAAAAGCAGTGCCAGTGAGAGTCAGTTCATCTGCAGATACAGACTTATCGGTAAGTGCAGAAATAAGCGCTGCTATATCAGCAAGGGTGTGCGACTCATCGACACTAATACCAAAACGCGTCTCACTGATTTTACGCAGATTGATGCCTGCATTCAGGGCTCGCTGGTAGAGTGCTAGATCAGCATTGAAGCTGAGCGTATCGAAGAAGCTCTCATTAACCGCAATACCCGCCTCATCAAGATGAGCGGCTACGATCTGAGTGAAGCGGTGAACACGCTGTGCAATCAGGTTAAGTCCTTTTGGGCCATGATAGGTTGCATAGAAACCTGCCATATTGGCTAGCAGTGCCTGCGCAGTACAGATATTAGAGGTCGCCTTCTCGCGACGAATATGTTGCTCACGCGTCTGCATCGCCATGCGGTATGCCTGATTACCGCGTGAATCGATAGATACACCGATAATACGGCCAGGTACAGAACGCTTGAGCTTCTCACTTGTGGCAAAGAATGCAGCATGAGGGCCACCAAAACCCATTGGCACACCAAAGCGCTGTGAAGAACCAAGAGCAACATCAGCACCAAGTGAGCCCGGAGATTTCAGCAGCATCAGTGCCAGCAAATCTGTGGCAACGGCTACCAGAGCACCCTGCACTTTCGCCTTCTCAACCACAGCACCTAGATCAACAATCTCACCTTCAGAACCAGGGTACTGAATAAGGGCACCGAAGCAGTCGTGTTTATCAATGTTTAGTGCATCATCAACAACAACTTCGATACCGAAGTACTCAGCACGTGTATTGATAACATCGATTGTTTGCGGATGAACCTGCGCATCAACAAAGAAGGTGTCGCACTTCTTACGTGTTGAGCGCTTAAGCAGCGTCATCGCTTCAGCCGCAGCTGTCGCTTCATCCAGAAGCGAAGCATTGGCAAGATCCATACCAGTAAGGTCCATTACCATCTGCTGGTAGTTAAGGAGTGCTTCTAGACGACCCTGCGAGATCTCTGGCTGATAAGGTGTGTAAGCGGTATACCACGCTGGATTCTCAAGTACGTTTCGTAGAATCACACCTGGTACCTTTGTACCGTAGTAGCCCATGCCGATGAAGTTGGTATTGACCTGATTCTTTTTAGCCAGCGCATGTAACTCGCTAAGAGCAGCGCTTTCGGTAACGGGCGCAGGTACCGCCAAGGGGGTATTAATTAGGATGGATGCCGGCACAGTCTCTTTGATTAGCTGTGCACGATCAGCAACACCAAGGGTATTGCACATGGTGGCCTGTTCAGATTCATTGGAGCCAAGGTGGCGATTGATGAACTGTTCAGTATCTAGTAACTGATCTAAACCTAGAGAAATCTGCGACATCTGAAATCCTATACTGGGTTATGCCAAATAATGTCATATTCTAACCTGTATGGATGTTCGGTGACACAAAATGAGCAGCTTTCCCTACAATCATTTCAGAAAGATCTTTCACATTCTGATATAGGGCAATTTTCCTTTAACTATCTCTTCGCCAACTGAACCATGCGGCTGTTAATGCCATCCCCAAAGAGACAATAAGTGCATAGTGCGCTACTGACTCAAGAGGCATTGCGTCCGCAGAAGTGATAGCACGCCCACCGAAGTAGATCGCCATCAACAGGCTGACAACAGCGGTGCCTAACAACTGCCCCGATTGTCGCGCCAAACTGATTAGCGCAGACCCTATACCTACACGCTGCGGCGGGATTGCACCCAAAGCCGATGAGTTATTGGGGGTGGAGAAGATACCGTGCCCTAAGCCCACAAAGAAGATCGCTACAGCGATGGTCGTGAGAGGCATCTGTGTATCCATGAAGGTGAGAATCGCAAGACCAATGGAGATAGCGATACACCCAAGCGTCGCCAACAGGCGGCGCCCTAACCGATCAGAGAGTCGACCTGAGATAGGTGCGCAAACCGTCATAACCAAGGCCTGTAGCATCATCAACTGCCCCGCCTCTGTTGGCGACAAACCGCGGTTGTATTGTAGGTATAACGATAGGACCAAAATAATCCCATAGCCACTGGCATACATAAACAGCGCTGCTGTAACAGAGCGTATGAAGGGGGTGTTTTGAATGAGTAGGTCGATGCGCACCAATGGGTTACTTACACGCTTACAGCGTCGAACGAAAATCCACAAAAGCATAATAGAAAGCGAAACAACCAACAGACCGTTTAGCTCCATCAGGTGACTACTACCAAAAAATAGGCCAGAGATCGCAAGTGCAAAGATAGCAGCACCTAGCCAATCAACAGAGTGTATATCAGCACTGCGCCACTCCCCTTTAATAAAGCGGTTTGTTGCAACAAATACCAAAAGAGCAAAGGGTGCTGTAATAAGAAATACCGAGCGCCAACCAAAGAGATCGACCAACAAGCCACCCACTAACGGACCTGAGGTCATCCCCAGATAAACAGCGGAGGTCATCCAACCAATCGCAACGCCCCGCCCTTTACTCTCGTAAACGCGTGAGATGATAGCCATACCGGTACTAGCCAAAATTGCACCTGCAGCACCCTGTACTACACGAGATAACAGCAGTAGTTCGATGGTTGGTGAGATGGCGCCGAAAACACCACCGACTGCAAATAGGATATTGGACCAAACAAAGGCGCGCTTTAGTCCAACCAGATCAGAGAGACGACCACCTGGAAGCTGGAATACCAGACTACTTAGCACGAAGATCGATGGGATCCAGCTTGCATAAAGCGCCGATGCAGATAGTTCAGAGGCAATAGAAGGAATAGCCACCAGAGTCGCAGAGACAGAGAGCGGGAAGAGCAGTATCGCTAAACTGACGATAACCAGTGCACGTAGGCGAACCTTATCAAACCGTTTGTAGTATCGAGCGGTAACGTCCATGTGCTCTCCCTTTTAAGTGAGGGGGCATTATGAGGCTGGGGAGAGAATGCATCAAGATTCTTTCGCGGCTTCGCCTACGGCGAATGCGCTCCTACGCGACTCTGGAAATAGACCGTAGGAGCGCATTCACGCAAAGCGTGAAGCCGCGAAAGAAGAACCAATTTGAAAGCCAGACACCGGTACTCTGTTGCGAGGCTTGTGCGACGGGGTCTGACCTAGGTCTGCCCCCACCCTTTCAGCGTCCTCCAGAGACTAAGCCGCCAACTGCGCCGATGCAGAAGAGCGATTGATCGCTGAGATCAATGCATTAATCGATGCACGAAGGCTATCACCATCCATCGCCATACCGACAACGCGCTGCCCATCAACATTGATTAGGTAATAAGCTGCTGCATCTGCATCACTGCCGCTACCGATTGCGTGCTCTGCGTAATCAATGACGTTAACGTTTTGACCGGTTAGCTTCTGCCAGCCATCTAGAAACGCGGTTACAACGCCCTCACCTTCACCCTCAAGCGCTTGGTCTTTGCCTTTGATCTTCAAAACACCTTTGAAACGTTCCCGACCATCGCGTTCAATGCTGTAACTATTCATCTGCACCGGATCTGTTGCCGCAATAAAGTTCTCTTTTAGCATCTCAAATATCTGTGCACTACCAATTTCAGAGGCGCTCTGTTCTGAAGCGCTTTGAACAATCGGCGCAAGTTCGGTCTGCATCCAACGTGGCAAACTGATGCCGTAGTCACGTTCTAAGACAAACGCCATACCACCCTTGCCAGACTGGCTGTTCACGCGAATCACTGCCTGATAATCACGGCCAATATCTTTAGGGTCGATCGGAAGGTAAGCAACCTGCCAGTGCTCATCTTCACCCTGACGGTGCAAGCACTTCTGGATTGCATCCTGATGGCTGCCCGAAAATGCTGTGTAAACCAACTCACCAATCCAAGGGTGACGCGGGCTAACTGGCAAGCGTGTACACTCAGTAAAGGTGGTAATAATCTCATCCGGATTAGACAAATCCATTTTAGGATCAACACCTTGGCTGTATAAGTTCATTGCCATTGTTACTAAGTCCATGTTACCGGTACGCTCACCATTTCCTAGTAACGTACCTTCAACACGGTCAGCGCCCGCCATCACCGCAAGCTCTGCAGCCGCTACTGCACAACCGCGGTCGTTATGGGTATGTACAGAGACAATAGCGCCAGCACGATTCTTAATATGCGAACAGAAGTACTCAATCTGGTCAGCGAAGATATTAGGCGTCGACTCCTCTACGGTAGAGGGTAAGTTGATGATGCAGCGATTCTCAGCGTTAGGCTGCCAAACATCCATCACCGCATCACACACCTCAACGGCGTAGTCGATCTCTGTACCAGTGAAGCTCTCTGGCGAGTATTGGAAGGTCCATTTCACTTCAGGGAAGGCTTTAGCACCATCCATCACCCACTGCGCACCCTGCGTAGCAATCGCCTTGATACCCTCACGGTCCTGCTTAAACACACGCTCACGCTGAATTGTACTGGTCGAGTTGTAGACGTGTACTACAGCGCTCTTCACACCACGAAGCGCTTCGTAGGTGCGGTCTATAAGCTCTTTACGCGCCTGAACCAAAACCTGAATAGTTACATCTGCAGGAATTTCATTGTTATCTATTAACCAACGCACGAAGTCATAGTCCGGCTGGCTAGCTGATGGGAAACCCACCTCAATCTCTTTAATACCGATCTTAACCAACAGACGCCATAAGCGTTGTTTCTGCTCAACCGTCATTGGCTCCAGTAATGCCTGGTTACCATCACGCAGGTCAACTGATGCCCAAATAGGCGCTTCAGTAATCTGTTTGTTTGGCCACTGACGATTCTGAATATTGATCTGCGGCGCTGGACGGTAACGAGTGTGGTTGAACATATCTGCCTCTAATAAAGCGTATTGATTTAGTCTGGGTATCATATGCCAAGATTGACGACAGATGATTGCTAACTTTGCTTTAAAATAGATATGTATGTATATTTTATTGCTAATTATTAACTATTTAAGCAATAAAATTTCAATTATCTCGAGGTTGCGCAATGGATAGATACGATAGAGCCATTTTAGAGGTGATTCAAAATGAAGGACGCATCTCAAATCAGGAACTTGCCGATAAAGTCGGCCTATCTCCCTCCCCCTGTCTTCGTCGTGTCAGAGTTCTTGAGGAGACCGGCATCATTACCGGCTATCGAGCGATAGTTGATGCTAAAAAGATGGGGTTGAGCCTTATGGCTATTCTTATGATATCTATGGATCGCCATACGCCTGAACGCTTTGCAAACTTTGACCGTATAGTTTCAGAGCTACCCGAGGTTCTAGAGTGTCTCTTGATCACCGGGCAGGATGCGGATTATCAGTTAAAAGTGATCGTAAATGATATGGACGGCTACCAACGCCTGCTGCTCGAAAAGATCACTCGTATTGAGGGGGTATCAGGGGTCCACTCAAGTTTCGTTATGCGACAAGTTGTTAATAAGACTGCAGTCCCTATTCGATAGACTAAAATAAATCGCGGGTTTATATTCAAAGAGTCCCTAATATAAATATGAGAATAACCATGCGTTTTATAAAACCTCTTACGATTGCCGTAATGCTGTCGGCAGCGCCGTTCGCTTTTGCAGTCACTCCAGCAGATAAATATCCAGAATCACAGCTCTACAGCAAACCAGTGAAAGTGGCCGAAAACATCTACTCCGCTATCGGTCAGCTAAAGTTCTACACCTACGAAAATGCAGGCCATAACAATAACCTGAGCTATGTGATTGGCGACGATGCCGTCCTAGTCGTCAATGGCTCATCTTCGTACCAACTCTCCAAAGCACTGCATGAAGAGATAAAGCAGGTAACGAGCCTTCCTGTTAAGTGGGTAGTCGATGAGAACGGGCAATCACATGCAGCTCTCGGTAATAGTTACTGGAAAGAACAAGGCGCAACCATCATTGCACATAAAGATGCTGCAAAAGAGGTTGAGACCCACGGCTTTTCCGGTTTAAACAGCCTAAAAGAGATCCTTAAAGAGCGGGCTGAGGGAACTACAATCATCCCCTTTGACGAGGTGTTTGAAGATGAGATGGAGCTTGACCTCGGCGGTCTAACAGCGAAGCTGGTTCATTTAGGCCCGGCCCACTCTGCCGGTGATATATCAGTTATCATTCCAGAACGTAACGTAATCATTGCAGGTGATATCGCCTTTCATCAGCGCATGCTGCCAGTCTTTCCAGAGACCAACACCGCAGAATGGTTAGAGACTTGGATTAATGAGTTCACGCCACTGGCAAAAGATATGATTATCGTCCCTGGTCATGGCGACCCAACTAACTTCGTTGAGGTCGATAAGTACACCCGCGGTTATCTTGAGTATCTGCGCGGCAAGGTACAGGAGATCTTAGATGAAGGTGGCACTCTTTCGGATGCCTATGCAATCGATCAAACGCCTTACATGCATCTTGAAACAGCAGACGAACTTGCTGGTAAGAATGCGGGACGTATCTTTGAAGCGATGGAGTGGGAGTAGTTTCAATATTCGCTCCTTTTCTTTTACTAAAAAGGCGACCCTCGTGTCGCCTTTAAATTATCTACCAATCAGCTTAATCAAATATCCTAGCCAAATAACCTTACTTTTTGACCGGTGTTATAGCGCGGATTAAGCCTTAAAATAGTGTCACACTCGTTAGGGAGATTGAGATGCGTTTAGCCGAAATGGAAGCGATTATGTTTAACGTAGGGATTACCGTATTTGCCCTATTCGTATTCTTCATCATCTACGACCTTGCCAAACGCTCTAATGCGGGTAAATTCGGCACCTTCATCCTCTTCTTCGCGCTTGGCCTTGGTCTTGCAGCTTTTCTAGCTAAATCAGTTATCGTCGAGTTTATTGGCGGTTAAAGGCTGCTCCTAAGCACCAGTGACAGGCTTCAGCCTGTCATCTGCTCTCGAATTACATTGAAGCTAAGTTCTACAACATACCTGCTAGTTACTTTATAATCGCGGAATCATTTTTATAAGGAACAACGATGGAACAGCGCAGTATCAAAGTCGGTCAAATCGATGTGAATAACGATAAGCCGATGGTGCTTTTTGGTGGTATGAACGTATTGGAATCGCGTGATCTCGCGATGACCATTGCTGAGCAGTACGTTGAGGTGACCAACAAGCTGAATATCCCTTATGTGTTCAAAGCGAGCTTTGATAAGGCAAACCGCTCTTCTATCAACTCTTTCCGTGGCCCAGGCTTGGATGAAGGTTTGAAGATACTTCAGGAAGTAAAATCGACTTTCAACGTGCCTGTTATTACAGACGTGCACGAACCCTTCCAGTGCCAACCAGCCGCTGAGGTTTGTGATGTGATACAGCTACCGGCTTTCCTATCACGCCAGACTGACCTCGTTGTCGCTATGGCAAAAACCGGTGCGGTGATTAACATCAAGAAAGCGCAGTTCCTAGCACCGCATGAGATGAAACACATTCTGACCAAGTGTGAAGAGGCTGGTAACGATCAGCTTATCCTCTGTGAGCGTGGCAGCGCCTTTGGTTACAACAATCTTGTGGTGGATATGCTTGGCTTTAGCATCATGAAAGAGTTTGGCTACCCTGTAATCTTTGATGCTACTCATGCACTGCAGATGCCGGGTGGCCGTTCGGATTCAGCCGATGGACGTCGTGCTCTGGTTGCACAGCTTTCACGTGCTGGCCTTTCACAAGGTATTGCAGGTCTATTCTTGGAAGCACACCCTAATCCAAACGTTGCGAAGTGTGATGGCCCTTGTGCCCTTCCTCTGTCGAAGCTAGAGCCTTACCTGGCTCAGATGAAAGCGGTGGATGAGCTGGTTAAGTCATTCCCTGCGCTGGATACTTCGGCAGAGTGATCGTATCGGGGCCTTCCCTACGGGCAGGTCCCTCGTACAGGGCACCAGTGACTGGCTTTAGCCTGTCATCTGCTTTCGAATTGCAATATAGGTTCTGGAAGACGCTGGTATAGCTGATGACAGGCTGAAAGCCAGTCACTGGTGTTCTAACCAAGCTTCATCTCCCACTTCTGGGCCTTCTCTACATCTACCTCTCTACCCAACTCTCCCTGCGAATAGATATCGACCATACGCTGTATCGCAACAGGGTGTCCCTGCTCGGCAGCTGCTTTGTAGTTATCAAAGGCTTTATCGGCAATCTTAAAAATCACAGGTGGATAACCCCCCTCGTAGAGTTTACCCATCTGGTATTGGCTGCGCGCATCACCACGTTCGGCGGCAGCTTGAATATACAATGCGCCCTGCTCTTTGCTGGCTAGATCTGAACCACGAAAGTGAAGTAGGAATCCATAGGTCGAGAGGGCTTTCACACTGCCGCGCTGAGCTCCAACCCTGAAGAGCTTCATGGTCTTATCGTGAACCCATTTAGAACGACGCGCCAGAGGGCTTCTGAAAATAGCGTAAGCAGACCAGGCAGCCAAATTACCAATTAGCGACATGCTTAACTCCTAGGTACAAAAAAGGGACCTATATTAGATCCCTACATTTAAATCAGCTCATTGAGAGATATCAAGCCAGAAGATTAAGCGAGCAGCGATGCCCACTCCGCTTTAAGTGCTTCAAGCTCGTTCTCAGCTTTCTGCTTAGCCTTCTTCTTAAGCCCTTCAACCTCTTCTGCTTTGGCAGCAACGATTGATTTTGCCTCAGCAGCAGGGTCTGCAGCGTTGGCAACCTGATCAAGCAGGTTTTGCACACCACGAAGAATCGCGCGACGACGACCCTCTTCAATACGTGCAATCTCCTCATCTGTAAGCTCTTTCTGCTTCGCTTTCTCTTGCTTAGCTTCTGGCGCGACATAGGTAAGTGGACGAATACCTGCAGCAATGCGAACTTTATCAAGCAGAGGTGCAGCTTCGGCACGTGCCTTTTCAGCACCTTTGTGGAGCTCAGCCTCGACAGCATCTAGGTTATTCATAAGATCGTTGTAGCGCGCACGAGGCTCAGCGATCTTAGCATCCAAGAATTCATGCAATTCACGCTTAGCATCACCCCATGAGATACCCTCAAGGAAAGCGTTGCGCATCGAAGCTGTTTCAGACTCATTCGCAAAAAGGCTGTATAGCTGGAAGATGGTGCTATCGTTTGGATCTTTAGGTTCGCCAGGGGCACGCAGATCGGTTTTGATCTGGTTAATGAGTTTGCGTAGCTCATCCGTAGAGGCAAACAGTGGAATGGTGTTGTCGTAGCTCTTAGACATCTTACGACCATCTAACCCTGGGATTAGCTGAGTCTCCTCATCAACCTGCGCTTCCGGTAATACAAATAGATTCTCGTAGGTGTGGTTGAACTTACCTGCGATATCACGCGCCATCTCGATGTGCTGAATCTGATCCTTACCGACAGGAATCTTGTTGGCGTTGAACATAAGAATGTCTGCAGCCATCAGAATTGGGTAACTAAATAGACCCATAGTGATGCCATCATCGAGATCCTCTTTACCTGAGTCGCGGTTCGCATCAACGGAAGCTTTGTAAGCATGGGCACGGTTCATCAAACCTTTAGAGCACATGCAGGTAAGGATCCAAGTGAGTTCTGGAATCTCTGGGATATCGGTCTGACGGTAGAAGGTCGCTTTATCGGTATCCAAACCTAGCGCCAACCAGGTTGCTGCGATCTCACGCGTTGAACGTGCAACACGATCAGGCTCATGACACTTAATCAGGGCGTGGTAGTCTGCCAAAAAGAAGAACGAGCTTGAGTTTGGATCAAGGCTCGCTTCAATGGCTGGCTTAATTGCACCAAGGTAGTTACCAATGTGCGGGGTGCCTGTGGTCGTGATACCGGTAAGAACGCGTGTACTGCTCATTGAATGACTCATCATCTATGTAAAAACAAGGCGCTAATTCTACACAGATAAGCAAGCAACTCCCACCCTGTTTGCACTTCGGCTTGTAAGTCGGTTTAATTCACAAACCAATTAAATGAAGAGTTGAGCAAATGGACAGTCAGATCCCCTCTTACATCTCGCTTTTAGGCTTTGCTGTACCGGCAGTTATATTCATCGCAAGGCTAGCAACACGGAAAGCAGCTACCATCGCACATGCCCTATTAATGGCACTTATCTGCCTGTTCATAGGATTTCTTGCTGCGGGGGCTACCATTTCAATTATCGGTGCCCTATCACCGGTTGGTAACGCACTGATCGTTTCTGGCGCTGGTATCGTAGCTGCCTTTGTGCGTTTAGCCTGGATTAAACGTTTCCCGTAGTTTTAGGAAGTTAGATGTTAGTTGTTATTTCACCCGCTAAAACACTCGATTATGAGACCCCATTAGCCACTAAACAGTTCACGCAACCCGAGTTTACAGCGGATGCGCAGGGGTTGATTGATCAGTTGCGAGAGTTCGCCCCTCAGGATATTGCCGACCTTATGCACCTAAGCGATAAGCTATCGGCACTCAATGTGGCGCGCTACCAGAGTTGGAGCCAAGCACATGATGTTGATAATGCGCGTCAGGCTGTGCTGGCATTTAAAGGCGATGTCTACACAGGACTTAATGCTGAAGAGTTTGAAGAGGCAGATTTTGAATTTGCCCAGAATCATCTTCGTATTCTTTCTGGACTCTATGCCCTACTTAAGCCCCTCGATCTGATGCAGCCTTACCGTCTTGAAATGGGCACTAAGCTCAAAAATGCGAAAGGCGCAAACCTCTACCACTACTGGGGCAGCACCATTACAGAGCGCCTTAATAGCGAGCTTCAATCAGAAGAGACACCAGTACTGATTAACCTAGCATCTAATGAGTACTTTAAATCGGTACAACCAAAGAATCTAAATGCTCGGGTTATCAATCCAGAGTTCAAAGATCTTAAGAATGGCCAGTATAAGATCATTAGCTTTTACGCTAAAAAGGCACGCGGCCTAATGACGCGCTACATCATCAAAAACCGTATCAACAACCCAGAGCAGTTGAAAGATTTTGACTATGAAGGGTATGCCTATAACGAATCCCTCTCTTCTGGTGATAACTGGGTGTTTACGCGTGATCATGTGTAGGAGCGCATTCGCTGTAAGCGAAGCCGCGAAAAATAGAACAAGCCCTGGCACGAGGTTTTGAATAAGCGAACCGTTTCACGGTTCTTTCGCGGCTTCCGACAAAGCCGGAATGCGCTCCTACTGGAGATCCGATAACGTCCGCATGTAGGAGTGCCTTCGCCAGAGGCGAAGCCGCGAAAATTGAATCGATCGATAAAAAAATATCATCGATCCGCCCCATTCTCGGCAGCTGAGCGCAGGCATATAATCGCGCGCAACTAGTCTATGTAGTCACACTAAATGCGTCTGATCTCCTTCGATCCTCTGCGTACTTTACATTTTCCACCCCATACGCCGCTCAAACCGAGCCAGGCGATATTGCATAAGCAAGAGATCAGTGAAGCAGAATGGGTGCTCTACCCTGAGTTCTGGCAGATCAATATGCTCACCTTTGGTTTAAAGGCACGCATCTTCCCCTCCCTGCCAACCTATCTCATTGGGCACAATAAGATAGAGATGACCCGTGCCTTTGAAGCGGTGGTGCCGGAAAACACTCCATGGACTATCATCCTCTCGAACACACCCAGTCACGCTGAATCAGCTTGGGACCAAATGCCGATCCCTTTTGTAGCCAAGATTCCAAAATCGAGCATGGGCGAAGGGGTCTTTCTGATTGAGCAGCGCTCTGACTGGCTTAAGTACCTTGAACTAACCGATGTTATCTATGTCCAGGAGTACCTACCCATAGATCGCGATATGCGAATCGTCTGGATAGGTGACAAGATCGTGGGTGGTTATTGGCGCCTGCAATCCTCGAATGGATTCCACAACAACGTGGCTCAGGGTGGTCAGGTTATGCCAGGGCCAATTCCACAAGCGGCTGCCGAGCTGGTCACCAAGGTTGCTACTACACTTGGGATAGACCATGCGGGATTTGATATCGCCATGGTCGATAACTACCCGTACATCTTAGAGTTTAACCGTATGTTCGGATCCCAAGGTATCAACTCCCTACTCGGAGATACCACGCCTGTTATCCTAGACTACTTAACTCGCAAACTCGCTGAAGAGGAGCCACCACATCCCAGGACACCGAAGGTTGTTGGTGGGCGAAGCACGAAGCGCAGAGCACGACGGATGCGGGTTGCTTGATCGTCGTTGCGTAGGAGCGCATTCGCTGAAAGCGAAGCCGCGAAATATAAAAACAAGATTTGGCACGAGGTTTAAATTGGCGAACCGTTGCACGGTTCTTTCGCGGCTTCCCGCAAAGCGTGAATGCGCTCCTACGGGAATATCTACATAGTGCGAAGTAGGAGCGCATTCGCTGAAAGCGAAGCCGCGAAAAAAAAACCGCCAAGGCGGTCTTTTTCATTCAAGGAGCTATCACTCGTCTGCAGAAGCTTTGGCTAACTGCTCGTTCTCATAGATGAGAATCGGATCGCCGTTGTGCTCGATCACTCCGCGATCGATCACTACCTTACCCACACCCTCAAGTGATGGTAGGTCGTACATGATCTCGAGTAGCTTCGATTCAAGAATAGAGCGAAGACCACGAGCACCTGTGTGGCGCTCTAGAGCTTGCTCTGCAACTGCTACAAGTGCATCTTCACGGAACTCAACTTCAACACCTTCCATCTCAAACAGCGCTTTGTACTGTTTAACAAGGCTGTTTTTAGGTTCAGTTAGAATCTGAATCAACGCATCTTTATCAAGTTCAGAAAGTGTAGCAATCATCGGTAGACGACCAATGAACTCTGGGATCAAACCAAACTTCACTAGATCTTCAGCTTCCACCTCATGGAGACGCTCGACACCCTTCTCATCATCTTTACTGCGAACAGTTGCGCTGAAGCCAATTGAGCTCTTCTCGCTACGCTCTGCAATTACCTTCTCTAGGCCCGCAAAGGCACCACCAACGATGAACAGGATGTTTGAGGTGTCTACCTGTAAAAACTCCTGTTGCGGATGTTTACGGCCACCCTGTGGCGGCACAGAGGCAACAGTACCCTCTATAAGCTTCAACAATGCCTGCTGAACGCCTTCACCCGATACATCGCGAGTAATTGATGGATTATCTGACTTACGAGAGATCTTATCGATCTCATCGATGTAGACGATACCTATCTGCGCTTTCTCGACGTCGTAATCACACTTCTGCAAAAGCTTCTGAATGATATTCTCAACATCTTCCCCTACGTAGCCAGCTTCTGTAAGTGTCGTAGCATCAGCCATAGTAAAGGGTACATTGAGCATACGAGCCAGACTCTGCGCTAGCAGGGTCTTACCGCTACCTGTTGGGCCGATTAGCAATATGTTCGATTTGCTAAGCTCAACATCCGCACCCGCTTTACCTTTGTAACGTAGGCGCTTGTAGTGGTTGTAAACAGCGACTGCAAGAACACGCTTAGCGCGCTCTTGGCCGATTACATAGTCATCTAGGTTCGCTTTAATCTCACTCGGAACAGGAAGGTGCTCATCATCGCCCGCCTCTTCCACTTCGGTAAGCTCTTCGGTGATGATGTCGTTACATAGGTCGACACACTCATCACAGATAAATACTGAAGGACCAGCAATCAGCTTGCGTACTTCATCTTGGCTTTTGCCACAAAATGAACAGTAGAGCTTGCTGTCGTTCTGATCGTTGTTCTCTTCAGACATCCGATTTCCTCTTAATCGCTTTAGCTTCTCAGCTAAGGAGTGCGGCCGCTAACGGACCGCATTAAAATTTCGTTAGGCTTCGTTACGGCTTGAAAGCACTTTATCAGCAAGACCAAACTCAACAGCTTGGGTCGCTGATAGGAAGGTATCGTGCTTCATGATCTCGTAGAGCTCATCGTACGATTTACCAGCAGTGTTACGCTCTGCGTAGATCTCTGTCAGACGATCGTTAAGACGCTTAGCCTCTTCCATGTGACGACGAGCATCTTCAAACTCAAGCTCTTGCACATGGACTGAACCGCGAGTACCTGGGGTACCAGAGCTCACACGGTGAATCATGGTACGCGATTCAGGTAACAAGAAGCGTTTACCCTTAGCACCTGCCATAGCAAGGAATGAGCCCATGCTGGCAGCTTGACCCAACACCATAGTGCTCACGTCAGGCTTGATAAACTGCATCGTATCGTAGATCGCCATGCCGGCAGTCACTGAACCGCCTGGTGAGTTGATGTAGAGGTGGATATCCTTATCTGGATTCTCTGCCTCTAAGAACAACATCTGCGCAACAATAAGGTTGGCCATGTGATCTTCAACAGGACCTACCATAAAAATGACACGCTCTTTCAGCAGGCGTGAATAGATATCATAAGCACGCTCACCACGTGAACTCTGCTCAACAACCATCGGTACCAAACCGCTATTCACAATCTCATCGCTGCGGCCTGTGTAGATATCTGACATCTAGCTATTTCCTTTTATAGACGCTAAAAACTAAAAAACGACAGTCAGCCTAAGCTAACTGCCGTTTTTTGTCGATGATCTATTTAACTAATTATGACTAGGTCGTTAATTAGATCTCGTGCTCAACAATTACTGCTGAGCTGGCTGAATAGCTTCTTCGTAGCTAACTTTTACTTCTTTCACCTTAGCAGATGCAAGAAGGTGGTCAACTACCTGATCTTCAAGTACTAGGCTGCGGATCTGGTTAAGCATCTGCTCGTTGCCTTTGTAGTAGTTGATCACTTCATCAGCATCCTGGTAGCTGTCTGCGATCTCTGCAAGCATTGCATCAACACGCGAATCATCAGCTTCCAAAGCACCCGCTTTGATCACTTCCTGAACTAGAAGGCCTACAGTTACACGACGCTTAGCCTGCTCTTCAAATAGCTCTTTAGGAAGCGTATTTGGATCGATCTTAGCGTTGCCGCCGAACTGCTGTACTGCCTGCTGACGAAGGTTGTTGATCTCATCGTCAATCATAGCTTCTGGTACGGTGATTTCGTTCTGAGCGATCAGTGCATCGAACACTGCAGTCTTAACTTTAGTTTTAAGAGCGTGGTTCATCTCACGAGCCATGTTCTTTTCAACTTCAGCTTTGAAGCTCTCTTCGTCTGCGCTCTCTACGCCAAACTTAGAGAAGAACTCTTCGTTAAGCTCTGGTAGTTCCTGCTTAGACACTTCGTTAAGTTTGATCTTGAATGTAGCCGCTTTACCTTTAAGGTTTTCAGCGTGGTACTCTTCAGGGAAAGTCACTTCGATATCGAACTCTTCACCCTTCTTCTTACCAACGATGCCATCTTCAAAACCAGGAATCATGCTGCCTGAACCAAGAACAAGGTCCTGACCTTCAGCTTTACCGCCTTCGAACGCTTCACCATCAACGAAACCTTCGAAATCGATGTTAACCTGCATACCCTCTTTAGCCATGCCACGAGTCGCTTTGAACGTACCCTGCTGCTTGCGAAGAGTGTCGATCATGTTTTTAACGTCAGCTGCTTTGATAGAAGCAGTTGGTTTCTCAACAGTTACACCTTTAAGATCTTTCAGTTCGATCTCTGGGTAAACATCAAACGTTGCAACGTACTGGAAGTCTTCGCCTTCTTTGTCGTTTTTGAACTCAATGCTTGGCATACCAGCTGGCATTAGCGACTCTTTCTGTACCGCTTCGAAGTAAGTCTCTTGCACAACTTTGTTTAGAACTTCGTAGCGAATCGCATCGCCGTACATACGCTTGATAACAGACGCTGGTACTTTACCTGGGCGGAAACCATCCATACGACGAGTACGTGCCTGCTGTGCAACCTGCTTGTTCACGTCTTGGTCAATACGTTCTGCCGGAACAGTTACAGTAATTTGGCGCTGAAGGCCTGAAGTAGTCTCAACAGAAACTTGCATGGAATTCCTCATTCATTGTTTCGAGTTTATTAATCGCTGCAGACTTGAAGTCGTAACCCGTAAAAGCCACTTAATGAGTCAGCAAACGCTTTAAAATTTAAGCGCGAAATTTTCCGGTAACTTAGCGCAATAGTCAAGTAAAGAGACCTAACCTGCGAGTCAAAAGAGAAGTTTGGGGAGATTAAATGGCTAGAAACAAAAAATCCCCAGAACGGGGATGCAGTGCAGAGTCAAAACAGGGGGTTAAAACACTGGGTGTTTAGTAAGTAATGGTGCGGACGGAGAGACTCGAACTCTCACACCTCGCGGCGCTGGAACCTAAATCCAGTGCGTCTACCAATTCCGCCACGTCCGCACATACTTACAACACATAGCTCAGAAACATACCCCACAAAGTGGTGCGGACGGAGAGACTCGAACTCTCACACCTCGCGGCGCTGGAACCTAAATCCAGTGCGTCTACCAATTCCGCCACGTCCGCATGTTTCTTTGCTCAAGACAAATGGGGTGGACGATGGGGCTCGAACCCACGACCACCGGAATCACAATCCGGGGCTCTACCAACTGAGCTACGCCCACCATAATTTGTCTTCTCATCGGACAGAGAGCTGGCGCACCCGGCAGGGTTCGAACCTGCAACCTACGGCTTAGAAGGCCGTTGCTCTATCCAATTGAGCTACGGGCGCTTCAGAGCTGCCCGACTCCTCAGACAACTGCAAACACTTATAAATAAGGCTGCTTGCTGAAGAGGTGCGTATCCTACGACCTGACCTGCAGAGGGTCAATACCCTACTTTACTTTTTTGATAATTTTTTTTGGGTTTGGTTAATAGTTGATCAGAAACCGGTAAATTGGCGGGCTTTACAGGAGTCTCTGGAAGACGGTGGGATGGCGGATGACAGGCTAAAGGCCTGTCACCGGAGTGTCGAATTCGCTACGGAGTCGCGGTGACCGGCTTTCAGCCTGTCATCCGCTTTGTACAAAACTGACTGGATCAGTTTTGAACAGCTTCAGCTGGCCCGAAGGGCGAAGGCAGGATGCTTGAGTAATTACGCTATAAACAAGATCGCGGCTTCGCCTTTGGCGAATGCGCTCCTACGCGACTCTGGAAAAACACCGTAGGAGCGCATTACCGCGAAGCGGTAAGCCGCGAAAGAACTACCCCTCCCTGTACCAGGTAGTCCCCTCTGGACCATCTTTAAGGATTACACCCGCTGCAGCTAACTTATCACGAATTTCGTCTGAGCGTGCGAAATCTTTATTGGCGCGTGCGGATTTACGCTCTTCGATTAGCGCTTCAACCTGTTCAGCTGTGATCTCACCCGCATTACCCTGCTGTAAGAATGCCTTTGGCTCTTGTTGCAGCAGACCAAGAATTCCAGCTAGCGCTTTGATCTGCGCTGCCATAGCTTCTGCTGCTGCCATATCTTTCGTTTTTAAGCGGTTTAGTTCTGATGCCATCTCGAACAACACAGCAAAAGCGCGTGGTGTATTGAAGTCATCATCCATCGCCTCATAGAAGCGCTGAGCGTATTCGTTGTCGGCAATAGCCACATCGGCAATCTCAACACCATCAAGTGCTTGATAGAAACGATCCAGTGCTGCACGCGCCTCTTTAAGGCTATCGATTGAGTAGTCGATATGGCTGCGGTAGTGAACGCTAGATAGGAAGTAGCGTACCACTTCAGGGTTATGTTCTTTTAATACGTCGCGAATGGTGAAGAAGTTACCTAGGGATTTAGACATCTTCTCCTGATTTACACGAACAGGACCTGCATGCATCCAGTAATTGACGAAGGCTTTACCGTTAGCCGCTTCTGATTGCGCTATTTCGTTCTCGTGGTGTGGGAATGGCAAATCAGGGCCACCACCATGAATATCGAAGGTATCGCCGAGACAACACTTAGACATAGCAGAGCACTCAATGTGCCAACCCGGTCGACCAGGACCCCAAGGAGACTCCCAGCTCACCTCGCCCGCTTTTGCAGACTTCCACAAAACGAAATCCAGGGGCGACTCTTTCGCAGTTTCAACTTCGACGCGAGCACCTGACTTAAGCTCTTCAACCACCTTATTGGTCAGTTTGCCGTAGCCTTCAAACTTCTCTACACGATAGTAGACATCGCCATTACTCGCTGCGTATGCATAGCCCTTATCAATCAGTGTCTGCACCATCGCCAAGATATCATCTATGTGATGGGTAGCACGCGGCTCTTGATCTGGGCGTAAAACACCTAATGCTGCTTCATCTTCATGCATCGCTGCGATCATACGTGCGGTAAGTTGATCTGGGGTCTCACCATTCTCAGCCGCACGTTTAATAATCTTATCGTCAACATCTGTGATGTTTCGAACATACTCAACTTCCCAACCACGAGCTCGCAGATAACGGGTAATAAGGTCAAACGAGACCATCACACGTGCGTGGCCGATATGACAGAAGTCATAGACGGTCACACCACACACATACATGCGGATCTTACCCGCCTGAATAGGTGTAAAAGGCTGCTTAGATTTAGATAGTGTGTTGTAAAGCTGAAACATACTGACCCTAACTATCGCTTAGTTATTAGCAATTTTTGCCCATGAGTCACGCAGACCCACAGTACGGTTGAATACAAGGCGATCAGCGTTAGAGTCCGAATCTACGCAGAAGTATCCCTGACGCTCGAACTGGTAACGCGACTCGACAGCGGCCTGAGCCATACCCACTTCAATGCGCGCATTTGGCATAAGCGTTAGAGACTCTGGGTTGATAAAGTCGAGGAACTCACGCTCTTTATCCGCTTCCGGATTCGCTTCAGTGAAGAGACGATCATATAGTCGAACTTCACAAGGAACAGAGTTATCTGCGCTCACCCAGTGCACAACACCGTTTGGTTTGTAATCTGTTGGGTTCTCGCCTTTAGTAGCTGGGTCGTAGGTACAGATCAACTCAACCACTTCACCGTTAGCATCCGTGATAACCTCTTGGCAGGTTACACAGTATGCACCACGCAGACGAACAGCCTGGTTTGGCGCAAGGCGTTTCCACTTCTTAGGCGCTTCCATAGCGAAATCTTCGCGCTCTATCAGAAGGTTTTTAGTAAAAGGAATGCGACGCGTTCCCATGCTCTCATCTTTTGGATGCATTGGGACTTCAAACCACTCTTCAGCAGACTCATCAAAGTTACTGATCGTCAATTTGATAGGATCGATAACACACATCGCGCGAGGTGATGCAGAGTCGAGATCATCACGAATCGCAGCTTCTAACATACTCATATCAACAGTTGAGTTAGAACGAGTAACCCCGATCATGTCACAGAAGTTACGAATCGATTGCGGTGTATAGCCACGACGGCGTAGACCCGAAACAGTAGGCATACGCGGATCATCCCAACCAGAGACGTGCGCTTCATCTACCAACTGCTTCAGCTTACGCTTACTGGTAATTGTGTAGTTTAGGTTTAGGCGTGCAAATTCGTACTGGCGTGGCTTAGCTGGCACTGGAAGGTTTTCGATGAACCAGTCGTAGAGTGGACGGTGATCTTCAAACTCTAGTGTACATATAGAATGGGTAATACCTTCGATTGCATCAGACTGACCGTGAGCGTAGTCGTAGCTTGGGTAGATACACCACTGATCACCAGTCTGGTGGTGGTGAGCCTTACGAACACGGTAGATCACTGGGTCACGCATATTCATGTTAGGTGACGCCATGTCGATCTTCACACGAAGTGCGGCGGTGCCCTCTTCGTAGCCACCCGCGCGCATCTTTTCAAATGCCGCCAGGTTCTCGTCAACAGAACGGTCACGGAATGGGCTGTTTTTGCCAGGCTCCGTTAGGTTGCCACGGTAGGCACGCATCTCTTCAGGCGATAGCTCACAAACAAACGCCTTACCCTCTTTAATTAGGTAAACCGCCCAATCGAACAGCTGTTGGAAGTAGTCTGAGGTGTAACGGATATCACCAGCCCATTTAAAGCCTAGCCACTCAACATCACGAACAATCGCATCGATATACTCTTGCGACTCTTTCTCAGGGTTGGTGTCGTCGAAACGCAGGTTACAAACACCTTGGTACTTTTCAGCAGTACCGAAGTTCAGACAGATCGACTTTGCATGACCTATGTGGAGAAAACCGTTTGGCTCTGGCGGGAAACGGGTCATTACCTGACCTGCATGGGTACCCTGCTCTAGATCCTTCTCAACGATCTGATGGATAAAGTTTGTAACTGTTGCAGCTTCGTTCTTACTCATAACTCTTCTTAAACCGAGAATTCATGAAGGTCATTATGGAGCTGCTCTCTATAGAGCAGCTTTGACCAAAAATTGTGACGCAAGATTATATGTGAATACGCACCTGCAATACAGGGCAATTGATTGATATACTGCGCTAAATTCAAATGAAATAAGGGATAAGACGCAATGATCGTTCTGCACACCAACCATGGCGACATCAAACTTGAACTAGACCACGAGAAAGCACCTAAAACAGCTGCTAACTTTGAGCAGTATGTTAAAGAGGGTTTTTACGATGGCGTTATTTTCCACCGCGTTATCAATAACTTCATGATTCAGGGCGGTGGTTTTGAGCCAGGCATGCACCAGAAGACCACTCGCGAGTCGATTGAGAACGAAGCGGATAATGGCCTTAGCAACGAAAAATACACAGTTGCAATGGCGCGCACTATGGATCCTCACTCAGCATCTGCTCAGTTTTTCATCAACGTTGCGGATAACGCATTCCTAGATCACTCTGGCAAAAACACCCAGGGCTGGGGTTACGCTGTATTCGGCCGTGTCGTTGAGGGTACTGATGTCGTTGATAAGATCAAAGGTGTTTCAACCACTATGAAAGCGGGTCACCAGGATGTTCCTGCTGAAGATGTGATCATCGAATCAGCAGAAATCGTGGCGTAACGCTTGAAACGACTCTTTATTTCGGATCTGCATCTGCAGAGCGAGCGCCCGGAGATCACCCGAGCGCTCCGCTTCTTTCTATCCGAAGTAGCGCCAGGCAGTGATGAGCTCTATCTGCTTGGCGACATCTTTGAAGCTTGGATTGGTGACGACGCAATAGATCCAACACTCAATGAGATATCCCCTCTCTTTACCGAACTTGCCAAACAAGGCACTGCAATCTTCTTTCAAGCCGGCAATCGCGACTTCCTGGTTGGCGAGAAAACTGCAAAACTGCTCAGTGCAACTCTGCTAGACGAACTAGTTACAATCACCCTTCCTCAGGGCGATGCGCTTATCGCACATGGCGATCAGTTCTGCATTGATGATCACGACTATCAAGCCTTCAGAAAGATGGTTCGTAACACCGATTGGCAACAGCAATTTCTAGCCAAATCACTTGATGAACGACAAGCGATCGCTCGTCATTTACGGGATGAAAGCGGTAAACAAAATAGCAATAAAGAAGATTACATTATGGATGTAAGCCCTTGTTATTGTGCAGAAGTTGTTAAAGAAAAACAGTGTAGCCTTTTAATACACGGACATACACACCGCCCCGCTGTTCATGGCGATATCAATGGTAATGAAGAGTTGAAACGAATAGTCCTTGGCGACTGGTCAGAGTCTGGCTGGTATCTACTAAGTGACGATCAGCAACTGGAACTGATCAAGTTCAAGCCATCAAAAAATTTCAACTAGCCCTTATGGGATCAGTGGCTAGCTCGCTTTTGCCAAAAGTGATTGCGCTGGCGCACCTGAGTGGAACCTAAACTCAGAATCCTCCTCCAACACCAACTCATTTTCACGTTTTCTAAATAGCGCAATTCGATCTTCAATCGAGCAGCTTGCATTGCTTTGCGCTAGATGCAGGTAATCCTGATAGTGACGCCCCTCTGATTTGAGCAGAGAGAGGTAGAACTTCTGTAGCTCCTCATCTAAATAGGGAGCAAGCTTAGCGAAACGCTCACAAGAGCGCGCTTCAATAAATGCGCCTACGATAAGGGTATCTATCAATCGATCCGGCTCATCACGTCTAACCAACGTATGCATGCCGCCGGCGTAACGTGAAGCACTTAAGGATCCATATCTGAGCTTGCGGCGCTTCATAATGCCAAGCACCTTCTCAAAGTGCACAAGCTCTTCACGAGCAAGGCGCGACATCTTATCGAGAAGATCTAGATGATCGACGTAGCGAAACATCAGAGTCATTGCTGTAGAGGCCGCCTTCTTCTCACAGTGCGCATGGTCTGTAAGCAGCAGTTGCAACTGAACTGGATCCTTCGCCATATCAATCCAGCTTTCAGGGGTCTCACAACCCAAAAACGCTTGAATTTCAGCTAATACATCCACAACAGCTCACTCCATACACACCAAGATTGCGGCGCATTATAACGGGAGATAGGTGCAGGATCATCCTAGCAAGCCGAATATTTGGGCTTTTTATAATTTATAATTTTAGAGGTGTAATAAATGGTTCTATCGCGGCCAAAGTATAAGTCTATTTAATGCTTAGAGCGATTAACTTGTTTGTGCAACTGCGGTAAAATTGCGCCCGATTTTTTAAAAAACCATCGATATCCATTTGGGGTATCGGCCCTCTTCTCAAAAGGAATTGGGTGTAGTTATTGATGAGGGCAATACTGTGCTTGAAGCTTACCGTAAACACGTTGCAGAACGTGCCGCAGAAGGTGTACCACCAAAACCACTAGACGCTGATCAGACTAGCGCGCTGGTTGAACTGCTTAAGAACCCACCAGCAGGTGAAGAAGAATTCCTACTCGACCTCATCACAAACCGCGTACCAGCGGGTGTAGACCAGGCTGCGTATGTTAAAGCTGGCTTCCTAGCTGCAATTACTACAGGCGAAGCAAGCTCACCTCTTATCTCTGCAGAGCACGCAGTTGAACTACTGGGCACAATGCTTGGCGGTTACAACATCGAGCCAATGATCGCTTGTCTTGATAACGCTGCACTAGCTCCAGTTGCTGCTAAAGGCCTATCAAACACACTTCTAATGTTTGACGCATTCCATGATGTTAAAGAGAAGATGGATGCAGGCAACGCCGCTGCTAAACAGGTTATGGAATCTTGGGCTGCTGGTGAATGGTTCACCTCTAAGCCAGCTCTTGCTGACAAGATCACTGTCACTGTTTTCAAGGTACCTGGCGAAACAAACACTGATGACCTATCACCTGCTCCAGATGCATGGTCTCGTCCAGATATTCCTCTACACGCTAACGCAATGCTTAAGATGGAGCGCGAAGGCATCAACCCTGAAGAACCAGGTGTTAAAGGCCCACTTGCTCAGATCGAAGAAGTGAAAGCGAAAGGTTTCCCAGTTGCTTACGTAGGTGACGTTGTTGGTACAGGCTCTTCACGTAAGTCTGCAACAAACTCTGTTCTTTGGTTCTTCGGTGATGATATCCCGAACGTTCCTAACAAACGTGCTGGCGGTTACTGTTTCGGCGGTAAGATCGCACCTATTTTCTACAACACAATGGAAGATGCGGGCGCACTACCTATCGAGATGCCAGTTGATAAGCTAGAGATGGGCGACGTAATCGACGTATTCCCATACGAAGGTAAAGTTAAGCGTCACGGTACTGAAGAAGTTATCAGCGAATTCGAACTTAAGACTCAGGTTCTTATCGACGAAGTACGCGCAGGTGGCCGTATCCCTCTAATCATCGGTCGCGGCCTAACTGAGAAAGCGCGTGAAGCTCTTGGTCTTGGTGCATCTGACCTATTCCGCAAACCACAGCAGCCTGCTGACACTGGCAAGGGTTACTCACTTGCTCAGAAGATGGTTGGTAAAGCATGTGGCATGGATGGCGTTCGTCCAGGCATGTACTGCGAACCTAAGATGACGACTGTTGGCTCACAGGATACTACTGGTCCTATGACGCGTGACGAGCTTAAAGACCTTGCGTGTCTTGGCTTCTCTGCTGACCTAGTAATGCAGTCATTCTGTCACACTGCGGCTTACCCTAAACCAGTTGACGTTAACACTCACCACACGCTTCCTGATTTCATCATGAACCGTGGCGGTGTATCTCTACGTCCAGGTGACGGTGTAATCCACTCTTGGCTAAACCGTATGCTTCTTCCAGATACTGTAGGTACTGGCGGTGACTCGCATACACGTTTCCCACTAGGCATCTCATTCCCAGCAGGTTCTGGCCTTGTAGCATTCGCTGCTGCAACTGGCGTAATGCCACTGGATATGCCTGAGTCTGTACTTGTACGATTCAAAGGTAAGCGTAACGCAGGTATCACTCTACGTGACCTAGTACACGCAATCCCTTACTACGCAATCAAAGCAGGTCACCTAACTGTGGCCAAAGCTGGCAAGAAGAATATCTTCTCTGGTCGCGTACTTGAGATCGAAGGTCTTGAAGATCTTACTGTTGAGCAGGCGTTCGAACTATCTGACGCATCTGCAGAGCGTTCAGCAGCAGGCTGTACAATCACTCTAGGTGAAGATTCAGTTGCTGAGTACCTACGTTCTAACATCGTGATGCTTAAGTGGATGCTTGCTGAAGGTTACGGTGATGTGCGTACTATCTCACGTCGTATCAAAGGCATGGAAGAGTGGCTAGCTAACCCAAGCCTAATGCGTGCTGATGCGGATGCTGAATACGCTGCAGTTATCGAAATCGATCTTGCAGATATTAAAGAGCCAATCCTATGTGCTCCAAACGATCCAGATGATGCTCGTCTTCTTTCTGACGTACAGGGCGCTGCGATCAATGAAGTATTCATCGGTTCTTGTATGACCAACATCGGTCACTTCCGTGCAGCGGGTAAACTTCTAGAAGCTTCTGGTAAGTCTATCCCTACTCGCATGTGGATTGCGCCACCTACTAAGATGGATGCAGCTCAGCTAAGCGACGAAGGCTACTACAACGTATTCGGTAAAGCCGGTGCACGTATGGAGATGCCAGGCTGTTCACTATGTATGGGTAACCAGGCACGCGTTGCAGCTAAATCGACTGTAGTATCTACATCGACTCGTAACTTCCCTAACCGTCTAGGTGATGGTGCGGATGTATTCCTAGCGTCTGCTGAACTTGCAGCAGTAGCAGCTCTGGAAGGTAAACTACCAACCGTTGCTGAGTACATGGAGTACGCACAGAAGATCGACAGCATGGCTGGCGACATCTACCGCTACCTAAACTTCGATCAGATGGACAACTACGTTGCTAAAGCATCGTCAGTAATCCCAACAGTTGAAGCTTAATCGCTTAACTGTTTGATCACAGAAAACCCGGCCTTGGCCGGGTTTTTTATTGTCTGAAAATTGGGATTGGCGCGGGTTTAAAGATTGCGGCAATGCGCTCCTACGGCGTATTTCCAAGGTCGCGTAGGAGCGCATTCGCCAGAGGCGAAGCCGCGATTAGATTCCGGAGTGTAATTTGGTAGCGGATGACAGGCTGAAAGCCTGTCACCCACACTTCGTAGCTAGATCAACGCACCGGTGTCAGGCTTCAGCCTGACATCCGCCGTTTCAGTGTTTTCCAGAGATCTGTTCAATAATCCCCTTCACCCCCATTTCGCGCAGCAGCTCGACATTGCGCTCTGGGATTGCATCGATATCGGGGTGGGTTTCGATTGCCCAAGCGACACTCGCTTCTCGAATAATGTGGAGCATGGGATGGGGTGAGCGATTGGTGTGGTTGGCGGGATCAAAAGGAGCAACACCTTCGAAAACGTAATCTGGGTGGAACCCTGCGATTTGATAGGTTCCTGTATATCCAAGCTCATCCATCAACATCTCTACCCCTGCTAAATAGTCGAGGTACTCCTCAAAATCATGGAGCATTTCAGGTACGACCAACAAGGTGGTCTCTATCGCTTCAGAACGGTCTAACTGCTCTATCTCATCCAGAAGAGTCTGACTCAGTTGTGCAAGGTCTTTACCTGTATACTCAACAAAACGGACCTTACCTTGATCAAGCGGATGCTTCGCAAAGGGACAGAGATTGAGCGCCACGACAAAGCGATCGACCCAAGCTTTTGTTGTTTCTATGGCGCTACTTCTGTTATCAGACATACATAAACCTTAGCACTAGAATTCCTTCTCCTAAATAGGAACTACCTGTCAAGGAGAATAGAGGTAAAAATCCAAACTTTTCTTACCCACAGAATCTGTGGATAACTTGGTGGATTGTTTTTGGATTGAAGCCGCTAAGCCCCGTATTTAGTACGCCTTAGCAAATTGGTGTAATTTTAACCTTGATTAAAAATACCTTTTAAATTCAATAACTTACACTAGTCAATATCAAAATAAAAAAATAGTTATAAATTTTTGGAATAAATTTTGATAAGAACTGCTTGCTGTGCAAAAGAATTTTAGAACGCCCTAATTTTGTGCAATTTGCAAGCGTAAAATGACTTTAATTTATTCGCCATTTTCCTTAGGAATTTCAATCTCAATATGCCCTTTCGGACGGCAGCAACAGGTCAGTATTTCATCATCAGCACAGTCGACAAGCGAATCTTGGACAGCCTCAACTTCACCATCGATGAGGCGCACCTTACAACAGCCGCAGTATCCACCGCGGCAGTTATAGGGAGCAGGTATACGTTGTGCTTCTAATGAGTCCAGTAGCGAGAACTCGTACTGATAGTAGAAGGTGTGGAAGTGGTTAACCTTAATTCGCGGAATACCCGACATCAGGCTGGGTATCCCCTACTACAGGTCGAAGTCATCGAAGTCGTCACTGTCGACTTCGTTATCGATCTGACCTACAAGGTAAGAGCTGATCTCTGACTCTTGCGGAGCAACCTGTACGTTGTCACTGACTAGCCATGAGTTCATCCACGGTAGCGGGTTAGCGCGCGTTGGGAATAGCTCTTCAAGACCAAGGGCCTTCATACGGATATTGGTGATGTACTCAACGTAGTCACCCAAAATGCGTGCGTTAAGACCGATCATCGAACCCTTGCTGAATAGGTACTCCGCCCACTCCTTCTCCTGCTCTGCCGCTTCGCGGAAGAGATCGATCACCTGAGGTTTAACCTCTTGTGCGATCTTCTTGAAGTCTGGGTCATCTGATCCCGAGTTCATGATGTTGATCATGTGCTGGGTACCAGTGAGGTGAAGCGCTTCGTCACGTGCGATTAGACGGATAATCTTAGCGTTACCCTCCATTACTGCACGCTCTGCAAAGGCGAACGAGCAGGCAAAGCTCACGTAGAAGCGAATCGCTTCGAGAACGTTTACAGAGACCAGCGTTAGGTAGAGTTTGGTTTTAAGGTTGTAGAGCGTTGCATCGTAGTTTTGACCATCGATGGTGTGCTTACCTTCACCATGTACGGTGTAGACGTTCACTAGCGCAATCAACTCATCGTATAGGCGAGTAACTGCCTCTGCGCGCTTAACGATCTCAGGGTTAGTCACAATCTGGTCAAAGATAACTGAAGGCTCAGTTACGATATTACGAATAATGTGCGTGTATGAGCGACTGTGAATCGTCTCACTGAACGCCCAGGTCTCAAACCAGGTCTCTAGCTCTGGGATAGAGACGATCGGCAAGAAGGCAACGTTAGGCGAACGACCCTGCACAGAGTCGAGCAGCGTCTGATACTTCAAGTTACTTAAGAAGATATGCTGCTCATGCTCTGGAAGCGCTTTAAAGTCTTTACGATCAGTACTGAGGTCAACCTCCTCTGGACGCCAGAAGAAGGAGAGCTGCTTCTCGATGAGCTTCTCGAAAATTGGGTATTTCTGTTTGTCGTATCGCGCTACGTTAACGCCACGACCGAAGAACATCGGTTCACGGGTTGCATCGTGTGAACTGGTACTAAACGTTGAGTAAGACATAAGCCTCAATCGCTCCGAAATAACTTAACTTAACTAAAATTACAACTTACAAGCGCCGCCTTCACAGCCACCCATATCATCGTGCTGATCTTTCGCACCATCACGAGTGTTATGGTAGTAAAGCGTCTTAACACCGTACTTGTAAGCAGTTAGAAGATCTTTAAGCAGCTGCTTCATAGGCACCTTCTCACCTGGGAACTTAGCCGGGTCGTAGTTGGTGTTAGCTGAGATCGATTGGTCTACGAACTTCTGCATGATACCGACCAACTGGAGGTAACCTTCGTTATCTGGGATCGACCAGAGCAATTCATACTGGCTACGCAGTTCAAGGAACTCAGGTACGATCTGCTTCATCACACCATCCTTGCTCGATTTAACTGATACGTAACCACGTGGTGGCTCAATACCGTTGGTCGAGTTGGTGATCTGCGATGATGTTTCACATGGCATCAATGCAGTCAGCGTTGAGTTACGTAGGCCGAACTCACGAATATCTTCGCGAAGCGTCTCCCAGAAGTAGTGAAGCGGCTCATCACAGAAAGTGTCCACTTCACGCTTGTAGGTATCGATTGGCAGAATGCCCTTCGCATAGGTCGTTTCGTTAAACTTAGGACAAGCACCCAGCTCTTTAGCCAAGGTGTTTGACGCTTTAAGCAAGAAGTACTGAATCGCTTCAAAGGTACGGTGTACCAGGCCATTCGCACTACCATCTGAGTAACGAACGCCATTTTTAGCTAGGTAGTATGCAAGGTTAGTCACACCCACACCCAGCGTACGACGCCCCATAGTCGCTGTGTAGGCAGCTGGCACTGGGTAGTCCTGGTAATCAAGTAGGCTATCTAGAGCACGTACAATCAGTTCAGATAGCTCATCAAGCTCATCTAGATTCTGAATCGCACCTAGGTTGAATGCAGAGAGTGTACAAAGAGCAATCTCGCCCTCGGTATCGTCAACATTTTTCAGTGGTTTAGTTGGCAGTGCAATCTCTAGACAGAGGTTTGACTGTTTAACTGGTGCCACTGCTGGGTCGAATGGACTGTGGGTGTTACAGTGGTCGACGTTCTGAATGTAGATACGACCTGTAGATGCACGCTCTGACGCGAGAATACCAAACAGCTCAACCGCTTTAATGGTCTGCTTACGAATTGAAGGATCCGCTTCGTACTGCTCGTAAAGCTTCTCAAACTTATCCTGATCAGCGAAGAACGCTTCGTAAAGGCCTGGCACCTCATGTGGGCTGAATAGCGTGATGTTTCCGCCTTTGATAAGACGCTGGTACATCATGCGGTTGATCTGCACGCCGTAGTCAAGGTGACGTACGCGGTTCTCTTCAACACCACGGTTGTTCTTAAGAACTAGAAGTGACTCAACCTCTAAGTGCCAAATTGGGTAGAACAGCGTTGCTGCACCACCACGCACACCACCCTGCGAACAGCTCTTAACCGCTGTCTGGAAGTGTTTGTAGAACGGGATACAGCCAGTGTGGAACGCTTCACCCTGACGGATCGGACTGCCTAGTGCACGAATACGACCGGCATTGATGCCGATACCAGCACGCTGCGATACATACTTAACAATCGCCGAGGCGGTAGAGTTGATTGAATCTAGGCTATCATCCGCTTCGATCAATACACACGAGCTAAACTGACGCGTTGGCGTACGGACACCCGCCATGATCGGCGTAGGTAGTGAAAGCTTAAATAGCGAACAGGCATCGTAGAAACGTTTCACGTAGCCCATACGTGTATCTTGTGGGTATTTAGAGAATAAACATGCAGCAACTAGCATATAAAGCTGCTGCGGGCTCTCATAGATCTTACCGGTAACACGGTTCTGCAGAAGGTACTTACCTTCCAACTGTTTAACAGCAGCGTAGCTGAAGTTCATATCACGGTCGTGAGCGAGATAGTCATTCATCTCGTTGAATTCAGCTTCAGAGTAATCTTCTAGTAGGTGCTGGTCGTAGCGCTTATCAGCGACCATCGCCTGAACATGAGCATATAGGTGTGGCGGTTCAAAGGTACCAAACGCTTTCTTACGAAGATGGAAGATAGCAAGACGGGCAGCTAGATACTGGTAATCTGGCGCCTCTTCAGAGATCAAATCCGCTGCAGACTTAATTAGCGTCTCGTGAATGTCCGAGGTAGAGATCCCCTCGAAGAACTGCATATTTGCACTCAACTCTACTTGAGAGACTGAAACCGTAGCTAAATCCCCTGCTGCCCAGGTGATTACCTTATGGATCTTTTCAAGATCTAGAGACTCTTGGTTTCCGTCTCGTTTCGTAACTTTAAGCGCTTGTTGCATTTTTAGATTCCGTCTTATTCGCTCAACATGAGTTTTTCCAGGGAGTTAACCTCTTAAATCAAGAAGTTGTGGTTAAAACTCATACTACATGCTGTTGTGTCTGGGGAGTTAAAACACACTATATATAGTGAACCCCTAACCCATAGACACAAAATATAGTGATTTTTGAGCCTAATGCAACACTAAATATAGTGCTTTTTTTACTTGACTTATAGGACAGGAAGAGAAGAGCCAGAGATGGCGCGGGTTGCAGAAAAATCTGCCTTTTAGTCTAACCATTATGAAATTTTTGTGGCTCTTTATATCTAAATAGTAGACTTAATTATATGCACAACGATAGTGCAAAAATGTCGGAATAAGAAGTGCGAAAGTTACAAAAAAAGAGGTGGTAAGTAAGCTAACAAAAATGGTGACAGGGAGTGAAAAAGAGAGAGCGAAAGGTAACGCTATGCAATGTACGGAATTGAGATCGTGAAACAGGTACCCGAGCCAACTCTGGACTCTACAGAGAGTGAGCCTGCATGCTCTTCAATGATTTTATTTGCAATGGATAGACCCAACCCAGTCCCCTCACCTACCGGCTTGGTGGTATAGAAAGGCTCAAAGAGTCGCGACAGTACCGATTCATCCATACCACAGCCATTATCAGCGATGGTAATAACTACGGATTGCTGTGTGACTTTGGATCCAACCGTTAACACCGCTTTGGCCGTATCTTTAAGTGCGTGCACTGCATTCATCATAATATTGAGAAAGACCTGATTGATCTCACCCGGATTACATTTAACCATTGGCAGCTCAGACAACTTTAGATCAACAGAGGTCGATCCTTTAAGCTCATGCTGAAGTAGCTTAAGAGTTGAGCGAATACCCTCATTAAGATCTGCAGGAACGCGAGAGGCACGATCCATACGACCAAAACTCTTAAGGCTCTGCACAATCTCTACCACGCGGCCTACACCCTCTTGGGTATCTTGCATCATCGATGGCAGTTCAGCATTGATGTAGTGCAGATCTTGCTGGTAGATCCTCGCCAACAACTCAGAGTCTGGATCAGCTTGTTGCAGTTGCGCCACAAGCTGGGCAAAGGCTCGGCTGTATTGCTCTGCATGCGTAGTAAGCGATTCAACATTCGCCGTAACGAATGCAAGTGGGTTGTTGATCTCATGGGCTACACCGGAGATAAGTGTTCCCAAAGAGGCAAGTTTTTCAAATTGGATAATCGCATCCTGATGGCCTTGCAGCTCAGCAATACTCTTCTCCAACTCTTGGTTCTTTTTAAAGAGCTCGCGCGAACGACGTTCAACGACAGACTCTGCCGCGATACGCGCTTCTCGCTCACGTTCATAAGCCTGTTTGTAAAGCTCTAACTCTTCGCTCATGCCTGTGCTTCTATAACCAATTCGCAATGATCTGAACCGCGATGCATGCAGATATCGTGGCTAATAGTAATCGGCGTATTAAAGTGGCTTGCAGCCCCCTGAACCAATCCTTCTGCCAGAATACATAATTTACGAGGCGAGCGGTATTGCATGCGCAAAACAGAGCCTGGTGCCTGACTACAATCAATTTGGGGCAAATTCACTTCACTGTAGAGCTTCTTAACCTCAAGGTGAATAACTGAGTCTATGCTCTCTAAGAAGGAGAAAAGATCGGGGGGTGTCTCAACAAACTCTGGGTAACGTTTTGCCAACTGCTGAAACATGAACTCGCCAAAACTACGCACTAGATCTGGCATTGGCACATCTAAAGTTTCAGAGACTGCATGCACTAGCGTAAAGAGCTCTGCATCTTCGTAGGTCTCTACTGCCGTATAGGCGCCCTTAACCCCAGATTGAGATAGTAGCTTCTGCCAAAGAGAGATCCCCCCTTTTGCAACAACCATATCCTCAAGAATATTAAAAACAACGCCCTTCATGCCAACCTCTTAATCCACAGATGAACAAGACAGATATGCACTTTGTAACTTCTCATAACTATGGTTACAAATGTGAATTTTAAGTCTTTAGTGTAGACGCTGTTTTCGATTTAGCTAATTTTTATCGCAAAACGAGATAAAAAATTGAACGACCTCGCTGTAACTGCAGTAATAGTTGATTCGCGGTAGTACTCATCTCACCACGCAGCCCTTCAAGATCCGTAACGCGACGACGGTTTACACTTACCACCAGATCACCCTGAGCCATTCCCGCTAAGGCAGCACGAGAGCCGCGAACTACATCAACCACAACAACGCTCTTGCCATCACTACTCATGCCAAAAGATGCCCCCTCAAGGAGCTTGTGGAGATTGGTTGCACTTCGCTCAACCTGAGGAGCATGAGCAATTCTCAACGAAACTCTTTTTTGCTTGCCGTTCTGAATCAAATCAACTGAGATAGCGTCGCCTTTAGCAGAGAAAGCGACCAAATTGCGAAGCTGCGCTGCATCAGTGACAGGCTTACCATCCATGGCAAGAATGAGGTCACCGACCTTAATTCCAGCTTTTGCAGCTGGGGAGCCCTCAATTACATTGGCTACGATAACGCCATTTTGGCCGTTTTTGAGATCAAAGGCCTGGCGCAAGTCGCTATCCAAAACCTGGACTTCAAGACCCGCCCAACCTCGTTTCACCTCTCCGTTATCCAACAGTTGATCCGCTACCTGGCGCATCATGTTGGATGGGATCGCAAAACCTATACCGACGTTGCCACCACTGGGTGCTAAAATCGCAGTATTGATTCCCACCAACTCACCGTTTAGATCGACCAACGCACCACCCGAGTTACCAGGGTTAATCGATGCGTCTGTCTGAATAAAGTTCTCGTAACCCTCAATACCTAGGCCCGAACGGCCAATGGCGCTTACCACTCCCGTTGTAATCGTCTGACCTAGACCGAAGGGATTGCCGATCGCAACCACAAAATCCCCTACCCGAACGCCGCTCGAGTTACGAATCTTCAACTCACTGAGGTTCTCTCCCTCTATATCCAGTACGGCAATATCAACTTCAGGATCTGCGCCAATGAGAGATGCCTTAAACGTTCGCCCATCGGTCAAACCAACCACGATCTCATCCGCCCCTTTGATCACGTGAAAGTTGGTGATGATGGTCCCCTTCTTAGCATCGACAATCACCCCAGACCCCGCACTGGTCTGGCTACGGCGCTGTTCCGGAACAAAACGGTCTTGAGGGATGTTAAAGAAGTGTTTGAAGAATGGGTCATTCAACAGCGGATTTACCACCTGCCGCGTCGAGAAGGTTGCGATATTCACAACTGCAGGGTTTACACGCTCAAGCATCGGCGCGATAGATGGCAAACCTTTACCCTGCGAATCAGTTACAGGGAGTGCTGAGTGTGCAAGTGGCGTAAAAACAAATGAAGCTAGCAACAGAGCAATAGATGGACGCATAGATACCTCTCAAAAGCCTTAACAATTAAATATGAACAGATATAGGTGAATTCAAGCTGAAGCTTTTGCAGTCCAGGTTATATCATTGAAAATCTGGCGCGAAATTGAAGATGGCGAACCGCTTTGCGGTTCTTTCGCGGCTTCTTGCTACGCAAGAATGCGCTCCTACGGTCTATTTCCAGGGTCGCGTAGGAGCGTATTGGAGCGAAGCGACAAGCCGCGATCAAACCGCAATAGCGGTTTGTAAGTCGTTCAGCGTCTTCCAGGGTCATGTAGGAGCTAGCCTATAAGGCGAAGCGACCGTTTATTAATTCGCGTCGCCCTTTGGGCTAGCTACTACAGTCTGTCGAATGTGGGGTCAGACAAAAGTTCGGACACCGTTTTAACATTTAGCATCGAGCTAAATGTTAAAACCTATCAATCCCAGAGGCGACACGAAGCGCTTTGTTACGCAGGGGTTTTGCGAAACCTGCAGCACCTAGCAGTAGATTGCGCGCCACTTTAAGCGACGTTTGATGGTTGGAAAATGCACGGTAGAAGAAGTCCATCGTCTGCATCATCAAAAGATTGGCCTTACGACGACGATTCTCGTATCTCTTCAGAACGGCCAAGGATCCAGGCGACTCACCCTGCCCTATAGCTTCAAGGATTACCTCTGCGAAGACTTCAACATCCTGAAAGCCGAGATTAACTCCCTGACCTGCAAGCGGATTGATCTGATGTGCGGCATCCCCTAACAGCGCTACACCCTCGGCAACGTAGTGCTGAGCGTGCATTCGACGTAGTGGGAATGCAGCACGACCATGTATCGCTTCTATTGCACCTAAGCGTGCTGGGAAGCTGTGAAGGATCTCTTGCTGAAGAGATAGTAAATCCATAGCTAACAGAGCCTGCACACGCTCAGGAGAGTCATACCAGACAAGCGATGCGTTGTTTCCCGGTAGTGGTAGCAGTGCTCTAGGACCCGAGGGGTTAAATTGTTGCCAGGTGATGTCCTGTTGAGAATCTGCTGTCGCGACATTGATCACCATCGCCATCTGGCCATAGTCCCACTGATGAGCGCCGAGCGCTGCAGCTTGTCGAACCATCGACTCACCGCCATCGCCTGCCACTAACAGGCGCGCAATAAGCGACTCACCCGAGTCGAGCTCGACCAGAGTTGCACCCGCTGAGTAGTCGATTGATACAACGCCATCCGTGATGAGCGTTACCTGCTCACAGAGCGCTAGTTTATCGAGAAGTGCACGTTGGATAAGGCGGTTTTCAACTATATAACCCAGTTGATCAAGTCCAATTTCAGCAGAGTTAAACTCAGTCGCACAGGCGCGAGCCGCTTTGCCTATAAGCCCTTCGGCATCTTCATCTAACTCCCAAACACGCATACGACGATATGGGCAGGCGCGCTGTGCAGTAATTGTCTTCCAAACATCTAAACGATCCAGCAGTTCGATAGAAGCTGGACTGAGTGCCGAGACACGAAGATCTAAGGGTTGATCAACAGAGAAGGATTCTGGAAGGTTGCGCTCCAAAAGCGCGATATTAAGGGAGCTATCAGCGAGGGCCAGTGCTGTTGCAGCACCGACCATCCCGCCACCAACAATAACTAGATCGTACTGTTGATTCATTCTGCCCCCAGCGTTTAGACGCTTAGTTTCTCGAGACCACCCATGTAAGGTTTCAACACTTCAGGAACACGCACGCTACCATCAGCCTCTTGATAGTTCTCAAGCACTGCAACCAGAGTACGGCCCACTGCAAGTCCTGAACCATTCAATGTGTGAACGAGTTCTGGCTTACCCGTTTCAGGATTGCGCCAGCGAGCCTGCATACGACGCGCTTGATAATCGGTCATGTTTGATACCGATGAGATCTCACGGTACTTCTCTTGGCCTGGTAGCCAAACTTCGATGTCGTAGGTTTTAGCAGCTGAGAAACCAAGGTCACCACCACAGAGTGAAACGACACGGTATGGTAGCTCTAACTTCTGCAGAATCGCTTCAGCATGACCACACATTGCTTCCAAAGCATCCCATGAGGTTTCCGGTTTAACTACTTGGACCATCTCAACTTTTTCAAACTGATGCTGACGAATCATACCGCGTGTATCACGACCTGCCGAACCCGCTTCAGAGCGAAAACAAGGGCTGTGACATGCGTAAGCCATCGGTAGCGCTTCGGCATCAACAATCGCATCACGTACAAGGTTAGTTACGGGTACTTCAGCTGTTGGAATGAGGTAGTAGTCACGATCACCGAAAGGAACTTTAAAGAGATCCTCTTCAAATTTAGGTAACTGCCCTGTCCCCTGAAGTGAATCACTGTTGACCATAAACGGAACGTTAATCTCAGTGTAGCCGTGCTGATCAACATGGGTGTCTATCATGAACTGAGCAAGTGCACGGTGAAGGCGTGCCAATGGGCCTTGAATGACCGCAAAGCGAGAGCCTGTAAGCTTAGCTGCAGTTTCAAAATCCAATCCTTTAAGCCCTTCGCCGACGCTTACGTGATCTTTAACTTCGAAGTCAAAGCTTGCAGGTGTGCCCCAAACGCGAACTTCAACGTTATCATCTTCACTCGCACCCTCAGGTACAGAGCTGTCTGGGATATTTGGTGTGCCCAAAAGAATGGCATCAAGCTGAGACTGGATCTCATTGAGGCGCTCTTTCGACTGATCCAACTTAGCACCTAGCTCACCTACTTCAGCTAGTAGCGGCGCAATATCCTGACCCTGAGCTTTCGCCTGGCCAATCGATTTTGAACGGGTGTTTCGCTCATTCTGAAGGGACTCAGTCTCAACTTGCACCTGCTTACGCTGCTGCTCTAACTCGTTAAATAGAGCAATTGGGAATTCGTAACCCTTTTTAAGTAGCAACTGCGCTACAGCTTCTGGGTTTTCGCGAACCTGGCGTGGATCTAACATCGATCAAACTTCCTATAAATCACTAATCAAATCAGGCGTGTTAGCCAAATCGCCACCGCTAAAGCAGTGACGGATAAAACGACGCTCAATAGTACATAAAAGATCGCTGCGGTGACATGACCTTCATGGATCAAGGTCACTGTTTCGAGCGAAAAAGTTGAAAAAGTTGTAAATGCCCCGAGAAAACCGGTCATTAACAGTGGGCGCATCTCAGCTGGTAACTTTGCGCGCTCCATAATGAGCACGAAAAAGATACCCATTAATAGCGATCCAACAACGTTGGCAGTTAGTGTGCCTACCGGAAGTTTCTGGTCTGCAGAGTTAAGCCAACCACTGAGCCAGTAGCGCGACATAGCACCTAGTGCACCCCCTAGTGCAACACTGAGTATATGAAGCATTTAGCTATCTCTCCTCTTGCTGTAGCGTTTGATTGGGCTCTGATGATCAGCCTCCGCGAGCCAATCCATCTTTTCGCGTAACTTAATCTCTAAGCCA
Source organism: Marinobacterium sp. LSUCC0821 (assembly GCF_012848475.1). Classification (NCBI taxonomy): domain Bacteria; kingdom Pseudomonadati; phylum Pseudomonadota; class Gammaproteobacteria; order Oceanospirillales; family Oceanospirillaceae; genus Marinobacterium; species Marinobacterium sp. LSUCC0821. The sequence goes on from NZ_CP051666.1 coordinate 761,323, forward strand.
CGACTCTCTGGCAAATAGTAGCTTCGCTCTGCGATCTCTTCTGGCAGGTAGATCTCACCTGCAGCATATGCGTTGGGTTCATCATGTGCATAACGGTAACCCTCACCAAAGCCCTGCTCCTTCATAAGATTAGTTGGCGCATTGCGCAGGTGGTTAGGCACTTCATAGCTTGGCTCTTTGGCAACATCAGCTCGACACTGATTAAAGGCCTTATAGAGGGCATTGCTTTTAGGGGCGAGCGCACAGTAGACAGCAGCTTGCGCGATGGCTCGTTCGCCCTCAGCAGGCCCTACCCGTTCAAATGCATCCCAAGCGGTAATAGCGACCTGCATAGCGCGTGGATCAGCGTTACCAATATCTTCAGAGGCGATCGCCACTAAACGACGCGCTATATAGAGTGGATCACAACCCGCATCCAACATGCGACAATACCAATAGAGGGCCCCATCTGCACTCGAGCCACGAACTGACTTATGAAAGGCGGATATCTGATCATAGAAGAGATCGCCACCCTTATCGTATCGTCTAACCCCAGCAGAGAGGACATCAGATAGAGCAGAGAGACGAACGACCTCACCCTGCTCTGAAGTCTCAGCAAGCTCAGAAGCGATCTCTAATAGATTGAGTGCTCTTCTGCCATCACCATCAGCAGCCTCAGCTAAGGCCTTGATGACACCCTCTTCAAATTGCAGCTTGCGCTCGACCAACTGACTGTCCATGGCAAGCGCTCGAAGCAGAAGTTGTTCAAGGGTATCGCTTCCTAGGGCTTTTAATGGATAGACCCGTGCCCTAGATAGCAGAGCGTTATTCAACTCAAAGGATGGGTTCTCTGTTGTTGCGCCAATAAAGATCAGCGTCCCCTCTTCAACATAGGGGAGAAATGCATCCTGTTGGGCCTTATTGAAACGATGGACCTCATCAACAAAGAGAATAGATTTACGGCTAGACTGGACACGTAACATCTTGGCGCGCTCAACTGCGGCACGCACCTCTTTAACACCATCCATGACAGCAGAGATAGAGAGAAACTCAGCATCCACATAGTGAGCGATCAAACGTGCAAGTGTTGTCTTACCCACACCTGGTGGGCCCCACAAAATCAATGAGTGGATTGAACCCTGCTCTAATTGACGACGTAGCGGCTTGCCCTCAGCAAAGAGATGATCCTGCCCTAGGTAGTCATCCAGTGATTGCGGCCGCATACGCGATGCCAGCGGCTCGTATGCGGTCGAAGGGGCGTCCGAGAAGAGATCGCTCATTAAGAACCACCCACCTCAATAAGATCGACCCCGACAGGCGGTTCAAATTGAAAAATCGTTGCATCGAATGATTCAGGAAAGGTGATATCAGTCAGCATAATTAGAGAGCGCTGCCCTAAGGTATCTTCGATCAACAGCTCAGCAAGTCGATCTTCGGTAAAGAGCATACGCAGGCGTTTAAACTCAGCTTGTTCAGCCAGCAGAGGCTTCAACTCATAGAGAGTGTTGCTAGCGCCAGCATCAATCAACGTGACATCAAAGTAGCTTTTTAATTGGCTCAACGAACCACCAAGCACACGAGCCGGTGTCATCACCTCACCCTCGCCCAATGGACGGCGAGTCACCTGCTCCAGGTCAGGATCATAGACCCAGAGCGATAGACCATCGGAAACAATCACCTGAGGAAAAGGCTTCTCAGTCTCCCAACGAAACTTCTCTGACCCTTCAAGCCAGAGCACACCCTCAGAGACCTCCTCACGTGCGGAGCCCTCACCTAACGAGTACTGCTGAAATTTTGCAGATAGACGCTGATGTGACTGAAGTTTTGCAGAAAGATCCTCAACATCTGAAGCCATCACTGAACTGCTAGCACTCATGGCACTAACACAAAGAAACATAGAGGCTAGGATTAATCTTCGAAACATCATTACAACCCCTGAATTTAATCCCGCGGTGGCGGTGGTGCTAACACTTCGCGCTGACCATTACTGCCCGCCTCAGTTACAACACCTGCAGCTTCCATGGTTTCAATCATACGTGCAGCCCGGTTGTAGCCAATCTTGAGCTTACGTTGCACTGAAGAGATAGACGCTTTACGTGTCTCCAATACAAAGGCTACCGCCTCGTCATAAAGCGGATCTGCCTCATCATCAAACAGGCTGCCACCGCCTCCAGCAGCGGCCCCGCCCTCTGAGCCATCACTTAAAATGGCATCTACAAAAACAGGCTCACCCAAAGCTTTCCAAGCTTCCACAACACGATGCACCTCATCATCACCGACGAATGCACCGTGGACACGATTAGGAACCGATGTACCCGCTGGTAGGTAGAGCATGTCACCGTTACCAAGCAGGTTCTCAGCACCGGATTGATCAAGAATGGTGCGAGAGTCGATCTTAGATGAGACCTGGAACGCAATGCGAGTAGGCACGTTTGCTTTAATCAGACCGGTAATAACATCCACTGATGGGCGTTGGGTTGCCAGAATCAAATGGATACCCGCTGCACGCGCTTTCTGGGCAATACGAGCAATCAGCTCTTCCACCTTCTTACCGACAATCATCATCATGTCGGCAAACTCATCTATCACAACAACGATGTACGGAAGCGTCTCTAGAATAGGCGCCGGATCGGTAGGAGAAAGCCCCTGCTCCATCGGATTCCATAGAGGATCTCGCAGTGGCTCGCAACGAGCTGCAGCTTCAGCGACCTTCTCATTGAAACCTGCAATATTACGCACACCTACCTTAGCCATGAGACGGTAGCGATTCTCCATCTCAGCCACACACCAACGTAAACCGCCAGCAGCCTCTTTCATATCGGTGATGACCGGCGTTAATAGATGCGGAATACCATCATAAATTGAGAGCTCTAGCATTTTTGGGTCCACCAGCATCAAACGAACCTCTTCAGGGGTCGCTTTAAATAGCAGACTTAAAAGCATAGCGTTAACACCCACCGACTTACCTGAACCGGTGGTACCCGCCACCAATAGGTGGGGCATCTTAGCGAGGTTGGCAACAACTGGGTTACCCGCAATATCATTACCAAGCGCTAGAGTCAGTTTAGAGGCTGCATCTCGATACGGCTTAGAGGTTAGGACCTCAGAGAGACGAACCATTTCACGCGAGTGGTTAGGTATCTCTATACCCATCACTGACTTACCAGGAATAACCTCAACGACACGAACAGCACTTACAGCCATTGAACGTGCCAAATCTTTAGCAAGGTTTGAGATCTTGCTCGCCTTAACACCCGGTGCTGGCTGAATCTCAAAGCGGGTAATAACAGGACCTGGGTTAACCTCAACCACCTCAGCGACCACACCGAAATCAAGCAGCTTCTGCTCAAGTAGACGTGAAAGGTGTTCAACCTCTTCTGGAGTATAGCCAGAGTCGGTTTTAAGTTCGGGTGGATCGAGAAGGTCCAAACTTGGAATTTTGATTTTAGCGACGCGTTTAGGCGCAGGCTTAGCATCCACCTCATCATCACTATCCATAGGCTTATGAGTCTCAGATAGTGGCACGATCTTAGGACCTTTCTTAGCCTCAAGTGCTGACTCTACAACGTCAAGCTCAGTGCTCTTCGCACTCATATCTGGAGCCGAAGTCGATTCAAGTGCTGGTGTAATTGCTGGTTCTACAGTTTCGGTTGATAGATCAGTCAGATCACCAAGTGAAGGTTCATCAATAAACTCTGGTTCGTTTCTAGGCGTCTCTGTTCGCACTGGACGAACATTCATCTCACGCTCTGCACGCTTAGGGGTTACCTGAGCCGCGGATTTAACTTCACTCCCTTCAGTGAGTTTTGACCACCCCCACAAAACTGCACGCCCCAAGCCATCAAGTAGCTGTTTCCATGTAATGTCGACATAGAAGATAGCGCCAATAACAGCGATAACCCAAAACAGCAGAGTTGCACCAATCACATTGAGCCAGCGAACCATGAAGTCGCTTAATGCGAGTCCCGAAAGACCGCCAGCGGTAAAAGGCATCTGTAGATTGGCATTACTGATGTGAATAGCAGCAAGCGAAGAGATGGCGAGCACCAGAAAAATTGCACCGGCAACTCGAAGCACAACAAATGGCAACATATCGACGGTACCGAGGTAGCGGCGGCGAAGCCAACGAAGTGCTGGAACAATAGTTAAGAAAGGGACAATAAAGGCGGCAACACCCACCCAAGAGACAAAGTAGTCTGCAAACCAAGCACCCAACCAGCCAGCCCAGTTACTCACATCGGCTTGATAACCTTGGTGAGACCAGCCTGAATCACGGGCGTCGTAACTAACCAGCGCGACCATCAAAAGAAGATTGATACCTATCGCCAAAACCAGAAAGGTTTCGCGCGCCACACGATTTAACTGCGTGGTTAAACTGAGCGGTGAAGCTGAAGGTTGATTGCTCAAAAAAAGACCCTTAACACAAACCTAAAAAACTTGAAGCAAAATACCATAAATATGCCCATCAGGGCGATCTCTTGAGCCCTTAAACTTATAAAGTGACAGTTAGGCTATTGATCTCTGGTTGAATTAACGTTTCACTGGCCACATATTTGTTAAAACTGAATTATATTTTGGACGAGTTAAAGATGAGCGAAGTACAACATCACCGTTTAGTTATCCTTGGTTCTGGCCCTGCTGGCTACACAGCTGCAGTCTACGCAGCACGCGCCAACCTCAACCCTGTCGTGATTACCGGCATGCAACAGGGTGGCCAGCTCACCACAACCACTGAAGTCGACAACTGGCCTGGCGATGTTGAAGGTGTACAAGGTCCTGAGCTTATGCAGCGTATGCAAGCACACGCTGAGCGCTTTAACACTCAAATCATTTTCGATCACATTAACAAAGCTGAACTAACCCAGCGCCCATTCAAATTGACTGGCGACATGGGTACTTACACCTGTGACGCACTCATCATCGCAACCGGCGCATCAGCTCAGTACCTAGGTCTTGAGTCTGAAGAGGCATTCAAAGGCAAGGGTGTAAGTGCATGTGCGACCTGTGACGGTTTCTTCTACCGCAATCAGAAAGTGGTTGTCGTGGGTGGTGGTAACACTGCAGTTGAAGAGGCACTCTACCTATCCAACATCGCTGCAGAAGTGACTCTAGTGCACCGCCGCGATTCACTTCGCTGTGAGAAGATCATGGCAGACAAGTTGATGGAGCGTGCAGAGAACGGCAACATCAAGCTAGTTTGGAACCATACAATCGACGAAGTACTTGGCGACAAGATGGGCGTAACCGGCATTCGAGTTAAGAGCACAGAGAGTGGCGAAACTCAGGATCTAGAAGCTCAAGGCGTATTCATCGCTATCGGCCACAAGCCAAATACAGAGCTATTCATAGATCAACTTGAGATGGAGCATGGCTACCTGAAGATCCGTTCTGGACTTGAAGGTAACGCGACACAAACCAACATCGAAGGCGTCTACGCTGCAGGTGATGTGTGTGACCACATGTACCGTCAAGCGATCACCTCGGCTGGCTTCGGCTGTATGGCTGCACTGGATGCGGAACGTTACCTAGATAACCTCGGTAAATAAAAGCTCCATGTACCTCCCCTGGTTGGAAACTGGGGATCCCCAGTTTCCAACAATTGATCTCGCCCTAGATGAACCCAACGGCCTTCTTGCTGCCGGTGGCGAGCTCACCCCACAATGGCTTACTGATGCCTATCAAAATGGCATATTTCCTTGGTTTAGCGACGACGACCCCATTCTTTGGTGGAGCCCCTCTCCTCGCTGCGTCATGTTTCCAGAGCAGTTTCATCTTTCAAAATCGCTTCGCAAAACGATACGCAATTTGCACTATGAAATTCGCATAGATCAGAGCTTTGAAAAAGTCATGCGCGCCTGTGCAGCACCGCGCGCAGATCAAAACGGAACCTGGATTTCAGAGGAGATTATCAAGGCCTATAGCCAACTTCATCGCATGGGCATCGCCCACTCTGTTGAGCTATGGGTAGAGAACGAACTAGTCGGCGGACTCTATGGTCTCAACTTCGGTCGAATCTTCTTCGGGGAATCGATGTTTTCCCTAAGAGCTAACGCATCCAAGATCGTTTTTCATCACCTATGTGGCAAACTTCAAGAAGCGAACTATGCTGTAATTGATTGTCAGGTATACAACCCTCACCTGGCTTCACTTGGTGCGGTTGAAATTGATCGCGAAAGATTTAAAAATCTACTCCAAGGGTGCAGTGAACAGCCTGCGTTTGATCCTTGGTTAGAGAAAAGGTGGTAGTTTCGATGTCCAATCTGCAAACACTTAAATTTTTTGTAACCCCGCCACACGACTGCAGCTACATCAAGCCAGCCGAAGCGGTTACATTGTTCGTCGACCCACAAGCAGAGATCAATCGCCCCACTTACACACATCTAACACAACTCGGCTTTCGTCGCAGCGGCACCCATATCTACCGCCCTCACTGTGAGTATTGCAAAGCGTGTATCTCAGCCCGAATCCCTGTTGAGCAATTTAATCTCTCTAAGGGGCAGCGCCGAATTAGCAATAAAAATAGCGACATCTTAGTTGAGACTATTATGCCGAGGCTCGACGAGGAGATTTGGCAGCTCTACCAGAGCTACATAAGCGAACGGCATCAGGATGGCGATATGTATCCGCCAACCAAAGAGCAGTTCGATAGCTTCCTAGTAGAGACCAACCAAGAGACACGCTTCCACCTATTCAGAGATAGCGAAGGCACACTGCTAGCGGTCGCCGTTACAGACCAACTCGAAGATGGCATCTCTGCGGTCTACACCTTCTTTAGCCCCTACCATGATAAACGCAGCCTTGGTGTATACGCTGTACTTTGGCAAATTGAATATCTAAAAACACGCCGCGAACCCTACCTCTATCTCGGCTACTGGGTGAAATCTTGCCGTAAGATGACCTACAAAACCGGATTTAAACCGCTTGAAATCCTTTTAGACGATAATTGGGTAGCGGCAACCGATGATATGATCCTATAGACCATTTCACTTTCAGCTCGTTTTCAGGCAGAATACGCGACCTTCAGGACCAATTAATCGAAAATACGCAGATTTGCGGTCGATTAATTAGGAAAGATTCAATTAAGAGTAGGTAGTTAATGGCTAAAGAAGACGCTTTTGAAATGGAAGGTACGGTAATTGATACCCTTCCTAACACGATGTTCCGTGTAGAACTGGAGAACGGTCACGTTGTGATTGCACACATCTCTGGCAAAATGCGCAAAAACTACATCCGTATCCTTACGGGCGATAAAGTGAAAGTTGAACTAACTCCATACGACCTAAACAAAGGCCGAATCACTTACCGCGCTCGCTAAGCTTTTCGTAGTAAAGCGGTTAGCAACAGATCTCGAGAGATGGCCACTAAACAGTGGCCATCTCTTTTTCTGTAATGGTTAACGTTAGCTCACCATCGCTACCAACCCCGATCTCAACACTACCGCCCGCCTCTGCAAGTTCACCAAACAGAATCATCTCTGCCAGTGGTTTCTTGATCTTCTCTTGAATGAGACGGCGCATAGGTCGCGCACCCATCTTCTCGTCGTAGCCCTTCTCAGCTAGCCAATCGGATGCGTCTGCTGTGGCGTGGATTGATACAGCCTTGTCATCAAGCTGCGCCTGCAACTCCATCAAGAACTTATCAACCACTCCGCGCACGATTTTTGGCGTCAAGGCTTTGAACTGAACAACCGAATCCAGACGGTTACGGAACTCAGGCGTAAAGAGACGTTTAATCGCCTCCATACCATCGCTACTGTGATCTTGCTTGGTGAAGCCGAAGCTAGCACGCCCCATATCTTCAGCACCCGCATTGGTAGTCATGATCAGAATGATGTTTCTGAAGTCCGCTTTACGACCATTGTTATCGGTTAGCGTACCGTTATCCATCACCTGTAGAAGCAGGTTGAATACCTCTGGGTGCGCCTTCTCAATCTCATCAAGCAGAACCACTGCATGTGGCGACTTAGTCACCGCCTCAGTTAACAAGCCACCCTGATCAAAGCCAACATATCCCGGCGGTGCACCAATCAGGCGTGATACGGTATGGCGTTCCATATATTCCGACATATCGAAGCGGATCAACTCGATCCCCAGAATACGAGCCAACTGGGCAGTAACCTCTGTCTTACCAACACCGGTAGGACCTGCAAATAGGAAGCTACCGACGGGTTTGTTAGGCTCTTTTAGGCCTGCGCGCGAAAGCTTGATCGCTGCCGCGAGATTATCGATCGCTTCATCCTGCCCCAACACAACCATCTTCAGATTGCTGTCGAGTTTAGCCAACTGCTGTTTATCAGATGCAGAGACGCTCTTAGGCGGAATACGAGCAATTTTCGCGACGATATTCTCGATTTGAACCACGTCGATAATCTCGACCCGTTTCTCCTCAGGAATAAGACGCTGATATGCACCCGCCTCATCAATCACATCGATCGCCTTATCAGGCAAGTGCTTCTCGTTGATGTAGCGATCAGCCATCTCAGCGGCCGCCTTAAGTGCTGCATCTGAGTATTTAATATTGTGATGCTCTTCAAAGCGAGAACGCAGGCCTTTCAGAATCTGATAGGTCTCATCAACACTTGGCTCAAGCACATCGACCTTCTGGAAACGGCGAGCCAAGGCTCTATCCTTTTCAAAAATGCCACGAAACTCTTGGAAGGTGGTCGATCCAATACAGCGAAGCTTACCTGAGCTAAGGAGCGGTTTAAGAAGGTTGCTGGCGTCCATCGAACCGCCTGAGGTCGCACCTGCGCCGATAATGGTATGGATCTCATCGATAAACAGCACCGCTTCCGGTTGCTCTTTGATCTCATTGAGCAGCGCTTTGAGACGCTTCTCAAAATCACCACGATATTTAGTGCCCGCTACTAGCGCACCCAGGTCTAATGAGTAGACAACTGAGTTAGCGATAACATCCGGCACCTGCTCTTCGATGATCAGTTTAGCAAGACCCTCAGCAATAGCAGTCTTACCGACACCCGCCTCACCTACCAACAGCGGGTTATTTTTGCGACGACGCGAAAGGATCTGAATAACGCGCTCAACCTCTTCATCGCGCCCTACAAGTGGGTCAATCTGACCCAGAGCAGCCTGCTTGTTGAGGTTGATCGCATATTTAGAGAGCGCGCTCTGTTCTTGCTGCTGCTCAGCCTGCCCCTCACCTTCAACGCTGTTATTTTCAGGCTGTTCTGATTCGCCCGCGCCGTGTGAGATGTAGTTAACAACATCTAAACGCTCAATCCCTTGGGATAGCAAGAAGAAGACTGCCTGGCTCTCCTGCTCGCTAAAGATAGCCACGAGCACGTTAGCACCCGTTACCTCACTCTTACCTGAAGATTGAACATGGAATACGGCACGCTGCAGTACCCGCTGAAAACCGAGTGTAGGTTGAGTTTCAGCATCCGCCACATTCTCAGGGAGCAGTGGCGATGTCTGCGCAATAAACTGAGTCAACTGAGCTCGCAAGCGGTCTAGATCTGCACCGCATGCAGCCAGCACTTCAAAGGCGTGACGGTTCTCAAGCAACGCCAGTAGCAGATGCTCAACCGTAAGAAATTCGTGGCGCTGTGATCCCGCAGACCTAAACGCGGTGCTAAGGGTATCTTCTAACTCTCTGTTTAACATATACCGCCTCCATCAGACTCCATTAAGGAATCGACTTAACACTCAGAAACTTTAATCTAGCACTAAACGCATAACATTTGTTTAGAAGTTAAGCTGGCTCAACTTCACACAGCAACGGATGCTTATTTTCGCGTGAGAACTGATTCACCTGATCCGCTTTGGTCTCAGCGACATCACGCGTATAGATCCCACACACACCCTTACCTTGAGTATGCACCGCCAACATCACCTGCGTCGCCTTCTCCTGATCAAGATTGAAGAAGATCATTAACACATCAATCACAAACTCCATTGGAGTATAGTCATCGTTTAGCAAAATCACCTTATAGAGTGAGGGTTGCTTTAACTTGGGCTGCGCTTCTGCAGTGGCTAAACCTGGTGGCTGATGCTCTTCATCACCATCAGGACCCATTGTAAAAATATGTTTCAAATCAACCTCTTTAACAATCAAGGGCCATCAATCCCTTGTAAAACAGCTCAATAATTAAGGCGTACGATGTAACCCTTAGAAGCGATCTCTAATAGTCATCATAGAACCATAGGTTGTAGAGCGATTCAAATATTCCACTAACACTCTAGATGTGGGTTAAGGCATGCGTTTTCAAGTGGTTAGTAGTTGCAAAGTGTTTGAGTTAATTAGGTATAAACGCTAGTTCATAAGCGAGCCATGCCTTAACATTAGCAGCTATGGCGACCATCTATCTTCTTAACAAACCGTTCAACGTGCTTTCGACTTTCACCGATAACGAAGGGCGCGCGACGCTAAGCGAATACATCAATACGCCAAATATCTACGCTGCAGGTCGATTAGACTACGACTCTGAAGGCTTATTGATACTGACTGATGAGGGCCAACTGCAACATCAGCTCGCCAACCCCAAGTTCAAATTGGCCAAGACCTACTGGGTGCAAGTTGAGGGGGAGATCAACGATGAGGCCCTAGATCAACTTAGTGCGGGTGTAACTCTTAAAGATGGACCAACTCGCCCGGCCCAAGCTAAACGAATAGATTCGCCTCAGATCTGGGATCGAGTTCCACCCATCCGTGAGCGAAAATCGATTCCCACTAGCTGGATAGAGCTAAAAATTAGTGAGGGTCGAAACCGACAGGTTCGTAGGATGACGGCAGCTGTTGGCTACCCCACTCTGCGATTAATTCGTGCAGCGATAGGTAACTGGAGTTTGGAAAACCTGCAACCAGGTGAGTGGCGCACCGAAACAGTTCATCTCAGCTCCCCAAAACAGAGTGATAGAGCTAAGCGTCGTCCGACCAACGCTCAGCGGCAGCGACGTCGCTAGATTTTTGTTCAACCCAAACAGAACCTTTATCGCTCACTTCACGTTTCCAGAATGGCGCATCTCGTTTTAGATAATCCATGATGAAGCTAGCGGCTTCAAAAGCAGCAGCTCGGTGTGCAGAGCTGACAGCCACCTGAACCACCTCATCCGAGAGTCGCATAGCACCGACCCGGTGAACGATAAATACGCGTTTAAGAGGCCAACGCTCACGCGCCTGAGCTGTGATCTTCTGCAGCGCTTTTTCGGTCATTCCTGGATAGTGTTCAAGCTCCATAAAGTCGAGATCAGCGTCTGGAAGTTCACGCACCATACCGGTAAAAGAGACAAGCGCACCAACCCCTTGTGAATCCTCTTTCAACCACTGCAAACCGGCTGCGCTATCAAATGCCTGCTCTACGACTTCAATATGATCCTGCATTACCACTCCAAAATCAGATTTGCCCCTCGGCAGGGCTCTAAAGTTTGGTATGATAGGCGTTCACATTCACAGAATAAACTCAGATGTCCCAAATAGATTCAAAAGCTGATACTCAAGTGCGCTGGTTCCCCCATGCTACGGTGGCTACCATCGTTGAAAAAGAGGGTAAATTTCTCCTTGTAGAAGAGCTCATTAACGGTACGGAGCTGGTACTGAATCAACCCGCTGGACACGTTGAGAATAACGAAACCTTCTTTCAGGCGGCTATTCGTGAAACCTACGAAGAGACGGGCTGGAAAGTTGAGCTAGAGTCGGTATTGGGGCTTTATGTCTACCGCGTACCTGAGCGAGACCTCACCTTTCACCGCGTCACCTTTATCGCGCGCGCCGTTGATTTCGACCCATCACTCACACTCGATGAGGGCATCGTGCGGGCACTTTGGATGACCCGTGATGAGATAGCTGCAGCCAAAGAGCGCCTTCGCAGCCATCTAGTCCTTGAGTGTGTTGATGACTACTTAAATGGTAAACAGTTCCCACTCTCCATGATTCAAGACAGTTTGGAATAGACGATGAGTAACAAAGCAATTTCAGAGACCAAAGTGATCGTTGGCATGTCCGGCGGTGTCGACTCATCTGTATCCGCTTACCTTCTTCAGCAGCAGGGCTATCAGGTTGAAGGGCTCTTCATGAAGAACTGGGACGAGGACGATGGCACTGAGTACTGCACTGCTATAGAGGACCTGGCTGATGCTCAGGCAGTCTGCGATAAATTAGGTATCCATCTGCATACGGCAAACTTTGCATCCGAGTACTGGGATAACGTCTTTGAACACTTCCTTGAAGAGTATAAAGCGGGTCGTACCCCTAACCCAGATATCCTCTGTAACCGCGAGATTAAATTCAAAGCCTTTCTTGAGTACGCTCAAATGCTTGGTGCAGACATGATCGCCACCGGTCACTACACCCGTCGTCGTTTAGAGGGTGATAAAGGTTTACTACTCAAAGGACTCGACCCAAACAAGGATCAGAGCTACTTCCTGCATCAAGTTGGCCACAAAGAGTTGGCGATGACCCTCTTCCCCGTCGGCGAACTTGAGAAGCCAGAGGTTCGAAAAATTGCTGAGAAGCTCGAGCTTGCTACTGCAAAGAAGAAGGATAGTACGGGTATCTGCTTTATCGGAGAGCGCCGTTTCAGCGACTTCCTTAAGCAGTACCTACCAGCGCAGCCAGGCAAAATAGTCACACCAGATCGCGACCCTATTGGTCAGCACCAAGGCTTGATGTACTACACACTCGGTCAACGTCAGGGGTTAGGAATTGGCGGCTTAGCCAACTACTCTGAGGATCCATGGTTTGTTGCGGGTAAGGATCTTGGGCGTAACGAGCTGATCGCTGTTCAGGGAATAGATAACGAACTTCTCTACAGCGAGTGGCTTCACGCCTCTGAGATCTTCTGGATTAGTGGAGAGGAGCCAGAGCTTCCCCTGCGCTGCACAGCCAAGGTGCGATACCGTCAGCCAGATCAGGCCTGCACTCTGTTTAAAGAGGGTGATGGGTACCGAGTGGAATTTGACGAGCCTCAGCGCGCCGTTACACCTGGCCAATCACTGGTGATCTACCTAGATGATCTATGTCTAGGCGGGGGCGTAATAGAGTTCAGTTCTCGTGATTTGAGCTGGGAGTTTGCGCAATGAATAACAGAGATCAACAAGCGATCGCACTGGCAGGCGTGTTTCAAGCGGCCCATCTAGTTGACCAGATAGCACGCCAAGGCAGCTGTGCAACCAGCAGCATGGAAGCATCAATTGCTAGCCTATTTGAGATGAACCCAAACTCAACTGAAGATGTTTTTGGCGGCCTGGCTATGCTACCAATAAACCTTCATGATGGCTTTAACACAATCAAACAAGTAATTGAAAAAAAAGGCAATGTATTTTCACCTATGGTGATGCGTTACGCACTTAGCATCCTCACACTTGAGAAAAAACTGAGCCAAAACAGTAGCTACCTTAGCACTATCGGAGAGCGCCTTACTGAACTTGAACAGAAGGCAAATTACTTCTGGGCGTCTAGCAATTCAGATGACCAAGAACCTGATCCAAAACGCTTCTCTCACTCGACCGTAGTGGCAGGTATCGATGCGCTCTATCGCGATACCATCTCGAACTTCAATTTCCGAATTCAGGTTCAAGGTGACCCAAGTAACCTCCAAAACAACGAAAACGCTGCCCGCATTCGCGCCCTACTCTTAGCTGGCATCCGCGCAGCGATGCTTTGGCGGCAGGTGGGCGGCAAGCGCTGGCATCTGATCTTCTTTAGATCACGTGTGGGCGATTCAATCGAGCGGTTGAAGCGGGTATAGAGAGTGGGGTCAGACCAGAAGACAGACCCTGGGGCGGTTGCCGTAGGAGCGCATTCCCGCGAAGCGTGAAGCCGCGAAAGGACCGCAAAGCGGTCCGCCATCTTCGACCTATTAACAATCTCTCTTACATATCGCGGCTTGCCCTTTGGGCAATGCGCTCCTACGCGACCTTGAAAACACTCTGCAGGAACGCATAACTCCGAAGGGGTAAGCCGCGAAAGAATCCCTTTAACACTCCCAAAACGCTCCATTTTTCTATATAATCTCGCACCTAAATTTCACGCTAAACCAAGAGATTATTTCTACATGGAACTCAACGCTCTCACCGCCGTTTCACCGGTTGATGGCCGCTACGGCAGCAAAACTTCTGACCTACGTTCAATTTTCAGTGAATTCGGTCTAATTCGTTTTCGAGTAGAGGTTGAGATTCGTTGGTTACAACAGCTTGCTGAACATGCAGGTATTGCAGAAGTACCAGCGCTAAGCGCAGAAGCTAACGCGCTTCTGAACAACCTTGTAGATAACTTCTCATTAGCAAATGCAGAGCGCATCAAAGAGATCGAACGTACCACTAACCACGACGTTAAAGCGGTTGAGTACTTCATCAAAGAGAGCTTTGCAGATAACGCAGAGTTGAATGCGATCAGCGAGTTCGTTCACTTCGCATGTACCTCTGAAGATATTAACAACCTATCACACGCACTTATGCTGAAAAACGGTGTAGCCGTGGTTCGCAAAGAGATGGTTGAGATCGAATCACAGATCGCCAAACTTGGACGTGACTTTGCTGAGCAGCCAATGCTCTCTCGCACCCACGGTCAGACTGCATCACCTTCTACCCTTGGTAAAGAGATGGCAAACGTCGCTTACCGTCTGCGTCGCCAGATCAAGCAACTAGATGCGATTGAATTTTTAGGCAAAATCAACGGTGCTGTGGGTAACTACAACGCTCACCTAAGCGCCTACCCAGAGATCGATTGGGAAGCAAACGCAGAGAGCTTTATCAACAAGCTAGGCATTAGCTGGAACCCGTACACAACTCAGATTGAGCCACACGACTACATCGCAGAGCTGTTTGATGTTGTATGTCGTTACAACACCATCCTGATCGATTTCGATCGCGACGTGTGGGGCTACATCGCTTGGGGTTACTTCAAGCAGAAAACCATTGCAGGTGAAGTTGGCTCATCAACAATGCCGCACAAAGTTAACCCGATCGACTTTGAAAACTCTGAGGGTAACCTTGGTATTGCGAATGCCATCATGGGCCACCTAACTGCGAAACTACCTATCTCTCGCTGGCAGCGCGACCTAACTGACTCAACGGTTCTTCGTAACCTTGGCGTTGGTTTTGGCCATTCGTTAATCGCCTACGCTGCGACACTAAAAGGTATCAGCAAACTAGAGGTAAACGCTGCGCGTCTAGATGCAGACCTTAATAACAGTTGGGAGGTACTAGCAGAGCCTATCCAGACTGTGATGCGCCGCTACGCAATTGAAGAGCCATACGAGAAGCTAAAAGCACTTACACGTGGCAAAGGGATGACCAAAGAGGTGATGCTTGATTTCATCGAGACTCTTGAGATTCCAGAGAGTGCGAAAGCTGAACTTCGCCAGCTTACTCCAGCAAACTATGTAGGTAACGCTGCAGCGCAAGCTAAACGCATCTAAGCCTGGTTAACCCTAAATAGAGGCGAGCCCCCTGCTCGCCTCTCTTATTTCTGAATAAGACTCGCTATGCTCAGTAATGTTCGAATCGTTCTTGTTGAAACCTTTCACCCTGGCAATATTGGGGCCGCAGCTCGCGCCCTAAAGAATATGGGGTTAAGTCAGCTATGGCTGGTTAATCCTCGTGAGTTTCCTTGTGAAGAGGCGGAATCGCGTGCAGCTGGAGCTAAAGATATTCTGGAACATGCGCGCGTAGTCTCTACTGTTGAAGAGGCGATCGCCGATTGCCAATTGGTGGTGGGTACTAGCGCTCGTGAACGCAGCTACGACCTCCCCCTTCAAGATTTAGAGATCGCCGCTAAGCAGATTCATACTGAATCAAATAGTGGCGAGATCGCGATTCTATTTGGCCGTGAGACGATGGGGCTTAATAACAAAGAGATGTTGCTCTGTAACCGACATCTCTTTATTGATGCCAATCCAGACTACCCAGTTCTTAATGTATCTCAAGCGATTCAATTGGTCTGCTACGAGATTCGCCGCGCATCTCGCCTACAGGTCGGTGAAATACCGGAAGCACCCTACCCACGCCAACAGGAGATGGTGCTCTTCTACGAACATTTGGAGAGAGTACTTCGCCGAGTGCGCTTCATCATCCCGCAACATGAAGGGCGAGTTCTGGATAAACTCCGCCGCTACTTCAACCGCACCCGCCCAGAGAAGGCGGAGATGGGCATGCTGCGTGGTGTATTGAATTCGATTGAAGAGACATTGGATAGCGAAGGTAAAGGCGAGAAGTAATTTTCGCGGCTTCGCCTTCGGCGAATGCGCTCCTACGCGACATTGTAAATACACCGTAGGAGCGCATTCCCGCGAAGCGGGAAAGCGCGATCAAAATCGATTACCTCGTCTTCGTCCGCATAGTAACAAACTCCTCCGCTGCCGTTGGGTGAATCCCAATGGTGCGATCGAAGTCCGCTTTGGTTGCACCTGCAGTCACAGCAACAGCAAGCCCCTGCAAGATTTCACCAGCATCGGCACCGACCATATGAATACCGATGATTTTATCGCTCTCGGCATCGACGATCAGTTTCATCAACGTGCGCTCTTCGCTACCACTTATCGTGTGGCGCATCGCACGAAAATCTGAAACGTAGACATCGACATTGGCAAACCGCTGCCGCGCCTGCTCTTCTGTAAGCCCAAGAGTACCGATATTTGGCTGACAGAATACTGCAGTCGGAATGAGTTCATAGTTAGGCACTTTGCCCTGCCCAGTGCCATATAGGTTCTCTACCAATGCCATCGCCTCTGCCAACGCAACGGGTGTTAACTGTACACGATCGATCACATCACCTAAGGCATAGATTGATGGCACAGAGCTTTGGAACTGATCATTTACCTCAATCGCACCGGCACTATTTAGCTTAACGCCGGCGCTCTCTAGACCTAAATTCGCTGTTTTAGGTTTTCGACCTGTCGCATACAAGATCTGATCAACAACCCGCACCTCACCATTCGCCAGAGTGATATCAAGTGCACCGTCTGCACGTCGCGCAATAGAGGCAACGTCCGTATTGAAGCTCAATTTCACACCCTTACGTGCAACCTCAGTCGCGGTAAATTCACGCACCTCTTGGTCAAAACCACGAAGGAATAGATCTCCGCGATAGACAAGCTCAGCATCTGCACCTAGGCCTGCGAAGATACCGGCAAACTCAATTGCGATATAACCACCACCTACAACCATGACACGCTGTGGGAACTGCTCAAGGTCAAACACCTCATTGGAAGTGATCGCATGCTCTTTGCCTTGGATCTCAGGGACAAAAGGCCAACCACCCACAGCAATCAAAATACGCTCTGCGGTAAGGGTTTTGCCTGCGACCTCAACACTGTTTGGCCCAGTCACAACTGCACGACCATCAATTAGGTCACACCCCGAACCCTCTAAAAGACGACCATAGATGCCGTTTAGACGAGCAATTTCGCTCTTCTTGTTATCACGAAGTGTTGCCCACTCAAAAGAGATGCTACCTGCCTGCACGCCAAAACCACGCGCTTCCTCCATCTCCTGCATATACTCCGATGCATAGACATAGAGCTTCTTCGGAACACAGCCTACGTTGACACAGGTACCACCCAACTGACGATCCTCTGCCACGGCAACTCGAACACCCTTAGAGGCCGCCATACGTGCTGCACGCACGCCACCAGAACCTGCACCAATAACAAAAAGATCGTAATCGTAATTGCTCATTTAAAGCCCAATCCATTAGCTGTTTTGAATATATAGGAAGCTTAACCCAGTAGGAGTCATTCATCCAATTAACTCGAGCAAAGATTGCCATAGAGCAAAGCTATTTTGGTAAAATCCCCATAACTCAACAGGAGATCCATATGTTCGTCGTCTCATTCAACACCAATGGCATCCGTGCCCGTTTCCATCAGCTTGAAGCTTTAGTGACTAAACACGCTCCAGATGTGATTGGAATTCAAGAGACCAAGGTGCACGACGATCAGTTTCCTATTGAAGAGATGGAGAAGCTGGGTTATCACGCCTACTTCCACGGCCAGAAGACCCACTACGGCGTCTGCCTGCTTTCAAAAGAGCCTGCACTCAATATTCAGAAAGGGTTTGCGACTGACGCTGAAGATGCCCAACGCCGTATGATCATAGGTGAGTTCGCAACCGCTAAAGGCGACAGACTGACAGTTATTAATGGCTATTTTCCGCAAGGCGAAAACATCGCTCACGAAACCAAGTATCCCGCTAAACGTAAGTTTTATGCAGATCTCAGTGAGCACCTAGCAGCAAACTGCAGCAACCAAGCCAATCTTTTGGTGATGGGTGATCTCAACATCTCATCGACTGATTTAGATATTGGTATCGGTGAGGAGAATCGTAAGCGCTGGCTAAAGAGTGGTAAGACAAGCTTTCAACCAGAAGAGCGTGCATGGTTACAGCGCCTATATGACTGGGGTTTGGTTGACTCCTACCGCGAACAGAACCCGACCGATAACACTCACTACAGCTGGTTTGACTACCGCAGTCGCGGCTTTGAAGATACGCCCAAACGAGGCCTACGTATCGACGCGATTATGCCTACCCAACCGCTCATGACGAAGTGCGTAGAGACCGGTATCGATCTTGAGATACGTGGTATGGAGAAGCCTTCAGACCACGCACCGGTTTGGGCAAGATTCGATATCTAAAAGCCGTGAATGATCAGCAGGTCCTGATCTAACTTATTAAGGAGTCGAGCGGTTGTACTCCCCATCAACAATCGCTCAACCCACCCCTTCTCTGGCGCACCAAGGATGAGTATGTCTATCTGCTCCTCTTCACAGAAACGCTGTAGCTGCTCATCAGTTTCACCCACCATAAGTTTTAGTAGCGGCTTGCCCAGCGGTCTATCTAGAGGTTTAAGCAACTCTTCTATACGAGCACGATGCTCTTCACCCACTTGCGTCTGCAGCGAATCAAAGTCCGTCACCAGGTGCTCATCGAAGATGACCGACTGCGGCAAGGCTTGGAAACAGTGAACAACATGCAGCTCTGCACACAACTGGTTCGCAATGCGATCGGCGTAGCCCAACAGCTTTTTCTCTAGAGTGTCGTCACGGCTATCTAGGTGAAAAGGATCAATAGCAACCGCTACCCGAGGGTGCACACCCCAGGGTTTATCGTTAACAAGAAGAAGCGGCCCATGAAGCTGATTGACCAGCTCCTGCTCATCACCACCCACTAACCAATCCAGTAGGTCGTGGCGTTGGATACGAGGCACTACCATCAATTCAGGCTGGTAACGTTGCGACTGTTCAAGTGCAGCTTTCAAGAAGCTTGGGTGCCAGCGCATATCGGGCACAACCTGCTGTGGCAAATCACACTCATCAATATGTGCCTCAGCCTGGTTAAGTCGATGCTGAATAGAGAGCTGTAAAGCACTCTCTTGAGATTCGGCATCGCTGTCAGTCGCCTGTTCAAAGGATGCGTTATAGACGGACTGGAACCACTCGATGTGGGCATCTTTTGCACAGAGTGCAGCCGACTTCTCAAGGGGCTGAGGTGAAAAGTGGCTCTCTTCTGTTGCTACAAGTACTCGTTTAAACATAGGGCTCTCCTTATCATCTGTTCATTATAGTCAGAAGAGTTGGAACTTTTCGCTTCAACATTAAAAACTGTGACTTTGCTCAATTAGATAGGCGATTAGCTTTAAAAAGAGAATTAGAAATTTACACAGAAAGGCAAATTGGTTATATTCACTTTTTCTTATATAAGAGCAATTTTAGCCAGAGGCCTAAATAAATGACGACAACCCGACTCTCTCCTGAATCTCTAGAAATGATGCGAGAAAATGCAGGTGAAGCGGCGCGCTTAATGAAAGCCCTCGCCAACGACAGTCGTCTTATGATCCTCTGTTACTTAGATGGTAAAGAGCTTTCAGTATCAGAACTGAATGAGAACCTAGACCTCAGTCAGTCAGCACTATCACAACACCTTGCAGTGCTTCGTCGAGATGGCCTAGTGAAGACGCGCCGTGATTCACAAACGATCTTCTACACATTAGAAGGTGACCGTGCCCAGCGTATTATCGCAACGCTTCACGGAATGTACTGCGGCATCTAACTCAAATCAAAAAGATGTAAAACGCACTGCCTAGGGCAATACTGAGCAGTGCATTTCGGCTGAACCATTGCGTAAACGCCACAATCACCAGCGACAACCCACTTACCCATCCTTGCCCACCTGCTAGAGGTAGATCAGCCGTAGCGTAGACAACCAGCAGCACCATAACCACCGGTGGCAGATACTCTCCTAAATAGACTAGAAGTGGATGCTCTCTGTAGCGTCCCAAAAAAAGGAAAGGCATAGCACGGGTACTCGCCGTTGCTAGCATCGCTATCAGGATAAACAGCGTTAGATAGAGCCAGTCACTCATCGCACCCTCCGATAGTTCAGCAACAACAGTACTAGTGATAGTACGATAGACAACAGCAGCATTTGATTGCTCCAGAGCCAGATAGCCAGCAAACCAACAACCAACGCAGCAGCCATTAGACCTAAAGAGCGACTAGTTCGATACTGCTCTACCATCATCACCACAAAGAGAGCCGGCAAAACGATCTCCAAGCCCATCTCAGGCATCGTGATCGCTGAACCCAACAGCGCACCCAACAGAGTACCCATTACCCAATAGCTTTGATTGATGGCAGCAATCCGCCAGTAGTCATCCTGTTTAAGGCCAACCTCCTTGGGTAGCCCTGTAATAAGTGAGTAGGTCTCATCAGTCAGGGCGAAAATCATATATCTTCGCTTCCACCCTTTTAGCTCTAGACGGGAGAGCATCGATAAACCATAGAAGATATGTCGAGCATTGAGCAGAAATACTGCAATGGCAACAGCAACTAGGGAGGCGTGATTGGCTACCAAGCCCACAGATAAAAACTGAGCTGAGCCCGCAAAAATAAAGAGGCTCATAGCAACAGCCCAGTACCACTCATAGGGCAATTCAGTAACAAACAGAACACCAAATGCCATCCCTAAGGGTACGTAACCAAAAAAGACCGGCAGGGTTAATCGGAACAACGAAGTCATAGGATAGTCAGGTCGCAAAACTCTAAAGAGAGTGAAATGTAAACAATCGCCCCACAATTGAACAGCCCAAGCGCCTATTTCTCGTAATCCTTAGCTCAATAATCCATAGCTTTTTTAATCAAAAAATTAAGAACCAAATAGTAAAAATTAATTTTCTTAAAAAAAACGAGCTGAACTATATTCCGCATTATGCGGTGAGGGTTCATCGCAGTTAAAAATGTACTTATAGAGTGAGATTCAGAGATGGGCAGTAAAGTCCGTGTCGACCAAGCGATCGATGACCTCGAAGATTGGAGCGATCAGCTAGAGCAAGACGACGAAGAGCAGAAATCACGTGTGCGATACAATCCAAAACGTCGCCGCCAGATTGAAGACTATATGGAAGAGCGCTTTCTAGCCAGCCAGCTTCGTGACACTTACGACGAACTAACTTAAGCAAACTGGATATCCGCCAGCGCTTAAAAAAGGCAACATGAAGAACCTTCAAGTTAAAAACTTGTCTTCATTAACTGCCGCTGTTTATAGTGATTACTCGAACCCGTGCCTTACACGATGAGGGGCGAGTTTGAAAAATTCGACCGATGCCAGTAGTTTCGCTGCCATCGGTCGAACTCTTTTGGGCTGTAGCTTCTCTTTCCCTGCCCCATTTGCTACTATCGCCACTTAATAATCACGCACCGATTTAGGTATCTTAATGAACAAGTTCTGGAGCCCTCAGATCAACGATCTGGTTCCCTATACACCGGGCGAACAGCCAAAGATTGCCAATCTCATTAAACTCAATACAAATGAGAATCCATACCCACCTGCCCCAGGTGTGAAAGAGGTAATCAATTCATTCGAGAGTGACCGTCTGCGTCTCTATCCAGACCCTGAATCGAGTGAATTGATTACACAGCTAGCTGAGTCATACCAGCTTCCTAAAGACCACATCTTTGTAGGTAACGGTTCTGATGAGGTGCTTGCGCACGCCTTTATGGCCTTTTTCCGTCAGGCTAAACCTCTCTACAAACCAAGCATCACCTACAGTTTTTATGAGGTGTACGCCGACCTTTACGGGATTGAGTTAGTTGATGTACCGCTAACAGACGAGTTTGCTATCGATCTACAGCAATACCCATCTGAAAATGGCGGTATCATCTTTGCTAATCCAAACGCACCAACGGGAGTGGCACTGCCACTGACTGAGATCCGAGCACTGCTTGATCGCAACCAGGATTCTGTTGTTTTAGTCGATGAAGCCTACGTGGATTTTGGCGGTGAATCGGCTACACAACTGGTCACTGAGTATCCAAACCTAGTTGTGACCCATACCTTCTCTAAATCTCGATCCCTCGCTGGTATGCG
This sequence comes from Marinobacterium sp. LSUCC0821, assembly GCF_012848475.1. Lineage (NCBI taxonomy): Bacteria > Pseudomonadati > Pseudomonadota > Gammaproteobacteria > Oceanospirillales > Oceanospirillaceae > Marinobacterium > Marinobacterium sp. LSUCC0821. Next base: position 783,621 of record NZ_CP051666.1, read on the forward strand.
TGTTGGTTTTGCATTTGCGCACCCTACTCTTATCGATGCACTGAATCGCGTTAAGAACTCTTTCAACAGCTATCCACTGGATATGCTAGCAATTGCCACTAGCGTCGCTGCACTTAAAGATAAGAGCTACTTTGATGCTACCTGTGAAAAGATCATTACGACTCGTGAAAATTCGGCAGCAGCTCTAAAAAAACTAGGCTTTGAAGTACTTCCGTCAGCAACCAACTTTGTTTTTGCTAAGCACCGATACATTGAAGGTGCCGAGCTGATGGGATTCCTCCGCACCAAAGGCATTCTAGTTCGCCACTTTAGCAAACCGATCATCAGCGATTACCTCAGAATAACCATCGGCACCGATGCAGAGATGCAAGCGATGCTGGATGCCCTTAAAACACATCCAGATATTGTTGAATTGCCGATTGGGGATGGTGAGTGAATCAAGCGGCTGAGATCGAACGTAAAGGGTTAATAGAGGGCACCCTCGCCTACCTCATCTGGGGTAGTTTTGGCCTCTACTTCACACTCTTAGCTCCGGTACCCTCAGATGAGGTTCTAGCCCACCGAATTATCTGGTGTATCTTGTTTGTGATCGCCCTACTGGCTTACCAGCACAAAATTGGTTCGACCCTCGAAATCTTTAAAAACTGGAAAACCCTAGGTTGGCTGACGATCTCTTCCCTGCTGATTAGTGGTAATTGGTATGTATACATCTGGGCAGTAGGCTCTGGACAGGTGTTGGCGGCAAGTCTTGGATACTTCATCACCCCGCTACTCTCTGTGCTGTTAGGCGGCATATTCTTTAAAGAGCGCTTCAATAAGCTGCAAATTATCGCCTTCTGTTTAGCGGTTGTAGGTGTGCTTTGGCAGGTGTTTGCTATGGGCATCTTCCCATGGATTGCATTGAGCCTTGGCATTCTCTTTGCCTTCTACGGCGTGATACGTAAGCGCGTTGCGGTCGATTCCGTCAGCGGTCTTCTGGTCGAAACAGCAATTGTACTGCCAGTGGCTCTACTCTACGTTAACCACCTCAACCAGCAGAACACAGACCACTTTGCCGAGTTCTGGTTACCTCTGGTTGGCTCAGGGTTGATGACAGCAGTACCGCTTATTCTATATGCCGCAGCAGCACGTAAGTTACTTTTCAGCACCCTAGGCTTCCTAAACTACATCGCTCCAATTATTCAGTTCCTCTCTGCCGTTTTTATATTGGGCGAAGAGTTCTCACTGAACCGCTTTATCAGTTTTGCATTCATCTGGGCAGCGCTGATTGTCTTCTCGTTGAACTTGTTGCGGCAGGCTAAGAAGCGTAAGACAGCTTAATCTATAGCGGGACCGGAAAGCCCCGTAGGAGCGCATTACCCTGCAAGGGTAAGCCGCGAAAAATAAATCACAAATTACGCTCCATTAATCTTTTGTTGATCGTGTTTTTATATAGGCGTGGTGAATCGTCGCGTTTGGGAATATACACCGCTTTGAGGTGTGATCGCGGCTTCGCCTTTGGCGAATGCGCTCCTACGCGCCCCTGCAAACACACCGTAGGAGCCCATTCCCGCAAAGCGGGAAGCCGCGAAAAAAAACTGACGGGATCTGTTTTTAACAGCTTTAGCTGGCCCGAAGGGCGAGGGCAGGAGCCCGAGTAAATTAAAACGGAGCCCTTAGGCTCCGTTAACAACACTTAAAAGTTAAACACTCAACTCCAACAACGCCGCTTTCAACCCCTCCACAGATATCGGCTTAGCAAGCACTCGATCAGCACCCGCTTGTAACATTAGCTCTGTCTCATCACCGATGATTGCTGCTGTAAGACCGATAATTGGACCATTAAATTCTGCTTCTCTTAACGCTTTAGCAAGGCCGTAACCATCCATTTCTGGCATAAAAATATCGGAGATGACAAGGTCATATTCCTCATCGTTAAAACTGGCTAAAGCGGACTTACCGTTACTGGTCGCAGTCACTACAGCCCCTTGTTTCTCAAGAATATTTTTAGTGAGAAGCTGCAGAGTTGGATTGTCCTCAGCTAATAAAACCTTGGCTCCCTCTAACGAGTAGCAAACGCGTTTACTTTCGGCTTCATCATGTAACGGGATAGTATCCATTTGGGAAATAGGAATTGTTAACGTAAATCTAGAACCTCTTGGGGTGTTTGGCTCATAGACAATATCCCCACCCATAGAGAGCGCGAGCTCCTGACAGATATGAAGACCCAATCCTGTACCATCAGCATCAGTACGACCGCGCATAAATGGTGAGAATAGATCGTCAATTTCTTCTGTCGATATACCAATACCATCATCTTCAATACTCACTTTCAACCAAGAGCCGCCACCCTGCTCACTGACCGCTCCTTTAATATCTAGGCGACTACCTTTGGAGTGAATCAGTGCGTTTTTAGAGAGATTAATCACGACTTGTCGCAATGCTTGAACAGGCAATTCCACTTCAGATCCAGGCAATTCACTGACATCAAGAGACATGGTGAAACCCTGCTCATTAACCAGTGGCATCAACATCTGGCTATATTGCTCCATCTCTGCTGGTAGATAGAGAGATCGAATATCATTTTTAATCTGCTCCTCAGGTTTTGCCACCATTCTAAGATCATCAAGCACGTCCAAGACATGGTCTACAGTTTTACTCAATAAATGCCCGTTCTCTAGTTTATCTATGCAGTTCGACGCTTCTATCAGCATCTTTAGTGAAGCTACTGGTGTTCTTAACTCATGGCCAATAATCGCAAACATTTGCGCTTGCGCGGCTCTTCGCTTCTCGAGCTCTGCAACTGTTTCAACTAGATGCTCTTCACGCGAAGCAGCCAGTTTCTGCGCCTCAACAAGCTCAGTAATATTTTGTCGATAGAGCATTTGAAACTCATTGCCATCACGCTGGTACTTTTGAGAAAAACCAATTGCCGACCAGTAGAGCGGCTGTGAAGTTTCTGGGCTTAAGGTTTGTACCCAGACTAGGGTTCCTGGATTCTCTTTAGCCTCTAAAAGCTTCTCTCGATCTTCATCTACGTATACAAGTTTTACTAACTCATCAAATTTATAGGTAGAACCTTCTGGATAGACTGGCGAGTGTCCAGCAACCACCTCAATCGCCCCACCATCCTGATCAATCTCAAATACCACCATGTCAGCGAGCTCAAGAGCAAGCTCAGTGACTCGTTGAGCTTTACTTAGTTGCTCTGAATACTTCAGTGCTTTTTCTGTGGCTTCGACAAATTCATCAGTGATTAACCGATAAGCCATTTGGTAGTGCTTACCCTCACTAACATAGGGCTTTGAAAAACCAATTTGAGCGTTGTAGGCCATCTCATCTGACTCATACTGATAAAGGGCTACAGAGGCGGGCTTTCCTGGTTCAGATTGAGCAATCGATAACTTATTTAGGTCATCAAGTTTGTGCAGCCCTTTCATGACTTCCATGAAAGGTTTCTCTTGATAGAGGTGTGGAAAGCTTGATACGCCACTTACGACCTCAGCAAAGCCCGTCTCTAAATCTATTTCAAATACGACGACCTTAGCCGCCTCATTCGCTAGCTGAGTGGCACGCTGTATACGTTGAAGCTCAATAAGCTGCTTATGCTCCTCCGTGACATCAGTCATAACACCATAAAGCGTTGAGTATCCCTTCTCATCTGAATATTTAGAGATAGTTGTAGTACGAACAAATTTTGTGCTGCCGTCATCCATGATCAGCTCGCGAACTCGAACGTATTGAGTATCTAACTGCTCCTCCGACCGCTGCTGAGACCAGACTTTTTGCGTCGCTTCGCTCATTCTTGCAACGTAATCTTTCGCGAAAATTTGCGGGAACTTATCTTCCGGCAGCCCAGCAATCGCTCTAAACTGACTGTTTACCGTAAACTCTCGAGTATCCTGACGCACCTCATAAATACCTACACCGTTAGCATCGGTTACGCGATTTAGCTGCTCCTCAACACGTTCAAAATGCCGGTTTAACTCAAGCAATCTTTTTTCGTAAGCTTCACGTTCAGTCACATCAAACAGAACCCCCTCAATAGAGGTGGCTTCTCCATTAACCATCAATGCTCTAAAGCGGAATTCAACCCAGCGGTAGTCAACCCCTTCACCTACCATTACCGTTCGTTTTTGGATGTAGTCTCTATCTTTATGACGGCTAATATCTTCTAGAAGATCCTCTTTAGGAACCCCAGATATCTGTCCGACAAACGTATCCAATGTGATCTCTTTTAAATCGGTAGGCAGAGCCATAAGCTCAAAAAAGCGTGCATTACCCTTAAGCATATCGTTGCTTAGGTTATGGCTAAAAATACCGATCTCACCCAATTCGGTTGCCTGTCTTAAAAGGGTAGTAACTTCCCCGAGCTCCACCTCAAGATTCTTGATTCGATTGATAATGGCTGATGATTGAATGCGAATTGTTTCACCACGCTTATTTTGGTACTCCGCAAGCGTTGTCTGTCGGATCCACTCGTACTGATTAGTCTCTGGAAGAAGGAACTTATACTCAACCGGCTGGCCGATAATTTTGGCAGCAGTTTTAACTAGATCGTGGTACCCCTCAGGGATATGTTTATATCGCTCCGCACCCACTAAAGGCTTTCGATTCATTGCTTCAGCATTACTGCTAAATAGAAACTCGGCATCGCCTGTATCAAGGTTCTCTTTAAAGATAAAAGTGTTCCTGTCGCGAGCAGCTAGCTTTAGGTAGGTATTAAGGTAATCGAGGTGAAATCGATCCTCCTCAATCTTCTTTGATTCAGCGCGTTGCCTGATAAGGGTAATCGCCCAGCCACTGACACTAAGGATAGTAATTCCCAGCAAAGCGAAGGTCTGGAGAGATGCGTAAGCAAACATCAATTGGCACCTAAAAATGGTTATTCTTAGAGTTGTTTAAGCAAGTTTTGTGCCAACTGTACAGATAGATTTTTTGGGGATTGTCGAATGGGGTTGGGTGAATGGTCGCGATGGATAATACACACCGCTTTGCGGTGTGATCGCGGCTTCGCCTATGGCGAATGCGCTCCTACGCGACCCTGCAAACACACCGTAGGAGCGCATTACCCTGCAAGGGTAAGCCGCGAAAAATAAATCACAAATTACGCTCCATGAATCTTTTGTTGATCGTGTTTTTACATAGGCGTGGTGAATCGTCGCGTTTGGGAATACACACCGCTTTGCGGTGTGATCGCGGCTTCGCCTATGGCGAATGCGCTCCTACGCGACCCTGCAAACACACCGTAGGAGCGCATTCCCACAGAGCGGGAAGCCGCGAAAAAGCAGACGGGATCAGTTTTACAGAAGCCCAAGTAAATAAAAAAGGAGCCAACAGGCTCCTTTATGATCGTCTAGCGATTAAGCGCTCAACTCCAACAACAACTTGTTCAAGCGAGAGGTGTATGCCGCTGGGTCTTCCAACTGGCCTCCTGCTGCAAGCTGTGCCTGATCGTGAAGGATCAATGCTAGATCAGCGAAGCGATCTTCATCGGCCTCTTTATCTAACTTGGCAATCAGTGGATGCTCTGCATTAAATTCAAAGACAGGCTTAGTCTCAGGTACCGCTTGACCCGCGGCTTCCATGATACGGCGCATCTGAAGGCCCATATCATAGTCACCCAATACCAAACAAGCTGGAGAATCTGTTAGACGCTGCGATACACGTACCGCCTCGACACGACTATCAAGCGCTTTACCTAAACGCTCAATCAGACCAGCAAACTCTTCGTTCTGAGCCTCTTGTGCTTTCTTAGCCTCTTCGCTCTGCTCGCCATCGAGTTTCAACTCTCCCTTGGTTACATCTTGGAATGACTTTCCGTCGAACTCAAACAGATGGCTCATCATCCACTCATCGATACGATCGGTGAGTAACAGAACCTCAATACCCCTCTTACGGAAGATCTCAAGGTGTGGGCTCGATTTAGCAGCGGTGTAGCTATCAGCAACAAGGTAGTAGATCTTATCCTGACCTTCCTGCATGCGCTCGATGTAGGCTTCCAGGCCGACGTTTTCATCACCGTTTGTATTGTTAGTTGATGCAAAGCGCATCAGCTTGAGAATACGCTCACGGTTAGCATAATCCTCTGCTGGCCCCTCTTTGAGGACCTGACCAAACTCTTTCCAGAACTCTAGGTACTTATCCGCATCACTCTTAGCGAACTTCTCGATCATATCGAGCGAACGCTTAGTCAGTGCAGATTTCAATTTATCAACGTTAGGATCCTTCTGCAGAATCTCACGAGAGACGTTCAGAGAGAGGTTTTTCGAGTCCACTACACCCTTAATAAAGCGGAGGTAGAGTGGCAAGAACTGATCCGCCTGATCCATGACGAATACACGCTGAATATAGAGTTTTAGACCACGAGGAGCCTCACGATTCCACAGGTCATAAGGTGCTTTCGAAGGTAGGTACAACAAACTGGTGTACTCGAGATTACCCTCAACACGGTTGTGCGCCCAAGAGGCAGGTTCTGCAAAGTCGTGTGAGACGTGTTGGTAGAAGGTTTTGTACTCCTCCTCAGTTACATCACTCTTGTTTCGCGTCCAGAGTGCTGTAGCGCTGTTAACCGTCTCAGTCTCTGCACTAGCCTCTTTCTTCTCCTCTTCATCACCCATATCAGCTTTTGCCATCTGAACTGGAATCGCGATATGGTCTGAGTATTTTGTCACTAGGCTGCGAAGGCGATAGTCATTTGCAAACTCTTCCGCTTCCTCTTTGAGCGTTAGCACTATGCGTGTACCACGGTTAGCCTTATCTACATTAGCGATGGTGAACTCACCTTCGCCTTTAGATGACCAATGTACGCCCTGATCGGCACCTAAGCCTGCACGACGGGTGTAGAGATCAACCTGATCGGCTACGATAAATGCTGAGTAGAAACCGACACCAAACTGACCAATCAACTGTGAATCTTTCTTCGCATCGCCAGTAAGGTTAGAGATAAAGCTTGCTGTACCCGATTTAGCGATTGTTCCGAGGTGTTCAATGACCTCTTCACGAGACATACCGATACCGTTATCTTCGATCGTAATCGTCTTCGCTTCACTATCAACGCTAACCTGAATCTTTAGGTCGCCATCATTTTCGTATAGATCTGCGTTAGAGAGTGCTTCAAAACGAAGCTTTTCAGAAGCATCCGACGCGTTGGATATAAGTTCGCGAAGGAAGATCTCTTTATTTGAGTAGAGAGAGTGGATCATCAGCTGCAGTAGCTGCTTGACCTCTGTTTGAAAACCAAGAGTTTCAGTGCTCATAGCTTAAACCTAATTTCCCAAATGTTGATTTACGATTAAGTACTTCAATAGATGGGGGGCTAAGGTTTAATTTCAACCCCTATTTTGAGAGGGAGTTGATATCGGTACTCATCATCAGGGTGCGCAAGGTTGAAGAGGCAAACTCACGTCGATAGAGAATCCATACCACCACAGCGGTTAAAACCATGAATAGCCAACCATTGACCATCCAGCTTAAGCCAGCAATGGCAAAGTAGTAGGTACGTAACCCAATATTAAAGTTATTAGCGGCCATAGAGGCCATACGCGCTGCACGTTCAGCATGCATATCGAGAGAACGAGGATCTACCGCCTCACTAGGGTTTGGCGCGCCACCAATCATGACCGAGACAAAGCCATACTGACGAAGTGACCAGGTGAACTTAAAAAAGGCGTAGACAAAGATGACCATCAACAGGACGATTCTCAAATCCCACATGAGTGGTGTCATTGGTGTTGAAAATGGTAGTTCAGAGAGCATACCAATAGCAGTATCAGAGCGTGATAATAGCGTCATTAGACCCGCTAAAACCAGCATTGTAGTGCTGGCAAAGAAGGTCACGCCTCGCTCTAGATTGGCCACTGTGGTTGTATCAGCAACGCGTACATCACGTTTAAGCATCGAGTTCATCCACTCACGGCGATAGAGGTGCATCACACTGGCCAAACAGGTCACCTGATAGCTGCGACGTTTAGCGTAGAACTGATACCCCATATAACAGGCGGCGAACCAAATTAGGGCTAAAAGATCCTGATTGAGGGAATTGAAAAATTCGGGGTAACTACTCATTTAGATCCTCGTAACGCTGCAGTCAGTGCTCTATCAAGTGCATTAGCAAACTCACGGCGATCTGTCTGACTAAAGGTCGCCTGACCACCTGATTGTATACCACTTGCACGCATCGTCTCGTAGAAATCGCGTAAATTTAGACGCGTTTTTATATTCTCTTTGGTGAGAATTTCTCCACGATGGGTCAATACCTGCACACCTTTAGAGATCAGATCATTCGCCATCGGAAGGTCGCTTGCTATCACCAGATCTCCTGCAACAGAGCGCGCAACAATCTCCTGATCAGCAACATCAGCACCCTGCGGTACACGACGCCAGGTCAGATAGGGAGATGGCGGTAGTTGGAAGTGGTGATTAGCCACAAACTCCATCTCCACCTTACGCCCTTGAGCTGCCTTAACTAAGATATCGCGAATCACACCCGGACAAGAGTCCGCGTCTACCCATACTTTCAAATCAAAACCTACCTAACATCGGGGTCAGAGTAGTCTTATTAGACTACTCTGACCCCATCGTATTTAACTAATTTCCGCGAAGAAGCGCTCTAAAGCAGCCTGTGCCACAGCGTGATCTTCAGGTGCTTTAGCACCCGCTACACCAATCGCACCTACAACCTGACCATCCACTTTCACAGGTATACCACCACCGACAAAACAGAGCTTAGGGTGCTGACTAAGACTTTGTGCTACGACAGCACGGCCCTCTAGGATGTCGCTCCATTGGCCACTCGGCCAGCCATAACTCGCTGCCGTGTAGGCTTTACGCTCAGCAAACTCAAGCGCACCGATAGGCGCAGCTGGGTTTCGCAGTAGCACAAGCGGATTACCCAATGAATCTGAAACAACCACTATCATCTTAAAACCCATCTCATCAGAACAATTCTGACCGATGGCTGCTAAACGATGAGCAGCCTCAAGCGTTAATGAGGGTTGGTTGTGTGTGATATTCATCTCTAAGCCTTTTTAAAATAGAAATATATAAGCGAAATAGTCGCTGCCAATGCGATGAGAAGCAAGCTTAGGTAGCTCAAAAAACTGCTCGCCATAGTGAAATCACTGCCCACCAGATAACCAGCGCCAAAGTAGATCAGCAACCATAGCGCTCGACCACAGCAGGTGTAGATCAAGAATCGAGTTACAGATATTCCAGAGCTGCCCGCCAAAAGGCTTGCCACGGCACTGATGTGGGCTACCAACGAACGAGTCAACAACAACGTGAGATTTCCAAAGCGCTGGAAAAGACGCTCCAATCTTGCTCTATTGGCCTCTGTATAACCGACCCAACGCCCAACTTTGACCAAACGCGCCGGATCTGTTCGACGACCAATGGAGTAGATCAACATATCCCCCGCCACTGAACCGAACAGAATTGCCAGCGCAGTCGGAAGCGCTGATAGACCGCCACTAAATGCAAACACCCCCGTCATCGCCGCCATAGGCCCTGCCGGTACCGGTGCACCGAGAGAACCTAAAAATACAACCAACACCAAGATGATGAGGCCGTATTGGCTCATCAGATCAAAAAGATAGTCGGATAGCTTTGTTAAGAGTGATTGTTCCGCTATGGAACCCGCAGATGAGGAGATGTTTGCCAACTGCCCCTGAATCGCAGCTATAAGCTCCAATTCAGAACGACTCTCCCTCAGCGCTATCACTTTAATAGTGTCACTTGGAGCGATCTCTTTACTGCCAAATATCAATTCAAGAGTTTTAGAGTCGAGTTGGAACTGAGACTGCAGTTCACCAACCGTCATATAAGCACGTAACAATGCCCCTTCACTGACTCCCAATTCACGGGCATTGTTTAATACCTGAAAGGTACGCCAACTCTTGTTGGCTAAGTAGAGTTCAGCTAAGGATAGGGCGATAAGAATCGGAATCAGATAGATTAGCCGAATCCGAGGAATCGACAGCGCCACTATTTAAGGCTCTTCTGCCAAAACAGTGCATGGCCGCCATCACCGCCCAGCTCATAGCCAGCAAAACCCAGACGGTTGTATGCCTTGTGCGCTGCTGGATTGTTCTCCAGAACCTCTAGAGTAATTTTGCAGCAACCCAAAGCCTTTGCTACCTCTTCTATCGCTGCAAAGAGCCCATCAACTGCCCCCTGCCCACGCGCTTCAGATTTCACATAGACATCATGAATATTAATGAGTGGCGCAGCGTTAAAGGTACTAAAGCCTGTAAATGCATTTAAAAGCCCCACCGCTTCACCGTTCAAAAATGCGATGAAACTGTAGGCACCAGGTACATTTTCCATGCGCTTTGCAAGATTTGCCTTCACATCATCGCGAAGTGGCGTTTCGCCCCCAAGCGGATCACACGCATAACCATTCAATAACTCGACCAACAGTTTCGCATCCACGGGATTTTGGTAATTAACAGCTTTAACTTCTAACACAGCAGCTCCTTTAATCTAGGAGAAAGATTAGCACATGCTGGGGTCAGAGTAGTCTAATAAGACTACTCTGACCCCGATATATCTCGTACCGGGTTCGGACCCCGTAGCGCTTTGCGCTACCGTTGTTTAAACTTCACACCATATTTTTCGTTGGAGTAGATAATGAACGAAATCAACTGGGGAGACCTCACCCTAGAACGCTTCCTAAGCGAGTTCTGGCAGCAAAAACCCATTCTTATCCGCGGTGCGTTTGAAGAGTTCAAACCGGTTATCGCTCCAGATGAGCTGGCAGGTCTCGCACTAGAAGAGGATGTGGAGTCTCGTCTGATTCGTTACAACCCATCCAACAACGACTATCAACTCGAACGTGGCCCAATTCCTGAAGAGCGTTTCGGCGAACTACCCGAAGAGAACTGGACCCTGCTCGTGCAAGCGGTTGACCACTACGTTCCAGAAGCGACCGACCTGCTGAACCTATTCAGCTTTATTCCGCGCTGGCGTATTGATGATCTTATGATCAGCTATGCTACCCCCGGCGGCGGCGTCGGCCCGCACTACGATAACTACGATGTTTTCCTTATACAGGCGAGCGGTACCCGTAGATGGGAATTGGGTGGCTATGAAAATAGCTCTTCACCAAGGCTACCAGATGCACCTGTTATGGTACTGAGTGAGTTTGAATCTGAGATCGAGTTTGATCTCGCTGTTGGCGATATGCTCTATCTCCCTCCTCGCCTTGCCCATAACGGTATTGCGACCAGTGAAGACTGTATAACCTACTCAGTCGGCTTTAGAGCCCCTTCAGAATCCGAGTTCCTGCGCAGTATCTCAGACCACATTGGTGAGCAGCTTTCGGCTGAAAAACGCTTTACTGATCCACAACGCACTATCACTAATGCTTCAGGTCAGGTTGATCAAGCTGATGCAGAGAGCATCAAAGCGCGGTTAGTAGAACTGATAAGTGATGAACAGAACTTCAATCAATGGTTGGGGGAACTGCTATCAGAACCCAAATACCCAGACATGGTTCAAGCCGTTGCTGAAGATGAGTTTAACGACTGGTTCCAAGAGGCACTTGAAGTGGGCGTTGAAGTCGCACCTAATACGAGATTGATCTATCTTGAATCCGACTCCAACAGACTCTACTGCAACGGTGAGGCAATTTCTGTTGAATCCAAGGAGTGGCCACTCGCAAAATCACTGGCTGATTATCGCAATTTAGCCCCAGATGATTTAGACCCTAATCGACAGGAACTGCTCACTAAACTCTTCCAATTAGGCGCTCTTCTATGAGCGCTTTTTTATTTCCACCCCACTCACGCCTCTTCGCAAAAAGTCAGCTTATGTCGTATTTGTGCTAAATTAATTTTTAAAATCTCACGCATTAACCCAAAGTTTAATAGAACTATTAGCTATTAGAACTGCACTGCAACAATCTGTAAAAACCCGTTTCACTAGACGAAAATCTATTAAACTTAAGTCGGTAAGCAAACCAATAAATAATTCTAAGCAACTGATATTAAACATATTTATTTGTTTATAAATTTTTGTAGTTTTGTAGTTTAACTACATACCAAATCACCTTATTACATAAATTAACTGCGCCGCTTTGTTGCTATGCACAAAAAGCTTTGACAGCAGATGCAGCAAAGTTAATGATGTCGCCATCGGTCAGATTTTATTGATGACCAAAAACACTTAATCACGGGTAATTCCACCCTTCGACTGAGGAAGAGAAATGGCTAACTACAAACAAGAGATCGAACAGATTCAGGGTACTGTTAATAAGTACGGCAACACTTGGGGTGCTATCAGCGCTGAATCAGCTGCACGCATGAAACTCCAGAACCGCTTTAACTCTGGTCTAGATATCGCTAAATACACTGCAGCGATCATGCGCAAAGATATGGCTGACTACGACGCAGACAGCTCTCAGTACACTCAGTCGCTTGGTTGTTGGCACGGCTTCATCGGTCAGCAGAAACTGATCTCTATCAAGAAGCACTTCGGCACTACTGATAAGCGCTACCTATACCTATCAGGCTGGATGGTTGCTGCGCTTCGCTCTGACTTCGGTCCACTACCTGACCAGTCAATGCACGAAAAGACTTCAGTACCAATGCTTATCGAAGAGCTATACACCTTCCTTAAACAGGCTGATGCTTGGGAACTAAACCACCTATTCCGCGAATTGGATGCTGCACGTGATGCTGGCAACCAGACTAAAGAAGCTGAGATCGTTGCTAAGATCGACAACTTCGAAACTCACATCGTTCCAATCATTGCCGACATCGATGCTGGTTTCGGTAACGCTGAAGCGACTTACCTTCTTGCTAAGAAGATGATTGAAGCAGGTGCATGTTGTATCCAGCTAGAAAACCAGGTTTCTGATGAGAAACAGTGTGGACACCAAGACGGTAAAGTAACCGTACCTCACTCTGACTTCCTAGCTAAGATCAACGCTGTACGTTATGCATTCCTTGAGCTTGGCGTTGACGACGGTGTTATCGTTGCCCGCACAGACTCTCTAGGTGCAGGCCTTACTAAGCAGATCGCTGTGACTAACGAACCAGGTGACCTTGGCGACCTTTACAACAGCTTCCTTGATGGTGACGTAATTAACGGCCCTGAAGATATCAATAACGGCGATGTTGTTGTTAAAGCTAATGGTCAACTTATGAAGCCAAAACGTCTTCAGAGCGGCCTATTCCAATTCAAAGCAGGTTCAGGTGAAGACCGTGTAGTGCTTGACTGTATTACATCGCTACAGAACGGTGCAGACCTTCTATGGATCGAAACTGAAAAACCACACGTTCAGCAGATCGCTGGCATGGTTAACCGCATCCGTGAAGTGATTCCAAATGCGAAGCTTGTTTACAACAACTCACCATCATTCAACTGGACGCTAAACTTCCGTCAGCAGGTGTTTGATACTTGGGCTGCAGAAGGTAAAGATGTTTCAGCATACGACCGTTCAATGTTGATGAGCGCAAACTACGATGAGTCTGAACTCGGTAAAGAAGCAGATGCTAAGATCCAAAGCTTCCAGCGTGACGCATCACGCGAAGCGGGCATCTTCCACCACCTCATCACTCTACCGACTTACCACACAGCTGCGCTATCTACGGATAACCTAGCGAAAGGCTACTTCGGTGAAGAGGGCATGCTTGCATACGCAGGTGGCGTACAGCGTAAAGAGATCCGTCAGGGTATCGCGACTGTGAAGCACCAAGATATGGCAGGCTCTAACATAGGCGATGACCACAAAGAGTACTTCGCTGGTGATGCAGCTCTAAAAGCGGGTGGTAAAGACAACACAATGAACCAGTTCGCTAACGTATAAGCGGATTAAATTCATAGAAAGGCTCATCGACAGATGGGCCTTTTTTTTTGTTATATAAATGCCAAAAATAATAGCAAACTAGTCGCAGTAAATTTTCAGTAATCTGCTAATCTGTAATTGTAAAAAACAAAGTCCCTTGAATGTGGCACAACTTTTGCATAAATATGCAATCGATTTAACAATTTATGAGTAGTCACTTGAATAACAATCGCATCATCAAATTTCCCCCATCATTTATGTTTGTGGTTATCTTAATACTCTTAGTGATAGCGGAGTATCTGCTAGACCCATTTGGCATAGGTTCTAATAATCTTGGGGTGACAATCAGTCTTCTAGTAGCTCTAGGCATAGCTGCCTACGCCTTAATATTTCGTGAAAAAGCAGAGTGCTACAGTAAGCTCGCAGAACAGGCGACCCAACGCTTCGAAAGTCTTAGTAAAAATATTGATATCGCATTGCTTGAGCAGAATCTAACAACGCTTAAGAGCTGGGAAAACGAACTGTTTACTAGCCTCTTCCCTGCACTCAAGGGACAGGATACGGACAAATTACATTCGCTGATTCATCTTATCGAACCTAAACGTTCAAAAGAGATTATGAAAGCAATTGACGCACTCAGTGTAGATGCACCCGCCATCACAGAAAACTTTACCTTATCTAGTTCTAATGAGGATAAGACACTCTGGCTAGAGGGGAGGTTTAGAAAACATTTAAAACAGGGCGAGACTCACCTAAGCGTTGCACTTATTGATAAATCCAATGAAATTCAGTCCAAGCTTAAGTTACAGAGCTCTGAAGCAAGCCTCAAGGATAGCAAGCATAGACTCGCCGATCTGGACCAACTTCTCAGCGTCACCGCTGTAAAGACATCTTCAGACATAATAAACATCGATTTACCCACCCAAACCTTACGCTTCATATACGGTGCTAAAAACCTCGGATTTGGTCATGAGGAGTGTGGTGTAAATATGTTAATGGATGCAATTATGCCGAGTTACCGGCACTACTTTGCTGCCCTTTTAAAGGGAAGTACCACAACCTTTGAAGCCCCTCTTCTTGGTGTGAATAAATCGACCTATTGGTGGAGCTTTACCCCTATAAAAAATAGATCTGACTCACAAAGCGATTCTATAAACATCTACATACGTGAAGTTTCAGAACAGAAACTAGCGACCGATCGAATTATACAGGCGCGTCACGAGGCTGAATTGGCCATGCGAAAACTTAATGTCACGGCCGATATGGCACACATTGGCTTATTTGACATAGACCCTGTGACCGAAAAAATCCGCCCATCCCCAACGATGCGTGAGTTGCTAGATTTACCCAATGTAGAATCCCTCCCCTTGCACTTCCTTCCGGATGCATTTGAGGGTGTGAGCAATGAAAGACTAATTAAAGTTTTGGAAAAACTCTCGTTTTTTACCGGGCCTGAACGATTTGAACTGACGTTGGTATCAGATGATGTAAAACGCCATTTTGTAATGCACCTTAGCAGCCAAGGACTCATCTCTTCGGAACGGAAAATTCTGGGTTCGCTTGTCGAAACAACTGAGTATATTTCGCTCCAAGAGCAGTTGAGAGATGCCCTTAATAAATCTCAACAATCACTGGCAGAATTAGAGCTTCGATATGAAAAAGAGATGCAGATGTTTGGCTTCATCTCACATGAGATCCGCACCCCCATAAGTGCTATTCGAATGATGCTCGAGGATGAGGGCGATCACAAGAGAGAGTTGTTAGAAACGACTGCTAATTTAGAAAAGCTGATCGACCATCTTAAAGAGATCGTTGACCGTAGCGATATGGATATAAAAATTGGCTCCGAACAAACTAAAGCCACCAACACTGGCACCTTCACTTTAGCAGGGAAGCAAGTTCTCCTAGCCGAAGACACACCCACCATTCGCATGCTAACCACAAAACTGATTGAGTCTCAGGATGCGATAGTCACTGCAGCTGAAGATGGGCAAAAGGCGTTAGATATCGCCAAGAATAGAGACTTTGATCTGGTGATTACCGATATCTTTATGCCAAATATGGATGGCTACCAGTTATCCCAAGCGCTGCGAGAGGCTGGTTACACAGGGCCTATTATCGGGGTCACAGCCGCGACCATAGGAGCAGAAAGAGATAACTTAATAGCAGCAGGTGCTTCGGCTGCGATTGGAAAACCATTAACTAAAGAGAAACTACTAGATACGCTGGCATCTTTATAAGATCATAAAGCTTAAATTATGTCCGTATCGAGTAACCAAAAAGTCATGTCCAATAACTACCTATTTGAGCCAAACCCTAGCGTTTCTGTTCCTATACGAGGCGATGATCGACGCTTTCCTGTCAATCGCATCTTTTGTGTAGGTCGTAACTACCAAGCCCACGCTGCAGAGATGGGAGACTCGATCGATAAATCAACGGCAGAACCCTTTTATTTTATCAAGGATTTATCAGCGATCTGCGAAAGTGGCAGCACAATCCCCTACTCTGCGGGCACCTCTGATCTGCAGTATGAGATGGAGTGGGTAGTCGCAATTCATAAGGGTGGTTTTGAGATCGAAGAAGCGCAGGCACAAGAGCA
Organism: Marinobacterium sp. LSUCC0821; assembly: GCF_012848475.1. NCBI lineage: Bacteria > Pseudomonadati > Pseudomonadota > Gammaproteobacteria > Oceanospirillales > Oceanospirillaceae > Marinobacterium > Marinobacterium sp. LSUCC0821. Next base: position 799,988 of record NZ_CP051666.1, read on the forward strand.
CATCTTCGGTTACGCCTGTGGTTTAGATATGACCCGTCGTGACCTGCAACAGAAAGGTAAAGATAAGCGCCGTCCTTGGGACCTAGGTAAGAACTTTGAGAACGCTGCGGTGATCAGTGAAATTGTTCCTGTAACAACGACTGGTGTTCTAACAGCTGGTCCAATCGAGCTTCGTGTAAACGGCGAAACGCAACAGACCGGCGACCTGAGCGACCTTATCTGGAACGCTTCAGAACTGATTGCCCACCTCTCTAAATTCTACACACTCCAGCCAGGCGACCTAATCTACACTGGCACACCTGAAGGCGTTGGCCCTGTGGTATCAGGCGATAAGATTGAAGGCTGTGTAGCTGGTGTCGGTTCTATCGAGTTGACGATTTCATAAACCGGGTTTAAACCCCAGTAATAAAATCAGAAAAAAGGAGCACCACTATGGGCTGCAATGTTGGAAAAACTGATCGTATTCTTCGTGTAATCATCGGCCTTGCGCTAATCCTAGCAGCCTATACTGGCAACCTAGGCAGCTGGGCATACATCGGCGTGGTACCGCTGTTCACAGGCCTCGTAGGCTGGTGTGGTCTCTACACAATTATGGGCAAGAAGAGCTGTTCTAAATAAGCTTTCTATAGAAGCGGGTCTGACCTTTAGTCTGACCCGTAATCGCGGCTTCGCCTTCGGCGAATGCGCTCCTACGCGACTCTGGAAGTACACTGTAGGAGCGCATTCTCGCGAAGCGAGAAGCCGCGATGGGTTAAACGCTCTCCCCGCAACAGAAACCAGAGGCCCAAGCCCACTGGAAATTGTGGCCACCTAAGTGTCCTGTCACATCAAGTGACTCACCGATAAAGTAGAGTCCTGGTGCTTTTTTCGATTCAAAGGTTTTTTGAGAAACCTCATTAGTATCGATCCCACCAATGGTGACCTCGGCAGTTCGATAGCCTTCAGTACCCGAGGGTTTAACACGCCAATGATGGAAATGCTCTGCGATCTCATCGATACGGGCATTACTTAACTGCCCCACTTCAGCCTGCAACTCCCACATTACAGTCAGTGTTTGCGCAAGACGTTTAGTCATGTGCTCACTTAGAGCACGCTCCACACCCTGTTTCGGGTTGGAGTCACGAAGGGATTTTAAGGTATCACTCAGTGAAATATTCGGAAGTAGATCGATCTCCACTTCATCACCAGGCTGCCAGTAACTGGAAATTTGAAGCACAGCAGGACCACTAATACCACGATGGGTAAAGAGGATAGGCTCGACAAAAGCCATGTCGTTACAGCTCACTTTCGCTGGCTGTGCGATACCCGAGAGCTCTTTCAATGGCGTAAGGATATCCGGCTGTAGTGTAAAGGGAACCAGTGCCGCTCTTCGTGGCGTAATCGCCATATCGAACTGCGCAGCAATATCATAGGCAAAACCGGTCGCTCCTCCGTTTGGAATCGATAGCCCGCCAGAAGCGATCACCAACACCTGACACTGAATCTCTTCTCGCTCGGTACGAATACGGTAGCCTTCGCCGCGCTTCTCAACACTAAGAACTGCAGTATCTAGTTCAATAGAGACGCCAGCCCACTCACACTCCGTCAGAAGCATAGTGAGAATTTCACGGCTAGACTCATTACAGAAGAGCTGACCCGGCGCTTTTTCGTGGTACTCAATCCCATGTCGATCAACCATATCGACAAAGTCCTGAGGCTTATAGCGACTCAGCGCCGATTTGCAGAAGTGGGGATTGTTGGAGAGAAAGTTGACAGGCGTAGAGCTAAGATTGGTGAAGTTACAGCGGCCACCACCAGACATCAGAATCTTACGTCCAGCTTTGTTGGTGTGCTCGATAACAAGCACTGAGCGACCGCGATAACCGGCCGTCAGCGCGCACATCAGACCCGATGCACCCGCTCCAACAATGACGACATCAATATGACGAGACATAAAGACTTAACTATTCGTCGTTAGCGCTATCGTCTGTACCCTGCTCGTCCTGCGCACGCTTTTCGGCGTTATACTGACGAATCTTATCAGCAAGTGGACCACCGTGGCGTTCACCACGTTTACCTGCAGCTACGTCACGGGCCAAAGCCGTTTGCGTGGGTTTAGCGTTAGCTTTTTTCGCTTCAACTGATTGATGTTTCTTTTTCAATTTCTGCGCACGCTGTTTGCGACTCTCGTAGCTATCAGGATCGGCTAGACGCTCCTGCTTCTTAGGCGTTTTATCTAAGACGATCTTATTCGCCATGCGTCTCTGTTTCTTAATACGAGTCACTTATTTACTCTCCTCTGCCTGCTCTGCAGCTAACAACTCAGCAGCTGCGAGCTCTGCAGCAATACGATCTTTCTCTTGCCACTCGGCAACGGTCTCAAAACTGATTCGCCCCAATTTTCCGGAACGCATCTCATTCATTAGAATCTCAGCCGCCTTGTGAATATCCACAACACCGCCAGCGCGCAAACAGCCGCGCTTGCGACCTATCTGATCCAGCAACTGCTCACCTAGCTCAGGTAAATCTTTAAGCTTATAGCGCTCAATTAATCGATCCGGGTAGGCCTTAAGCACGAAGTTAGCACCATAGACTGCAACCATATCGTAATTGATCGCGGTGTCCTTAATGGCGCCACTCACCGCTAAACGGTAGCCAGAATCTTGGTCTTCAATCTTGGGCCACAAGATACCCGGGGTATCAGAGAGGGCCATACCTTGAAACACGCTGTAACGTTTGTTTGCTTTGGTTACAGCAGGCTCATTGCCTACCTTTGCGATCTTACGACCCAGTAGCGCATTAATCAGCGTCGATTTACCTACGTTAGGGATACCCATGATCATCGCTCGAACAGGACGATCATGATTAGTACGTGCAGGTGCGGCCGCTTTACACAGATCTGGGATGCGCTTAATGGCTGCCTTGTCGGTTGTGGTTAATTCGACAGCAGTAATGCCCTCTTGCGAATTAAACTCATCTAACCAGGCTTGGGTAATCGCTGGATCAGCCAAGTCCGTTTTATTGAGAAGCTTAATGACAGGCTTTTGGCCACGCAGTTTCGCTACTAGAGGATTTTCACTCGAGCGAGGCAGACGTGCATCAAGCACTTCAATAACAACATCGACCTCATCCATAAGCTGCGCGATCTCTTTACGCGCCTTATGCATGTGTCCGGGAAACCAGTTAATACGTTCCATGAATCTCCAAACCTTTAAAACTGGCGGCATTATACCTGTTTCCAGCCAATAGATCAGAATCTTGCAGAGATAAAAAAACCGGACACACTTTGCAGCATGCCCGGTCTTTTCAAACGCTTGGAGACCTTACTCTTTAGGGAAAGTCTTCAGCGCACAGTTGGTGATTTCACGTGCTAGGCGGATAACCTGACAGCTGTAGCCGTACTCGTTATCGTACCAAACGTATAGCACACAGCTCTTACCGCTAGAGATAGTAGCAAGCGCATCGACAACACCCGCAGCGCGTGAGCCAACGAAATCGCTTGATACCGCTTCAGGAGAGTTAGAGTAATCAACCTGCTTCTGAAGTTTCGAGTGAAGCGCAATTTCACGAAGGTAGTCGTTCAGTGAATCACGGTCAGTCTCAGTCTCAAGGTTCAGGTTTAGAATTGCCATTGAAACGTTTGGAGTTGGAACACGGATTGCGTTACCGGTTAGCTTACCTTCAAGTTGTGGTAGCGCTTTAGATACCGCTTTCGCCGCACCTGTCTCAGAGATAACCATGTTTAGTGCAGCGGCACGACCACGACGATCACCTTTGTGGTAGTTGTCGATCAAATTCTGGTCGTTAGTGTAAGAGTGGACTGTCTCAACGTGACCGTTCACAACACCGTACTTATCACACATAGCTTTTAGTACTGGAGTGATAGCGTTGGTTGTACAAGAAGCTGCAGAGAGGATCTTATCGCTCGCTTCGATATCGCCATGGTTAACACCCATAACGATGTTTTTGATGCCCTTACCAGGTGCAGTGAGGATGACACGATCCACACCTTTAGACTGTAGGTGCAGAGATAGCCCCTGCTCGTCACGCCAGATACCCGTGTTATCAATCACAAGGGCATTTTTGATGCCGTACTCTGTGTAATCGACCTGATCTGGGCCATCTGCGAAGATAACTTTAATCGCATTACCGTTAACGATTAGCGAGTTAGAGGCTTCATCAACCTGGATAGTACCTTTGAAGGCACCGTGAACTGAGTCACGACGAAGCAAGCTTGCGCGTTTCTCAAGATCATTAGCAGCTTTACCCTTGCGAACTACTATTGCACGTAGACGCAGTGTGTGGCTTGCACCCGAACGGTTCAACATGAAGCGTGCCAGAAGACGACCGATACGACCGAAACCGTAAAGCACAACATCTTGACCGCCAGTATCTTCTGTTGAAGCGCCAGCAAGCTCAGTTGCTAGGTATGCTGCAAGATCAGAACCGCCAGACTTGCGGAAGTTAACCGCTAGCTTACCAATATCGATGTGAGCATTGCGCAGACCCATTTTCGAGATCTGATCTAGAACTGGGAATGTATCAACAACAGAAAGCTCTTCACCTTCGATCTGACGAACGTAACGGTGATCTTTAAGAAGGTCGATAACAGATTTACGTACAGACATCTGACCAAAAACAGAGATCTCAACGTTAGATTCACGGTACAAACGACCCACAATTGGCACCATCGCTTCAGCGATAGATTCACGCGCGTTCCATTCAGCAAGTAACAGTTCTTGAGTCACAATATGCTCCATAACTTAGTTTTTAACATTGATACATTATGACACAACTCACAGAAACAACCATACAACTTACCGCTCATAAGTTATTGATATAACTTGTAAAAAACCAACAAAAAGCGACTACAAAACTACAAAACAGCCATTTTTTTGTGAAAATTACGTAACTCTTACAAAGGTTAATTTTTACTTAGTAAAAGATTAAAAATAATCATGTGTGTGGTTTTCAGTTAAGAATGAAATTGATTTCACTCCAACTGAAAACTCTGCAAACCAGATGAGCCAAAGTGACCTTTCCCCTTAGTTAGTACCACTTCTTCGATAAGATTTTGCTCATCAAGTGAATAATAGAGGTGTACTCCATAGGTTATTTACTGTATCTTGTACTAGCTTGAAATTTACCCTTCATTTATGCTCTTCATTCCAAAGTCGCCAGACTTTCTGTTTTGTTTTCATAAGTTATAAGTAAAGAAATCCTGCAATTACATGCCTCGTAATTGAGGCGTAAATTTATATTTTGAAAATAGGACAGAACTATTATGTCAAACACATTTACTGGAACCGTTAAATGGTTCAACGACGAAAAAGGCTTCGGTTTCATTCAGCAAGAGTCTGGTCCAGACGTTTTTGCTCACTTTAAAGCGATTACGGGTGACGGATTCAAATCGCTAACTGAAGGTCAGAAAGTCGAATTTAGCATCACTCAGGGTCAGAAAGGACCACAAGCTGAGAATATCCGTCCACTATAATTTGGACGCAGTGGGAGGGTATGCCCTCCCATGTATTTTTCTACTCCCCTCCTAGTTTCTTCTATTAAACGAAGTAGCTTGTTTAGGTGGCAGCGTTACTCATATTTCAACGTTCCGTTTAGCCAGCAGCGACTTGTTGAAGTAGCTTATTGCTTACCCACTCATTTGAAATTTTCTATTACATGTAGATACAACCCAACTTGACTGAAAGTTTGAAAATTAGCCAGTCAATTTAAGTCTTATTAGGAGACAATATGCATAATATAATCATTACATTCCGACCAGATGGCAGCGCCATGTGTGCAGAGGACGAACATGGACTTCTCTGCTTCAAATCAGAAGCTGAAACACACGATCAATGGATGCACCGCTGTTCCCAAAAATTCCACAACAGTGCCATTAATCCAGAAATTGTTAACACGAAAAAGTGATAGATGATACTTAACGCAGTGACATCGTTAATGTCTCGGATTTAATTTCGGTGAGCGATTTTAACTATGAATCGCTACGGCAATGCAGGTAGGTACTAAAAACTCCGAGAGAACTGGAGGGACCGAAGCTTTAAATACGCTTGCGTCTGGATTGGGTTGTAAATAGACACCAAAAATACTCAAACCGCTAAATTACGCGATTAAGTGAAAATCTACCGTTAAATTTCACCGTTAAGCGAAAACTCGATTTCACCTCATTGAAAACTTGAACTGTAATTCATTGATTTCCTGTTAAGCGAATTTCATCGTTAACTGAATACCACAAGGGCTTCTGGTCCGACCCAGAAAAAAGGATTGTAGGCTATCTCCCATAGATGACCATCGGGATCTTTGAAATAACCACAATAACCGCCCCAAGTTGTCTTCTGAGGCGTCTTAGTCAAGGTAGCGCCAGCCCTAACAGCTTGCTCTACCACCTGATCAACTTCGAGTTCAGAGGGGACATTGTGCGCCAAGCTAAAACCAGCAAAGCCATTACCTATTGGAGATACTTGCGCATCCTCGGCTAAATCGTTTCGACCAAATAGCCCCAGCCAGGTACCGTTAAGTGTGAAAAAGGCCACCTCTGGAGGTGATTCCATTCTAGGAAAGCCCAACCCATCTTCATAAAAAGCGATAGCTCGTGCTAAATCCTTAACACCCAACGTAATCATGCTGATTCTTGGTTGCACCACTCACACCTCAATACGATTAATGGACTACATTTATAGCAGTCATCTTATGCATAGTGAAACTATGCAGCCTGCCAGAGATAGTTAGAAGCCTGTTTATTCAAGATATCGATATTGGTAAATGAGTCTGCAGATCTGCCTGCAATACCAGCACAGACATGCAGGGGTAGCAGGTGCTCCTCACGAGGGTGGCAGAAATGGGCTCCAGGTGCCTGATTCCACTCAACCAAACGCGCTTTAATTTGAGTGTATTCCAAATCACTGTTTGTCAGCGATTCGGTTAACCAGGATTCAAAGCTTAGATTTGCTGAGCGTATTTCGGCACTGTCCGCAAAGAAGGCACGCATATTATGAAAAGAGAAACCCGATCCTAGGAACAGAACCCCCTCCTCATCTAACTTAGCCAGTGCCTCTCCTAGTTGGAGATGCTGCAGTGGGTCTAATGAGCTTGAGAGTGATATTTGAAGGACCGGAATATCAGCCTGGGGGTACATCAACATCAGCGGAATAAATACGCCGTGATCTAAACCACGCTCTTCATACAATCTGACGTTAAATCCATCTACCTGCAATACCTTGGCAATATTGCTAGCAAGTTGCGGATTTCCAGGCGCTGGATATTTAAATTGATAACTCTCAGCTGGAAAACCGAAGTAATCAAAGAGCAGCGAGGGTGACGAGCTACTTGTAATCGCTATCTCGTCACTCTCCCAATGAGCACTAATCACAACGATTGCCCTTGGCTTTGGGAACTTACTAGGTAGCTGTTTAAGCATAGAGACAAGTTCTGCGTGCTGTGGATCTCCAAGCAGCGGCATAGGGCCACCACCGTGAGAGATAAATGCAATATCGTATTTCATGATTAGCTCTCTCTTGATTTGCTCAACTTAACTCCTAGCTAGCAGCTTATCCACTGATAACTTACCACCGCCCATCACTAGCAGTGATGCAGTTGCAGCAAGCAGTGCCAAAGCATATTCGTATCCATTGTTGCTAAGGAAAAGGCCATTCGCAAAGTGTACCCAGAATAGAGCAACTGCCATCGCAACAACGTTAAGGGCCGCGCCAACCCGAGTCAGTAGACCAAACACCAACATGAGTCCGCCAAAGAACTCACCGCTTCCAGCAAGAAGAGCCATCAGGTAACCAGGCTCCAAACCGATGGAACCCATCCACTGGCCAGTACCCTCTAATCCGTAACCACCGAACCAAGCAAAAAGTTTCTGAGCACCATGCGCAGCTAGGATAAGCCCTACTGGAACACGAAGAAGAAGCGCTTCATAGCCAGCATCACTCTTAAGTAGGCAATTTAATTTACTCATTGTAGAACTCCATTGATTAATTGATGTAGGTGATACTACAGATGATGATTTCATTGATTAATATGACTACTATTGAATAATTATAAATATGGTTTTGATAATTTATGGACAAGCTTACAACCATCAAAACCTTCCACACCGTAGTTAAGCTAAAAAGCTTCTCAAAAGCGGCAGATGAACTTGGGCTATCACCACAACTCACCAGCAAGTATGTCTCTGCACTAGAAGCTGAACTTGGCATTAGGTTAATTAACAGAACGACTCGGCGATTGAATTTAACAGCTGAGGGGGCCTCCTACTTTGAGGAGTCACTTAAAATTCTCGAGTCATTAGAGTCTCTGGAAAATCGCCTTACCGACCTTAAAATGAACCCATCAGGCTTACTACGAGTAAGCGCCCCGGTATCGCTAGGCAACCAACAACTGGGGGATATTATTGGTCATTTTTTAGAGCGCTACCCGGAACTATCCATCGACATTCAGCTTAATGACCGCAAAGTGGATATCATTGAGGAAGGTTTCGATGTTGCCCTTCGCATAGGCTCCATGGTGGACTCTAATCTGGTGGCGAGACGACTAGCACCCGTTGAAGTGTTGGTCTGTGCGTCGCCCGCATACACGGCAAAGCATGGTGTACCAAGAGGAGTAGCGGACCTAAAACCCCACAAGGTCTTAAAGTACTCCTACCTATCCAATCAGAGTGGTTTTGAGGGACACGAAACCCCTGTTATAAGCAACAGTGGAGAGCTACTCGCTAAAGCTGCTAAGTCTGGAATTGGTGTTGTCATGGCGCCAGGTTACATAGTTAAAGACGCAATTGCCGCGGGTGAATTAACCACTCTTTTCTCACTAAACGAAACAGATAATCTAGCACTCTATGCTCTCTATCCGCACCGCACGCTTCTATCGTTAAAGGTAAAAAGCTTTGTTGACTATTTAGTCGATGCTTTTGATGGCGTAAAACTCTGAGTAACTACTCCTAACAGCTCGTTACTCACTATATACTTACATTTTTTGTGGAAAATTAAGATGCAAGCCGACTTTATCCCCTCGCTTCTATCAACCTTATCGCTTGTATCCCTAGCAGAGATTGGTGATAAGAGTCAGCTTGTCTGTATGGCACTGGCTACTCGCTATCGTCACTGGCCAGTACTCTGGGGTGCAGCAGTCGCTTTTATGCTGTTTAATCTTCTTGCGGTTGCTTTTGGAGCCAGTATAGCTGCCTGGCTCCCAGAAATCGTGATAACAGGAATTGTCGCGATCATGTTTATTATTTTCGGAATACAAGCCATCAAGACCCCAGAAGAGGATGAAGAGGTCGATATCGATCAAAATGCTAGCCACAGTATATTTATCACGACCTTCTTAATGATTTTACTCTCTGAGTTTGGCGACAAAACCCAGATTGCTGTTGCAGGCTTATCGACAACCCTCTCAGCAGTTCCTGTGTGGATTGGAGCAAGCATCGCGCTGATTGCCATATCTGCACTGGGAATATGGGCAGGAAAATCCTTAACTGGAAGAGTCCCTATGCATTGGTTACATCGCATAGGCGGTGTCCTCTTCCTAACCTTTGCTGGTTTCGCGAGCGTTCGCTTCATCTCGATTCTCATTTAATATCCAAATAAGCACTATGCAGTATTAACAAACTGGAACTACTTAATCGATGCCAAATATGCAGAGAATTTTAACCCTTACAACAGCATTACTTCTTAACGGCCAGGCCGTAGCAAGTGCGCTAGAGACCATCAAGGTTAAAGAGAACATCTACGCTATCGTGGGTGGTTTAGAACAACGATCTCCAAGCAACCTTGGTAACAACGCTACCTTTGGTTTTGTAGTGACTAGCGACGGGGTCGTGCTAATCGATGCGGGGGGAACTGAACTCGGAGCTAAAGCGATTGAACAGGAAGTTCGCTCGGTGACTGATAAGCCTATAGTAACGGTGATTAATACCGGGGGGCAGGATCATCGCTGGTTTGGCAATCACTACTTCGCATCTCTAGGTGCAGAGACAATTACAGCCATGGCGACCGCTGCAGATCACCTGAAACGTCAATCTATGCAGATAGAGGGGATGAAAAACTTCACGCAAGATGGCTGGGTGGGGACAGAACCTCAGGTAGCAAAAACGCTGATAGAGAGCGAGACCGACTACCAACTGGGCGACACTGAATTCTCATTTATACCGGTGGGCCCTGCACATACCGCCAATGAAAATTTTGTCTGGTTACCTAAAGAGCAGGTGCTATTTAGTGGCGATGTTGTCTATGTAGAGCGCATGCTTGGAATTATGGACCACAGTAACCACAAGCCATGGTTAGAGACCCTAGCACGGATAGAGGCTTTAAATCCGTCGGTTATTATTCCGGGACATGGGCATCCAACTTCGCTTGAAACCGCTAAAAGAGATACCTTTGAGTACCTCAATTTTTTGCGTGAAGAGGTTGCGGCAATATTGGATGACGGTGGCGATATGCAATCGATCTCTACTATCGATCAGAGTAAATATGAGTATCTAATCTCTTATGAGTCACTACACGGGGCCAATGCTCAGCGTGTTTTTGAAGAGATGGAGTGGGAGTAACCTCACCATAGGTTGAGGCATTCACAATACTCCCTACAACCGCTCTCTTTTCAATAAGTTACAAATAACCGGGAAGTGCTCACGCAGTTTCCGGTTTTTTAATTCCAAAATATTTCTAATTTTATCTTCTATTTCGAACCGAACATGATTAACATGCTAACAATAAGTTGATATATCAACAAAATTGATAGAGCTAATACCTACAATAAAATTAGGAGTTAACGTCATGCAGTATCACCTAAATGGCTTTAAACCAGGCAACTACCAGGTCATCGATGAAGCGCGCCAGCCCTACCCGAACCCACCGGTAGAGGATCTACCTAGCGAGGTTGATGTCCTGATTGTAGGTACAGGCCCTGCCGGTCTTACCATGGCTCGCCAACTATCAATATTCTCTGATATTAAAACCTGTATCGTCGATATGGCTCCTGGCCCTCTCCTCTTTGGCCGTGCAGACGGTATCTCTTGTCGTACTCAGGAGATTATGGAAGCGTTCAACTGCAGCGAGATGGTGGTTAAAGAGACCTACCACCTCATGCAGAACACTTACTGGGAACCGGACCCAGAAAACCCACAGAATATCCGTCGCCTATACAAAATCGATGATGCCCGTCTTGGCTTGTCAGAGTTTAAACACGGCATCGTTAACCAAGCGCGACTGCATGAGCTGTTAACTGATGGCATGGAGAACTCAGTTACAGGGCTTAAACCTCACTACAGTCGTAAGCTTGTCTCATTTGAGATCGATGAGTCACTGACTCAGGATCTAAACGCATACCCGATTACTGCCACCTTTGAACGAACGGATGAAATGGGTAAGGGCAAATTGGAGACAGTAAAGGCGCGCTTTGCCGTTGGTTGTGACGGCGGTCGCAGCAGCGTACGTCGCGGTATGGGAATTGCGCTGCAGGGCGACTCAGCCAACAAGGCTTGGGGCGTGATGGATATTCTGCTTAATACAGATTTCCCAAATATTCGTGTAAAAGCATTTATCCAATCAAAGGATCACGGCGCGGTGATGACTATTCCGCGCGAAGGTGGATACCTCATCCGCTTCTACGTTGAATTGGATCTACTCGGCAAGGATAAACGTGCCGCCGATGTAGCCCTGACAGAGAAGGATATCATTGCCAAAGCACAGAAGATTTTCCACCCTTACAAGCTTGATGTGAAAGAGGTCGCTTGGTGGTCTATCTATGAAGTGGGGCAACGTATCGCTGAACGCTTCGATAACCGCCCATTAGAGTCTAGTGAAGATATTTTCCCGCGTGCCTTCCTGGCTGGTGATGCCTGTCATACCCACAGCCCTAAAGGGGGTTGGGGTCTAAACACCTCACTACCCGATACCTTTAACCTAGGTTGGAAGATGGCCCATGTTCTGCAGGGTAAGGCAGATCCTAAACTTCTCAACACTTACGCGACAGAGCGACGTAAAGTGGCTCAGCATTTGATTGATGCCGACCGTGAACTCTCTAAACTGGTAGCAACCCGCCCTACTGCTGATGACCAATCAGAGCAGGCGCACGTCGATACCAAGAAAATTGAAGAGTTCATGAAACGCCAAAGCGGTTTTGTAGCTGGCACATCAATCGAGTACTTCCCATCGTACATTTCGACCGGGCAAGAGAACCAACAGCTAGCAACGGGCTTTAACATCGGTCAGCGCTTCCACTCAGCTGAAGCAGCTCGTGTTGCCGATGGACGCCACCAGCATCTTGGTCATCTGGTGAAAGCTGATGGACGCTGGAGAGTGTTCATATTTGGTGGCAAGGATGATCCGCGTAATAGCGCTTCAAGCAGTTATCAATTGGTTGATTACTTAGCCAACCATAGCGAATCGCCTATCGTTAAATACACACCTAAGGGTGCGGATGTGGATTCTGTAATCGATACCTATGCTGTTTTCCAGCAGCAGGATCTAGAGATGCACGATCTACCAAAATTCCTATGGCCTGCGAAAGGTAAGTATGGCCTCAATGATTACGAGAAGGTTTTCCAACCGATTAAAGGTGCGGATATTTTCGATATGCGTGGCATTAATAGAGATGCAGGTTGTATTGTGATCGTGCGTCCAGATCAGCACGTAGCAAACATCCTTCCGCTAACTGCACATGAAGCGCTGTCAAAATTCTTTGACCACTTCATGATTGAGCAGAACTGATCACAGATTAGATTGAAAGCCTGCTGATGCGGGCTTTTTTTCACCATAAAAAATCATTGTAAAACTCTATTTGAAAAAACAGTCACGGTGTCGTGTATAGTGGACCTATTCAAATTAGGGCATCTCATTGTGAACCAGATTGAACATTCAAAAGAGCTTCGTAACCAGCGCAACAAGGTAATCTTTGCTGGTATCTGCTCTATGATTCTGACGGTAGGTATAGCCCGCTTTGCTTACACCCCTCTTCTGCCCTTAATGCTCGAGGAGACGGCACTAACTAAACTTTTCGGGGGCTGGCTTGCAACATTCAACTACATTGGATACCTAGCCGGTGCGCTGTTAGCTGCAAGCCTTAAAGAACTCTCTGTTAAATTCTATCTCTACCGTCTCTACCTCCTGCTTGCCGCCATAACAACCTATGCCACGGGACTGACTGATAACCAGTTGGCCTGGACTATTCTTCGATTTATATCGGGTGTCTCTAGTACAGCGGGATTATTGTTAGCTTCTGGCCTCGTTATCAATTGGCTGAGAGCCAACAGTTTCAAACCACAACTGGGTGTCCACTTTATCGGCATGGGTGTAGGGATTGTCTTCACCGGCCTTATAACGGCGCTACTAGCAGATAAACTCCTTTGGGACGCGCAATGGCAGTACCTAGGTCTATTTGGCTGCATATTTCTTATACCTGCCTGGTTCTGGATGCCCTATCCAGAGAAGTTTGTACAAAACAGTAGCAGTGCAGTGGAACAGCCCTCTTCACGCTTCATGAAACTCTTTATCGCGACCTATTTCTGCGCAGGCGTGGGCTATGTCATCAGTGCTACGTTTATTGTGGATATCCTAGAGAAGACTCCACAACTTACAGGTAAAGGGGGTTGGGTCTGGGTAATTGTGGGTATATCTGCGGCACCCTCAGCGATACTCTGGGACAAAATTGCCAACCGCATCGGCCAGATACAGGCGCTGCAACTCGCTTACCTAATAGAGATTATCTCTTTTGTCCTGCCTCTAACTACAGAGAACAGCACCTTCAGCTTTATCGCCTCAATATTCTGGGGCGCGACCTTTGGCGGAATAGTGAGCCTCACTCTCGCTATTGTGGGTCGTGCTTTCCCAGCAAACCCAGCTAAAGCGATGGCTAAATTAACAATCAGCTTCGGTGTTGCCCAGATCGTTGCCCCTATCTTTGCAGGCTATATCGCCGATGCTACAGGCACCTATTTGTGGGCGTTGATCATCGCAACCCTGGTGATGCTGGCCGGTATGATCTTCCTTCACAAAATTGGATATGAAGTTAAATAGCTTCAACAAAGTTTTGATACTAACTCCCTAGTTAGTAACTCTGCAGAAATTGCTTTGCAGCCCGCGGTATTGGTCCCAGACCATAGGGGCGTGTAATCTGCACAACTCAACTCTTCTGCAGCTGAACGCAAAGGGGCAGATGCTGGAGTTGCATAAGGGAAACTAGGTGCCTGTCTATTCCAAGCGCCGAGCTTCTCTATCATCCCATTAACTATCCCTCGTGCCGGTCGACCTGAAAATATGTTGGTGATGACTGTGTTAGGTGAAGTGGATGCTGCCAACGCTTCACGATGAAGTGGCGAGGTTTTTGCCTCATCACAGAGAAGAAAAGAGGTGCCAACCTGAACTGCGCTGGCTCCTAATTCAATTAACTCCTTCACATCTTGAGCAGATCCGACCCCACCTGCAGCGATTACAGGTACTTTGACCCGCTCAACTATCTCTTTAAGCAACTGCTTCGTAGGTAACTGGGAACTGAGATCGTCCGTCAAAAAGATTCCGCGATGGCCTCCCGCTTCAACACCCTGAGCAATAATGGCATCTACCCCCTGCTCTTCGAGCCAAATCGCCTCTGCTGCAGTTGTGGCAGATGAGAATATCAGTGCACCACTTTCACGCACTTCCGCTAATAGCTCCTCACTGGGTAGACCAAAATGAAAACTGACAACAGCAGGCTTTACTCGCTTCACCACCACAGCAAACTCTGCACTGAAGGGGCGGCGCACAGAGCCATAGTTAATCGAGTGCTCATCGACGCCATACTTTTGATAATCCGCGGCAAAGAGCCCACTCCAATCAGATAGCGCGGTATCGGTAACATCTGGCATGGTGTGGCAGAAGAAGTTGAGGTTAAATGGGTTTGAGGTCGCGGCACGGATTCGAGCAACTTCAGACTCAACCGTTTCAGGCGTTAACATGGCACAAGGCAGGGAGCCCAAACCTCCTGCCTTCGATACAGCAATGGTAAGTTCGGCATCTTGAACACCTGCCATTGGGGCTTGCACGACTGGCAGGTTGAGACCTAACTGCTTAAACGTAGGGTGCATACAAATTCATCCTTTGAACTCTTAAAACTTTGCACTCTTTAAACTAGTGCTAGCACCACTCTACCACCGAGGATCACGCCTCTCACCCTGCCTATTAGTATATTGATCTTACCTAAGGTCAACTTTTCATATAAAAAACCGTTGTAAATGCGAATCATTCTCATATATTATTCTTCGTAAATGCGAATCATTCGCAAAAACCAATCAACACAAACCTAAAGGATTAAGGTGGTAATGATGAAAGTAAGGAAGAGCGTTTTAGCAATCTCTCTATTGGCTATATCTATGTTTAAGGCGGGCATCGTAAATGCTGATGTTAATGTCTACTCGTCGCGAACCGAAGCCCTAATCAAACCTCTACTTGATCGCTTTTCAGCAGAGACAGGTGTTGCGGTAAATCTACTGACTGGCAAGGATGACGCACTGCTAACGCGCCTGCAGATGGAGGGACCAGCCTCCCCTGCTGATCTATTCATTACTTCCGATGTAGCCCGTTTATACCGCGCCAAAACAGCAGGCATCACAGAGGCTGTTGAGTCAGATGTTCTTAACACGGCAATAGCGAGCCAGTGGCGCGATGCAGATAACCACTGGTTTGGTCTAACAAGTCGCGCTCGCCCTATCATCTATGCAAAAGATAGAGTTAAGAGTGCGGAACTGGATCGTTATGAGGATCTTGCAGACCCTAAATGGAAAGGTCGCATCTGTATTCGCTCATCGAGTAACGTCTACAACCAGTCACTCGTCTCATCTGCACTTATAGCCAACGGCGAAGGGGCAACTCTAAAGTGGTTGAACGGTTTAGTCGCCAACTTCAGTCGCCCACCTGCTGGTGGTGATACAGACCAGCTAAAGGCTGTTGCAGCAGGACAGTGTGACTTAACTCTCGCAAACACTTACTATTTAGCGCGTTTAGCAGCGTCTGACAAAGCTGAAGATAGAGCGGTTGCAGCAAAGCTCTCAGTCTTTTGGCCAAATCAGAGCGATCGTGGTGCCCACTTTAATATCAGCGGAATTGCGTTAACTAAAAGTGCAAAAAACCAAGCTGATGCTGTTAAATTAATGGAGTATTTGGTCTCTGATGCAGCTCAACGCTGGTACGCAGAAGTGAATAATGAGTACCCGATCGTCGCTAACGTAGAGGCGTCAGAGCAGTTAAAATCCTTCGGTTCAGCCAAAGCCGATAGTGTCTCTTTATACAAACTGGGTGAGCTAAACGGCAATTCACTGCGTTTAATGGACCGAGCTGGCTGGAAGTAATAACGCCTTAACATGAATCACACCTCAACACTTAAATTGACAGCACTTCTTATTGGAGTGCTATTAGGCCTGCCCATTCTATCTGTGATTGGGCAGTCGCTATTTGCAGGTGTTGAATCGATTAGCCACCTCTGGAATACCGTCTTATCTGAATATATAAGCAACTCCCTCATGTTGATGCTAGGCGTGGCAGTTGGCACCTTATTAATTGGTGTACCAACAGCTTGGCTAACCACAATGTGCAAGTTCCCTGGTAGAGATTGGTTAAACTGGGCGCTCCTTCTCCCCCTCGCTATGCCTGCCTACGTTATCGCTTACACCTATACAGGTATTCTCGATTATGCAGGGCCTATTCAGTCGACACTTAGAGAGCTGACCGGCTGGGGCTATGGCGACTACCATTTCTGGGATGTACGCTCACTGAGCGGTGCAATTCTGATGCTGATTTTGGTGCTCTATCCCTATGTCTATCTCACTGCTCGCGCTGCCTTTTTCGAGCAATCGTCACTCTCGATGGAAGTGGCCAAGAGTCTGGGCTACTCCACACCTAAAACGTGGTTTAAGGTTGCCCTGCCTCTCGCCCGTCCAGCAATTATCGCAGGTGTCACCTTGGCTCTCATGGAGACCCTAGCAGACTACGGGACTGTTCAGTACTTCGGCGTTTCTACCTTCTCAACCGGTATATTTCGCACCTTTTATGGTTTAGGAGATCCCGCATCTGCTGCGCTGCTGGCGACTGGTTTATTGACCTTCGTTGCTGCACTCATTTTTGTAGAGCGATATTCAAGAAGAGGTATCGCTTATCATCAATCTAAAAGCACTCCTAGGGTGCGCCAGTTAATTGAGCTTCGAGGATTCCACGCTCTTATGGCGACACTGGCATGTGCTCTTCCCTTCCTATTGGGTTTTATGCTCCCTGCCCTGCAACTGCTCTTCTGGTCACTATTTGAGGCGGAGCTGGATTGGCCACAGTTTATAAATCTTGCTTGGAATACATTCTATTTAGCGGCACTTGCAGCGTTAATTGCGGTTATTTTGGCATTCACTCTCGCTTACGCACAGCGCTTTGAAAAACAGAGAGTCCTAAAGCTAATAGGCCAATTTGCCGGTTTGGGTTATGCCCTGCCAGGCACCATCATTGCGATAGGTGTACTTACTCCATTGATCTGGTTTGACCATCAACTTATCAAGCTATTCAACTGGTTCGGCATAGCTAATATAGGCTTGCTCTTAAGTGGCACTATTGTCGCTTTGCTGATCGCTTATGCCGTTCGTTTTCTAGCAGTAGCACTTGGCACCGTGCAAGCTGGACTCAATCAGATTTCGCCATCAATAGACTATGCTGCCAAAAGTCTTGGGCGTTCTACCTGGACCACTCTGCGCTTAATCCATGCACCCATCATGAGAAGCAGCCTATTCACTGCTCTGTTGATTGTCTTTGTTGATGTTCTTAAAGAGTTACCGGCAACCCTCATGTTGCGCCCTTTTGACTTTAACACCCTCGCCATCAGAGCCTACGAACTTGCTACTGATGAACAGCTAATTGCAGCAGCGCCACCCTCACTATTGATCGTTGTGGTGGGTTTAATTCCCGTTCTTCTGATTAACCGTGCGATTACACGAAGCGCCTCATAACAAGAGAGTAGAGATGAAAAGCAGCGAATCCTTCAACCTAGATATTCACGGACTCAGCGTAGATTACGATGATCGTGCCGTGTTTAAGGCGCTAGATCTTCAGGTTGGTAGCGATGAATTGCTCTGCCTTCTTGGTCCAAGTGGCTGTGGAAAATCGACGTTATTGCGAGCCATAGCGGGATTCCAACCGATCGCCAGTGGTGCGATTAAACTGCGCGATAGAGTGCTTGTGAATGAGAAGGTTTCTGTCCCCGCCGAGCAGCGTCATATCGGAATGATGTTTCAAGACATCGCACTCTTTCCGCATCTTAATGTTGTAGAAAACCTTGAGTTTGGTCTCTTCAACCTTTCAACTTCTGAAAGGTCTCATCGCGTCAATGAACTCATCAAACGTGTCGGATTAAGTGGCTTAGAGC
The DNA here is from genome assembly GCF_012848475.1 of Marinobacterium sp. LSUCC0821. NCBI lineage: Bacteria > Pseudomonadati > Pseudomonadota > Gammaproteobacteria > Oceanospirillales > Oceanospirillaceae > Marinobacterium > Marinobacterium sp. LSUCC0821. The sequence continues at coordinate 818,354 of NZ_CP051666.1, forward strand.
AGCGTTACCCACACCAACTCTCGGGTGGGCAGCAGCAGCGCGTAGCGCTCGCTAGAGCGATTGCACCTAAACCGTCGATTCTATTACTGGATGAGCCCTTTTCGGGATTAGATGCCAGTTTACGAGAAGAGCTGGTACCTGAAATTGCGCAACTACTGAAACGAGAGGGTATCGGTGCGATCCTTGTGACACATGATCAGACCGAAGCGTTCAGCTTTGCTGACAAAATCGCAGTGATGCATAAGGGCGCACTTGTTCAGGTAGCCGCGCCTTATGAGATATACCACCAACCTAAAACCAAATTCGTTGCCAAATTTACCGGTGGCGGCTCACTTTTAGAGCTCGATAAGTCGAACACAATGCATGCAAAACTGGTATCAGGTGTTATCTCCACATCTCAGTTTGAAACTTCATCTACCCTCTTTATACGACCAGAAGAGATAGTGATTGATTCAGAGAGTGAAGTGAAAGGTGTTATCACGCAACGACGATTCCAAGGCTCTCACACTCTCTATGAGATTCAACTTGATGATGAGCAAACACTCTTATCGCTGTCACTTGATTGCCACAATTTGGCTGTTACAGACACCGTCGGAGTTCGTTATAAATCAGCGTACCCAGTACTTTTTAACTAGAGCTAGTTCCTGTACAGAGCCCCTTAACTCCAAAGCTCGCCATATCGCTCTTTATGGGCTAGATAGAGGCGCACTTCAAACTCCAGTTGATGGTAGTCAGGCTCCATATAGTTACAGAGTTTATAGAAGGCTTTGTCGTGAGATTTCTCTCGCAGATGGGATAACTCGTGGACCACAATCATTCTAAGAAAGGGTTCGGGGACGGCACGAAATAGAGAGCTTATCTTGATCTCATTCTTCGCTTTTAGCTTATTCCCCTGCACCCGTGAGACAAACTTGTGTAAGCCGAGCGCGTTATCGATCACATGAATCTTGTCGTCATAGCACACTTTAGAGATAGGGTTTGAGCTCTTCATGTACTGGTTTTTGAGCGCTTGGGTAAAGTCATACAGCGCACGCTCAGAGGCGAAGGAGTGCCGTGTTGGATAACGGCCTAACAACCAAGTACCGACCTTATTAGCATCCAACATCGCTTCCGCTTGCTGCACGGTCTCTGGGTTGTAACCTTTTAAATACCTAGACACATTGCTTCCCTCAACTATCCGTTCAATTCTAAACAGGAGGGGAAATAACTCAACAGCTTGTTCGTGGTTAGTTTTGATTCTCGCGCATCCAAACCAATAACTTATCGAAAGGCATCGGTTTAGCACAGTAGTAGCCCTGTATCAGGTGACAGCCTAGATCCCTTACAACCTCAGCTTGCTCTTTGGTCTCTACACCCTCTGCAATCACTTTAAGACCTAGGGCTTTAGACATATCCACAATCCCCTTCACAACACGACGAGTACTCTCGCTTACAGCCAGATCATCAATGAAGGATTTATCAAATTTGAGTAGATCAAAAGAGATCGATTTTAAATAAGCAAAGGATGAGTAACCGGTACCAAAGTCATCCATACTCAGTTTCACACCAAGATCATGCAATTTAGCAAACTGCTCGTTAATACCGATCACATTGGAGACACGCATCGATTCAGTCACCTCAACCTCAAGGAAGTGCCCCTGTAAATGATGCTTGGATAGAGTGGATTCTATTCGTTGCGAAATATCTTCTAACTGAAGCTGTTTAGGCGATATATTGATCGCCATCGAGAAGTCATCGAACCCCTCGTCAACGAGTTGCTTGGCTGCCTTACACCCCTGATCAATAACCCAGCCGCCAAGCAACACAATAAAATCTGTCGCCTCTGCTAAAGGGATGAAGCGATTGGGTCCAAGTAGCCCCTCCTCAGGATGATGCCACCTAATCAGCGCTTCAATCCCCTTACATTGACCTGTAACGGCATCGACCTGAGGCTGGTAGAAGAGCTCAAACTGATGTTTACGTAGCGCTTCATGCATGCCCGCTATTAACGCAATCTGCTTTTGTGCCTGCTGATTATATTCAGGATTAAAGTAAGCCCAGTTATGCTGGTCACTAGACTTCGCTTCACTCAATGCCACAAAGGCTTTATTCAAAAGTGCTTCAGCATCTCTGTCCTGCTGATTTGAGAATACGATACCAAATTTAGGCGTTAGGTATATTTGATGGCCTTCAAGCTCAATTGCAGCATTGAATTTACTCTCTATTGCGACCTTCAACTGCCATACACGATCATCAGATTGACCATCCACAAGCAACAAAAATTGGCAGGCGGTAATACGTGCAAGCACCTCATATGATTTAAGCAGAGGGGTTAAACGCTTTACTGTCTCTAGAATCAACTCATCACCCGCTAAATATCCTAGGCTAGAGTTTGTTGTAGATAGGCCATTGAAATGCACTATAACAAGGCTAAGTTGGTGATTTTGCGCCAATCGATTACCTACTGAATCGATCATACTCATCTTATTTGGCAGTGTTGTTAACGCATCGGTATTGGCCAACTTAACCAGCTTCTGCTCATAGGATTTAGTTTCACTTACATCGTTGATAACGACAGAGTGAAATGTCTTATCGCCTTCACGCCACTCACCAAGCGAGAGTTCAATATTTAGCGATTCACCGGCACGATTTTTGGCTATAAATGGAATCGAGGTACCGGAACCATAGTTGGCCAGAGCATGTTGACTTGAGGCTAAAGAGGAATTTTGAAAGTCCGGTAACTGTGGCGGCATAATCAAGGCATAGAGAGATTGACCAATCACCTCATCGCTTGAGTAGCCAAACATCGCTTCTGCACCTGCATTCCAGCGCAAGATCTTACCTTCGTTATCGATAGCGACTAGCGCTTGACTCAATGCAGACTGCACAAAGGCTTGGGTACGCGCTTCGGATAGCGCTAGCGAGTTAGCTTTATCAAGAGCATCCATCATAAAACGACGCGTAAGATTGCTTAGTCGGTGAACCATGATCCCAATGAGCAGGGTCATAGCTAGGGTTGCAGCAATAACCAGACTCCAAGCTGCACCTGAGTGGCTATAGCTATCATCCACCGACATCACGTGACCATCGCCGAGATGGAAATTCGCAATGAATCCCAATAGCGCCAGAGTGACAATTCCTAGTAGTAAAGCAGCCTGCGGACCAATTAGGGAGACAGTAGCTGTTAGTGCAACCAGAATAAACGCGTGGCCTCCAGTTAAAAGCCCAAGCGCTAAAAAGCCATTGAGTCCAATAAACAGCAGTAGCAAAACCGCAAACCAAGCTTTAAAAAGATAGGGAAAGCGTTTTTTAAAAAAAGTGATCGTAACAAGTGAAATAACAGAGAGAACATGCACTGTCATAATCGGCTGCCATCCGATTTGATTTGCGCGGTAGAGAGAGACCATCAGCAGCAAAACGCCAATGATTGAGAGCACCATAAAGAACTGGTTTACCATCTGGTTTCGCACAGCAATCTCTTGCTCGGTCAACTGAAGTCTAAACATGGCAGTTTCCAATTGTTGATATATTCAATGTAGACCTCATTTCCAGAAGTGCAAATGTTCTAAATCAATAGGAAAGCGATAAGATTGTTGCTACCTTTACCGATCAAATTTTTTGAAGTGCCTTTGTCATGTCCAATATTCAAGCAATTGCTCACCGCCTTACCCGCTGTGTAGGCGAACAATCGTTTAGCCTTAGCGAAACAGTGTTCACCGAAGCTGAACTAAACCGTGCCCTACTCTCAGAACTTAAAGGGGTGTTCAATCGCCGCGCTAGCAAACGCTATGGTCGTTTTGCTGATGAAGGAACAGCATTTAAAGGGCTCGTTTTAAACTTTCTAGATAGTGCTATCGATTTCAAATCGTTTAGCAGCAAGGTACTCGAACAGCTCGCTATGATGATTGAGCATGAAGATATCGAGACCGATGGCCACTGGGTATTCCTACTTGAGGAGATGGAGGGGCGTCGCTACCTATGGGTCGCATCTCTGCTGCAACGTGATGGTTTGGCGTTGAATAGCGATAATAACTTGCTGGCGAGTGGTTACATCGACTTTGCTAAGAGCGGTATCTGCTTCCGTATTGAACTTGATGATCTGCAGCTACCCGATCAGCAGCGTTTTATTACCCTCTCGTTTGGCTTCGGTGATCGTGCCTTACAAGGTGCCATGATGAGCTTTGTCGGGTTTATGGATACTGTGGATACCACCGCTGATACCGAACGCTTTATGGAGGCAGTAAAGCAGTACAGCGCTTCCATGCCAGAGGAGAACTCAAAGCGTTTTCAAAAAGAGGCTGCTGAGTTCTGTATTGAGCAATCAAGCCAAGGCGAGTCTGTCAGTTACAAGGATCTAGCGGACTCTGTTGATTCGGTAGCCAGCGTTCGATTTGACCGCTACGTCGCCGAAGAGGCACCCGAACTCAAGGACAACTTCATCCCTGATCGCAGCGCCCTTAAAAAGTACATCCGCTACACAGGCAGAACACGCGATGTATCCGTAAGCTTCAGCAATGAATCACTGGGGCGCGAGATCTCATTTGACCCAGAGAACAACACCCTGACCCTCAAAGAGCTCCCCGCTTCTCTAATCAAACAGTTGAAGGGCGAATAGGTCAATTTATCTTGGTTTATTGCACCGTAGGAGCGCATTCACACGAAGCGTGAAGCCGCGAAAAAACTGACGGGATCAATCCTTATATTTTCTATGACAATCCGCGCAATCCTGACGCAACGCATCAACGATTGGGCGCAGGGTTGCCAGATCTTGCGGGGTATTGTTTACCAACTCCTCTGTTCGATTAACAAAGGCACTCATCAGCTCATTAAAGTTTGAATTGTCCGCCCAGATTTCCGGTGAAGCATCGCCATAGGGTGCAACCGATTTGAATAACGGTGCTATGGCTTTGGCCGCATCGTTTAATTTAACAACGGACGTATCGATAATAGCCTGTTGATAGGGATCATCACCTTTTGCGATATCACTGATAGGACCAAAGGCGCGGCGCATCTCTTTAAATGCAGCAACACGCTCACCATGCCAGGTGCGGAAGGTTTTGCCATCTACCGCTTTAGTGAAATCGTAATAGAGCCAGCCACCCAACGCGATAACTACAACCAAGCCTACTCCAATTGTCTGTTTCATAATCTTCTTCCAGAATTAATCACACTCCGATTCTATATAAAGATTCTGAACAGAGTCTTTAAACACTGTAAATAAGGGTCACAGGGGCGAAGAGCTCAATCACACTTTTTTTTCAAAACGGTTCGCATAATGCGAATCATTTTGATAATCAGAAAGAAATCAACAGAACTAATTTAGATAAGCATAAAATCAAAAGCATGAAGTAAGGTTCATGTCAGGTTGTTGGGCTAATCTGAAACCAGCTGTTGTAAACACCCCTTATTGAGGGGGCAAATCATCGCCCCCTTCTTTTTCTTCTCGCCGTCAAATTGCTCTATCGAAATAGGTATGAGTACCGGTTACCTTAGCAACCTCCTCAACATAAGCACGCACATGCGGTGGGAACTTAAGCCCTTTCACCATCGATAGATTTCTCAAGGTTGGATAGATAAGTACATCGTCCCAACTAATCTGATCACCCTGCTCACTTGGTAATTTAAGTTGAGGCAATTGATTGAAGGCGGCCTCAATCACTGCAATATGTTCAGCTGTTTCTGAGAGCGCTTGGGTAAACGATTTCTCGATAACAGCCTCTTTATTCTTGGTATAAAACTCGACTGCAGATTCAGTAGCAAACTCAGGTAAACCCAGCGCGATACTTCTAGGAAATAGAAGATTGAGCGCTGTCATCATCACACCACCAAGGATACTGGTGTATGGCTCGGCATTACCCCCAGCTAGTACCACCTTGTCCGATGCACCGATTTCATCCAAACGCTTGGCGATATCAAGGCTCTCCCCCATCGCCTGACCATCCTGTTCAAGGATAGGCACCATCTTTGTACCGATCAGATCGATACAGGTCTGGTTGTCGTCATTGAGTAGATAAACCGGTTCAAAGCTCACCTCTTTGTAGTGGGCCATCATGTCGGCACGGACACAAAATGGGCAGTGGTCGTATTGATAAAGTTTCATAACGATTTCCTAAAAGATCCATAAAAATTAATGACCCCATTAGAGCACAGTTCATTTGAATTTAAAGAGTTTGCTGTCACCATCTGAAATTCACTTGATCTTTGTTAGGTTATTTCGCTCAATAGCCTATCTCCATCGATTTAAACTAACGAGGCCGCATGGATCAGCGACTACCCATCGATCAAAAAGCATCCTTACTGATGCTGTTGCTATGCTCTGTCTGGGCGATGCAGCAGGTACTGCTTAAAGCGACCACTCCTGATTTTTCACCTACTCTACAGCTCGCCTTACGCTCTGGTATCGGCGGCGCTTTAGTGATGCTCTTTGTACTTCTCAGAGGCCAGCGTTTTGATCTCAAAAACGGCACGCTTTTACCTGGCTTAGCGGCAGGCTTCCTATTTAGCTTTGAGTTCTTCCTAGTCTCGATTAGCGTTCAGCTCACCAGTGCCGCCCACCTCGTAGTGTTCCTATACACGGCGCCTATCTTTGCGGCACTTGGACTTGCCTACTTCATTCCAAATGAGCGACTCAAGAAACTACAATGGTTTGGCATAGCTCTCGCTTTTGTTGGCATTGCGATCGCTTTTGGCGGCGGGGCCGATCAAAAGAGTATGAGTAATATTATTCTCGGTGATCTATTAGCTCTCCTTGCTGGTGCAAGCTGGGGTGCAACCACAGTTGTAGTGCGGGCTACAAAATTGAGTCAGGCACCTGCAACTCAGACACTTCTCTACCAGCTCATCGCCTGTTTTGTATTACTGCTGGGTGTGGCATGGATCACAGGAGATATGCGATTCAACCCGACACCGCTTGTTTTAGGCAGCCTCTTTTTCCAGGCTGTCATCGTCTCATTTATCAGCTTTCTCGTCTGGTTTTGGCTGCTAAAAACCTACCTTGCATCGCGTCTTGGCGTCTTCTCATTCCTAACACCGCTATTGGGTGTAGTGTTAAGCTCTGTCCTATTAGATGAGCAGATTAGCGAACGATTTATCGGTGGCGCACTCTTGGTGGTATCAGGCATTACCCTAGTCAGTGCACACAGTTTTATCATTCAGCTAGTACAAGGCTCGAAAAAAGAAGCTGAGGGTTAATATGCAGATCGCCATTCAAGACCTATACCCTGAAAGCCATAGTCACTGTTTCGGCTGTGGGCGCTCAAACCAAGATGGCTGGCACCTGAAGAGTTATTTAGCCGGTGATAAAACACTCGCGCACTTCACGCCAAAACCTCAATACACTGGCGGTGTTCCTGGACATCTATACGGCGGCGCAGTTGCCTCCCTACTCGATTGCCACGGTACAGCCTCTGCTGCTGCATTTAGGTATCTTCAAAACCACTCTGATTTAACCGACAGCTCAAAGATCCAACGCCACATCACTGCCCAACTCAATGTTAAATATATCGCCCCAACACCGATGGATGTGGAGTTAACGATAGCTGGCGAGCTGATTTCAATTGAGGGTCGTAAGGTTAAGGTGTTATTAACGCTAAGTGCAGGCGATAAGCTCTGTGCTGAGGCGGAGATGTTGGCGGTTGGGGTTGATTGATTGTTGGTGCCATTCAATGTTGTGGCGATCTTTTCTTTAATAGCTTGGTCAAAAGGCAGATCAAAATCTTAAAAGCTTCGCTTCGCCATTCAGGCTAGCTCCTACCCTCGATCGGACGTGGACGATTGGCACGAGATTCGAATTAGGCACCCTGATTCCCCGTCCGACTGAGAACGAGCACGGTGCTATTTTTCGATTAAAAGCTTGTCAGGCTGAGGCCATGGACGGCCGAAGAGCACAACGGAGGCAGGAAGCCGACTTAATGCCATGGATGGCATGTATTCCGTTAATGCAGGAGCAATTAACGGTTTGTGCGGTCCTGATAAGCTTCAGAAAAAGAGTATCGCGCGCAGTGTGCCGAAGGCCGAAGGAGCGGGGTGTCCTTTTGCTTACTTTTCCGACAAGGGAAAAGTAAGGCTGGCCGACGCCAGTCGGGGAGAACTGTTTTTGATCTTAAAAAAAGGCGCCAAACCAAGCCTGACACCTTTTAAAAACGATCACTAATGGATTAATAGCGTCCCGCCATATCATCCATGCTAATCGGTTTGATCTTGCTTGCCATACCGGCACAGCCGAAGGCATCGAAGCGGTCTTTAACGATTCCGGCAGCAGCCTCTCGGGCTGCGATTAGGAATTTGCGTGGGTCAAATTCGCTGGTATTTTCTGCCATCATACGACGCATTGCACCGGTCATCGCTAGACGAATGTCAGTATCAATATTGACCTTACGCACACCATTGGCGATACCTTTAACGATCTCCTCGACGGGCACACCGTAGGTCGGTTTCAGCTCACCACCAAACTCACGAATAATCGCAAGCCACTCTTGTGGCACTGATGATGAGCCGTGCATTACAAGGTGGGTATTTGGAATCGCTTTATGGATCTCGGCGATACGATCAATCGCTAGAATATCGCCTGTGGGTGGACGGCTAAATTTGTAAGCACCGTGGCTAGTACCAATGGCAATGGCTAGCGCGTCTACGCCCGTCTTAGCAACAAAGTCTTTCGCCTCTGTAGGGTCAGTCAGCATCTGGTCGTGGCTAAGTTTACCAACAGCACCTACACCATCCTCTTCACCCGCTTCACCTGTCTCTAGAGAGCCCAAACAGCCAAGCTCACCTTCAACCGACACACCAACCACATGCGCCATTTCACAGACCTGACGGGTTACATCTACGTTATATTCGTAACTTGCTGGTGTTTTACCATCGCTCATCAACGAGCCATCCATCATGACACTTGAGAAGCCTGAACGGATCGACTGCTGACACTGTGCTGGTGAGGCGCCATGATCCTGATGCAGCACAACTGGCAAGTTCGGATGCGCTTCGATAGCTGCAAGCACTAGGTGGCGAAGATACTGCTCACCTGCGTACTTACGAGCACCAGCAGATGCTTGCAGAATAACTGGGCTATCCATCGATTCTGCAGCCTGCATTATTGCCTGTACTTGCTCTAGGTTGTTGACGTTAAATGCTGGTACCCCGTAGCTGTGTTCAGCTGCGTGATCGAGTACCTGTCGAAGTGATACAAGTGCCATCGTTGGCCTCCATTATTTTGAAAATTCGCTTAGAGCCCTAATCCCTCTGTTTAAGATGCGAGGGATAGGCGCTCTGATAGTTCATTAAAATTACGTATAACCTGGTCTGGGTAGCAGCTCTCAACTGACTCACCCTGGTTGTATCCATATGAGACCAGCCAAACACTCATATCAGCATTTCTTGCAGTCGCAGCATCTAGGGCTGAATCGCCCACATAGAGTGTCTCTTCAGGACCAATTTCAAACTGATACATACAGTCCCGTACTGAAGTAGGGTCTGGTTTTTTAACGGGGAAGCTGTCACCGCCTACAACGATTTCAAAATAGTTGGCAATTCCCATCACATCTAAGATTTTGCGAACTGAGTGGCTCTTTTTGTTGGTCACTACCGCGAGTCTAATCCCACTAGCCTTTAGCCCCTTGAGAGTACTTTTCACTCCCGGGTAGAGCTTACAGGCCGTAGCACAATGCTTTTGATAGTGGCTCTCATAGAGCTCAAGTGCCTCAACCAGTAGATGGCTACCATCCAGCTCCGTTTCTGGAATAGGACTCACCTCTGCTAGCGCTTTAAGAAGCAGCGGTCGCATGCCACGGCCAAACCAAGTCTGTACCTGCGCCTCACTCACCTCAGGGTAATTAAGGCTGCGCAGTGTATCGTTCACTGCGCGGGTTACCTCTGTTACGGTATCAACGAGGGTGCCATCAAGATCAAAGAGAATTCCACGCCACTGCTTATGTAACACCCTAGGCTCCTAAAGTACGGCCAAGTTTTAAACGCGCGCTCTAACAGCGTCGGCTACCGCCTCTACCGTAATGCCAAAGTGCTTATAGAGCACTGGGGCTGGAGCTGAGTCGCCAAAGGTATCGATACCCACTACTGCACCCTTACGGCCAACGTACTTACGCCAGAAATCAGTATGTGCGGCTTCGACAGCCACAGCTGGAATATCAGAAGGGATCACACTCTCCTGATATGCATCTGACTGACGATCGAAGATATTGGTACAAGGCATTGAAATCACACGGGTTGCGATACCTTCAGACGCAAGCTGTTTTTGAGCTTCTAGTGCTAGCTGCACCTCAGAACCGGTACCGATGATGATCGCCTTTGGAGTATCAGCATCCGAAAGGATGTAGCCCCCTTTACGTACTTTTTCAGCATCAGCAGGATTAGTTAGCAGTTGCGGCATACCCTGACGAGAGAGTGCCATCGCGGTTGGACCATCCTGTCGCTCAACAGCACTAGCCCAAGCGACAGCGGTCTCTAACCCATCGGCCGGACGCCACATATCCAAACCTGGAATAATACGCAGGCTTGGTACATGTTCGATACTCTGGTGAGTTGGGCCATCTTCGCCCAGTCCGATTGAGTCATGAGTAAAGACATGAATCACACGCTGGTGCATCAGTGCTGCCATACGAATAGCATTACGGCTGTAGTCACTGAATGTGAGGAAGGTACCGCCATAAGGGATGTAGCCGCCATGCAGGGCAACACCATTCATAATTGCAGCCATACCGAACTCGCGCACACCGTAGGATAGATGGTTACCCCACTTATCTCGGCCAGCTAAGGTACAGCCTTTAAAGTTTGTTAGGTTAGAACCAGTTAGATCGGCACTACCGCCAAAGAACTCTGGCACCAGCGGCGCAATCGCATCCAAGGCGTTCTGACTAGCCTTACGTGTCGCTACAGGTGAATCATTTGCGGCAATAGCAGCAAACACATCGGCAATTTTAGCTTGGTAGTCACTGCTAAGATCACCGCTCATGCGACGCGTAAACTCATCCGCCTTTTGTGGGTAGGCTGCCGCATAATCTTCAAAACGTTTAAACCAGCAGGACTCTGCAGCAGCGCCTGATTCACGGCAATCCCAAGCAGCCATAACCTCTGTTGGAATTTCAAATGGAGCGTGTGGCCAATTAAGCGCATCACGGGTAGCTGCGATCTCATCAGCACCAAGTGCAGCACCGTGAACATCGTGCGTACCCGCCTTGTTTGGCGAACCCATACCGATCACCGTCTTAGTACAGATAAGTGTCGGTTTACCATTATCAGTAGCACCCTGAGCTTTAGCCGCCCTAATAGCTGCATCAACGGCAGCAGCATCATGGCCATCAACGTTGCGAATAACATTCCAGCCATAGGCTTCAAAACGAGCTGGCGTATCATCCGCAAACCAACCCTGAACATGGCCATCAATCGAGATACCGTTGTCATCATAGATCGCGACCAGCTTAGACAGACGCAAGGTACCTGCTAGCGAACATGCCTCATGGCTAATGCCCTCCATCATGCAGCCATCACCCAAGAAACAGTAGGTGAAGTGGTCAACAATCTTATGGCCTGCTTCATTAAACTCAGATGCCAGCATCTTCTCAGCTAGCGCAAAACCCACAGCGTTGGTGATACCCTGCCCTAGCGGACCAGTGGTCGTCTCAACACCAGCAGTGACACCCACCTCTGGGTGACCCGGGGTCTTGCTGTGAAGCTGGCGGAAGTTCTTTAGCTCTTCAATGGGTAGGTCATAACCGGTTAGGTGTAGGAGCGAGTAGATCAACATAGATCCGTGGCCGTTTGATAGTACAAAGCGGTCACGGTCTGCCCAGTTGGGGTTGTTTGGGTTGTGCTTCAGATGGCGACTCCAGAGAACCTCTGCAATCTCTGCCATACCCATAGGGGCACCAGGGTGACCCGATTTAGCGGCTTCTACTGCATCAATTGAGAGAAAGCGAATCGCATTCGCCATCAGGTTAGCCATGGTTGGGGTGGGTGCTGCCTTAGTCACTGCTGCGCTCCTTTAAATGAATTAATTACCAAGGGCGCGCTGACGGCGCTCCATCATACGCCACACAAATGGCGTAAAGATTAGCTGCATAGCAAGTTCCATTTTGCCGCCCGGTACCACAATAGTATTGGCACGTGACATAAAGCTGCCGCTGATCATGTTTAGTAGGTACTGGAAATCGATCCCTTTAGGATTTGCAAAACGGATAATCACCATACTCTCGTCTGCCGACGGGATATCGCGAGCGATAAACGGGTTTGAGGTATCGACCATCGGCACACGCTGGAAGTTAACGTGGGTGTGCTCAAACTGAGGGCAGATGTAGTGGATGTAGTCCGGCATACGACGAAGAATGGTATCGGTCACCGCCTCAGCACTGTAACCGCGCTGATTCTTATCGCGCCAGAGTTTCTGCGTCCACTCAAGGTTAATAACGGGTACTACACCAATACGTAGATCTGGGTATTGTGCGATGTTATTCGACTCGGTTTTCACCGCACCATGTAACCCCTCATAGAAAAGGATATCGGTGTCGTTTGGAATATCTTCCCAGGGAGTAAAAGTACCAGCCTGCTGGCCATAAGGCTCCGCCTCTTCATCATTGTGAAGGTAGAGACGCTTACGACCAGTACCGTTCTCGCTGTATGTCTTAAAGAGGTTCTCAAGATCATCAAAAAGGTTATTCTCTGGACCAAAGTGGCTAAGGTGCTTATTACCCTGCGCTTCCGCCTGCTCGAGTTGCTTCTTCATTTCGACACGGTCGTAACGGTGGAAACTATCCCCTTCAACGATCGCTGCCTTTACATTTTCACGGCGAAAAATATTAGAGAAGGTACGCGTTACTGTTGATGTGCCCGCACCAGAGGAGCCGGTGATTGCAATAATTGGGTGACGTTCTGACATTTCAAATCTCCAAATGGGTATAGGGCTTAGTCTCGGAAAAGACTACGCTCTGCAAAGAGTGGGATCTCTGAATCACGAGATTTCTGTGGCTCGGCGTGGTAGCGCTCAATGCGCTCAACTTCATTTTTAGAACCAAAAACCAAGCCAATGCGCTGATGCAAACCTGAGGGCTTCACATCAAGTACCGGAACATGCCCAGTACTCGCGCGACCGCCCGCCTGCTCCATAATCATGCCTACCGGGTTTGCTTCGTAGAGTAGACGCAACTTGCCCGCTTTACTTGGATCTTTGGTATCGCGCGGATACATGAAGACGCCTCCACGCATCAAAATACGGTGCGCCTCGGCAACCATCGAAGCGATCCAGCGCATGTTGAAATCTTTACCGCGTGGGCCTGTTTTTCCTGCCAAACACTCATCAACATATCGTTTAACTGGTGCTTCCCAGAAACGGCTGTTAGAGGTGTTGATAGCGAACTCTTGAGTATCTTCAGGAATCGTAAGATTGGGGTGAGTTAACATAAATTCACCTAGCGTAGGGTCTAGGGTGAAGCCCACTACACCGTTACCCACTGTAAGAATGAGCATGGTCGATGGACCATAAAGCGCATAGCCCGCAGCGACCTGCTTAGAGCCTGGCTGCAAGAAGGCTTCGTGTGAAATTGGCGTAGGCTCATCATCTGCAGCACGCAGAATTGAGAAGATACTGCCTACAGAGACGTTTACATCGATATTTGATGAGCCATCAAGTGGATCGAAAACCAACAGGTAGCGCCCCTTTGGATAGCCCTCAGGTATATCTAGTGGATCATCCATCTCTTCAGACGCCATGCCTAATAGATGACCGCCCCACTCGTTGGTTTTGATGAAGAGATCATTACTGAGGACATCCAGCTTCTTCTGCGCTTCACCTTGGATATTAATGCTGCCACCCTCTTCGGCGTTGTGCTCTCCATGAAGCCCAGCCAGCTCCCCATAGGCGACCGCTTTTGAGATCTGCTTACACGCCATCGCAACATCCAAGATCAGTGCGTTAAAATCACCGCTGGCACCGGGGTAGCGGCGACGCTCTTCGATAAGGTATTGCGTCAGCGTGGTTCGGTTCGTTCTAAATGGCATAGTGAGGCACCTGAAGTATTATTAAAATTAGTAGTGGGCGATCATATCGAGCAGATTTTCTAAGCGGCGGAGATTGATCTCCTCCATGCTTGAGATCACCTTAGCAGCACCAGAGAAGTCGTGCTCTATAGAGAATTCATTCGGAGTAATAACCGTCGCAATGCCAGCCGCAGTGGCGGCTCTCAACCCGTTCGCAGTATCTTCAAAGGCGATACACTCCCTAGGCTCTACACCAAGCCGCTCAACAGCTTGGATGTAGACACTTGGATCGGGTTTTTTATGTGGTGCCGTCTCGGCATCTTCAACAACAGCAAAGGTTTGACGCCAATCAGCACCGAGTGCATTAGAGAGCAGCGCTTCAATGTTAGCGGGGCTAGTCGTGGTTGCGATGGCAAGCGTAATATCAGCCTCTTTCGCTGACTGGATCATCTCGAGCACACCAGGGCGCATACTCACCCTGCCCTCAGCGACCATCCGCTCATAAGCTGCCGTTTTGGTTTTATGCAGTTTAGGGACTAGTGTCTCGATCTCATCTTTAGAAGGTTTATTTGCCCCATCTTCAAGCGATGACCAGTAGTGATGCATCCGCTCCTTACCCCCAGAAACCTTCAACAAGTCTGTGTAGGTAGGCAGATCCCAATACCAATCGAGCCCCGCACCAGAGAAGGCCTCATTGAAGGCGTTCATGTGAGCCACTTCGGTATCAGCAAGCGTGCCGTCAACATCAAAGATGATCGCTTTAAGAGTCATAAATAGAGGTCGGTTATATTCTTATAAAGTTTTTTCCTAAGACCCACTGTATGAATCGAGAAGAGTAAGCGCAATTAAAATTAGGTTTAGCGTTGATTAAGGTTTTTGTTAATTATTGATTGGCGCCATTTGTCGCGGCGCTCCTACGGAGTATTTCCAGAGCCACGTAGGAACGCATTCGCCAAAGGCGAAGCCGCGATCACACCGAAAAGCGGTGTGTATCCCCAAACGTAACGATTCACCAAGCCTCTGAAACAAACACCCAATAAAATAATTTCGGTACGAGGTTACATTTTTAATTTCGCGGCTTCCCGCTTCGCGTGAATGCGCTCCTACGGAGTATTTTCAGGGCCGCGTAGGAGCGCATTCGCCAAAGGCGAAGCCGCGATCACAAGGTGAAACCTTGTGTATTCCCAAGCGTGACGATTCACCAGGCCTATCAAACCTGTACACAATAAAATAATTCTCGGCGCGAGATTTAAGCTCGAATCAATTCGTCAACCGAAGAAACAGCGAGGTCAGCGCTTCTGGAAGCGATTCAATACGATCGACAATGGTGGTGTGTTCACCGAAAACAGCGCGGGTCTGCTCTTCGGTTTTGGGGTCGAGATGGATACACCAAACAAAGATGCCTTGTGCCTGTAGTTGGGTCACTGCGTGCCGTGCATCTGCAATTAGATAGTCTGGATCCGACACATCAATATCGCTTGGCTCACCATCAGTCAGTATCAATAGCAGCTTTTTAACGTTTTTACGTGCCTTTAAACCCTCGCCTGCATGACGAAGTGCTGCTCCCATGCGCGTTGAGTAGGCTGGCTCTATGGCGGCCAGTCTCGCCTTGATTGAATCATCCCAAGACTCACTGAAGCCCTTGATATGCGAATAGAGAACCTGGTCACGGGTATTGGACTGGAAACCCGCAATTGAGAAATCATCGTTGAGCGCATCCATAGCCCAGCCCAGTAAGGCAACCGCCTCCTGACTTACAGAGAGGATCGTTTTATCACTCCCTTCGATGGGGTCATTAAGAGACGCGGATAGATCCATCAAGAGTGAAGTTGCGATATCACGTCCACCAGTTACATGGTGCTGCTCGATTCTAGGATCAGGTGTATGCCCTCCCCGCCAGTCGGTGTAGGCCTGAAGTGCAATATCCAAATCAAGATCACTGCCAAACTCCAAATGGCGAACACGGTAACGATCTTGCGGTTTAAGAAGATCCAACACCTGACGCAAACGGTTCGCCAACCCTTTATGGTTATCCAAGAGCTGATCTATTTCTGATGCTGCACCGCTGGCATGCAGGCGTGCATAGAGTGATACCCAATCAGGGCGCTCCGACTCAGTTTGGTAATCCCACTCTGGATAGAGTTGAGGCGGCAGTTCTGAGACATCCTCTTGATGGTTCGACTGGGACGGTTGGGTATCCTCCTCATCACCCTCTTCGATGAAGGTCCAGAGGTGGCGGTTATCGTCACGCCACTCGACGAGGGTATGATCAAAATAGACAGTGGGCTGCTGGTCGCTCTGTTCACGCGTAACAGCGACAAACCGCAACGCCATCGACGCCAAATCCCGAGCTGATATATCCGCCTCTAACGCATTTATAAATGGCTCATAGAACGCACATCCTTTCGAGTGTCCTAGGCGTTCTGGCTGACGATAGAGCACCGCTGCCGAGAATACTGCCAAGCGATGGCGCACCGCTGAGTAGTGCGAGGTATCACACTGCTCGATCCAAGCATCGGGGTGAATAGTTTGCATCCATGTGCGGAGCCCCGGAAACTCATTATAGAGCTTCTCATCCACTCGAATGTCTTCAAACCACTCAACGGCCATTCGCTGTAGGGGACTCCAGTTATCCGCCACCATCGACTCTGAGTAGCGCTGGTGAGCCACCATGTGCGCCGCCATAAGTGAGTAACGTTGCAGGGGTGTTAGTTGCGATTGCTCATCTAGAATCGCTGGCAAACCGAGCAATGAATCGACCATTGCCGGAACGGTAAAACTTAACTCCTCTCGTGGCGGTTCAACAGCAGTGATATCGGGATCTTGCCCCCATAGCGCTTGGATAAAGTACCGAATCCGCTTTTCATAGTCATGAAGTTTAGCCCCAGGTCTAAAGCGCTGAAGCGCCGCCGAAGAGTCCTTAGTCTCAAGAGCGAAGTAAGTGCTGAGGTAGTCTGGGCGTTGTTGACTGGTTTGGATACCAAACTGACACCATTGGCGTATCCCCTTAGCATCAAGCACATTCGCTAGGCGCGGCAACATAGCAAAAAATGGCGGAAGTGCAGCGCTAGGCTCAACAGCTTGGCGACCATGGATAGAGACGGTTGAAGCTGACTCAAGCCATGCAATGGTATCAATCAGCGCTTCAAACTCTGCAGGTGAATCGGGTTTAACTGTGAGGAACTTAGTCAACGCCTCTAGTAGCGCAGGGATTGATTTGTTGTTGATCGATTTTTGAAACTTAAGCAGGGTGTACCAGACTGACTGCGCAGCTTCGGCATTACTATTGAGAAGTATGGGCGCATAGTTGAGCCAGGCGATAACAGGATCCGCCCCCCTACCCCATTTTGATATCTCTAGGGCCCGCTCGTGCCACCAGCGCAGTTGCTGCTGACCTAACAGATGGGACGCAGTAGGCCATACCTGCTCAAATGTATCTGCGATACCTGGAAGAGCATTTTCGAATGACACTGCGTAGGAATCAAAATTGGCATTCAAATCAGCCATATTCGAGACCTAGATTAGAATCGCATCGATAGTTTGCTGCAGCGTCTCTGCAATCTCTGGGTCGTCAGTCACTGGCTGTACCAACGCCATTTTGCAGGCTATTGCCGGTGCTATACCCTGCTTGATTAGCGATGCTGCGTAGACAAGAAGACGGGTAGATGCTCCTTCAGCCAAACCGTGTCCTTTAAGACCACGAGAGGCATGGGCAACCTTAACAAGCTGCATAGCCGTTGCTGAATCTATACCTGTTTCAGCCTGAATAATCCCAGCCTCTTGTTCAGCCTGTGGGTAGTCAAAGGCAAAAGATACAAAGCGCTGCTTGGTCGACGGCTTAAGATCTTTAATCAAACTCTGGTAACCAGGGTTATAGGAGATCACTAAAGCAAAATCGGGATGGGCATCAATCACCTCTCCGGTCTTGTCGATCGGCATCTGACGACGGTGATCAGTCAGCGCATGGATAACAACAGTAGTATCAGCACGTGCCTCTACCACCTCATCGAGGTAACAGATCGCACCTTCACGCGCTGCACGTGTTAAAGGGCCATCCTGCCAGCGAGTACCATTACCATCTAATAAGAAGCGCCCCACTAGATCAGAGGCGGTCATATCTTCGTTACAGGAAACCGTAATCAGCGGACGTCCCAACCTCCAAGCCATGTGTTCAACAAATCGTGACTTACCACAACCCGTCGGGCCCTTAAGCATCACAGGTAGACGCGCAGCATAGGCCGCTTCAAAGAGCCCAATCTCGTCGCCTTGTTCTAGGTATACCGGTTCTTTTTCGATCATGGACATAAGGAGTACCTTTTGCAGAGTAGCGTAGGAGCGCATTCGCCGAAGGCGAAGCCGCGAAAAATAAAATACGAATTACGTGCCATTAATTGTTTTTGTTTGCATTTTTAAAAGACATGTTTACCCGTCGCGTTTGGGAATACACAACATTTCACGTTTTGATCGCGGCTTCCTGCTTTGCAGGAATGCGCTCCTACGGTGTATTTTCGAAGTCCCGTAGGAGCGCATTGGCGCAGAGCGCCAAGCCGCGAACAAAAATGCCGGGGGATACCCCCGGCATTTATTATCGATGGCCCTTAAGCTTATCGCGCCAGCCTGGGAACAGCTTATCTGCATCGCCTGGGAATGACTCGAATGCGCGGGCAAATTCACGGTGCTCTTTCGCCCACTCGATTGGGTCGGCACCCGCCTTCCAACATTCGTATGCCTGACGTAGTGATGTAGCACCTGCTGCTGGGCTATCGATGTGGCCGTATGAACCACCACCCGACGTGTTAATGACGTTACCGTGGCCAAGGTTCTCAAAGAAGCCTGGTAGACGCAGTGCGTTCATACCACCTGAGATGATTGGCGTGGTTGGACGCATGCCATACCACTCTTGATGATAAACAGGACCCTGGTAGCTATCACGCTCAATCACGTATGCAATAGCACGGTCATCCGCATCCCCTTCCATTTTGCCGTAGCCCATTGTACCCACGTGGATACCAGAGGCACCCTGTAGACGAGAGAGCTTCGCCAAGACGTATGCATCATAACCACGTTTAGAGCTTGGGCTTGTAACCGCTCCATGACCTGCACGGTGGTAATGCAAATACTGTGATGGATACTGGCGACGTGCCGTAGTAACCATACCTGGACCACCGACATAACCATCAACCAAAAAGGCCACTTTGTTCGCATCTGGACCGAAAGTTTCAAGAATATAGTCTGCACGAGCACACATCTCATAATGGTCGTCTGCAGTGATATTAGCCGAGAAAAGTTTCGCCTGCCCGGTCTCATCCATCGCACGTTTCATTGCATCAACAACTAAAGGCATAACCTTTTTCATCGGCGCAAAGGTCTGGTTACCCTGCGGCTCATCGTTCTTAATGAAGTCTCCGCCTAACCAAAACTCATACGCAGCTTTTGCGAATGGCTCAGGGCGAAGACCCAGCTTAGGTTTGATAATCGTACCTGCAATGTAACCACCATCTTTACGAGGACGGTCTAGAATCTCCCAAAGATCTGTGATGTCACGCGAAGGGCCATCAAAAAGACGAATCATTTCGCGAGGAGCATAGAAATCGTAAATTTTCGCGTGCTCAATATCTCCCATACCCTGGTTGTTACCAATGATAAGGGTAAGGAGTGAAACAGCCATCATACGACCATCAGTTAAGTTTCGGTCGAACAAATCAATAGGGTATGCAATACGCATATCCTCAGTCGCTTCATCAATGTGATAGACCAGGGCATCAACACCTTTAGTAAAGTCATCAGTTGTAGAGACCTCTACGTTAGTCCCTGTTGAAGACTCAGCGGCAAAGTGCGCTGCAGCCTCAAGATAACCGTAACCGGCTTTAGGTTTCATTCGGTAAGCAACAAGCAAGTGTTTACCACCATCCATCAAATCTTGTTCATTCAATGATAGGTCTGCGTAGCGTGCTGACTGGTCCATAACTGGCTCCTATTCTTATAAATCTTTCCAATACAATCTGTTTGTATTGGGTATGGGTTGACTTTAAGGGAGTAGCTTAGATAAGGTAAATTAAATTCTAATACCACTTTAATTAAGAGATTAGTTAATGAAGAACGCAACCTTTAGACAACTTAGGGTATTCAATGAGGTCGCTAAACACCTCAGTTTTATCCGAGCAGCCGAGGCGCTCTACCTCACTCCACCCGCTGTCACCATGCAGATTAAGGAGTTGGAGAACAACGTCGGCATGGCGCTGTTCGACCGCACCGGTAAGAAGGTCAGCCTCACTACCGCTGGCGAATATATGCTGGTTTATGCACGTCGAATACTTGCAACAGTTAAAGATGCTGAAGATGCCGCCGCCCGCCTTCAGCACGCAGAGGCTGGGATACTGACCATCGGCATGGTCGGTACCGCCAAGTACTTCATGATGAATCTGCTGGCGGAATTTAAGTCCCGTCATGAGGGTGTAGAGATTCGATTAGAGATGGGTAACCGCGAACAACTGGTTAACCTTTTACAAAACAATGAAGTAGATATCGCGGTAATGGGCCGCCCACCAAAAGAGCTACGCACCCGTGCAGAGCCCTTCGCTGCTCACCCACATGTCTTTATTGCATCGACTAAAAACCCGCTACTCATCGAGAGCCGATCAAACAAACTGGCCCTAGAGGAGCTTCGACACCAGCAGCTGATTGTGCGTGAACAGGGCTCTGGAACTCGCGCAGCAATGGAGCGCTTCTTTGAAGAGGGACATATCGAGCCGACGCACCGCATGCAGTTACAGTCGAATGAGACAATTAAGCAGGCGGTTATGGCTAACCTTGGTATTGGCTTTGTTTCCCTCCACACCATCGCACTGGAGCTGGAGAACAATAAGCTAGGCGTATTGGAAGTGGATGGAGCCCCCATAGTACGTGCTTGGAACCTAGTCCACACCCGTTCGAAGATGCTCTCCCCAGCAGCAGAAGCGTTCCGCTACTTCATGCTAGAAGAGGCAGAGGCGTTTCTAGCACAGCAGTTTGGTGCGTTGTAATTTAGGAGCGTAATTACTCAGGCTCCTGCCCTCGCCCTTCGGGCCAGCCAAAGCTGTTAAAAATGGGGGCAGAGCCCGGTGTTAGAGTCTAAAGCAAGAGCAAAATCAAAAGCGAACACCCTGTCTCAGGGCAGTTTTTAAAGATCAAAAGCAATTCTACCCGACTGGCGTCGGTCAGCCATACTTTTCCCTTGTCGGAAAAGTATGCAAAAGGACACCCCGCTCCTTCGGCCTTCGACACACTGCGCGCGATACTCTTTTTCTGAAGCTTATCAGGACCGCACAAAGTCGGCTTCCTGCCTCCGTTGTGCTCTTCGGCCGTCCATGGCCTTAGCCTGAAAAGCTCTTAACCGAAAAAAAGCACCGTGCTCGTTCTCAGTCGGACGGGGAACAGGGGTGCCTAATTCGAATCTCGTGCCAGCCGTCCACGTCCGATCGAGAGTAGGAGCTAGCCTGAAAGGCGAAGCGAAGCTTTTAATATTTCGCTTCGCCCTGTGGGCTAGCTCCTACAAAAATCATTGAACGGAGCGTGCCGCAGGCCGAGTGAGCGTGGTCAATTTTTATAACCATGGATGGTTGGTATACCGAAAATGCAGGACGCAATTTTCGGTGAGGGTACTTTTTGCTGACCAAAAAGTACCCATGGCCAGCCTTTAGGCTGGGTATTCGCCTTTGATCTTAAAAAAGCACCAAAGGCGAAACCATTATTCAAAATTAAGCTCTAGCCTGCTTCAACGTATCCGCAATCAAGAACGCTAGTTCAAGTGATTGGTCGGCGTTGAGGCGTGGGTCACACTGGGTGATGTAGCGATCGGCAAGGGCTGATTCTGTGATCTGGTAAGCACCGCCGACACACTCGGTCACATGGTTACCGGTCATCTCGAAGTGGACACCGCCTGCGTAGCACCCTTCTGAACCCAGAATCTGGAAGAAGGATTTGATCTCGCTTAGGATGGAATCAACCGAACGGGTCTTGTAGCCGTTGCTCGCTTTGATGGTATTACCGTGCATTGGGTCTGAACTCCAAACCACATTGGCACCCAACTCTTTAACTGAGCGCGCAAGCTGCGGTAGATGATCACCAATTTTCTCGGCACCCATACGTGCAATCAGGTTTATGCGTCCTGCTTCGTTTTCTGGATTTAGGATATCTAAAAGGCGTTTTAGATCCTCAACCTGGGTCGTAGGCCCCACTTTAATGCCGATAGGGTTAGCAACACCACGCAAGAACTCCACATGAGCATGATCTGGCTGACGTGTACGATCGCCGATCCATAGCATATGCGCAGAACAGTCGTACCAGCCGCCAGTTAAACTATCCTGGCGCGTTAGCGCTTGTTCGTAAGGTAATAGCAGTGACTCGTGCGATGTGTAGAGTGTCGTCTCAGTCAGCTGTGGGGTATTGCTTGAGTTCAATCCACAGGCCGCCATAAATGCGAGCGCCTGATCAATCTGTGCAGCCAGTGCTTCATACTTCTCATGCGCTGGAGACTGCGATACGAACCCCTGGTTCCACTTGTGAACCTGATGCAGATCTGCAAAACCACCGCGAGAGAAGGCACGCAACAGGTTAAGCGTTGATGCCGACTGATGGTAAGCCGAGAGCATGCGCTGCGGATCAGGAATACGTGCCTCTGCTGTAAAATCAGGGCTATTCACATTATCGCCACGGTAGCTTGGTAGTTCGATACCATCGATCACTTCAGTATCACTTGAGCGTGGCTTAGCGAACTGACCTGCGATTCGCCCTACTTTAACAACAGGACAACCGCCAGAAAATGCGAGTACCACCGCCATCTGCATTAGCAGCTTAAAAGTATCTTTAATCTTATCCGCGCTAAACTCGCTAAAGCTCTCTGCACAGTCACCACCCTGCAAAAGAAACGCTTCACCACGACTCACACGCGCCAGATCAGATTTAAGAGAGCGGATCTCACCGGCAAACACCAATGGTGGCTGCGCTTTGAGCTGCTGTTCAACCGATGCTAGGGCATCAGAATCTGGGTAGGTTGGTAGCTGCTTAACCGGCAGTTGACGCCAGCTGGCAGGGCTCCATGAAGTCATGATTTACATCCTTATATTGTGGTGATTTAAACATTTAGATCCACGCTAGGACCTGCAAGATATACAAACCGAGCGTAATCGTAAACATTGAAGCAAAAGTCGTTAGTACAATGACGTTAGCGGCAAGCTCTGCATCATCGCCTGAAATCTTCGCCATCACATAACTGGCGGCTGCAGTTGGCGCTGCTAGAAATAGGAACAACACACCCAGCTCCATTCCACTGATGCCGATATACCAACCAATTGCAGTGAAAAGCATAGGCACCCACACCAACTTAGTCAGGGTCGCATGCACGGCTAATACGCCAGTTGTTTGAAAGGCTTTAAACGAGAGTGTGGCACCAATACATAAAAGCGCCAGCGGAAGAGTCATCGAGCCAAACAACTCGCCAGAGTGAATCAGCCATTTAGGCAACTGCAGCCCACTTAATGAGAGCACAACCCCGATCATCACACCGACGATCATCGGATTAAGCACCACCTCTTTAGCCACCTTCATTGGGGTTGGGCGATAACGGGTACTCAATACGGAGAAAACAACCACAGCGATAGCGTTGTTCACTACACCTGAGATACCTGCCATAAGGCCCGCCATCTGCAGCGCCTGATCACCATAAAAGCTCAGCGTTAGCGCCAGAGCAATAATCCCTTGGTTGCCACGAAAAGCAGCCTGAATGAATACCGCACGCTGATCGGAACGAATCCAACGCGCCGCGATAACCCAGCAGATCACCGTTGTTAAGAGAGTGGCGAGAATATAGAAACCGAATAGTTTCGACTCAAGCAGAGCCGGCACATTGGCTTTAAGCACCGCCATCCCCAATAAGGTTGGCAGGGTCGCTTTATAGACAAGCAGCGATGCACCCGAAATAAACTCATCACTGAGCAGGTGTAAGCGCTTTAAAACAAGGCCAATAATAACAAGTGAGAAGATGGGCGCAGTCACAGCGAAGATCTGCGCCAAGAGCTCTAGGTGGTCCATTTAGAGTCCAATAGGAATAACAATTGAGGTTATTATCCCTTATTGACTCTAAGCTTGTAACACCTAATCAGCTAATTTATCTAACAACTCTGCAGCTAATTCAGCTGGGTTAATCGGTTTCGATAGGAACCCATTCATGCCGGCATTTAAGGCATTTTCGCGATCGGATTCAAAAGCAGCCGCGGTTAACGCAATAATTGGTAGCGCCTTAGCCTCATCCCCAGCAACACCTGCGCGGATAGCTTTAGCGACCGCTAAACCATCCATCTCCGGCATATGAATATCTAGCAGAATAAGATCTGGCAAAGACTCTTTAATCGCCAAAATTGTAGCCTGGCCGCCATCTGCAGTCGTGACTTGCATTCCCATCTTATTGAGCAGTCCTTGCGCAACCATACGGTTGGTTGGACTGTCATCGACCACCAACAGTCGCTTACCTGCCACAACTTTGACCTTTTCAAATGGATTCAGCGCTTCGACTTCCGTTTGAAGCTGATCGGCAGCAGCCAACTCAACGGGTATCTCAAGGGTAAAACAGCTTCCTTTACCCTCTTCACTTGTCACGGCTATCGCACCCTGCATCAATTCAGCGAGCTGCTTGGAGATACTTAAACCTAAGCCGGAACCACCAAAACGGCGACTAATTGAGTCATCGGCCTGGGTAAAGCGTTCGAACAGTGTTTTAATCTGATCCGCGCTCATACCGATACCTGTATCTTCAACAGCGATCCGCCATCTCGGATTTGCACCCTCAGCATCTACAAGTTCAGAACGGATGGTTACGCGCCCCTGTTCTGTAAATTTAATTGCATTACCAACAAGGTTAGACAATATCTGTTTGATACGGTGGTTATCACCGAGTAGGTTAGATGTTGCTAATTGACTCTGAATCTCTAGCTCCACACCCTTTTGCTGCGCAACCGGCTTAAACAAGGCCGAAACTTCCTCAAGCATCGATTTGGGCGAAAAACTGCGTTTTTCCAACATAATTCCGCCCTGCTCTAGTCTCGATATATCCAAAATATCATCCACGATGTTGCGCAGCGCATTGGCAGAGGATTCAATCAAATTGAGTCGAGACTTGAGTTGCGTATCAGCACACTCCTCTTTAGCCAACACCAACATGCCCAACACACCATTGAGCGGCGTACGTATCTCATGACTCATGGTGGCTAAAAATCGCCCTTTCGACTCTGCGGATTGTTCAGCCAATTGCACAGTTCTTTCAAGCTGGCGACTCTGCAACTCAAGCTCTTCAGAGCGAGCCATTAGGGAGGCAATTGAAAATGCGACTAAAAGTATGAGTAGCAGAGTCACAACTAGCCAAAATAGAGCAATAGGGCTACCAATAAGTGCGAATTGAGCAAGCGACTCCTTAGGTAAAATCTGGATAAACAGAACTGGATTTGAAGATTTGATCCGACTAAAGGTAGCAGTTTCACTTAGTTTAACGCTCAACTCTCGCTGCATACGCTCCGTAACCGTTTGAGCAAGGTCAACTCGCATTAAGAAAGCCACTTGGTCCCCCTGCTCAATAATCTCGACTGAACTGCTGTTTTTACGCAACTCTATCTGTTGCCAAATCTCAGGGTAGGAATCTTCAAAGCGCGAACCTTGCAAATCCAGTGATTCTGCCCATAAGGGGTATCCCTCAGGCGCCATGATGAGGGAACCGCTTGTAGCGACTAAAAAGTTTAGCTCCTCTTCATGTGGATCATATTGAGCATAATTTTTAAGTAGAGCGTCAGCATCAAAATTAAACACCCAAACACCACGTCTATTACCCAAGGTATCAAAGGCTGGCGCTGCGATTCGGAGAACGGGTTGATGAGGCACCTGAACCGTGCCATTTTCAATATTTAGATCGATTTCAGAGATATAAAACTCATTTAAGCCCATAGCTCTAGTTTCGTAAAAATAGGGGCGAGCGGATTTATCCTGTAATTGACTAGGCTCTACAGCGAAAACACCAGATTTATCCTTATTGGCACGTATGATCTCTTGACCAGAGCTATCCAACAACCTTGCCTGCAGCAGGAAGGGCTCGTTCTCTACCAAGGAGACAAGATCACTCTCCAATAGAAGATGCAAACTAGCTGAAGGAGCTGTTAGATACTGTTGACTTAAATTTGATCGGGCACGCAAATTCAAATCACCCACAAAACGGAGCATATCTTGTTCAAATTGATGAACATTCGACTCCAGATGAGATGCTGCAAATGCCAATTGCTCTTGGTAACGTGTACGGTCGATGTGCTGAATAACAGGTACCAATGCCATTAACACTAGAGTTGTAATAAGTACTGTAAAGACAGTTGTGCGTATCCACAGAACATTGCTAAAACGCCCCTGCTCGCTGCCTAACAGCTGAGACTGTTTCTCCCCTCGGTGCGCAATACCCATTGCCACTAGATCAACCAATAACCAACAGACAACTGCCAACATGAACAGTCGCGGAAATAGCACCAGATAATTGATCTCGACAAATTTAGCGAACCCCAATAGAACAACAATCAGAAGCGACAGCATAAAACGCCTCGCCTGTTGTGCCGGTGCAACGAAGTAAACTGCAACGGCAGCTGCCGGTAGAAACAGCATCCCCGCCTCTTGATTGGTGTATAACTCGTAGACCGTGACTAACCAGAAAAGGATAAGGAACAGAGTCGCTCTGTATGGGTAAGCTGGATAAAATTTGGAGAGCACAGCGTGACCAATGAAAAGCCCCGCAGCCATTAATGTACCCTCTGGATGGGTGAAACCAAAGTCATCAGAGACCACCCCCCAAACGGGCACTACCAGCACGCCTAAAGCGGCAAAGAGGCCTACAAAGTCTCTTAATTTATAGCTTTCACCCTCAATAACGGCTTTTTCACCCGCTAACATTCGAATAAACACCAGCCCACCGACAAGCGTTGCACTGAGAGACCTCAATCCATACAGCAACTCATCGCCAGTAAAGTTTTGCAGCGTAATGAAGAGAAGTGCGAGCAGACCTAGATAGAGGTAGAAGCGCCTCTGCTGGCTTGGTAGCAAAAACAGAGATAAGAGCATAGCGCCAGGTATCACCGCATAGGGAATGTATCCTACCGTTATTAATCCAAAGGCGAAGAGCGGCAAGATGAGCCAAACCATAAGTTTAAGCAACAGAAACCCTACTTGCGCCCCTTTAAATAGAGAGAACAGTGAAATACTAAGCAGCGACATTATCGTTGGAAAAACAAACCATTGAGCTGTACTCCAACCAATTTCAGAAAGAAGTTGCAAAGTGCGAGTAGCGATTGTCATTAGCATAAAGCCGACAAAGGCAATGCCTGTGTAGCGACGCATTACCGATTCACTATTGGCAATTTCTAACACCGAATTAGCTGGATCTATTTTTTTTAAAAAACGCATAACTCTACTCAATCCATACCCTCTGCTTTATAGCATGAAGGCAAAAACAAAAATTTACTGCCATTGGTTAAGCAATTTTCATGCCAACTAATAACAATAAACTCAGTGAATTACCGATCATAATACTGGGCTAATAGCAGTGGGCTAGCTAAAATGCAGAACCTCAAGGTTTGCCTATACAGAAGCCAAGCAAAAATCATATCAGATATTAAGGAAAGCGCGTTGACTGTAAAGTTCACTACCCCCAAACGACCTGGTGATGTTCGCCGTATTGGCCAAATTCAGGGCGCCGCTACCGGGTGGTTAATAGAACAGCTACGTATGGCACACCAGTCGCCAGTGCTAATCCTCTGTAATGACTCTGAAAGCGCGAGCCGAATTCGCCGCGAAATACGCTTCTTTGCTGGCGACTCACTGCCGGTAATGCTATTTCCAGATTGGGAGACGCTCGCATACGATAGTTTCTCGCCACACCAAGATATCACTTCAGCACGCTTAGAGACCCTTTATCGACTCCAAGGTCTTAAGTCTGGCGTTATTGTTGTACCTGTCTCCACCGCAATGCAACGCATTGCGCCTAAGGAGTTTGTGGGGGGCAACGTCTTCTGGCTTGAGAAGGGTCAACAGTTAGATGCTGACAAGATGCGTAGCCAACTGATTGATGCTGGCTACACTTTGGTGGATACCGTCTACGAGCACGGCGAGTTTGCTATACGCGGGGCGATTATCGACCTATTCCCGACAGGCACCTCGGCGCCACTGCGTATCGATCTGTTTGATGATGAGATAGATACTCTGCGCACCTTTGATCCAGAGTCACAACGCTCGGTCGATCAGATTGAGCGTGTCCGTATTCTGCCCGCACGCGAATACCCGTTTCACTCTGCAGCGATAGACAGCTTTAAAGCGCGCTGGCGTAAACGCTTTGACGTCGATTACGGTGCCTGCCCTATATATCAAGATGTCTCATCAGGATTAGCACCAGCCGGGATCGAGTACTACCTACCGCTATTCTTTGAACAGTGCGCCACCCTCTTCGACTATCTTCCAGAAGAGACCCTTGTAGTGCAGGAGCAAGGGATACATGAGGCAGCAATCCAGTTCTTCAAAAACGTCTACACCCGCTTTAATGACCGCTTGGGCGATATCACCCGCCCTATTCTGACACCTGAAGAGCTATTCCTTAATGCGGATGAGTTGGCCGGTTCACTGAAGTTATGGCCTTCGATACGGCTCAATCCTGAAGCGGAAGATAGTAAAGCGGGACGCGATAATATTGGCGCAGAAGCACCGCCCATACTAAGTACAGCACCGACAGCGGCAGAACCGCTGCGCCCACTGGCAAATCTGATCGATACAATTAAAGTACCGCTTCTTATTTGTGCAGAATCAGCAGGCCGCCGTGAAGCGCTGTTAACTCAACTTAGCGCCATGTCGATCAAGCCGAAACCGGTTGATGGCTGGCATTCGTTTATTGAATCTGGCGAGAAGCTGGCTATCTGTATTGCACCGCTGGAACAGGGTCTTCGCATTCCTGGCGTGATTGAGGTTGTTTCTGAGGTACAGCTGTTTGGCCACCAGGTATTCCAACGCCGTCGTCGCCAACGCGAACAGAGTGATGCTGACCAAGCAGTTCGAAGCCTTTCAGAGCTGACCATCGGCAACCCGGTTGTCCACATAGACCACGGTGTCGGCCGCTACCTTGGGTTACAAACCATTACACTGGGCGGTGCTGAAACTGAGTTCCTGACGCTTGAATATGCCAATGATTCGAAACTCTACGTGCCAGTTTCATCTCTGCACCTGATTAGCCGTTACACAGGCGCGAGCGATGATAGCGCTCCGCTACATCGTTTGGGCACTGAGCAGTGGTCTAAGGCACGCCGTAAAGCCGCTGAGAAGGTACGTGATGCGGCAGCAGAGCTGCTTGATATCTATGCCCGCCGTGCCGCCCGTGAGGGTTACCAGTACAGTGTTGATGACGCACTCTATGATCAATTCTCGCGCGGATTCCCATTTGAGGAGACACCTGATCAAGCGATGGCGATTGACGCAGTTCGTCGAGATATGCAGTCGCCGCAGCCGATGGATCGTCTTGTCTGTGGTGATGTAGGTTTTGGTAAAACTGAAGTGGCGATGCGCGCTGCCTTTATCGCAGCCCAGGGTGGTAAGCAGGTGGCTGTATTGGTACCTACTACCCTTCTTGCCCAGCAGCACTTCGAAAACTTCCGCGATCGATTTGCCGATTGGCCTCTTGAGGTCGATCTCATCTCACGCTTCAAAACCGGTAAGCAGCAGGATGAGATTATTCAGCGTGTTGAGGCAGGTAAGGTCGATATCCTTATCGGTACTCATAAGCTGATTCAGGGCGACATCAAGTTTAAGAACCTTGGTCTACTCATTATCGATGAGGAGCACCGATTTGGTGTGCAACAGAAAGAGCGTCTTAAATCTCTGCGCGCTGAGGTGGATATCCTGACAATGACGGCAACGCCTATCCCACGAACGCTCAATATGGCGATGTCCGGTATGCGTGACCTCTCCATCATTGCAACGCCGCCAGCCAAGCGTCTCTCAGTAAAGACCTTTGTGCGCCAATCTGACCCCGCCATGATTAAAGAGGCGGTACTTCGTGAGCTACTGCGTGGTGGCCAGGTCTACTACCTTCACAACGAAGTTAAGACTATCGAGCAGACTGCACGTGAGTTAGCGGAGCTGATTCCAGAGGCGCGCATCGGTATTGGCCACGGCCAGATGCGCGAGCGTGAACTAGAACAGGTGATGAGCGACTTCTACCATAAGCGCTTTAACGTGCTCATCTCGACCACCATTATCGAGACCGGTATCGACGTTCCGAACGCCAACACAATCATTATTGATCGCGCCGATAAGTTTGGTTTAGCGCAACTACACCAGTTGCGTGGCCGTGTCGGGCGCTCTCACCACCAAGCATACGCATACCTGCTGACACCGCATCCTAAGTCGATCTCTGGGGATGCAGCGAAACGTTTAGAGGCGATAGTTGAAGCAAGCACCCTTGGGGCTGGCTTTACACTGGCTACCCACGATCTGGAGATTCGTGGTGCCGGTGAACTGTTGGGTGAAGAGCAGTCTGGCCAGATGCAGACTATAGGCTTCTCGCTCTACATGGAGATGCTTGAACAGGCAGTAGAGTCGATTAAAGAGGGCAAAACCCCTAACTTGGATCAACCCCTGCGCCACGGCTGTGAAGTGAATATGCAGCTCCCTGCCCTCATACCTGATGACTACCTACCGGATGTGCATAACCGCCTGATTATGTATAAGCGCATCGCCAACGCCAAAGATGACGAAGGCCTACGCGAATTGCAGGTAGAGATGATCGATCGCTTTGGTATTCTGCCACCACAGGTGAATAACCTAGTGCGCCAGACCTCTATCAAACTCAAAGCTGAGAAACTCGATGTGATTAAGCTAGATGCGGGTGCAGGTTCTGGGCGTTTAGAGTTCGCAGAAGATACCTGCGTCGACCCATACACCCTGATCAAACTTGTGCAGAGCCAACCAAAAGTCTATAAATTGGATGGGGCTACGGCTTTCAAGTTTACGATACCGATGGAAAATGCCGAGACCCGCTTCCAGACAATCGAAGCATTACTTGATACATTATCCAACCCGACCTAAGGGCAAGGCTAAGAGATATGTTTAAAAAGCTCCTAAAACCATTCGCGCCAGCGGCACTCTTAATCCTATCGACCACATCGATTCAGGCTGCAGAGACACTGCTTCCGCTATCAGGCGAACTGAAGGAGTTGGATAACCTCTACTCAGTTGAGGTGGTGCTTTTTAAACAGAAAGAGCCAGCAA
Organism: Marinobacterium sp. LSUCC0821; assembly: GCF_012848475.1. Lineage (NCBI taxonomy): Bacteria > Pseudomonadati > Pseudomonadota > Gammaproteobacteria > Oceanospirillales > Oceanospirillaceae > Marinobacterium > Marinobacterium sp. LSUCC0821. The sequence goes on from NZ_CP051666.1 coordinate 849,620, forward strand.
TGGATGAGGAGAAGTGGCGTGAGAATCTACCACCTCTCGACTACTCAAAAGCGGCAGTACCCCTCTTCAATGAGGGTGTATTACTAAGCCGAATGGAAGAGTTATCTATTACAGATTTTGCTTTAATTGACCAAGCTAACCGTTTGAATAAAAAAGGTTATCAGGTTCTTTATCACAACAGTTGGTTAGAGCGTTTCAGCCCTGGCAGTAAATCGAGTGTGATGATTTTAGATCCAATGGGAAGCTTCGAAGGGACGATCAATATCGAGCGTCAACGCTACCTTCACGTCAACCCTGTAATCTCCTATTACCCCGACAGATTTAGCGATGCACTGCCACCCGAAAAGACCATTCGCCTAAACGAAACCCGCCGAATGAAGTCGACCGACCTCCACTACATCGACCACCCAGTGCTCGGCATGCTCGTCCTCTTCCGCCCCATAAAAGACAGCACCCCCGACCTGTTCGAAGAACCAACCCCGCCTGCTGCAGAAGAGCCAGCGACGTTGGAAGAGCTTTTGAAGCAGCAATAGCGATAGCCAGATCAAAACCAAAAGCAAATATCCAGCCTAAAGACTGGTCATTGGTACTTTTTGGTCAGCAAAAAGCACCCTCACCGAAAATTGCGTCCTGCATTTTCGGTATACCAACCATCCATGGTTATAAAAAATGACCACGCTCACTCGGCCTGCGGCACGCTCCGTTCAATGATTTTTGTAGGAGCTAGCCCACAGGGCGAAGCGAAATATTAAAAGCATCGCTTCGCCTTTCAGGCTAGCTCCTACCCTCGATCGGACGTTGACGACTGGCACGAGATTCGAATTTGGCACCCTATTTCCCCGTCCGACTGAGAACGAGCACGTTACTTTTTTTCGGTTAAAAGCTTGTCAGGCTAAGGCCATGGACGGCCGAAGAGCACAACGGAGGCAGGAGCCGACTTAATGCCATGGATGGCATGTATTCCGTTAATGCAGGAGCAATTAACGGTTTGTGCGGTCCTGATAAGCTTCAGAAAAAGAGTATCGCGCACAGTGTGCCGAAGGCCGAAGGAGCGGGGTGTCCTTTTGCTTACTTTTCCGACAAGGGAAAAGTAAGGCTGGCCGACGTAAGTCGGGTAGAAATGCTTTTGATCTTAAAAAGAGATCAAGCTTATCAATCTTTAGCTATCAACCCGGCTCTGGCATCGATGCTAGGTGCAGGGTTGAGGTTGGGTAGGCAATTTCGGCGCCGTGGAGTTGGATGGTCTCCATCACTTTAACGAGAATATCCTGCTTCACTTCATGGTATTTCACCCAATCAACGGTGCGGGTGAAGGTGTAAATCATAATATCGAGCGAGGATGGCCCGAAGTGGTTGAGGTTTACGATCAAGGTTTGGGTATGGTCGATCTCTGGGTGGTTCTTAAGCATCGTTTTAATGCCTTTAACGATCGACTCAACCACCTGCGCATCATCGTAACGCACCCCTACCGTCTCGTAGATTCGGCGGTTGTGCATACGCGATGGGTTCTCTACTGAGATATTGGTAAAGGTTGAGTTTGGCACATAGAGCGGACGCTTATCGAAGGTGCGAATACGCGTTAGACGCCATCCGATCGCCTCTACGGTACCCTCTATCTCTTGATCCGGTGAACGAATCCAGTCGCCCACTTTAAATGGACGATCCATATAGATCATCAGACCACCAAAGAAGTTCGCAAGCAGATCTTTAGCCGCAAAACCGACAGCAAGACCACCGACACCACCAAAGGCGAGAATACCGGAGACGCTAACCCCTAGATGCTGAAGTAGAATTAGTGCCGTAAAGACGATCACTGTAAGCCTTAGCAACTTAGCCACTGCATCGGCGGTCATCTTATCGACACCGGGCTTACCCGCTACGCCCAACACCATTCGATGCTCCACCCGCTCGATAAATCGAATCACGGTCCATGCAACCAATGGGATATAAGCAAAGGCACGCACTGCCTGTGCTACGGTCTGATCGATTGAGTCGAGCGAGGTAACGGCGATATCAAAGGCGTGCGTAAGACCAACAATCCAAATCAACAGACTCAGAGGTGGACGCAGGGTATCTATCACCACCTCGTTCCAGGTCTCTGAAAGATTGGCAATCATCGGCACTATGCGGTCTAACAGTGCACTGCTTAGAAGAGAGACGAACAATGTAAGGGCGAGTACTAAAACACCCTCTAGCGCCCACTGGTAAGGAACTAAAGCGGGTACAGACTCCAGTAGTGGTGATGTAAGCCAGTTGAGTAGGTTGTTAAGCATCTCAGCCCCTCGTTAGTAGAGTTAAATCAGTTAAATCAGTTAAATCAGTTACAAAAATTATCAGTCACAACAATTAAGAGTTCGATTCGATAAGCTCTTTCGCAAGTGTGCGGGCACGCGCCAAGCGCTCTGAATCTATCTGACGTTTCGGTCTTGCTCGCATACGTTCAATGCGATGTGAACCCTTATGGCCTAACGACTCTAGATGACTTAACACCTCTTTCGCAGCTTCAGGTGCGTTACACACCAGCACCATGTCACATCCCGCAGCTAATGCTGCATCTGCCCGATCAGAGTAGCTACCTGTAGCTGCCGCACCCTCCATAGAGAGGTCATCACTAAAGATCACACCATCAAAACCAAGGCGCTCGCGAAGTTGGCGCTGCAGCCAAAACTCCGAAAAACCGGCCGGTTGCGAGCAGACTTTAGTGAACTGAATATGCGCAGGCATGATGGCATCAAGGCCACGCTTAATGAGTTTAGCGAAGGGCTGAAGATCCTCTTCGTCGATCTCGGCAAAACTGCGAGTATCAATAGGCAACCCAAGATGTGAATCCACCTCTACCCAACCGTGACCAGGAAAGTGTTTACCGGTCGCTGCCATACCCGCTTCGTGCATGCCCGACATAAAGGCACCCGCCAACTGCTCTACCATCGCGGGAGTTCGTCCGAATGAGCGATCACCGATAATCTCTGAGTGGCCAAAGTCGAGATCTAGCACAGGCGCAAAGGAGATATCGATATCATACTCACGAAGCTCACTGGCCATTAACCAACCCAACTCATGTGCCCACGCAATCGCTTTAATGGCATTCACTTGCCACTGATCAGCCAGGGTACGCATCGCAGGCAGACGAGTAAACCCTTCACGAAAACGCTGAACACGCCCACCCTCTTGATCTACCGCTACCAACATATCTGGACGAACCTGACGGATAGCTACCATCAACTGGCGCAACTGTGCAGGTGATTCAAAGTTACGAGAAAATAGAATCAGACCGCCAATCTTCGGCGAGCTCAACTGCTGCGCTTCTGCCGCGGTTAACTCTGTACCAGCGATATCAAGCATCAATGCGCCACGACTCATCTCTAACTCCTAATTAACGATGTCGACTAGGGTGCCTGGCGACACCTTATCAAATAACTCTAAAAGATCGGCATTGCGCATTCGCACACAACCGTGGGATTTGGGAATACCCATAGGTTCGCTATCGGGGGTACCGTGGATATAGATATAACGACGCAAGGTATCAACATCGCCACCCCTATTTACTCCAGATTCCAAACCCGACAGCCAGAGGATGCGCGTTAGAATCCAATCTCGCTGCGGCTCTGCTACAGCCAATTCAGGTGTATAGATCTCGCCGGTCGCACGACGCCCAACAAAGACCGCATTCTCTGGGGCGCTCTCACCAATTTTAATCTTGATTTGATGGCGACCTAGAGGTGTACGACCCGAACCCTGTCTTGAACCGACGCCATTGGCTGCCGTTGAAACCGACCATTGGCTAGTTTCACCCTGCTCATCAATCAGTGTGAGCTGCTGCTGCGATATAGAGATGCGGATCTGGGCAACCATTTAGAAAGAACCTTTTAACGCACCCAAAAACGACTCTGAGAAACCGCACCCCAAGCACGCGAGGCCAGTTGCGACAGTGCCGAAACACCCATGTTCTGAAGCTTATCCTGCAAGGTCTGTTTTGGACGGTACTTCACCTTATAGATATCCGCCTCTTCGCTCAGGTTGAATAGGTAGTCATCACTGGTCTCGATCTGGTCGATCAGTTGATTCTCTAAAGCACGACGACCAAACCACACCTCACCCGTAGCGACCTTCTCGATATCCAGCTGTGGACGGTATTCAGAGACAAACTCTTTGAATAGAGAGTGAGTATCTTCAAGCTCCTCTACAAACTTCTCACGCCCCTTGTCGGTATTCTCACCAAACATGGTCAGAGTGCGTTTGTAGTCACCTGCTGTCAGCACTTCATAATCAACGTCGTTCTTCTTCAACAGACGATGGAAGTTAGGGATTTGAGCTACTACACCAATGGAGCCAATCAAGGCGAAAGGAGCTGCAATTAGGCGATTGGCGATACAGGCCATCATGTAGCCACCGCTTGCTGCTACTCGATCGACACAAATAGTCAGAGGAATGTTACGGCGACGAATGCGCTCTAACTGTGAAGATGCCAGACCGTAGCTGTGGACCAAACCACCGCCACTCTCTAAACGCACCACTACTTCGTCAGTTTCACGTGCCATGGCAATGATCGCACTGATCTCTTCACGCATCGCATCAACCTCTGAGGCGTGGATATCACCATCAAAGTCGATTACATAGAGGCGCTTACGCTCTTCATCATCCTCTTCATCAGACTTAGCCGCCTTTTTACGCGCCTTAGCGTCCTCTTTATCCTGTTTCTTCTGCGCTTTATGAATCGCTTTCAGACGGTACTCATCAAGAATCGAATCTTCCAAGGTCTCTTTAAGGTCGCGGAAATGGTCGTTTAGAGACTCCACTTCGATCTCGCCATCGTTGTGCTTACGACGGCGCGCACTCTCGGCAATAAAGGCCACAACAAAAAGAATCGCAATTAACCAAGTAGCTGTTTTAGCTAGAAATAGACCGTAGTCGGTCAAAAACTCTGTCACTATTCACCTCTAAATCGAAAGTCGATAATCAATTCACGCTAGGTTACCATAGCTGCGCCAATTCAGCGCTAACTAGAGAGTAACAATGTCTAGCGATATTACCCTTGAGAGAGTATTCAACAAACTCACTGACCGCTTTAACTCAGAAGCTGCTTCAGACCTCAATAAAGTTTTTCAGTTCTCCATCAATGATGCCGACTCCTTCTATCTGGATATTCAGAATGGCAGCCTTGCCTCTGCTTGGGGGGAACATAAGGACCCAAACATCACCCTCTATATGGATGAAGCGGTCTTTATTGGCGTGGTTACGGGTGAAATCGATGGCATGAGCGCCTTCATGAAGGGGCAGCTACGTGCCGAAGGCGATGTTATGTTAGCAACTAAGCTGGGCAAACTGTTCAAGAAGAACGGTTAACCCAGTCGTCGATCAACTGACGAGAGATTGAAAACTTTGGCGGCAAAGTAACACTATTAAGTTCATCACGGGTGAACCAACGCGCCTCAGTAATCTCAACTCCATCTGGCTGTAGCTCTCCACCCTGATATTGAGCAAAGAAGGCGAGCATTAGCGAATCTGGGAAGGGCCACGCCTGACTCTTGAAGTAGCGAAACTCGCCTATATCAACTCCCGCCTCCTCTTTTATCTCACGCGCGACAGCTTGTTCAACACTCTCACCCGCTTCGACAAATCCTGCCAGAGTACTGAAGCGGTTCTCATCAAAGCGGGCATTGTGAGCAAGCAGTATGCGATCACCATCCTCTACAAGCGTGATGATACATGGCGATATGCGTGGGTAAGCGTGGTGTGTGCAGCTTGGACATATAAGTACCATTTCGGTAGAACCAAACCGCTTTTCGGTACCACAACGGCCACAGAACTGGTGATTCACTCGCCAACTCAACAACTGCTGGGCGCGCGAGAGCATTTGGAATCGCTCTGCATCTGAGTTTTGTAACTCTGCACGGAGGTCAACCACCTTAGAGTCTTCAGGCGCAACTGAAAGACGAATCAACGAAACACCAGGCAACACAGTAAAACGTTCGATTTCGGTTTCGCTATCTACAATTGAAGCAACACCGATACGATCAAATTCCATCTGTCGACCTGGGTCAAAAGCGAGCAAGCGGTTTCCATGTGCAAGCAGCAGTTTCAATTGATTCACTCCGAGTTATTAGGCCATTATTAGACCATAGATTGATATATCACATTTGGAAATATCGTTAGATTAAAGCATAATAAATCGCTAACTATATTAATAAGGTGGAGATCCACTATGCAACAAAGTGCGGTAGCAGCCCTGTCCCGTAACTTTCTTGGCAACTCGCCGGTTTGGTACAAACAAGCGATCATCTTCTTTCTGGTGATCAACCCTATCCTACTCTATACAGTAGGGCCAGTCGTTACTGGTTGGCTTTTGATCTTTGAATTCATCTTCACACTCGCCATGGCACTTAAGTGTTACCCACTTCAGCCTGGTGGCCTACTCGCGATTGAAGCGGTAGTAATTGGACTCACAGACCCGCACAACGTCTACCACGAAGTATCGAACAACCTAGAGGTTATTCTGCTTCTGATGTTCATGGTGGCGGGAATCTACTTTATGAAGGACCTACTGCTTTGGGTCTTTACCAAAATCCTGACCAAGATCCGCTCGAAAATTGTTATCTCACTGCTCTTCTCTTTAGCAGGCGCTTTCTTATCTGCCTTCCTTGATGCGTTGACAGTAACGGCCGTACTTATTGCCGTTGCGGTTGGTTTCTTCTCGGTCTACCACAAGGTCGCTTCAGGTAAACAACATGACTCAGCGCACGACCACACTCATGATGGTGAGGTTCAAGAGGATCGTCGTACTGACCTTGAGAACTTCCGCGCTTTTCTTCGCAGTCTATTGATGCACGGTGCTGTAGGTACAGCGCTAGGTGGCGTATGTACGCTAGTTGGCGAGCCGCAAAACCTTCTTATCGCAAACAAAGTGGGCTGGGATTTCGTGGAGTTCTTTACACGCATGGCACCCATTACCATGCCAGTACTGGCAATCGGTCTAATCACCTGTGTGTTTGTAGAGAAGTTCAAACTTTTTGGTTACGGTGGCCAGCTACCAGAGACTGTTCGTAATATCCTAGTTAGCTATGCTGAAGAGCAGAGCAGCAAGATGACTCAGAAACAGCGTGTAAGCCTATGGGTGCAAGCAGCTGTTGCTCTCTTCCTAATCATCGGACTTGCCTTCCACCTTGCAGCAGTCGGTATGATCGGTCTAACCGTTATCATCCTCTTAACTGCATTTAACGGTATTACTGAAGAGCACCAAATAGGCAAAGCATTTGAAGAGGCACTCCCCTTCACAGCACTGCTGGTTGTCTTCTTTACCGTGGTATCTGTTATCCATGATCAGCACCTATTCCAGCCGATCATCGATATGGCGCTAGCACTAGAACCTAGCCAGCAGCCTTCGGTATTCTTCATCGCAAACGGTATCCTATCTGCAATTTCCGATAACGTTTTCGTGGCGACTGTCTACATCAATGAGGTGTTGGCGGCCTACAATGCAGGCACTATCACTCGTGAGACACTGGATCACCTAGCGATAGCGATCAACACTGGTACCAACATCCCATCGGTGGCAACACCTAATGGCCAGGCGGCATTCCTGTTCCTACTGACCTCAGCGATCGCTCCCCTGATTCGCCTCTCTTACGGCACCATGGTGTGGATGGCACTGCCATACACTGTCACCATGTCGCTAGTGGGCTGGTTGGCTGTGGTATATACGCTTTAAGCTTCTTAGCTTTAATAAAAAACGCGGCTTTTGCCGCGTTTTTTTGTGCTCAAAGAGCACCCGTGACCGGCCTTCAGCCGGTCATCGGCTTTTGAGCATTTTCCAGACGCCATAATGAATCGAACAGCGGATGACAGGCTGAAAGCCAGTCACCGGAGCCTTGTAGATGGTCCGATACGCCCCCCTTGAAACCCAAAAACCAACCCCCATATTTATATACAGGAGAGGGGCAAAGGCACTCTCCTTAACCTAAACCGCCACGCCTGATGGGTGGCACATATTGCTTAAATTTGAGGATATGACTATGCGTAATTTTGACCTAACACCACTTTACCGTTCTGCTATCGGCTTCGATCGTCTAGCTAATATGATCGATACAGCTTCACGTAACGAACAGCAGTCTGCTTACCCTCCGTACAACATCGAAGCGACTGGTGAGAACACCTACCGCATTACGATGGCTGTAGCAGGATTTACTCGCGAAGAGATTGAGATTACCAGCGAGAGCGGCAACCTTGTGATCCGTGGCAATAAAGCAGAAGACCAAGTAGAGCGCACCTACCTATACCAAGGCATCGCTGCACGTAACTTTGAGCGTCGCTTCCAACTCGCCGACCACGTACTCGTTGAGAATGCATCTATGGAGAACGGCCTACTTCACGTTGAACTTCTCCGCGAAATCCCAGAAGCGATGAAGACACGTCGTATTGAGATTAATTAATTTCTGGTGATTGTATAAAAAACGCGGCCTTTGCCGCGTTTTTTTATCAATTCCCACCACCTGAGCGGGCTGCATATTTTTAATTTTACTCGGGCTCCTGCCCTCGCCCTTCGGGCCAGCTAAAGCTGTTAAAAACTGATCCCGTCAGTTTTTTCGCGGCTTCGCCTATGGCGAATGCGCTCCTACGCGACTCTGGAAATACACCGTAGGAGCGCATTCCCGTGGAGCGGGAAGCCGCGATCACAACGTGCAACGTTGTGTATTCCCAAGCGTGACGATTCACCAAGCCCTTATCAAACAGACCCCAATCTTGCTTTAAGCACATCCCCCACCCTCTGCGCGTTGCGCTCGGTGCGGATCTCATCGAATAGGATTTTGGCTTGTGGGTAATGCCAGCTCAGCATCTGTAGCCACTGTTTGATTCGGCCGTGAACGTGGCGCTCTTCGATATGTGCGATCACATCGTTGTAGAATCCGAGCATGTAAGGTTTGAGAAGCTGCCAGCTCTCCTCTAGCTCACGCGGGAAGGTTTCATCTTTGATCTGACGTGCAAGAAAGGGGTTGGCCACCCAACCGCGGCCAATCATCACATCGTCACACTCGCTTACCTCACGGCAACGCCAGTAGTCATCAGGATTCCACACCTCACCATTAGCGATAACAGGTATATCGATGGAGTTTTTGATCTTAGCGATCCACTCCCAGTGAGCTGGTGGTTTATACCCCTCCACTTTGGTCCGGGCGTGCACAGTTAAATAACTTGCCCCTGCAGCCTCTATTGCTTGGGCATTCTCAATCGCAAGGGATTTATCTTCATACCCAAGGCGCATCTTCGCTGATACTTGGATATTAGCTGGCACCGCATCGCGAACCGCTTTAACACAGTCGTGTACGACTTCAGGCTCTTTCAGCAGAATAGAACCACCGCGACTCTTATTAACAGTCTTTGCTGGACAGCCAAAGTTCATATCAATGGCAGGTGCGCCAAGCTCTAGGGCACGCAGGGCATTATTGGCTAGGGATTCTGGATCAGAGCCTAACAGCTGAACAACCAACGGGATGTCGCCGTATCCGCAGTAGTCAGACTCGAGTTCTGGGACCAGTTTATGAAATATCTTTGGTGGTAAAAGCGTGTCGTTAACGCGAATGAACTCAGTCACCATCTGATCAGCGCCACCGGTTTTAGCTAGAAGGCGTCGCATACTAAAATCTACGACACCCTCCATTGGGGCAACGATCAGTCTCATAGAGCTATTAGATTGCAGCTAGGCCGCGGAGTAGATCGGCTTTGAGATCTTCAACACTCTCAAGACCCACGGATAGGCGAATGAGATTATCGTGGATGCCCGCTTCTGCACGCGCTTGCGCAGACATACGGCCGTGAGTTGTTGTCGCAGGATGGGTAATCGTACTCTTCACATCACCGAGGTTACCGGTGATAGAGACCATCTGGGTTGCATCGATAAAGCGCCACGCTGCAGCTTTCTCTTCACCCGCGGGAGCAACCACTTCAAAACCCATCACCGCACCGAAACCGCTCTGCTGACGTTTTGCCAGCGCATGTTGTGGATGCGACTCAAGACCTGAGTAGTAGACACAAGCAATACCTGGTTGAGTCTCTAACCACTGTGCAATTTCAAGCGCCGCTTCAGAGTGTGCACGCATACGCAGTGGCAGTGTCTCTAACCCTTTCTGGAAGACCCAAGCATTGAAAGGACTTAAGCAGGCACCGGCAGTACGAATATAGCCAAACACCTCTTCCATATCAGCATCGCGTCCTACCACGACGCCACCCACCACACGGCCTTGTCCATCAAGGTGCTTAGTTGCAGAGTGCATTACGATGTCAGCACCCAGTGCCAGCGGCTTCTGTAGAACTGGTGTGAGGAAGCAGTTATCCACGACCAACTTCGCGTTAGCGGCATGAGCAATTTCGGCTACCGCTGCGATATCGGTTAATTCTGCAAGAGGGTTACTTGGCGTCTCTAGGAAAAACATCTTGGTCGTTGGACGAACCGCAGCACGCCAAGCATCAAGGTTTTTTGGATCGACGTAGGTAGTCTCAATGCCCGCACGCGATACGTACTTATCGAATAGCGAAACAGTTGAACCAAAAACGGAGCGCGAGCAGACCACATGATCTCCATGCTTCATCAATGAGAGACAAAGGCTCATGATGCCGGCCATACCAGAGGCAGTTGCGATTGCACGCTCACCACCCTCTAGTGCTGCAATACGACGCTCAAACGCTTGAACCGTTGGATTAGTGAAGCGTGAGTAGATATTCCCCTCTTCATCACCACCAAAGGTTGCCGCAGCTTCACGTGCCGAGCTGTAGACAAAGCTCGAGGTTGGGTAAATAGCATCTGAGTGCTCACCCTCTTCACTGCGGTACTGACCTGCACGAACCGCCAATGTATCTAGCTCATAGCCATCATCATTGAACTGAATTCGTTCTGGTCGTTCAAAGCCTTTACGCGCCATCTCTATTCCTTAGAACGCTTTATGTAGGTTAGCAGACTCATTTCCCTGATCTGCTTCATCTTCGCGTGACGCCTTCGCATCATCATTTCGCTTAGCATTGATGCTGTCGAGGTAGTCGCGAGTTACAGTGCCCGTTACATACTCACCATCAAATACACAGGTATCGAATTCACGAATCGATGAGTTGAACTGAGTCACACAATCTTTTAGATCTTCAAGATCTTGATAGAGCATCCAATCACATCCGATCGCCTCACCCACCTCTTCGGGGGTACGACCATGAGCAATTAACTCCTGTGCGCTTGGCATATCGATACCGAATACGTTCGGGAAACGAACTTCAGGCGCTGCTGATGCAAAGTAGACCTTACGTGCACCCGCCTGATAAGCCATCTCGACGATCTGTGCCGATGTTGTACCGCGCACGATAGAGTCATCTACCAGCATTACAACCTTACCTTTGAACTCTACAGAGATAGGGTTGAGTTTCTGGCGCACCGACTTCTTACGCTGAGTCTGTCCCGGCATGATGAAGGTACGACCGATGTAACGGTTCTTGATAAAGCCTTCACGGTAGGTAACACCCAAGCTCTTAGCCATCTCCAGTGCCGCCGTACGGCTGGTGTCTGGTATCGGCATGATCACATCAATATCGTGATCTGGACGCTCACGACGCACTTTATCTGCAAGCTTCACACCCATCGCCATACGCGAGTTGTGA